>NZ_CAXVWK010000017.1:0-62612 GCF_964263795.1 Mucilaginibacter sp.
GTAATCGCTTCCCATGCCTTCATCTACAGTGCCGTAGTTCACCAGTATTCCACCGGTACCATCTTCATGCCTGGTAGGCGAGCGGAACACGATAAAATAACATAACGCTATCACCACGGCCAGTATAACAGCCGTTGCAGCAAACGCTTTGGGATAATTGTTATCGTCGATGTAGTTCATTTAAATTCTGTTACCAGTTTTCGGGTTTGCGGTGTGTGTGTTTACAGGGCACAATTAACACAAACCAGGCCACCTAACTTATCCTTTAGGTTCTGTTGCCAGTACCAGTTTAATATTCAGTTTTTGGGCAATGTCCATTATTTGCACCACATCCTGTATGGCTACCGTACGGTCTACATACAACACAATGGTTAATTCTGTCGCCAGTGTTTTGTATTGGGCAAGGGTAGGCTGCAAATCGGAAACGGCCACTTCTTTTTTATCTACAAAGTACTTCAGTTCTTTGGTTACCGATACCGTGATGGTTTTTTTTGATACCGATTGCCCGCTGGATGATTTAGGCAGCATCAGCTTGATAACATTTGGGTTAGTAACGGTAGATGCAATCAAAAAGAACAATAGCAGGAAGAACATGATATCATTCATGGCCGAGGTATGCACCTCTGCCGATGCGCCCCTGTTTTTCTTTCTTAAGTTCATTTGCTCGGCTCCTCTAACAGATCAATAAATTCAATGGCATCGGTTTCCAGTTTAAGAATCACTTTATCGACCATCATATTTAAAATATGGTAGCACACATAAGCGATGATACCCACAAACAGGCCTGCGGCCGATGTAACCATCTTTACGTACAAACCACCCGAGATAACGCCCATGCTGATGTTATCGGTTTTAGAGATATCATAAAAGATCTTGATAACACCGGCAATGGTACCCAGGAAACCAAACATGGGTGCGATACCTGCCACAATGCCAATAATGCCTATGTTTTTTTCAAGTTTGGATACTTCTAGTTTGCCAACATTCTCAATGGCGCCTTCGATATCCTTAATAGGGCGGCCAATGCGCAGCAATCCTTTTTGCAGCATACGGCCCAAAGGCGAATTGATGCTGCGGCAGATAGCCATTGCAGCCTCAACATTGCCGCTTAAAATACTGCTGCGTACCTGTGTCATTAAATGCGACTCGTTTTTAGATGCTTTTTGAATAGTAAAAAACCTTTCGAAAAAGATAACCAAACCCAGCACCGCCAAAATACCAATTGGAACCATTACCCAGCCACCTTTTAGCAGCAGATCGCCAAAGCGCAGTTCTTCCGTTGGTTGGGTAGCTAATTGTTGGGTGGTACGCGCAGCGGTATCTATCAATTTTGCGGTGGTATCGGCAACCTGCAATAATAACATCATCATCTATCTCTTTCTTTTTGGTTTTGTTTAAAACTGAATTATAGTACAAATATTATTTAACGTTGTAAGGTTGTATGTAGATCTCGGCAGGTTTTATTTTGCCGGTGGCTATAATTTTTTGCTGTGCAGCAATGGCATCGGCACGTGTAGTAAAGGTACCAAGAGTAATTTTGCGTTTGCGGCCCGGCACATTATCCAGTACATGTGCACTAAAACCCATTCTCCTGTATTTAGCAATCACCACATTAGCATCAGCAGTAGTGGCGACAGCGCCCCCCAGTATCTCGTACCGCGGCGCTACTGAAGTTGCTTCTTCCTCGGCGGGGAGTTCTACAGGTGCGTTGGCTATTTTTTTGGCAAGTGTATCCGGCTCAGGTACATAAACTTTTTTTCCCTGGTCAAATTTCACAATGTGGATGGTATCATCAGCGCTACCTGCTTTTGTTGAATCACCGTTCATCAGCACCCGTTTGGATTTGACGCCGGGTTGTTTTTTTGGCTGAGCCTTGGCTTTAGGCGTCTCCAGGTCAAAGGCCGATCTATCGTATTTGGTGTATAAAAAATAAACCAGTCCGGCTAACGCTATGGCCAGGCCGATAAAAACAAACAATGTTTTACGACGACGCTGTGCGGTAAGCTCAACCAGGTACTGCTCGTGCTCTAAATCTGTTTCAAACTGCAAGGCTTCGGCTTGTGTCTCTGTAACTGCTTCCGGGGCGCTGATATTTACATCGGCAGGCGTAAATAGGTCATCCAGGGCGTTTGCCGGTTTCTGGCCTAGTTTGTAGACTTGTAAGGCCGGGTAACCAAAAAATTCCGGGTCAGCATCCTGCGCGGTATTTGACCGAAACGCCAG
Organism: Mucilaginibacter sp.; assembly: GCF_964263795.1. Lineage (GTDB taxonomy): Bacteria > Bacteroidota > Bacteroidia > Sphingobacteriales > Sphingobacteriaceae > Mucilaginibacter. Next base: position 2,224 of record NZ_CAXVWK010000017.1, read on the forward strand.
GCGGGTATCGTCCATGTAAAACCAGCCCAGGTTAGCTACAGATACATCGCCCATGGCTACCTGCTGCCATATACCGGCCACATATTTTTCTGTAAAGTATTTGGATGATGCCAGCGAGATATTCTTATTATCGGCAATGTGCTGGGCAAGGGCGTCATCATCAATAAATTGCGGATCGAATTGTACACTATAACTTGGTGGGTAAAACTTTGCCTCCTTATCGTTATAGTAACCGTTTACACGCGTGTGTGCAAAATAACCCAATCCGGGTACGCTTACCTCACCTTGCTGCCCAAGCAGCTCGCTTATAAAATAGCCTACATCCATTCGCTAAAAGTACGGATAATTATAATACATCAAAAAACAGGGTACGCCCTTTGCAACTTTTAGTATTGCACCAGGTGCATATAACGTTGCTTAACCAGCAGGTTTAACAGCAGCCCCTATCAAATCCATATCAACCAATTCTAACGACTTGACCATGTGCTGCACAGTTTCTTTATATTTTTTAAAATGCGGTGTTTCTATATGTAATTTATAGGCAGCCGTATCTGCGTAGATCTCTAATATGGTAATCTGCGATGGGTTGGCTTTGTCAGCCACGGCGTAATAGGTCAACACGCCCGGCTCCAGCTTTACAGCGGTTGTCATCTGCAGTTTTAAAGCAGCATTATAGCTATCGAGTTGCGCAGGGTCTACCTGGATCTTTGCCAATCGTACCATTTGTTTAATTTGCTGCGCCATTGTTTGATTACTAAAACAAATAACAACTATAAGTGCCGGCATTATAAAGCGCAATAATCTTAAGCCTGATGTTTGCATATCTATATCAATATTTATGAGTTGTGGTTAGAAAGCAAAGCCCACGCCGCCGAAAATGTTAAATCCATAGTTTGGATAATATAACCAGGTTTGGCTATTAGCATTAAGGACGTTGTTAGCCTTAACAAATACCGATACCTGTTTGTTCACCTTATAGTTAACGCCACCGCTCAAGTCGGCAAATGAAGCAATTGGGTTTAATTGGGGGCCTGCGCCTGTAGTTACCGGCCGCTCATTGGTACTACCACGGAACAACAAAGAACCTGTTACGTCAACCTTGCTGTTGATATGGATAGCGGTACCAGCCGTCAGTAAAAATTTAGGCAGGTTCCATGGCTGTGCTTCACTGGCTAGTTTGTAGTCCTTGAACTCTATACGGCCAAACAGGTCGAAGGTATCAGTAGCTTTAAAATCAAGCTCACCGTTAAAACCGCTGATAATTGCCTTGCCGTTGTCATATACTACCTGGAATTTGTTAAAAGTATTGGCAAAGTTATTTACGATAAGGGGCAGGTTTTTAACGTCATTGCGAAACACAGACGCCTTAAATGCTAATCCCGGCGCTATGGTGCCTTTTAAACCCACCATCAAATCTAATTGATCTACCGAATTTTTGATCTCAATATTCTCGCCCAGGAACGGGTTGATTTGTGTGAACTCCTGTATTGATGATCGGTTGACATCACCTTTTGCTTCGGCAAATAAACGTAGGTATTTAGGTATCACTTGCAGTTCTAATTTGGCAGCCGGGAAAACAAAAACCCGGTCAGAAAATCCAAACTCTTTGGCAATGTTTATCCCTGCATCTATTTTATAATTATCTCCCTGAAATTTGATGTAAGGATTGGCCCGTACAATGCTATTGCTGTAATCGTACGCTACATCCTTTTGCGTGCTCAGGTCTAGCGAGGCACTCAGGCCGGCATAAAATTGTTTAACAGTTTGATTTAAAAAGCCGCTTAACACGATATTGTTTTCCTTAGCGCTAAACGCATTGTTAAAAATGTATCCCTTTAACTTAACTGCGTAAGTAAAATCGTTCTCTACATCTTTATAGTTCTTGGCTAACTCCGCTTCGGCACCAATAGTGTTGAAGGTTTGCCTGGCCGGGGAAAAACTTGCCGGTGGCGGTACGGTATTATCAAAACCATAAAAATAGGTGCCACGGCGTTTGTAATTGATGCTGCCGCTAATGGTGTTTTCGGCATTTATACTTTTAGCAAAAACGCCTAATTCCTGACGGCTGTCATTCTGTTTATTGTAATCGCTGCCAGATTGTGCCAGGTGTTTTGCATAACCACCAACTTGGAGGGCCGGATCGCGGCCGTTGCCAAAGTAAGCTTCGCCAAAGGTGGTCTTTAAACTACCGGCACCAACTTTAACATAATTATTAAGCTGTAAAGAATCCTGCTCCGCAGGGCGCAGCATCGGGTCTAACGCCTTAATGTTGTTATCCTGCTCCAGCCGTTTATCAATTGGCGCGTAAACCAGCGGTGCTTTAAATGGCGTCTTATCTTCCAGATCGGGGTTGCGGCGGATTTTTACTGCCTCGGCAAGTACCGGTTTGTACGCTGTAGTCACAACAATTTCTTCAGATAAACTGCCTGAATTATTTTGAGTATTGGCACCGCCTTTCCTAGTTGTATCGGCAGTGTTAACTTTTGCGGCAGCATCGCCAAGGGTTTTGGCGTTACTTTTTTGCTGTACCATAGCCGCCTTAGTGATTTTTTTAACAGGCGCAGCAGTGGTTTTTTTAACCGCAGTTTTTTGCGTGGCTTTAGCCGCAGGCTTTTTATCCTTACCCTTTGTTTGCGCCATAACAGGGACAAAGCAAACTACCATTAACAAGGTAAGCAGTGTGAAGGTGTATCTTTGATTCATGTGCTTGTCTTCTTTCTATTGTTCTTTGTTATCCTGTTTAGTTTCTTTAGTTACCGGTTTGGTATCCGGTGTTTTTGCCGGTGCTATAGCGCTCAGCTTTTGCCTGGCTATTCCCAGTATATCATCGTTGCCTGTGTAATTATCTACAATACTTTGCAGCGTTGCCTTGGCCTGGAAATCGTCTTTAAGGGCAACATAGTTATCTGCCAATAAAATGTATGTTTTAGCTACCCAGTAATCGTAATTTGGCAGGTCTTTTACCAGGTCGAAACAGGTTTTTTGAGATGCCTTGTACCTTCTCTTCAGGTACTCAACATAGGCAACGTTATATTTAGCTTCGGCAGCTGCAATTGTTTTGGTGTTTGATACGGTATAATCAAACTCGTTCACGGCTGCTGTGGTATCACCTTTCATGAGGTAGGCCTTACCGGCATAAAGGCCGGTTTTGTATTTATCTTCCTGTGCGGTTTTTTCGTTCTCGCGCACCAGCTTCACATACTTAACCACGTCTTCCGGTTGGTTAATCATCGAATAGCTTGCCAGCAGGTTGTTGATAGCGAAGGTATAATCGGCTTTGTACTCGGAGTTGGTCTCCAACCGTTTTAGAAATACAATAGCATCGTTATATTTCTTTTGTGACATGTACAGTTTAGCCATTGCAATCAGCGATTTCTCCGTATAAGCGCTGGTCCAGTCATTCAGGATCACATTATAATCCACCACTGCCTCGTCATATTTATTAAGGTTCACTAAACTTTGGGCCCGGATGAAGCGTGCTTGTTTTTCATAGATCTGTTTGGCCGGGAACTTATCGAAATAAGCATTAATAGCGTTAACCGTACCCTGCCAATCGTTGCGGAGGTAAAGGTTATTAGCTGCCGCGAACATGATATTTTCCTGATCGGCAGTGGAGTAATTACCTATCGAAGTGGTGTTGGCATAGTTAATAAACGTTTGCGCGTCGCCTTTATCTGTATAGATCTTTTCAATTTGTTTCAGCGCGGTTTTAGCTTCGTCGCTCGAGGAGTAATCCTGTACAACGCGCTTAAAGGCTGCTACGGCTTCATCATCATTGCCGCCGGCGTTGTAATCGATCAAGCCGATGGTGGTAAGGGCTCGTGGGATATAGCTGCTCCGCGGATATTTTTCTATCATGGCCTGAAGGTCTGTTTTTGCCCGTGCACCATCATTTTTCAGGAAGTATGTGTAGGCAATCTCGAACGATGCATCATCTGCATAGTCTGAATTCGGGAACTTTGAAAGCACGCTGTTTAAGGTAGCTATCTTGGTATCAAACGATCCCTGCAAGCCCTGGATAATACCTCGCTGAAACAGAGCGTAATCCTGTCCCTGGCTTTGCTGCGCTATGATCCTGTCGTAATTTTCTAACGCCTTTCCATAGCTTTTCATCACAAAGTAGCTATCGCCCAGGCGGCTTATGGCATCATTAACGGTGTATCTATCTTTATTTTCGCCTTGCAGAAACTTTTCGAAATAACTGGCAGCAGTACGGTAGTCCTCCCCGCCAAAAGCCGCATAAGCCAATGCGTAGTTGGCGTAGTTATAAACATCCGTTTCTTTAGCATCCGGCATGTCCAAAAATTCTTTAAAGTTATCTACCGATTCGGTGTATTTCCGCACTTCGTACATTGACTCGGCCATCCAGTAATAGGTGAGGGCCTGCGTTTTGGTATCGATAGGATACTTTAACGACCGCAGGAAAATTCCTATGGCGTTCTCAAATGCACGCTCGTTGTAAAACTCTAATCCCCGGTAGTACGTAACTTTTTGATAAGCTGCCTGTGCACTCGCCGACTTATTAGGGATAGGCTCCAGTATCTCGACAGCTTCTTTGTAATTACGTGAGTTAAGCAGTTCTTCACCTAAAAGCGTTTTCACTTCGTCCAGGCGACGGGATCGCGGATAGTTTTTTAGATATAAACGGGTGGCATCAAGCGCCTGTGTGTTAAAATCAAGTTCGTAAGAAAGTTTGGCGTATTGATAAAGAGCGTCTTCCTGCAATTGTTTATCAAAATCCAGGCGTGATGCTACCAGGAATGCGTTGCGGGCGCTTTGCTTGTTATTCATTTTCAGAAAAACATCGCCGAGGGTGTAGCTGCCGCTTTGGCTATAGTTATCGTTTTGTGCAATCAATTTTTCGAGCACGGTGGCAGCTTTCCCATAATTACCTACTTTGTAGTAGGCATAACCCATCTGGTAACTGTCCTGTGTGTTTTGGGTAGCGCCGCGGTCGGCATCTTCAAAACGGCTGTAGTATTTTACGGCGTTATCAAAATCATTTTTGGCAAAGTACGATGCACCAATTATTCGCAGCATTTCGGTCTCGTGCTCTTGCCTGGTACTGTTGATGATAGGGATAGCATAGTTAATTACATCGTTATAGCGTTTATCTAAAAAGTAAACCGCCGTGATGTAATATGGATAGCTGTTTTCGTATTTTTTTGAATTTTTAAGTCGTTCAAAATTTACGAGCGCCAACTGGTAATCCTTGTTAAGGTAAGATATGTAAGCGAAGTAGTAAACGGCATCATCGGTAAATGGCGACTTTTTATTTTTTACCTCGGCAAACAAAAGCTGTGCATTTTTATAATCGTTTGTTACAAAATAAGCGTACCCTTTACGGAATTTATATTCCGTGTTTTGCGCGCCGCTCAAATCAACAGCATCTACCTTGTTAAACCAAACCAGGGCTTCCTGAAATTTACCCTGTTTAAAGTATGACCGGCCCACCTGGAAATAGGCCAGCTTTGTAAGCGGATTTTCGGGATGCTCCTTTATAAACCTCAAAAACATACTTTCGGCATCATCGTTACCCAGTTCGAGCGCGCACAATGCCTCATAATATTGTGCGTTTTCTTTCAATAAGCTCAAGTCCGATTCAAATTTCGATTGCTTAGAGGTGTTTAGCCGGGTGCTTTCTACTAATCGGTATTGCTGTGCTGCCGCGGCGAATTTGCCCTTATCTAAAAGCTCGCTGGCAGTTTGGTAAATGTGATTAATGTGGAATGATGGGTTTTGCTGCGCCAGTACCGGGAGGGCCAAAAAGACAGGGGCAAATATTGTGAGGTACTTCAATTTTATCATAAAGCGTGCGGATGATGTGGCTAAAATAGCTAAACGCAAAAATGCAATCCACATTAGTAATTAACAAATGTGGAGAACGCTTTTTTAACGTTGATTATAAACAAGGTGGTATACCTGTGGATAACTTTAACTGCAAATATTTGGGTTTTCGTGTCGATCTATACATTCGGACAGCCTATCATCATTCTGTAAATGAAGCTTTAATAATAAAATATGCAATCCATTTTAACGTTTGGCTTTTAAATAATTCGCCCTCTTGAAACTTAGATTTGCTCTCACTTTAATTATTTCGTTAAATGCTTCTAGTATTTTATGTTCCGGGCACACGTACCCGCCTTCCGAATCCTTAATCGACCTGAAAGGCGATAAATTATTGTATACGCCCAAAGAGTTTTACATTGCCGATATCACAGACGGACGGGCAGATAAGCACAGCATTGGGCATTTGGCGTTAATTGGTGCACAGCCCGGCGAAACCAGTATAAATTTTAAAGGCGGTATAACCGCGGTGAAAAATTTGGTAGACAATAGTTTAACTAAAAACAAAACGCTGCGGCCGGTGACAATTAATATAACAAACTTAAAGGTTACTGAAACGGCTTTGACCGGCGGAAAAGTAAGTGGACGGGTAGTACTTACCGTATCGTATAACCTTCGGCAGGGTGAAGACCTTGTGCATTTGACCGACTATACCGGCAATGCAACTTATCAACGTACGGCCGGGCCGGCCCAGCAAATTGAGCCGTTGGTACGCAGCACTATAAATAACAGCCTTATTTATTTAAATAACTGGATGAATGCAGAGGCCGGTCATAATATAAAACTGGCAAAAGCGGTTAAAATATTTTTTAGTAATTATTCTGAACCCCTTGAAGGCGACACCATCTACTATCACACAAACCGACCTTTAAAGTGGACTGATTTCCAGCGAAAACCGAAACTGACCGGTAATCACGGCGCCGAGATCTTTGCCAGCCTGGGATATGCCGAAAGTGTTGAAGTTATTAATGGAATAGTTCAGGTAAAAATTGCCCTGAAGGTATACGCACCCAAGAGTGCTTGCTGGGTAAGGGACGACGTAAAGGATGCTTACGGCTTAAATCATGAGCAGCGCCATTTTGATATTGTTAAACTGGTAGCGGAGCATTTTAAAAAGGCCATACTTGCAGAAAACCTAACTGTGGCCAATTACGATGGCCCTATAAATATGGCTTATTTTGATGCGTTGCGCGAGATAGACAAACTGCAAAAGCAATATGATGGTGAGACTAACCACAGTATAAACAGTTATCAGCAGCAACTATGGGCAGATAAGATAGATAAAGAATTACAGCAACTTGGTATAAAGCCAACTGGTGTTTAAGCTGCCTCGTTAAGTTGGCTCTTAATTTTATTCAGCAGGTTGTTAATATCAAACGGTTTGGCAATAAAATCGTTAGGTGCACCATCCTGATTGGCAGTATTTGCAATATTATGGCTGGCTGATATCATGATAACCGGGATATTTTGAGTGCTGTTTTCCTTTTTAACAGCCTTGCAAAGCTCACGCCCGTCAAGGTTGCCCAGCATAATATCAAGCAATATAAGGTCAGGATGTCTCTCCCGTATTTTTTCCATTAAATTGTGGCCGTCAGAAAGGGTATCTACCTCATAACCTGAATCTTCAAGTATAAATTGTAATACCTCCAATATATCATTGTCATCATCCACCGCTAAAATCCGTCGCATTTGTCTCTGTTTTAAATATAAAATTGTATCAGCTATTTAGTACAATCACATGTACTATAGTATCTTACCAACACTTGTCAATATTTATACCAAAAAAGTGCAATTAGCCTGATCGTTATCTTTTAAACACCATTACATCTTTATCGCAATGTTCGCAGTTGTATTTTCTGAGAGGTAAAAAGAAGAGAAATGTTTTTACAACGAAGCTTCGGTGCAGTTTTTTGTGAAATAAATTGCCGCAGTTTGGGCAATGGGTTGTTATCGGCTTAAGCTTCTTTTCCAAGTTAATAAGGTTTAAATAATGGCTGGTTGTTGAAAGTATGCTAAAATACTTCACCAAGCATAACTACGTAAGATAGTTGCTTCGAGATTTGCAGAAAATTCCAGTATATGTGCGAAAATTATGAACAAAAAAATCCCGCCCTTAAAGGGCAGGATTTGATATTTTGTAAATAATCTTACTAACTACGACCAAAGGTTGCTTGGGTAAGTACCGTTCTCTACCAGTTCGGATATTGATTTTTGAACGATAGGTTTATCTTCTTTATAAGTAACGCCAAACCATTTTTGTGCCGTTGGGATCACCTTGAACGATGCTGTACCGGTTTTTATCAGTTCATCAGCTACTAACGGGATAAAGAATTCAGCTTTAGGGTTTTCTTTATTAGCAGCAACAAATTGCTTAAACAATTCCAGGCTTTGATCGAACACTGCAGGAGTAAATCCCCAGAAATTCATCGATACACGGGTATCATTAGGAAGCGGGTGCTCGCCTGTCAGATCTTTGTAAGCAACTGAACCATCTTCTTTAAAATAAACTTCAGTGCGCTCGTTAACCTCTGTCATGTTACCGGCCTCATCAACTGCACACACGCCACGCGATACGCTGCCGTAATCTGAAAGGGTTTTATCTATCTGGTAACCTATAATAGCATACTTATCATCAGCAACTTCGGTAGTTAAAAAGTCAGCCATTTTTTTGAACGCATCGTAACCGTAAAAGTCATCGGCATTAATAACGCAGAAAGGCTCATGAACCTGGTTGCGTGCCGCCAAAACAGCATGTGCAGTACCCCACGGCTTGGCCCGTTCAACTTTTTCAGCAATACCAAACGGCTCCAGATCAAAACTCTGAAAAACGTAGTCGGTTTCTATACGGCCTTTTAATTTTGGCTCAAATATGGTTTTGAAATTTTCGGCAAATTCCTCGCGGATAATAAAGGCTACCTTACCGAAACCGGCTTTTATAGCATCATTTATGGAGTAATCGATAATAGTTTCACCATTAGGACCGAAGCCGTCAACCTGTTTCATGCTTCCGTAACGGCTGGCCATACCTGCGGCCAAAATTAGTAGGGTGGGTTTCATTATATTGAGTTTGTCTGCGTTTATTACACAAATTAAGAATAGCCTTAAATGTTTGTTTTTATTTGATATATCTGAAATCCTGACCAGCTTCAATATTCAGCAACGACTCATAGATCAGGCGGATTACATTATCCACATCTTCTTTATGGATCATCTCTACCGTAGTATGCATGTAACGCAACGGTAATGAGATCAATGCCGATGGTACCCCGTCGTTTGAGTAGGCAAACGCATCGGTATCTGTACCCGTGCTGCGGCTTGAAGCCTGGCGCTGAAAGGGTATGCCGGATTTTTGGGCAGACTCTATCAATAATTTATTCAGGTTATTTTGTACTGCCGGCGCATAAGAAATTACCGGTCCTTTACCGCAGGCAAGATCGCCCTGGGTTATCTTGTTGATCATTGGCGTACCGGTATCATGGGTAACATCGGTAACAATCGCCACATTCGGTTTAATGCGATGGGCTATCATCTCGGCACCACGTAAACCAATCTCCTCCTGCACGGCGTTCACAATATAAAGGCCAAAAGGTAGTTTAACGTTGTTCTCTTTTAATAAACGGGCAACCTCGGCTATCATAAAACCACCGGCACGATTATCCAGCGCGCGGCCCACATAATAGCGGTTATTAAGCACCATAAATTCATCCTCATAGGTAATAACGCAACCTACATGGATGCCTAAAGCTTCTACTTCTTCCTTACTGGTACAGCCGCAATCTAAAAAGATGTTCTTGAGGGTAGGGGCTTCTTCCTTTTCGCCGCCTAAGCGGGTGTGGATAGCCGGCCAGCCAAATACCGCTTTAACCATGCCGGTTTCGGTATAAATATTCACCCGTTTAGATGGGGCGATCTGATGATCTGAACCGCCGTTGCGAATCACATAGATCAAACCATCGTTGGTGATGTAGTTGACAAACCACGAGATCTCATCGGCATGCGCTTCTATTACTACCTTATACTCGGCCTGCGGGTTAATTATGCCTACTGCGGTGCCGTAATTATCTGTGTAAAAATCATCGATGTAAGGTTTTAAGTAATCAAGCCACAGCTGCTGGCCTTTCCATTCAAAACCGGTTGGAGAAGGGTTGTTTATATATCTTTCAAAAAATGCGAGCGAGGTTTCATTTACTATAGCAGGTTTTGGGGCTGCTTCGGGTTTCTTTTTAGCCATTTGTTTTATAATAAGGCCGATAGGCCATTAGTGCAAATATAATAAAGCGTACCAAATGATATAAACAGATTTATAACATTAATACCCATGCTTAACATAACCGTGAATATTATTGTTTACTTAATATATACTTAATACGGTTGCCGCAACTTTGCACTGTCTTATAATAATAAGATCAGTTAGTTAAAAGTTAAAAAGTTAGTTATGAAGGATCAGTCGGCGCAAGGCGGACTGATCTTTTATTTTAAGGGCAGATCTTTCTGCATAACAATATATTCAAATCCGTTTCTACTGAATATATCTCCTATTTGTGTAAAGCCCGATTTGGTGTAAAAGCCGGTAGCTGATAAACGTGCATTGCACCAGATGCCGGTGCCGTTTTCACGCTCAACAAACTCCAGTATGTGATTTAACAACTGCTTGCCGATACCCTGGTTTTGTACAGTTTCATTTACGGCGAACTTTCGGAATTGCCAATCGCTTCCGTGCTTAAACAATGACACCACCGCAACAATATAATTATCTTTAAAAGCGGCAAAGTGGTAACCGTAATTATCCTCGTCCATACCCATCTCATTCTTTTGCAGATTAGAGTATAATACATCCCGACGAAGTTGCCAGGTAAGTTCTGGGCGGATTTGTTCGATCTGTAAACTCATACTTACTAATCAACGTTTGATAACGATTTATTGGCTTTTCCGCAGGAAAGCTTACCAGATTTAGTCATCAAAATCAAGATTATGGTTACAATGGTATATTCCCATGTTTTTTCTTGGGGTTATTCACCACTTTATTCTCCAGCATTTTAAAGGCATGGATAAGCTTAATGCGTGTCTCTGCCGGTGGGATAACTTCATCGATAAAGCCGCGTTCGGCAGCGCGGTACGGGTTAGCGAAAATGTCGGCATATTGCTGTTCCTTTTCCCGCCATTTGGCTTCCGGGTCTTCGGCCGATGTTATTTCTCGTTTAAAGATGATCTCGGCAGCACCCTTGGCACCCATTACAGCAATTTCGGCACTTGGCCAGGCATAGTTCATATCGGCACCAATATGTTTAGAATTCATTACATCATAAGCACCTCCGTAGGCTTTGCGGGTTATAACGGTAATCCGTGGGACTGTCGCTTCACAAAAGGCAAACAGAAGTTTTGCACCGTTAGTGATAATAGCATTCCATTCCTGGTCTGTGCCTGGTAAAAAGCCAGGGACATCCTCAAATACGAGCAGAGGGATGTTAAAGCTATCGCAAAAGCGCACAAAGCGTGCGCCCTTGGTTGACGAATGGATATCCAGCACACCGGCTAAAAACGCCGGTTGATTAGCCACAATACCAATACTGCGGCCGGCAAGACGTGCAAATCCAACAACTATATTCTCGGCAAAATCTTTATGTACCTCAAGGAACGATCCGCTGTCGATCACATGCTCTATCACCTCGCGTATATCGTAAGGCTGAGAAACATTTTCAGGCAGGATGTTGGTTAGAGCCGGGCGTTCTTCGTTTGTTACTTCATAAGGCAGCGAAGGGGCTCGGTCTTCACAATTTTGAGGCATGTAGCTCAAAAGCTTTTTAACATGCTGTATGGCATCAATTTCGTTAGCGTATGCAAAATGGGTAACCCCGCTTTTAGTAGCATGCGTATTGGCACCACCCAGCTCTTCTGACGTTACTACCTCATGCGTTACCGTTTTTACAACATTAGGGCCTGTCACAAACATATAGCTGGTATGCTCTACCATCAAAATAAAATCAGTAATAGCCGGCGAATAAACAGCCCCGCCTGCGCAAGGCCCCATAATAGCCGAAATTTGCGGCACCAGCCCGCTGGCCATGGTGTTGCGGTAAAATATATCGGCATAGCCACCCAACGATACCACGCCCTCTTGTATGCGTGCACCGCCAGAATCATTCAGTCCAACCAACGGCGCGCCGTTTTTCATGGCAAGGTCCATTATCTTGCAGATCTTTTCGGCATGTGTTTCTGATAAAGATCCTCCAAAAACGGTAAAATCTTGCGAAAAAACGTAAATGAGGCGACCGTTTACAGTGCCGTAGCCGGTCACCACACCATCGCCGGGGTACTTCTCTTTCTCCATCCCAAAATCGGTTGACCGGTGTGATACCAGCATCCCGATCTCCTGGAATGATCCATTATCCAATAAAAAATGCAGCCGCTCGCGGGCGGTTAATTTCCCTTTTTTGTGCTGACTTTCTATACGCGCCTGGCCGCCGCCCGCTAACGCTTCATCGTTTTTTTGCTGTAATATCTCTAATTTTTTATTCACAAGAACTAAATTTTTGCACTGGGTTAAAAATAGTAATTAAATTGTAAGATTATGTTTAACCATTGTTTGCTTGTGCGGTAGAAACAAATTTTTATATATTTGCAACGCATGAAAACAAGGAAATTTAAAATTTCTGTGACCGTATTATTTATGAGCATCTTTATGTTAAAGATGGCCATATCTCTTGCGCCTGCGTTTTTATGTATGGATAATAAAACCGTTAAAGCTGTGATCTTGCAGCTGGAGAACGAATCTAAAACAGAGAAAGATGATCCTGAAAAGAGTACTTTTAAGGATAAAAAGTCTTTCGACGAAAACTTCAACCACATTATTGCCTATACGGCTTTTGTGACTGAAGAGCGCGTGTTGCACAATTTAGAAAGCGCTATGTTCGCCCCGGTTTATCACCCTGTTGTCCCAACACCACCTCCCAACGCGTAATTTTCTGGCGCCTGGTTTTTAACCGGGCAGTGTAGCTGCATCTGTACATTTTTTATGTATAGTTAGCAATACCGTATGCCTTGCATCTCAAACCAACGGAGAAGATGTTACGCCCCTGTTATCTAAAACTCATTTTTTCTAATTTTTCTTAAATATGCAAATCAAGCAAGGAGGGTTATCTGCGGAGAGCCTTAACCTGAAAAAGTATTTTCTCGCTAAAAATTTAAAGAAGGACCTGCCCGCCGGCCTGGTAGTATTTTTAGTAGCACTACCCCTATGTTTAGGTATTGCGCTGGCCTCTGGCGCACCGCTTTTTTCGGGTATACTGTCCGGCATTATCGGCGGCATTGTAATAGGTACGCTAAGCGGTTCGCAATTAAGTGTAGCCGGTCCGGCTGCCGGGCTTACCGTAATTGTATTAAATGCAATTACCAGCCTGGGCGCCTATGATGTGTTTTTGCTTGCGCTTATTATAGCTGGTGTGTTCCAGGTGATATTAGGGCTGGTTAAGGCCGGTACAATTGCCAACTACTTCCCGTCATCGGTTATCGAGGGGATGCTGGCCGCGATAGGTATCATCCTTATCATGAAGCAATTCCCACATGCTGTAGGTTTCGACCGCGATTTTGAAGGCGACGAAGGGTTTGCACAAACCGATACGAACAACACTTTTTCGGGCATCCTGAGTGCATTAAATAAGATCAATTACGGCGCAGTAATAATAAGCCTGATATCTCTTGCACTGATGATCTATTGGCCAAAATTTAAAAAACTGGCTGCAATACCTGCACCATTAATGGTTGTGGTTATTGGGGTAGTGCTGGCATATGCTTTTGCCGGTACCCCGCTTGCCTTATTGGATAAACAGTTTGTACAAATACCACTGGTACATAGTACAAATGAATTTTTCGGGCTATTTAAATCCCCCAATTTTAGTGCTATAGGCAATAAGCAGGTGTGGATAACAGCGTTCACTATTGCAGTTGTTGCCAGTTTAGAAACCCTGCTTAGCCTGGAAGCTGTAGATAAAATAGATCCGATTAAAAGAATATCGCCTACGAACCGCGAACTTGTTGCTCAGGGGGCTGGCAATTTAGTGAGCGGTTTGCTGGGCGGTTTACCAATGACGGCGGTTATCGTACGGTCATCAGCTAACGTAAACGCGGGGGCGCGTACCAAAATGAGTGCGATTTTCCATGGTTTACTATTGCTGATTTGCCTGCTGGCCATACCGTCATTATTAAACAAGATCCCACTATCCTGCCTGGCGGCGATTCTATTGTCGATAGGGTACAAACTTGCCAAGATATCGCTGTTCAAACACATGTGGCACAAAGGGCTCGATCAGTTTATTCCCTTTGTTATCACTATAGTGGCAGTTGTGTTTACCGACCTTCTTATTGGCGTGGGAATAGGTATGCTTGTAGGTGTCTTTTACATACTGCGCACCAACTTACGCAACCCGTTTTTTTACACTATATCGCCCAACGGAGATAAAAATACGATCAGGATAAAACTGGCAGAGGAGGTATCGTTTCTGAACAAGGCAGCTATACAAATTACCTTAACCGGCCTGCCTAAAGGCAGCGATGTGGTTATTGACGGCTCTGCATCCCGGCACATAGACCCGGATGTGCTGGAGATAATTCATAATTATAAGCACAATGCTTATACCAAAGGCATCATTGTACGGTTAGAGGGTATAAAAGAGCGGTATGATATCCCGCCATTAAAGGATTTGGTTTACAAACCTTAAAAAAATGCTACCCGGTAAGCCGCTTTAAGATGCGAGCTTAGGCAGCAGTTACAGGCACTGGATGGTGCGATACTATCCTTTTACTTCAGTTTTAGTTAATTGATGTTTTAATTCCCCCGGCCGTTTGGTTTATGGCCGGGGTTTTTTAAGAATGCTTTAAACCGTATATATTTAGGTATGTTTAAGAAGCCGTACTAAATCCCCTTACAAATGTTAAGACAACCAAAAGAAAAACGTACGCTAAACCAAAACCTGATGCTGGCGTCGTCTACAGCATTTGTGGCCGGTATTATTGATGTTGTGGGTGTGCTTGCCTTTTTGGCTTTTACATCAAACATTACCGGGCACGTGGCTAATTTGGCAAAGAACATCGTTCAGCAGGATTTTGATTCCATACTGGTATTTGGGCTATGGCTGTTTATGTTCTTGTTTGGGGCGTTTGTATCTAACTTTATTGTAAAGTCGTTACAGCATATTAGTTATTACCGGGCGCACTCGGCACCAATCGTTCTTGAAATTTTGGTGCTAATTTTTATCGCCTTTTACGGTAACAACTTTTATAAAGAATCGACCCAGGAGCGGCAGATCGTAATTGGCGCGCTGCTATTTGCTATGGGCTTGCAAAATAGTTTAGTATCAAACGTATCCGGCGGACTGATCAAATCAACGCACCTTACCGGTTTATTTACCGATTTGGGCAGCGAACTGGCCGACTGGATACACCCACGTACGCGCAAAACTGAGGAAGTGAAAAACAAGATATATGTGCGTTTAACAATTTTGGTGTTTTTTATATTCGGCGGATTTGCGGGCGGCTACTTTTTTAATATTTACGAATTTAAGGTGTTTTACTTTGTACCGGTAATTTTGCTGTCGATCCTTTACTACGATTTACTGCCGCTTGCCTGGTACCGTATAACAAGACTGTTTATAACCGAAAAAAGAACCTTTTCTAAAAACTTATAAAATAAATTTATTATGTGTGCACAAACAACAACCCAGATACACGATACCAGCCATATAAGCTATGAAAGCCTGCTGGAAGGTAACCGAATTTTTGTAGAGGAAAGCCTGCAGGAAGACCCCGAATATTTCAATAAACTGGCTAACGGACAAAAGCCGCCGGTATTGTGGATAGGCTGTGCAGATAGCCGCGTACCTGCAAATCAAATAACACATACTAACCCGGGCGAAATATTTGTACACCGCAACATTGCCAATGTAATTGTACATACAGACATGAACATGCTGAGCGTGTTAGATTACGCTGTAAACGTATTGAAAGTAAAACACGTGATCATAACCGGGCATTATGGCTGCGGCGGCGTTATCGCATCTATGACAAGTAAACAATTTGGTATTATCGATAACTGGTTGCGTAATATTAAAGATGTTTACCGCATACACTCAAAGGAGTTGGACGCCATTGTTGATGACACCCAACGTGCCGACCGGCTGGTAGAGCTTAATGTGATTGAAGGTGTTAGCAACCTATGTAAAACATCTATTGTGCAAAACGCCTGGCAAAACGGCCAGGAACTAAGCGTTCACGGGTGGGTTTACTCCCTTGCTACCGGTATTATAAAAGATATGAAGGTAAGCACTCAAAACAACTCACAGTTGGATGAAGTGTTCAGATTTGATGGGAAATAAGCTCAAAGCTTAATACCAAGCTTAAATAAAAAAGGCGAAAGGTTATCAACCCTTCGCCTTTTTTATTTGATAGTGAATTTAATGTTCCGGTGTCAGGAACGGATACCTGTAATCTTTAGGCGGATCAAAGGTTTCTTTGATCGTTCTTGGTGATACCCAGCGTAACAGGTTGACCATTGAGCCGGCTTTATCGTTAGTGCCCGACCCGCGCGCACCGCCAAATGGTTGCTGGCCCACCACTGCACCCGTAGGTTTGTCATTTACATAGAAGTTACCGGCAGCATTACGCAAACGCTGTGTAGCCTCGGCAATAGCATAACGGTCTTGCGAGATAATAGCGCCTGTTAAAGCGTATATTGAAGTTTTGTCTACAATGTTAAGGATCTCATCCCATTGATCATCCTCGTACACATAAACGGTTAATACCGGGCCAAAAAGCTCTGTACACATGGTTACGTAGTAAGGGTCGTCCACACGAATAACTGTTGGCTCGATAAACCAGCCTTTGGTTTTATCATGGCCGCCACCGGCAATCAGCTCAACACTGTCATCCGCCTTAGCATCATCAATATATTTAGCCAATTTATCAAATGAGACTTCACTGATAACGGCGTTGATAAAGTTCTCAAAATCTTCGGTAGGGCCCATCTTGAAAGTGGCCATCTCGCGCACAACGTGCTCCTTCACCGCAGGCCAAAGGCTTGCAGGGATATACGCGCGCGAAGCTGCCGAACATTTTTGCCCCTGGTATTCAAACGCACCACGTAACAGGGCAACGGCAGTAACATCAGGATTAGCGCTTGGGTGGGCAAGCACAAAATCTTTACCACCGGTTTCGCCTACTATGCGTGGGTATGTTTTGTATTTATGAATGTTAGTACCAATGGTTTTCCATATATTTTGGAAAACCCCTGTAGACCCGGTAAAGTGGATGCCCGCAAAATCGGGGTGGTTAAACACCACATCGCCAACCTCAGGGCCGTCTGCGTAGATCAGGTTGATCACGCCATCCGGTACACCGGCTTCTTTAAAGATCTGCATAACCACGTTAGCCGCATAGATCTGCGTATCGGCAGGTTTCCATACTACTACGTTACCCATCATGGCTGCGCTTGATGGCAGGTTACCTGCAATGGCCGTGAAATTGAATGGTGTAAGCGCAAACACAAAACCTTCCAGCGGGCGCTGCTCTACCCGGTTCCAGATGCCTTTGCCCGATACGGGAGGCTGCTGCTGGTAAATTTCGGTCATATAGCGCACGTTAAAACGCAAAAAGTCAATGAATTCGCAAGCAGCATCAATCTCGGCCTGGTAAGCATTCTTACTTTGGCCCAGCATAGTTGCTGCGTTTATTTTTGCCCGATAAGGGCCGGCAATCAGTTCGGCGGCTTTTAAGAATATGGCGGCGCGCTGCTCCCATGGCAGGTTTTCCCAATCAGCTTTTGCGGCAAGGGCAGCGTCGATAGCGGCGTTAACATGGCTTTTATCACCCCAGTGATAAGTTGCGAGCAGGTGCTGATGATCATGCGGCGGACGGATCTCTCGCAGGGTGCCTGTACGCACTTCCTCGCCGCCAATGTACATCGGTATATCTATCTGTTGGGCACGGCCTTCGGCAAGTGCTGCCTGTAAAGCAGCACGCTCTAAACTACGTGGACCATAGTTTAAAACCGGCTCATTAACAGGTTCAGGGACATTAAAAAATCCTTTTAGCATAGGTTTATAATTTAAAGCTGCAAAGATAGGGGGAAATGTGGAGATGAGCGAATATGCGGATGTGCAAATTGAATTTGTGACGACGGAGTGATCACAATAACTCTTTTAGCACAGGCCAAACCAGTTCAGCTACAACTTTATAACCCGCGGCAGATGGGTGCACCCTGTCCCAAAGGTTAAGGTGCTTTTGACCAGCAACACCTTGCAGCAGGAAGGGCACTAAGGCCATTTGATTTGCTTCGGCAAGCTTACGATATATGCTGTTGAATTGCCCGGCAATCCCGGCCCCTAAAAACAATGGGATCTCCATACCAAGTAGGGCTAGTTTTACGGCGGGGTATTTGGCTTTTACCTGGTTGATAATTAATTGTAAATTTTTTTCGATGGTGGCAGGGGCAATCCCCCGGCGGACATCATTTATCCCCAACTCCAGTACAAATACATCAACAGGCTGATTTAGCCAATAGCTAAGGCGATTTAATCCTCCGGGAGTAGTGTCGCCACTCAGACCGGCATTAGTGACGGTATAGGGCAGATCAAGGGCCTTGATTTTATCGCTGATAAGTGCCGGGAAAGATTCGGTATTAGCGCTGGCCAAACCATAGCCGGCCGTTAAGCTGTCGCCAAAAAATAAGATATTATGCATTACGATTTAACGACGACAAACCGGTGCTTATTTTAAGCATAAGGTAAATCAATGATCCTATAGATCGTCTGTAGACCACATGCCGGGATGATCGCGATAATGTGATATGTTTTCTATCACTTCTTCCACTTCAATTGACGATAGCTCACTTTGGCCGTCGGCGGTGTAAGTAAACACTTTACCCGGGTCTTCAAAAGTGATAAAACCCAGGTAATTTGGGTCCAGCTTTGCTTCCAAGAGCAGTTCGGTTTCCTGACGCAAATTGTTCTCGTCGCCAAAATCGCCATCGGTGTAAATGTTATAAGTATAGGTTAACACCGGGTGCCCGTCAACCTGCGCTTGTGTGTTCGGTATAACTTTAACTGCCCTGTCATTACCGACAGTAAAATAAATAGGTGTCATACTCTAAAATGATATAAGACTACGACAAAATATCCTTTAAATAGTTTGCTGAGTTAATAAATACAGAGCTTTAAAAAAACGCAAATAGTCGCCGTCAAAATTACCGAACGTTATACGGCTATTTGCTGATCTGTTATCGCAGCAGATGTATAGGCCTCGTAAACTAATTGTAGCGCCTTGTCATCCAGATTAATAGCTTGTGCTAACAAAGGCAGTTTAGCAGCGTCGAACGGTTTTTTGCCGGTTTCGATCCGGCTTAGCAAGGCGCGGTCAATATCTAGCTTTCTGGCAAGTATGGCCTGTGAAAGGTTCAGGTCGGTACGGTTCTCTTTAATATATCTCCCAAAATCTGATGGAAGGGATGCGTTTGGTTTAGGCAAACCATTTTGCGCAGGTATATTGCCTTGCAGTGGCACCGCCCGAAAAAATACTTTGAAGTTGGCAAACATCTGATCGAATACATGCTGGTCAATATAGTAAGTGGCCTGAGCCTTTACCGTTTTTACTTTAACAATCCCCAGGGCGCGCAATTCTAAAATATGCTTGTTGATGGTGCTGGCATTAAAGGCCGAGTTGTAAAAGGCTTGCCTTGTTATAGAGTTGCCATTCTCGGCTATCATCCGTAAAATAAAAACCCGTATCGGCAAAGCGATAGCCCGGGCGAAGTGGGCAATTTGGGTATCAATATCACTGATATTTATATGGTAGATACTCATGAAAAGCGAAAGGATAGGAGGTAACAGGTAGAATTGCAGTAAAATAAAAGCGGCTGCCCCAATAAACTAGAGGCAGCCGCTTTTGTATAACCGGGGGTGTAAATTATTTTACAGCACCAGGAGTTGTGTACGGTAAGTTTTGTGGATCAAAGCTAGCCCAACCTGAAGTCCAGTCGGTAGTACCGAAAGCACCTTTGTAAGCAACTTTGTCAAAGAAAGCATCAGTAACTTTAGCGTTAGTAAATGCCGCGCCGGTTAAAGCTACTGAGGTAGATACCTGAGTAAAGTTAGGGATACCGGCTCTGTTTACACCGCTTGTTGTACCTGCTAAATCCGCGCTGAATTTGTAAGGATCAGTGTAGATAGCAGCAGCAAATACATCAGGTAAGAAACTGTTATTGGCAGTTAACAAAGGAGTGATAAGAGCTAAAGTTGCAGTGCTTGATGCTTTGATCTGGTTACTTTTGCTGTTGCTTGCAGCAATGATGTTGTTAGCAAACACAGAAGCGCCAGTAGTGAAATTTGTCGAAGAGTTAGCTGTACTACCTGCTGGTAAAGCGTCATCATAAAATACACCTTCAGTATAACCTGCAATTACAGAGTTAAAGATGCTGATAGATGAGTTACGACGAATTTGAGCACCATGCTGGAAGTTAGCGTTAATGCTTGGGCCTCCTGTAAGGAATTCACGTGGGCCTAATATCGTCATGTTAGAGAACACAGAGCTTGTAATAGGGGTAGCGTTTGTACCGGTAGAGTTGTTATCAGATTCGAAACCATTTGAACCAGATACGTCGGCAGTTGCAGCTAAACGCTGAGCTAAACCAAACTGGATCTTACCAGAGAAACCGTTATCTGTATCAAAATCATCATCCCAGGTATCGATAGCTAATAAGTGTTTAGCGTTTACTGTACCACCAAACCATTCAAATGCATCATCACCAGAACGGTAAACTTCAATGAAATCGATAGTTGTACCAGAACCAACGCTACCAAAAGTTAAACCGTTGATCTCGTTATCAGGGCTCAATGGGATACCAGCGTACTCGATACGTACATATTTCATTGTACCTGAGTTATCTGCAGCATCAGTACCACCGTGTTTGCCTTTATCTGTAGCATCGGAGATACCTTCGATAGCAATAGCAGTACCTGCGTTGTTAGGCGCTTTACCTAAAAGGATAACACCACCCCAGTCGCCTTGTGCACGTGCACCAACAGACTGGTTAGATGTAAACACAATTGGTTTATCAACTGTACCTGTAGCATCTATCTTTGCACCGCGTGTAACGATCAAAGCACCCTTAGTAGCTTTATCACCTTTAATGATAGTACCAGGTTGAATTGTTAATGTTGCATTATTAGTTACAAATATATTACCTTTCAAAAGGTAAATCTTATCTGCTGTCCAGGTAGTGGCTGTGGTAATGTCAGCAGAAACTGTTACCGATGTTGAACCACCTGTACCTGGATCAACGATGGGACCCGTACCTGGATCAACTGTGTTTTTTGAGCAGCTGGTAGCCAAGATGCTTAGACCAAGTGCAGCGAATAATAAAATTTTTTTCATTTTTAAGTTTGATTTTACTTTGCAAAGTAACGGTTGCACCTTGTACTTAAGGTTAGCAACAGTTTATGTGTATGTTAAATAAAGTTGCTTAATGTTAATTTTATATTAATACTATAGCGTGTAAGTAAACGATACGGTGTAAGTTGAACCCTGTTTGAAGCTGCTTTGTGTGTAATCGCCCGCATCGTACTTTTTATTATTATTTTGGTCATAATAGAAAGCAATACGCTGGTTAAGGATATCACCGGCATTCAGCTTAAACTCGCCTTTGCCTTTAAATGCTTTAACACCCAATTGCGCATCAATAACGCTGCGCGGAACTTCGTATACGTTTGCATACTGGCCACCTGCGGCAATACTTAACCTTTGGCCTACACGGTTAAATAAGGCGTTAAATGTTAAGTTATTATTAAAGAAGGCGTGCTGCAAACCTGCGTTGATTACATATGGGGACTGGCCAATTAAAGGGCGCTCGCCAAACTTAAGGTTCAAACCAGAGTTTAGCGGGTTACGCGCTACCGATTTGGCAACTGCAACGTTTGCATAAGCAGTGGTGTTTTTTAAGAAGTCGGTTGGTTTAATAAAATCAAGCGATTTACGGATCTCCAACTCAGCACCATATACATTAGCGTAGTCGCTGTTAAAGTAGCGGATAGTACGTGTAGAGGTTGCATCATCGTTAAACGCCTCGATAGCATTATTGAATTTTTTGTAGAAACCTGATACCGAGAAGATTTGGCCTGCAGATGGAAATAACTCGAAACGAACGTCGAAGTTATCGATGTTGGTACGTTTCAGGTTAGGCGTACCCTGCTGGAAAGCAAGCAGCTCGTAATCATAATATGATGACGTTGCCAGTTCCCTGAATTCAGGCCTTGCCAAAGTGCGTGAGTAGGATGCACGCAGGTTGATCTTATCTGTAAGGTTATAGGTAAGGTTGGCCGATGGTAACACATCGGTATAGTTTTGATGAACTTTATCTGACGGGTTGCTAAAAGTAACCGGTGTTACGTTTACGTTGAATTGCTCTACACGTGCACCCCAAACCAAACGCAGTTTTTCGGTAAGCTTGTTATCAAGCATTAAGTAAGCCGAATTAGTAAACGAATTGGCGTTGTAAGAATCGGAAGGAATGTTGCTAATCTCTTCCAGATCATAAGCACCCGCGTCGATCAGATCTCTTGCAAACAGCGTGTTAAGCGGGCGCCTTGCAATTGCGTTGGCCCTGTCCGGGTCATTAAGTATCTGCTGGCTAAACAACGGGCCTATGAAACGCACGTTGTAGGTCCTGTCGCGGTATAAGCTTAAAAGCCCTGCTTTTAAAGTTGACTGCGTAAACATTTTAATTGGTGTGCTAAAGTTTACACCACCCGAGTAGGAGTTTTCGTTCAGCTTACCAAACAGTGTAGAGTTTTCTTTAGTAAGCGATGAAAGTACTGCCTGGTAAGGGTTGGTAGTACCCGATGCACGGGTTAAAAGTGCTTTACGCTGATCTGGCTGATCGTTAAGTACGTTACCATAGCTTAGCTCCCAGTTTATCTTAGCACCTTTTTCGCCAATTGGGTGGTTACCCTCCAAGGTCGATTTCAAAAGCGCTTTTTGCTGTAAATCGAATGCGTAATAGTTTACATCAAAACCTGAGTTATTGTTACCGGTACGGCCCAGGTATTGGTCGTCAAATATCCTGTTATAAACGTTTTTGAAAGTGATCTTATTTTTACCAAAGGTGTAACCCAAGTTTAATAAGGCACCTACACTTGTGCTGAATTTATAAGCGTCGTCGGTATAATTATAACCATAAAAATCACGCTTGATATCGCTGTAAATGTTTTGCTGATTACGGTAAGTAAGCGCAAGGATAGCCCCAAAACGGTTACCTGTTTTTTCGCTGTCTTTAACACGACCAATCGATAACTGGTAGTTTTGTATTGGCAACGCAGTATTTACGTACCTGTTCCAGTCGTTTGGCAAAGCACGCAGCATGCTTAAGTTTTGCTGTGGCGATAAGCCGTTTGCAACCTGTGCAGATGATGCAAATCCGTTTGGTAACTGGCGGCTGCCATTGTCAAAACCCAGGTAATCTGTAGCATTGCGGGGGCCGCTTATGAAATCTTTAAATGTTGATGCAGTGTTGTAACCTTCGCTGATACCAAAAGAGATAAAGTTTTGATCAGGAAGGTCTTTTGTTGAGATGTGGATTATACCACCGGCAAAATCGCCCGGTTGATCAGGAGTTGCAGTTTTGGTGATTGTTAAACCCTCAACCAGGTTAGACGGTACGATATCGAATGAAAATGCTTTACGGTTGTTTTCGGTACTTGGCAGTGATGCCCCATCAAGCATGGCAGTGTTGTAACGGTCACTTAAACCACGGATAACCACAAATTTGTTATCCTGAATGGTAGCACCGCTTACACGTTTTAATACGTCGGCAGTGTTTCTGTCTGGCGAGCGTTTGATCACCTCAGACGAGATACCATCAGATATCGATACAGCGTTCTTTTGAACAGCGTATAACGATGCTACAGATGCCTGCCGGTAAGTAGAGCGTACTACAACCTCTTTTAAAGCGTTTGTAGTAGCCGCTGCCATTGCAATATCCAGGTTTGTTACATCGCCGGCTTTAACAATTACATCCGATACCAGTTTGGCCTGGTAGCCAATGTAGCGCACTTCGATAGT
This sequence comes from Mucilaginibacter sp., assembly GCF_964263795.1. Taxonomy (GTDB): domain Bacteria; phylum Bacteroidota; class Bacteroidia; order Sphingobacteriales; family Sphingobacteriaceae; genus Mucilaginibacter. The sequence continues at coordinate 26,170 of NZ_CAXVWK010000017.1, forward strand.
GTATTTACCCGGTGCAATGCCACCTAAGAGGTATTTACCTTCTACATCCGTGGCCACGCCTTTGGTAGTACCCGAAATGCTGACGGTTGCACCAATAAGTGTTTCGCTGCTTTTTGAATCGATCACTTTACCACCAATTTTACCAGTGGTTTGCGCAAAAGCCTGCAGCGTAAATAATGAGATGATACTTAAAAGTAATGCTGATAATAGTTTTTTCACGTGATTTCGTTTAATCAGTGCAAAGCTATTATCCAAATGTTAGCTGATCGTTACATTTAAATTAATATAACATACACTTAATGTTAATTTAGCGTTAAGAGGGCTGGTTTACTTATAGTTAAACGGCTTGCTTCTTGCCTAATTGCAACTGCTTAATTTCTTGCAGTTCTATCTCATAGGCACGCATACGGGCGTGTAAAATATCTACCTCTGTACGCAACATCTGTATCTCGGTAATGAGTTTGGCCGATTCGGGCTTGTGGATTTGTTTTTCGCCGGTTCCCAGTATCAGCCATTCGGGCGAGTACTTTAACTGGAAACATAATTTACGAATCAGGTAATAGCTGATGTCTTGCTTTTTGTTGATCACTTTGCTGATAAAGCCCTGGTCGACCCCAATAGCATTTGCTAAAGCCAGCTGCCCGCCGTGCTCTTTAACAATCACCTTAATCCGTTTTACAACTGCGTCGTCAGAATTATTCACACGGCAATTATATAAAAACTTTAATAGATGGTGGTTTTTTGTTGCTAGTTATTTTCTAACTACCGCAAAGTATATGAAATGCTAATTGAAATCTTTGATTGCCTCACTCAGATCATAAACCGGCACATTTTGAATTTGCGCAGCAATAATCCCCGCAGCTGCTGCCGAGCGGTAGCCAGCAGCGCAATGCACTACAACAGGCTTATGTGTAGGGATTTCGTTCACCCGTTCGCGCAATTCAGGTAAAGGTATAGTAAGGGCGTTAGTAAATAACTTTCCGCTATTTATCTCGGCCCAGTTACGGGCATCTATAATAGTATAATGAGATTTATTAGATTTAAAATGTTCCAGATCTATAACAGGCGATCTTTCCGTTGCAGATTGCGGAATAAGCAGAGCGGCTTTAATATTGACTTCGTAACCTATCTTGGCTGTTTTTTTAATTACAGCATCCAGTGCCTCATCCGTTTCGGCCAGTAAATAGAATGGCTCGTATGGTGCCACAACTGATCCTAACCAGGTTTCAAATTTTTCGGCATCCTGCAAGTTGATACTGCCTTTAACATGCCCTTTCCTATAAGCAGCAGCCGGCCGTGTATCAACTAGTAACACGTCTTGCTCAAACGCAATATCCGCATCAGCTTTTACCACGGCATTAACACTTTGTATAAAAGCAGGCGCGCCCATTTTATTTAACTCAACGTCGTAACTAAAATATCTGGGCATAAACGGCTGGTCGGTGGTGAGCGCTTTTACAAAGTCCACTTCGTCCATCAGCTGCAGCGCATAGTTTTCGCGCAGCTCTTTCCCAATAGTGGTTTGCAAATCGGGGCTCATACTTTTACCGCATAAAGAACCGGGGCCGTGGGCCGGGTAAACAGTTACATCCTTTGGCAGGGTCATCAGTTTGCTGCGCGTGCTATGATACATATCGCGTGCCAGCTCTTCCTTTTTAGCAGTGATATTTCCGGCGTTTTCTCTCAGGTCGGGGCGACCAACATCCCCGGCGAAAAGGGTGTCGCCGGTAAATATGGCGCAATCTTTACCCGATTCATCTTCCAGTAAAATACAGATAGAATCCGGTGAGTGCCCGGGTGTGTTGAGTGCCTTTAGCTTTATATCGTTTATATGGATAACATCGCCTTCGTCAAAGGTTTCGTGCGGATACCCGGCACCGGCCAGTTTACTTACATAAATAACAGCACCTGTGGTTTGATGGATCTCCAGGTGCGAGCTTACAAAATCAGCATGTGGGTGGGTTTCAATAACACCTGCAATATCGGCACCATGCAATTCTGCAAAAGCGTAATAAGGCTGCGGGTCGCGGGAAGGGTCAATAACAATCATTCTACCGGTACGTATCACCGCGTAAGAAGCATGCGCCAAACCCTTGTCATAAAATTGATGAACTACCATAACTGTATCAAAGCGGCAAAGATAATGTTTAGGTTGTAATGACAGTGTTGAAGGAAGGTAAAGAAAGAGCTTGCATTACAAGACTAAAACCTCAATGCTTCGGCCATTATAAAACCCGGGTAATAACTTTTTAACGGCTGGGCATTAGGCAAAACAATGTTGTTGAATTCATTAGGGTATATAACAAAGCCCGGTCTTTCAACCAGGCTTTGCAATTATCATTAGTTGGATCTACCAAACTCTTATCCTGTCTTCTGGTTTTTTATACATTTTATCCCCGGCTTTTACGTCAAAAGCGGTGTACCAGGCGTCTATATTGGTTATAGGCGCGTTGGTACGGAATTCTTCCGGCGAGTGCGGGTCTGTCAGGATGCGCTGTGCAGCAGCCTCAGGGCGTTGCGAACTACGCCAAACCTGTGCCCATGACAGGAAGAACCTCTGGTCTGGGGTAAAGCCGTCAATCTTGGTTGTCGACTGCCCTTGTTTAGTTTTCTTGAAGGCAGCATAGGCAACATTTAAACCGCCTAAATCAGCAAGGTTTTCTCCTAATGTAAGGCGGCCATTCACATGTACGGTATCTAAAACTGTGAATCCGTTATACTGGTTAACTACCTGGTCGGCACGACTTTTAAATTTGTCGGCATCGTCCTTGGTCCACCAGTCGCGCAAGGTGCCATCGGCATCATACTGGCGCCCCTGATCGTCAAATCCATGGGTCATTTCATGGCCAATAACCGCACCTATTCCACCGTAGTTAACAGCATCATCAGCGCCAAAATCAAAGAACGGGAATTGCAGGATACCGGCAGGGAACAAAATTTCGTTATTTGTTGGGCTGTACGATGCGTTTACAGTCGGCGGTGTCATACCAAAACGGCTGCGATCAACTGGTTTACCCAAACGCGTCACGTTAAAATTATACCTCCATTTAGAAATACGTTTCAAGTTGCCATAATAATCGCTGCGGTCAATAACTAAACCCGGATAGGTTTCCCATTTATCCGGATAGCCGATCTTTACACGGAAGGCAGCCAGTTTTTTTAATGCACGGTCTTTAGTAGCATCGCTCATCCAGTCCAGATTTTTGATACGGTCGCCCAGGGTAACTTTAAGGTTGTTAACCAGGTTTACCATGTACTGCTTTGCAGCAGGCGTAAAATATTTTTCTACATAAAGCTGGCCCAGCAACTCGCCCAATGCACCGTCTATCTGGCCGCTCATACGTTCGTTACGGGGCGTTTGTGTCTTTTGCCCGCTTAACGCGCTGTTATAAGCGAAGCTTGCTTTTACGAACGGCGAACTTAGCAGCGATGCCGATCCCTGCAGGATATTCCATTTTAAGTAAGTTTTCCAATCTTCAACAGGTGTTGCAGCCAATAACGCATCAGCATCTTTAAAAAACGCCGGCTGGCCAACTAACAAGGTATCCTGACCGGTTACCTGCAGCATAGGTAATAGCTTAACCCAATTTAAATGCGGTGTAGTTTTGCTAAAATCAGCGACAGAAAATTTATTGTATGTAGCATTAGGATCGCGCTGTGCAACACGGCTTAATTGCGATTTAGCTAAAGATTTTTCGAGTTCATAAACGGTAACGGCATTTTTTGCTGCAGCATCAGGACTGGTGCCGGTAAGCGTAAACAATGTAGTGATGTATGTTTTAAGCGCATCCTGGATCTTTTTTGAGCGGGCATCGTCCTTCAGATAGTTATCCCTATCCGGCAGGCTGGTGCCGCCTTGTCTCAAGCTCACAATGTATTTGTCAACATGCTTTGAATCCTGGCCTACACCAAAACCAAACAGCGGGCTGCCAATGCCGTTTACACGCTCATATAACATCTCACTGATCACACCGTCCAGGCTGGTAATCTTATCAATGCGCGAAAGCTCGGGCAGGATAGGGGTATAACCTTTCTTTTCAATAGTTACGCTATCCATACCGCTGGCATACATATCGCCAACGCGTTGCTTAAGGCTGCCTTTTGCCTGGCCAGCAGTTTTGCTGACATCGGCAAGCAGGGTAAGCAGTTTATCGGTATTACTTTGCCTTAAGATATTGAAGCTGCCCCAGCGGGTTTCTTTAGCAGGTATGGCGTTGGTTTTAACCCAATTACCGTTAGCATAATCAAAAAAATTATCGCCTGGCTTAACGGATGGGTTCATGTTAGCCGGATCGATATATTTTTTCGGAGGATCGTTTGGCGATGCGCCTTTTACAGGCTTTCCACCTTCGGCAAAGGTGTTTGCCGAGAGTGCTAAAGCACCCATCAGCATCAGGTTAGTGAACTTCAGTTTCATTTGTTTAATCAGTTAAACGTTAAAGTTAACTAATTAAGCAGCATCACTGCAAGGCTACCTTTGAGTTAAATTAACGGTTAAACCATTTAATTAATGAAGCTAACCGCGACATTTTAAGAATTGTGCTAATAAACCGGGTTACTGGCAATGTTTTCATAGCCGACATAGATGTTTGATTATATAAACGGGCTATTGTAAAAATATTGTTGCGTAATGGCTTAACTATTTAATTTATAATGGTCTGCGTAATGAACCAGCAGTCACTCAAACTTATCTTTTTAAATACGGTTAATTGTATATGGACAACCGGATAGTGCTAAGACAAGGAGATATTACAAAATTACCAGTAGATGCAATTATAAATGCAGCCAACAGCAGCCTTATGGGCGGCGGAGGTGTAGATGGTGCCATTCACCGTGCAGGCGGCAGGCAAATTTTAGAAGAGTGCATGGAGATTATCAACAGGCAGGGGCGCTGCCCGGCAGGCGAAGCCGTAATAACCAGCGGCGGCAGGTTACCTGCCCGGTATGTAATTCATACCGTTGGCCCGGTTTGGAATGGCGGCAAAAGCAATGAGGCAGGCTTACTGGCTAATTGCTATTTAAATAGTTTGCAAATAGCAATAGAAAAGGGTATTAGAACAATTGCGTTCCCAAATATTAGCACAGGGGTTTATCATTTTCCAAAGCAACAGGCTGCCGAAATTGCCCTTGAAACGGTCAAAGACTTTTTAAACGGCCATGCAGAAATAGAACAGGTGGTATTTACCTGTTTTGATGACGAAAACTTTGTTATCTATCAGAAACTATTAGCAGATTAACTGCCCATTTCTACAATTCGGTCAAACTCCTCAGTTTTGAGGGCCATAACAGATAGGCGCCCCTGGCGTACCAGGCCGATATCCTTTAAGCGTTCGTCTGCTTTGATTTGCTCCAGCGTGACAGGCTTTTTCAAACTTTCAACCGGCGATAAGTCTACAACTACCCAATTAGGGTCTTCGGTAGTAGGGTCCTGGTAAAATTCCTTTACAATTTTAGCAATACCCACAACCTCTTTGCCATCGTTACTGTGGTACCACATTACCAGGTCGCCCTCTTTCATCAGTTTTAGATTATTGCGGGCCTGGTAATTACGTACGCCATCCCAAAAGGTACGGCCCTCCTGATTGAATTTTTCCCAGCTGTATTTTACAGGTTCACTTTTAACAAGCCAATAGTTCATAATCTTAAATAATATTTGTTAATGCAATATCTTAAACATCAGTTCCTTCATCAGCCCACCCGGGCCGGTGTTTGATTCAACCCCTTTGCTCTTCACATCATACTCACGCAGGTAACTGATCACCTGGAACGTTTTACCTAAGTTATAGCCACGTGCGGCCTGCTCATAATCTTTTAAAAAATAGGGGCTTACACCAAGTTCACGGGCTAAATTTTGCGGGGTTTTATCTTTTACATAATGGTAGGCCAGTACCTTGCTAAAAAAGTTATTCAGGTTACCTAAAACAAGTACTATAGGGTTGGCTTTGGGGTTGGCTTCAAAGTAGTTAACAATCTGGTTCACCTTGTAAGCATCCTTCCGCACAAGGGCCGATTGCAGCTCAAAAACATTATATTCTTTACTAATGCCAATATTGTCATGGATATGCTTAATAGTTATCTCTTCGCCGGTGCTTACGTTCAGCATCAGCTTCTCCAGTTCATTGGCAATTTTTGAAAGGTCGTTTCCAAGATATTCAGCAAGCATGGCCGATGCCTGCGCGTTGATCTTATAATTTTTGCCGGTAATATATGTTTCTATCCAGGCCGGGATCTTGCTGTCATACAAAGCCGCCGATTCAAAGATAAGCCCATTCTTATCTATCGCTTTGTAAGTCTTTTTTCGCTTATCAAATTTGCCGTATTTGAAACAAAATACCAATATGGTGCTTGGCAGCGGGTTTTCCAGATAAGCTAACAGCGGGTTGATGCTTTTTTTATCGTCATCGTCCCGGCCCCATTTCATATCCTGAGCTTCTTTAACCAGCACAACTTGATAGTCGCTCATCATAGGGTATCGCTTTGCTGCGTTAATGGCCGTCATCACATCAGTATCCTTACCGTACAAAACGGTCTGGTTAAAGCCTTTCTCAGCATCAGACAGTTCATGGTGTTCAATGTAATTGCTTACCAGATAAATAAAATAAGGCTCTTCACCGTGCAGCAGGTACACGGGTTTAAACTTACGGGCCTTAAGATCTTTGAGTATTTCTGGAGCAGTCATCTGGTAAGTCAAAATTAAAAATTCAAAAGTAAAAAGCGTTGATTGTGGAATAATAAACTGCCTATTTGAGTTTTTACTTTATACTTTTGAATTGAAATGGAGCTGTTACTTCCCCTTAACCTTCCGCCGTACCCGTTTAAGCTAACCGAACAAAACGGCCAGTTTAGCCTATTTGACGAGATAAGAAAGCGTAACATCATCATCACGCCCGAAGAGTGGGTGAGGCAGCATTTTGTGCAGTACCTGATAAGGGATAAAAGCTACCCTAAAACTTTGATCAAGCTGGAAGGCGGACTTAGGCTTCATGGACAGGCCCGCCGGTCAGATATTGTGGTGTTTAATTCGCGTGGAGAAAAGATTTTGCTGGTGGAATGCAAAGCACCATCTGTCCCCATTAGCCAGGCCACGTTTGATCAGGCTGCGCGCTACAATATGGTTCACAAGGTGCCTTTATTAGTTGTGACCAATGGTTTACAACACTATTACTGCCAAATCGATTTTGTTACCGAGACTTATAAATTTGTTGAGGAGCTACCTGCTTACCAGAGTATTTAAGCGGTAGCCACTAAAGCCTGGATCTTCTCCATCAGCTCATCCGGCTTGAAAGGTTTGGCAACGTACCCGTTCATGCCGGCACTGGTTACCTGATCTTTAATATCAAATAGGGCAGATGCCGTAAGGGCGATGATAGGGATATTGGCTTTGGCAGGGTCGGGCATTTTGCGGATCTCGATAGTAGCATCAAACCCGTTCATAACGGGCATTTGCAAATCCATCAAAATAATATCAAAATTACCGTACTGCAGAATTTCTACCGCCCGCTCACCATTTTCGGCAATGGTTGGTACAATCTTCCATTTAGAGAATAGCTTTTTCATCAGCATAACGTTAACCGGGTTATCCTCGGCTATCAAAACCCTTAAGCTGCTTGATAGGGTATCGGCATGCTCTGTGGCGACAGGTATTGCAGGAGGTGTTTGTACGGTGCCGTTTGCAACAGCTTTGGTGCCATTTACTAATGACCTTGGTTGGGCAACCGGAGGCTGTACCTTCCTTTCAGCAGGGGCAACCTCCGTAGCTACCGGGAATTCCATATTGAACGAAAAATCGGAGCCTTCGTTCACCTTACTGCTTACATGCATTTGCAAGCCTTGCAGTTCTAACAAACGTTTAACAATAGCCAGGCCTAACCCCGTGCCACCGTATTGGCGGGTGGTGCTGATAGATTCTTGTGTAAACGGTTCGAAGATAGTTTCCAGGTTTTCTTTTTTAATACCGATGCCCGTATCACGTACGGAAAAACCGATGGTAATGTTGTTGTGCCTATCTTCCAGGCAAGTTACCCGCACCCAAATATTGCCCTGGGCAGTAAACTTGATGGCATTGCTTACCAAATTGAAAATGATCTGCGTTAAACGGGTAGGGTCGCCGAATAATAACTTTTTACGCAGGGCGCTATCTACATCAAGCTTAAACAGGAGGCCTTTTTCTTCGGCTTTGATGATCTGTCCGCCGCAGATGTTATGCATCAGATCAACCATGTTGAACTTGATTTTTTCAAACACTACCTTGCCCGATTCGATCTTATTAAAATCGAGCACATCGTTAACTATGGCCAGCAAGTTGTTGGCAGAGAACTTCAGGATCTCGAGGTTTTCGTTTTGATCGGGGCGCGGGCTATTCATCATCAACAGGTTGCTCATACCTATCACCGCATTTAATGGGGTGCGGATTTCATGCGACATAGTGGATAAGAATTCCGACTGAACTGCTGATGACTTTTCAGCCTTTTCTATAGCCTTCTCAAATTTAATGTTAAGGGCAGCCTGCTCCTCGCCGTTCTCTTTCAGCATCTTGATATTTTTAACAAAGGCCGTATAAAAGTGGCTGTTGATAAAAATGATCAGGATAAAGTTGGCAAACACGCCGATAATAGATGTGGATTCGTCTGACTTTTCAGGCTTAAAATCTATAAAATAGTTGTGATCGTACTGCATTACCAGGAACAGCAATACAGGCAGCAAGTTAAGGAGTGAATAAAACATGCCCCAGTTTTGCCCAAGCATGTAAAAACTAAAAACAATAACCAGGATGATGATCTGTATGGTGATCAGATTAACCTGCTGTACCAGGAAAAATACAGAGATCAAATTCACTACTGTGCCTACAATAAGCAGAACATGCGCTATACGTAACCAGTCCGGGCGGTAAGTTAAGTATTTGAAAAGAGCGGCAACGCAAAACAGCACGGTGGCGCAGGTTACACTCATATAAAACAAGCCCTGCAAATAAACACTGATGAATAGTGCCCCCAGGGCAACAAAACAAAGGATGCAGCCGTAGTATAAAAGCCTGATGCGGGCCTGGTCGAGCATCGACTGGTCCTTGCTAAGAATTTTATAAATAGAAAAGTTGAAAAGATCCTCTTTCATTTAACGCAGGCTGTACGCTTACTTAATTGGCGCAATAAGATACGCAAATAGCAACAATAAGTTGTTAAGCCATCATGTAATGCAATTAATTTGCCAAAGCAACAAGGTTGTCTTCTATTATTTTCAGTTTAGCTTCTGCGTCTGCTTTTTTACGGTTCTCAATCTCAATCACTTCGGGTTTTGCGTTGGCCATAAAGCGTTCGTTACCCAGTTTGGCATTAACCGATTTTAAAAAGCCTAACAAGTATTCCTTCTCTTTTTCTAAACGTACGCTTTCGGCAACAACGTCAACAGCCATGTTTAAAACGATATAAAACTCGTCTTTACCTGCAATAAAGTTTGCTGCGCCGTTAATTGCCTCATCTACAAATTTTATGTCACTGATGTTGGCTACGTGCCTGATTATATACTCGTAGGTGCTGTAATCTATGTTTGAATTTGTTTTAATTACTATTGGAAGCGCTTCGTTGGGCGAGAGCCCTTTACCGCTGCGCAAATTCCTTATCTGGGTGATGGCTTGCTGAATTACTTCCAGCTCGGCATTGAGTTGGGTATTTACTTGCCCGTTAGTTGGCAACTGCGCCACAATGCAGCAATCTAAAGTATCACGTTCCCCAAAAATCTCGTCATGCCATAACTCTTCAGTAATAAATGGGGTAAAAGGGTGCAATACCTTCAGAATATTTTCAAAAAATGCTATTGTAGCCTGATAGGTTTCAGCATCGATGCTTTGTTTGGCAACACCATGCTTATACACCGGTTTAATCATCTCCAGGTACCAGGCGCAGTAATCATCCCAAACCAGTTTATAAGTGGTCATGAGCGCTTCTGATAAGCGGTATTGCAAAAAGTTTTCTTCTATCTCTACCAACGCTTCATTAAAGCGGCTGCCGAACCACTCAATGGCAATTTGATTAGGGTTGGGCAGGCTGGTATCAACCTCCCAGCCCTTAACCAATTTAAACGCGTTCCATATTTTGTTGATGAAACCACTACCTTGTTTGCAGTACTTCTCATCAAACATAAGGTCGTTGCCCGCAGGCGAGCAAAGCAGCATACCTACACGTACACCATCGGCGCCATGCTCAGCAATCAGCTCGAGCGGATCTGGCGAGTTCCCTAATGATTTAGACATTTTGCGGCCCAACTTATCACGCACGATACCCGTAAGGTAAACATTGCTAAACGGCTTTTGCCCGCGTAGCTCGTGCCCGGCCATGATCATCCTTGCCACCCAGAAGAACAGGATCTCGGGAGCCGTAACCAGATCGTTTGTTGGATAGTAATAGTTGATCTCAGCATTATCAGGATTACGTACGCCATCAAATACAGAGATAGGCCAAAGGCCCGATGAAAACCAGGTATCCAAAACGTCCTCATCCTGGATCAAATCCTGAGCAGTAAGTTTTGGGTCAATTGCCTGTGCCTGTACTAATGCTTCTTCCTTGGTTTTGGCTACTACAAATTCGCCATTCGGCAGGTAGTAAGCCGGGATCTGTTGCCCCCACCAAAGCTGGCGACTAATGTTCCAATCCCTAACATTTTCCATCCAGTGACGGTAGGTGTTCACAAACTTCTCCGGGATAAGCTTGACATTTCCGTTTAGAACGTAATCTAAAGCAGGGCCTGCAAGTTCCTTCATTTTGCAAAACCATTGCATGCTCAATTTTGGTTCTATTGCGGCATTAGTACGCTCACTAAAACCAATCTGAGAGGTATAATCCTCTGTTTTTGCCAACGCGCCGGCTTCTTCCAGCATCGTCGCAATTTTTTTACGGGCAATGAAACGATCTTCACCAACAAGAATTTGCGCCTTTTCGTTTAGGGTAGCATCGTCGTTTAATATATCAATGATTTGCAGCTTATGTTTCTGACCCAGTTCATAGTCATTCAAATAATGCGCCGGGGTAACCTTTAAGCAACCGGTACCAAAATCCATCGTTACATATTCATCCAGAATAATGGGAATCTCGCGGTTTATAAGCGGGATAAATACTTTGCGCCCATGCAAATGTGTGTACCGCTCATCATTGGGGTTAACACAAATCGCGGCGTCGGCCATGATTGTTTCGGGCCGGGTAGTCGCTACAGTTACAAAGTTCGGCGTGTGGATGAAGTGATTTTGAGCACGGCTTTCGCTTAATACCGAAAGTTCGTCCTGCACGATAGGATATTTAATATAGTAAAGCTTCTGATTTACCTCCTTACGGATAACTTCCTCGTCAGATACGGCGGTTTTGCCCTGAGGGTCCCAGTTAACCATGCGGATGCCACGGTAGATCCACCCTTTTTTGTGCAGATGGATAAAGTAATCAATAACTGATTCAGACATATCTTCATCCATGGTAAATTTGGTCCGGTCCCAGTCGCATGAGGCGCCTAGCTTTTTAAGCTGCTCCAGGATGATGCCGCCATACTTATCTTTCCATTCAAGGGCATAGTTCAGGAATTCTTCACGGCTCAGATCTTTCTTGCTAATGCCGCGTTCTTTCAGCATTGCTACAACCTTAGCTTCGGTAGCAATGCTGGCATGATCAGTACCGGGCACCCAGCAGGCATTTTTGCCTTTCATGCGGGCACGGCGAATCAGCACATCCTGTATGGTATTGTTAAGCATATGGCCCATATGCAGCACTCCGGTAACATTTGGCGGCGGAATGACGATAGTATAGGGTTCGCGCTCATCGGGCACCGACCTGAAAAATTTGTGCTGCAACCAGTAACTATACCATTTTTCTTCTGCTTGTTGGGGCAAATATGTTTTAGCAATATCCATAGCCGGCAAAAATAACTATTTGAAGCTAATGATGGAATTAACTTTTATTTGAACCCTGCAACTAAGCGCTGTTATTAGCAAATTTGGCAATGAATGTTAAAGTTGTTGGGCGGTTTCCAATAACAATTATTTCTTTTGGGCAGCAAAAAATAAAGCTTTCAACTCGGTAGCGTCATCAGGTTTCATCTTACCGCCTAAGATCAGTCGTAGTTGCCGGCGGCGAAGTGCGCCTTCAAACAATTCAACCTCGGTGTCGGTTTCCGGCGTAATAGGAGGCACCGGGTGTGTTTGCCCGTTCTGATCTAAAGCTACAAAGGTGTAGTATGCTTCGTTGCTTTTGTTGCGGGTACCTGAGGGAATGTTCTCTGCAAATACATCCATCCGCACTTCTACCGAGGTATTGAATGCGCGCGTAACTTTAGCTTCAATGGTGATGACATCGCCAAGCTTGATAGGATGGTGAAACGAAACATTATCTACCGATGCGGTGACAACCACACGGTTGCAATGTTTTTGAGCAGAAATAGCCGCAGCTATATCCATCCAGTGCAGCAGGCGCCCACCCATCAGGTTGTTAAAGGTATTGGTATCGTTAGGTAATACCAACTCGTTCATGATGGTGTATGATTCTTTAGGCGCTTTTCCGTTCATAGGGCAAAGATAAGGTTTAGGGCGCACAGTTTAAATCAAACTATTTTAAGCCCGTGACACCGCACCCTTATCTTAAATTACTGCTTCGCCGTATTCAACGAACTATAACCCACCAGTTCTTCATACCGGGAACCGGGCTGGCGATAGTAAACCAGCAGCTGGTATTCATTTTCAGTCTCAAAGTAATTGCCTTCCAACAGTGTATCGTCTCCTTTATGGGTAGCGTTGCTTACCCAAACATATTGATAATCATAAACACCCTGTTTTAAAAGCAAGTGGGTATAAAACCGGCCGCGGCTGTCAAATTCCATGCGGCTGTTTTGATCCAATTTATAATCATTGAATTGGCCTACGATGTAAGGCGTTCCTTCCGTTTCAGACTTGTTGGCGGCGAGGCTAAAATATATATAAGCGTAATCCGCATCCGTGCGCGAGTCGCGGCCATCCTGATTGTAGATAAAGAATTTACCGTCGTTATCATACAGCAACGTATAATTGGGCAAATTGCGGTTTGGATCGCCCAGCAGCATTACCGTATTAGCGGTATCTTTATAGATCTTGCCCACCCGCTCGGAATTAAGCTTGAGCGTACGGATATCGAAATGCCTGAACTCATTACCTCCGGCAAAATCGTTGATGTTGACATCATTATAAACTAACTGATTACCGCGAATGTAAGTTGGCGTCTGGTTCATTTTTGCCGTTTCCGGGCGGTTATTTTGCATTACCAGCACGCGAATATCAGTGTTAGGATTTTGTACGTTTAACCCTGTGTACTGCACGTTAAAATTTACCTTTTGGTTAGTTCGGCGGGTTGCGACATTGTTAGATGAAACAATGTTGGCCGCTACAGAAACTTTTTGGTTTACCACGTACAACCGCCGGGTAAATAGCAGTTTCGATGGGTCGTTATCTTCATAAACCTTTAACAGGTAGTTACCGGCTATTTTTGGTGCGATATTATTATTGGGGAGTTTGATTTCATAATGCGTGTACTTTTGAAACGTACCCGACGAGTAAGTGTAATCAAAGATCCTGTCCTCGGTAAACGATCGCAGATATTCGGCAGGTGACAGGCGCGACGGATTCCAGTTGGCATCGCAATGCTCTAAAGTATAGTTAATGGTACGGCTACTTCCACTCAGATCGTCGAAACCCAGCACTAACTGGTCGGTGGAATTAAGAGCGATGATCGGAAAGGAGGATTGCTTTGCAGTATTATAGAGTTCTATGCTTTTAATCTCGTGCCGGTAAACGGTATTGGTGTAAGGCGTTTGGGCGTTTAAGTTGCTTTCGATAAAAAGCGCGAGGATGAAAAGTAAAAGGGCGTTTCTCATTATAGCAATAATACGTAATCGCGCTTAACTTATTATTTTTTGCAACCATGTCATTGCGATCCGCTGAATAGCGTAGAAGCAATCCCGTCCTTTGCAAAGCAGTAATGCGTGGCTACAAGATTGCCACGTCGCTTCGCTTCTCGCAATGACATAGTTTAAGTTTTACCCTTCCAGTTCCATGATTTGGTCGGCCAAAGCTTCCCATTTTTGCTGAACTTCGCCCAACTCCATTTTCTTGAGCTGGTAGTTATTGTTGATTTGCTTTATCTTTTCGGTTTGATTAAAGATCTTATCATCGGCCAGTTGGGCTTCGAGGCTTTTGATCTCTTTTTCAAGCGCAGCCGCGTTCTCTTCCATCCGGGTCAGATCCTGGTTTAGTTTTTTAAGCTGTTGATGCTTGTTTTCGCTTAGCGGCTGTTTTACAGGCTCGGACATTTTCTCTTCTTTTTTTGGTTGAGGGGCGGGCGCCGCAGCTTTAGGATCTAATTTGCGTTTAGCGTTCCAGTCGTCGTACTCGGCATAGGTGCCCGGATATTGTTTAATTTTTTGATCCTCAATAAACCAGATCTTATTAGCCACATTATCCAGAAAGTACCTGTCGTGCGATACCACAATCACCGTACCCTCGTACTGCTGCAGGGCCTGGATCAAGATATTAACCGACGCCATATCCAGGTGGTTGGTAGGCTCATCCAGTACCAGGAAATTGGCATCTGCGGTAAGTGCCTTTGCCAGTGCCACGCGAGATTTCTCGCCACCTGACAGTACCTTAATTTTTTTGAATACATCATCGCCTGTGAACAGGAACGATCCTAAGATCGAACGCAGTTCCGTATCAGTATGCTTTGGCGCAAAGGCCTGTAGTTCCTGCAGAATCTGGTGCTCCAGGTGCAGGGATTCCAGCTGGTGCTGCGCAAAAAAGGTTTGTGTAACGTTATGGCCGGTTTGTGCCGTACCATCAAATTCATGATCGGCACCGGCTACAATACGCAACAGGGTTGATTTACCCTTACCGTTGGCACCTATCAGCGCAATTTTATCACCTTTTTCAATTATCGCTTCTGCATCATCCAGGATATCAATGGCCGGGTATTTTTTGGTGATGTGCTCCATCGTAACCACGTGGCGGCCGGATTGCCTGCTAAATTTAAAGCTGAAGTTAACCTCAGGGTTATCATCGTCCACATCGTCTATCCGCTCCATCTTATCCAGCATTTTGATACGCGACTGCGCCATTTTTGCCTTTGATGCTTTTGCACGGAAGCGCTCTATCAGGCGCTCTTCCTGTTTAATTTTTGATTGCTGATTCTTAAATTCCCCACGCTGTATTTCGGAGCGCAGTTCTTTCTCTTCTAGGTAGAATGAATAGTTACCGGCATAAACGGTAAGCTTGCCCTTGCGCGATTCGACGGTACGGTTGATAACCTTATCCAAAAACCACCTATCGTGGGATACGATGATGATAGCACCGCTAAAGGCTTTCAGGTAATCTTCCAGCCACTGGATGGATGGTAAGTCCAGGTGGTTAGTAGGCTCATCCAGCAGCAGGATATCCGGTGCCTGCAACAGTATTTTTGCCAACATTACCCGCATCCGCCATCCACCGCTAAAGGTGCTTAGCTTACGCTGGCAATCCGCCTCACTGAAACCTAAACCCGCTAGAATCTCGTGTGCTTTATATTCGATATTGTAACCGTCAAGCAGTTCAAATTCATGCTGCTTGTCGCTTAATTTATGTAGAAGGTCCTCGGTGTAATCTGTTTCGAGCTTTTTTAGCAAAACCTCAATCTCGTCATGCAACTGGTTCTGGCGTTCAAAAGCCTCCATGGCCACATGCACAATGTTCTTGTCAGATGAGTATGATAACAAATCCTGGTTAAGATAACCCATTGTTAGGTCCTTAGCCATTGATATAGTGCCCGATGTAGGCGTATAATCACCAACAATGATCTTTAAAAGGGTAGTTTTACCGGTACCGTTTGCCCCGATGAGGCCAATCTTTTCTCCCGGTTTTATATGCCAGTTAGCTTCATCATATAAGGCGCGCGCACCAATCTCGAACGTAAGGTTATTTATAGCGATCATTTGGCCGCAAAGATAGCGTTTTTAAGCGGAGCTTGAAACAGTGATTAGAGATTGGTAAACAGAGTTTGGTTAGTTCCAAACGCCCGGTCTTTGATCTCTGGTTAATCGATTACTAACCTTTTATGACCTCTAACCAGGCCTGCGACATTAGTTTTTCGCCTGCAACACTTGGGTGTACGCCATCAATTGTCCAGTAGTTGGCATCACCGCCGGTTTGCAGGGCCTTATCAAACACAGATTGCAACGGAACGAAGGGCAGGTTGTACTGCGCAGCTATATCTTTTGCGGCCTTCCGAAAAAAGTCGAACGTTGGATACCATGAATCGTTTACTGACTTAGTGCCACGTAAGGCAAAAGGTTCGCATATGATGATCTTTATGCCTGGCAAGGCTTTTTGAGTACGCTCGATAAGCGACCTGTAGTCGGCAATGTAAGTATCTATAGTGCCTTTATAACCACTGGTAATGGTGTGCCAAAAATCATTTACACCAATATGAATGCTTAAAACGGTTGGCTTCAAGGCAATGGTATCTGCATCCCAACGCTCGGCCAGTTGATAAACTTTGTTACCGCCAATGCCCCGGTTATATATTTTCAGATTTTTGTTAGGGTGCTGCATCAGCAGTTCGGCTGCGGTAAGTATCGCGTAGCCGGTGCCCAGCATGTTGGTTGTATTGGGGGCGGTAGCTTTGCGGTCGCGGCCCCAATCGGTAATAGAATCACCTTGGAAAAGTATCACATCATTGGCCTCGAGCTTTATCTTTTTAGCTGCAGATATGGTGCCCGCAGCCGATACGATCTGCGGCAAACTTAGGGTTGCGACAGTGCCTATGGTAGCTGTTTTTAAAAAGTTGCGGCGGGAATTTTGAACAATGTTTTTCATAATAAGCGTGTGGATATAATAGCTTAACGCAACTAAATTACAATATTGTTGAGGATGTTAAACCTTAAATGTTAAAAACGGTAAATTCGCGCCATGTATCAATTACTTAAGCCCCTGCTGTTTTTATTCGATCCCGAAAATGTGCACCATTTTGTAACGCGCAATTTAAAGCGGTTCAATCGTGTACCCGGCGGGGCGTTGCTCAGCAAAAAGTTCTGGACTAGGGATGATGAGCAATCAGTACGCGAAGTTTTTGGATTGAAATTTAAAAACCCGGTAGGCCTTGCCGCCGGCTTTGATAAAAATGCTGAACTGATTGCCGAAATGGGCAATCTTGGGTTTGGCTTTGTAGAAATTGGGACGGTTACACCGTTGCCTCAGCCTGGTAATCCCAAGCCGAGGATGTTTCGCCTGCCCGCGGATGCTGCATTAATCAACCGAATGGGATTTAATAACCTGGGGGTAGACGTAGCTGCAAGCCGGATAGCAGCTTACCGCAAAGGTTTGAAAGTGAACGAACAGGCACTGATCATAGGCGGTAATATTGGCAAGAATAAAATAACGCCTAATGCGGATGCGGTAAACGATTACATTATTTGTTTCGACCGTTTGTTTGATGTAGTAGATTATTTTGTAGTTAACGTAAGTTCGCCCAATACGCCCGGCCTGCGTGAATTGCAGGAAAAAGAGCCGCTGATGCAATTACTAGCCACTCTTCAGCAGCGAAATAACAAGAACGGGGTCAGCCGGCCTATTCTGCTCAAAATAGCCCCCGACTTAACTACTGATCAGCTAAATGATATTGTAGATATTGTTAAGCAAACCGGCATAGCGGGCATCATTGCAACTAATACCACTATCAATCGTGATGGATTAACTTCAGCACATAGAAACGAAACAGGCGGCCTAAGCGGCAAGCCATTAACCAAACGCTCAACAGAAGTGATCGCCTATCTGCATAAGGTATCTGGCGGTTCATTCCCTATCATTGGGGTTGGGGGTATCCATTCGGCGGAAGATGCGATGGAGAAGATAGCTGCAGGTGCATCGTTGGTGCAATTATATACCGGTTTTATTTATGAAGGCCCGGGGCTGATTGGGCGGATACTTAACCGGATTAAGGGATTAAAAGGTTGATAAAATCGGTTTTCATCAACCTTTCTGGTCTTTCTAGCAGGGTCATCTCCATACCAAAAAAGGCATGCCGATTTATCGGTATGCCTTTTTAATTTCTTAAGAAAAAGAAAGATTATTTACCTGCAGCAATAGCTAAAACAGCATTGTTTTTTGCTATCTGGCTATCTTTTTTTTCTGCAGAACGGCTACCTAACTCAATATTGGTAGCTAATTTTAAAAACTGAACTTCTAAACGAGAGAAAGTTTTGTTTCTTCTATCTTTTCTTTTTAAACGAGTAACGCCCATGATCTTTTTTATTTAAATGTTTTTAACCTCGAGGTCGGAAGCGGATTCGAACCGCTGTAGGAGGTTTTGCAGACCTCTGCCTAGCCACTCGGCCATCCGACCTTTTTTCAGGATTGCAAAAATAGTAATTATTTATTGTCAATCAATTTTATTTGTATGATTTTCCTGCAGCTTCTGAACAGATTATCGCGGTAGCTATCGCCACATTTAAACTTTCGGCCTGGCCAATACGAGGAATGGTGACCGCCTTGGTTATCAGTTGCTGGATCTCCGGCCGAATACCATTGCCTTCGTTGCCCATAACTAACAATGCTTCCATTCCGAAATTGGTATTATAAATATTGTCGCCGTTTAGTAGAGCACCGTAAACAGGCAGGTTAGCATTGCTTATAAAATCGCTTAAGCCTGCATATAAAACGTTTATCCGCGCCAGAGAACCCATCGTCGCCTGCACTACTTTGGGGTTGTAAACCTCTACACAATCGTCTGAGCAAATGATATTAGTGATGCCGAACCAGTCTGCAGTGCGAATAATGGTGCCCATGTTGCCCGGGTCTTGTATGCCATCTAACACCAGCGAAAATTTATTTTCCAGATCGGTATGGGTTAGCGCCTTAAATTGGGGTATCTTAACCGTTGCTATAGCATCCGCCGGCGTTTTTAATCCGCTTACTTTTTGCAAATCGGCCAATGAAATTTCCTGAAGGTTTATTTTTTGGGATAATTTAAGCAATTTTGGGGCTACATCGGGCGTATGGTACAGGGTATGGATATGATAGTGAGAATCAATAAATTCACTGATAGATTTGTATCCCTCAACCAGAAATAAACCGTGTTCCCTGCGAAACTTTTTATGTTGTAAGGACGTTAGTAAACTGATCTGAGATTTTGAAAGCATATAATATACCCGGTTATTTCCTTCTTGCAATATTAAGTATTTTGGTGGTTATAATTGCGCCGGGCTGCAGCACAACACGCGGATTAAGGCCAAATGAAACCATTGTCCGTAAACTTACCTTAAAGGGTATCGACAAAGATTTTGCTGATGCTGCCGTAATGTATGTTGATAAAGAACAGCAGCCTAATAACTGGTTAAATCTGCAATTTTACTATCTGTTTAGCAAAAAAGGAAAGCGTAACATTGGCGAGGCGCCGCGCCTGTTGGATAGTAACCTCGTTGAATTTTCGCGCCTGCAGATACAGAAGTTTTTACAGAACAAAGGCTATCTAAAAGCAAAAGTAGCTGATTCAATACTGGTAAAAAAACAAAAGGCCGAACTGGTTTTTACTGCTGATCAGGGTCCGTTGTTCCGGATCCGGAACTTTAAGGATAGCATATTTGACCCAAAGGTAAAGGCACTTTACACTGAGAATCGCAAAGGCTTTTCGCACGTCAACCCGGGGGGGCGGTTCGATACGGACAGCCTTGCGTATGACCGCGACCAGTTTTACCTGGTGATGAAGCGTAATGGCTACTACGACTTTTTTAGACAGTACATCAATTACCTGCCCGATAGCAGCTATAATAAAAGTGTGGTAGATGTGGTTATGACGATTGATAACCCAGCGGATAAACCAGCGCACCCCATCTACAAGATAAACAACACCTTAGTCACCATTACCAAAAGCAACGGCCGCACCGACGGCAAGGCGGATACTATACAAGTTGATACTCAATTTAGGTTTGTAGATTACTCGGGCAGGTTTAAACCTCACACGGTTACAGATTATATATTTCAAAAGAAGGGCGAGATTTACGACATTGACAAGCAAACGTTGACTACAAGCCGCCTGTCGGAGTTGAACGTTTTTCGAAACGTACCAAGCCCTACATATGAAAAGTTGCCCGATAGTACCAACCGGTTGAATACCAAGATAGATATTACACCGCTAAAGCAAATGTCGGACAGGGTAGAGGCCGAATTTTTGTTTAATCAGGGCCGTTATGGTTATAACCTAGGCAATACTTTTACTGATCGCAACCTGTTTAAAGAATCTGCAATATTACAGCTTAAGCTAAACTGGAGTGTGTTATTTGATAGTGGCCGGGCCAAAACTGATAATAAAGGCATCCAGAATCAGGAGTTGAAAGCGGGACTCAGTTTGATCTATCCAAGGATTTTGTCTCCATTCAATTTTCCCAACCTGGCAAAGTTTGGCGTACCGCATACTACATTTGCCACCAGTTTCAGTTTATTTTATCAAAAAGGGTTGGTTGAACGCAAAAGCTTTGTAAATTCAATAACATACGACTTTTTTGAAACCTACCGCAAACAGCATTCAATAACACCTATCAGTATCGAATTTTCGAGCGGTACAATTGACCCGATTGCCCGGCAGGCCTTGCTGGATAGCAATCGCTATTCATACGTATACCTTATCGGTCGTACCACCTTTACGTCTGGTAGTCAGTACACCTTTCAGTATAATGCTAATGAGCTGAATTCGTACAGAAACTTTGTATATTTTAGGGGTACGCTTGATTTAGGCGGAAATATCCTTAACCTGATAAGTAAGCTTGCTAATACTAAAAAGGATTCGTTAGGGCAGCGTACTTTTTTTGGATACACCTTTGCTCAATATATTAAAACCGAAATCGACTATCGCCTATACCGCAGCCTGGGTGGCGAACGCCAGTTTATATTTAGGTTTAACCCGGGTATTGGAATCCCTTACGGCAACAGCAGCCAGTTAATATTCGAAAAAAACTTTTACACAGGTGGTGCTAATGATATCAGGGCCTGGTTGCCGCGTACCCTCGGCCCCGGTCAGTTCAACCGATCTATTTATGGCAACGATGTTACGCAGCGAAGCCGCTTAAAATATCTGGATCAGTTTGGCGAGATTAAGATAGTAGCCAATGCCGAGTACCGTTACAAAGCTGCCGATAACTTTTTCGGTACTAAGTTGAAAGGAGCTTTTTTTATAGATGCGGGCAACGTTTGGCGCTTACATAAACAAGTAGAGAACCCCAACGGTGAGTTTAGGTTTAACAACATACTACAATCTACAGCGATAGGCGTGGGTACCGGGCTACGGTTTGATTTAAGTTTCTTTATCTTCAGACTGGATGCAGCCTTTAAATTTAAGGATCCGCAGTTTAGCGGATCAGACCAGTTTGTGCTGGTAAAACACTTCGGCGAGCTTTTCAAGGCCGGCGATTTCAAAAAGACATACCAGGTTACTAACGGAGAAAACTACAATTTTATGCAGCTAAACTTCGGCATAGGCCTGCCTTTTTAGTCTGATTTATCAAATGACTGTTATTTCTGTCATAAATAAACAGTTGTTAGAAGCCCCACAACTTATTACTTCACAAATATCCCCTTTAATCCATCGATGACGCTTTGGAAAAAAGTAGGAATGCTTAGTCCGTTGTGGTAATTAAAATATAAGAAAATACAGAAGATGATAAGCGCAATAATAATAAAGCGTTTAAACAGGTAGCCTAACAGGATCAAACCCAACGGTATCGAGAGTAGCAGGATCCAGCTGATCTTAACAGGAGTAAGTTTACTATCGTGTTTATAAATATAGTACAGCATAGGGTGTGTGCCGTTGTCATTCTCGTGCCGTGCGTAAACAAAGCTTGATTTTTGGATTTTATGCCGGTAAAAGGCAGTCCCCTTATCAAAATTCATTTCCTGGCTAAAGCCATTTATTGTAAACGTAAAAATTCCGTTAACTGCTTCCTGGATGGTGCCGGCAGTATCGGTAGCCACAACCGCGATCTCATCTTTAGCAAAGGGATTTTCTTTAATTACAAAGTGGTTTATATTTATCGTATCGGCCACGGCAAAGCCAATTGCCAGGAAGAATATGCAGCAGGTGAGTAATAACTTTTTCATCAAATGGTCAACACTATGATAGCGTGCAATAAAAATAGTGTTTTTTATTACTTGTTAAGTATATAAATGCTCAGGTTAAGCAGCATGGCAAAGCCAACCCATAACAGGTAGGGCACTAAAAGCCAGGCAGCCGTTTTAGTGCATCGGCCAAACCAGTTGATATTTAAAATGATGAACACCAATAGCAAAATGATCACTATCAGTGCAGCGAAAACCTGGTGTAAACCAAAAAAAACGATCGACCATGAAAAATTCAATGCTAGCTGAACTACGTAAATAGCTACTGCAGTTTTATAAGTTGTAGAATTATCCCGGCGTTTCCAGATCAGGTAAGCAGAAATGCCTATCAGGATATAAAGTGTTGTCCAGGCTACAGGGAAAAGCCAGTTAGGCGGAGTAAAGTTGGGTTTGGTTAAGGTGGTATACCAGCCGGTAATTTCTGGGCGCGTAACCATGGAGGCAACACCACCTATGGACAGCGTTATAGCGAGGCTAGTGACAAAAGGTATTAGCTGGAATTTAGTATCCGCGGTTTGGGTGTTCATAGTTTGAATGAAACCTGTGTATTCCTAAAATGTTTAATGCGCGAATGTACCAATCATTTAGTTAAACGCCAAAAGCCGGGCAATTTACCCGGCCAGCTCGTTAAGTTCATTTATAAGTTACCCCGAAGCTCTTGTTCGCGCTCAATAGCTTCAAAAAGCGCTTTGAAATTACCCGCACCAAATGACTTTGCCCCTTTACGTTGAATGATCTCAAAGAAAAGTGTTGGCCTGTCCTCCACCGGCTTGGTGAATATTTGCAGCAGATACCCTTCGTCGTCGCGGTCAACCAAAATACCTAATTTTTCTAACGGACCCAAATCCTCGTCTATATGGCCTACACGGGCGGTTAATTCTTGATAATATGATGTCGGCACGGTTAAAAACTCTACGCCCCGGCTTTGCAAATCGGTAACGGTCTTTACAATATCATCGGTAGCCAAAGCCATGTGTTGAACGCCTTCACCCTCGTAAAATTCAAGGTATTCTTCTATCTGGCTCTTCTTCTTACCCTCGGCAGGCTCGTTTATTGGAAATTTAACATATCCGTTACCGTTACTCATCACTTTACTCATCAGTGCCGAATATTCGGTCGAGATCATCTTGTCGTCAAAAGTAAGAATGTTGCGAAAACCCATGATGTCCTCGTAAAAATTCACCCATTGGTTCATCTTGTTCCAGCCTACATTGCCAACACAATGATCAACATACAGCAAACCGGCTACGGCCGGCTGGTAATTAGTTTGCATGGCCTTATACCCGGGCAGAAAAGGGCCGTTATAATTTTTGCGTTCGATGAACAGGTGTACAGTTTCTCCGTAAAGTTTAATACCGCTGGTGCGTACTTCGCCGTGCTCATCGGTGATGGTTTGAGGCTGTTGAAAAGGCTCGGCACCGCGGCTGGTGGTTTGCTCAAATGCATCGTATGCATCATCTACCCATAACGCGAGGATCTTTACGCCGTCGCCATGCTTTTTAATATGCTCGGAAATGGGGTGATCTGAATGCAGAGGTGTGGTTAATACAATGCGTATTTTACCTTGCTGCAACACGTACGATGCACGGTCACGTACACCGGTTTCCGGCCCCGAATAAGCAAGGTCCTGAAAGCCGAAAGCCGTTTTATAATAATGAGCAGCCTGCTTGGCATTACCCACATAAAATTCCACATAGTCGGTACCGTTAAGCGGCAAAAAGTCGGTTGTGGTCGATTTAGTATCTAATGTTAATGTTTCCATTTTAATTATAAAGTTGTAATTGTTAAAGGGGTCAAATCAGTTAGTAGGGTTGCTTTCGCAACATTATATCACCCAGCTTTTGTAATAATTTCCGTCTTCAATGTTAACGGCGTCTTCGGTTAACATCAGCGGGCGGAAGGGGTCTATCATTACGGCCAGTTCATCGGTAAATTCTTTGCCGATAGATTTTTCTACCGAGCCCGGCGCGGGGCCGTGTGGTATGCCACCTGGATGCAGTGTGATTTGCCCTTTTACCACGCTTTTGCGGCTCATAAAATCACCATCCACATAGTATAGTACTTCGTCGCTGTCCACATTGCTGTGGTTGTACGGTGCGGGTATTGATAGCGGGTGATAATCAAACTTGCGCGGTACAAAAGAGCAGATCACAAAATTGTGTCCTTCAAAAGTTTGGTGCACCGGAGGTGGTTGATGCACCCGGCCGGTTATTGGCTCAAAATCATGAATAGAAAACGCCCAGGGATAATGAAAACCATCCCAACCAATAAAATCAAATGGGTGGGTGCCATAAGTATATGGGTAGATCAATCCTTGCTTTTTGATCAGGATTTTGAAATCGCCTTTTTGGTCAATAGTCTCCAGGTCGGTAGGGCGTTTAATGTCGCGTTCGCAGTAAGGCGAGTGCTCCATCAATTGCCCGTAAGCATTGCGGTAACGTTTTGGCGAACGGATAGGGCTGAAACTTTCTACAATAAAAAGCCGGTTATCCTCGCTATCAAATTCCAACTGATAGATGGTGCCCCGGGGGATAACCAGGTAATCGCCATATTCAAATTTGATCTTACCAAAACCGGTTTTGAGGGTGCCCGTACCTACATGTATAAATATAACTTCGTCGGCCTGGCTGTTCTTGTAGAAATAGTCGGTCATGCTTTTACGCGGTGCTGCTAATGAAATATGGAGATCGCTGTTAACCAAAACAGGTTTACGGCTTTTTAGGTAATCATCTTCGGGTTGGATATTAAAACCAATCAGGCTGGTATGTTTCAGGTGCTTTTCACACGCTATTTTTGGTTCTACCGAGTACGGCTCACCCAATTCTTTTACGATAGTTGGCGGATAGGCATGGTACACCAGCGAGTAAAGGCTCGAAAAACCTTCGGTAGAAACCAGTTCTTCGGCGTAAAGGCTGCCGTCCGGTTTGCGGAACTGCGTATGCCGCTTATGCGGGATAGTCCCTAACGTGTGGTATATAGGCATTGGTAATTGGTTTAAATGTTGGAATGTTTTAAGGTTGTAAAGTTTTGAGAACAACTTAAATCATTAATAATTAAACGATTAAAAGAGAAGGATAGTTTTAAATGAAAAACCGGAAAACATTCCAAGGTTCAACTTTAAAACCCTGCGACAGTATTAGTATTGCGCCAGGACGTTCTTAGCGAGCACAGCATCCCTGAAAGATGAGGCATTACTCATAGAAGTAAGGCCGAGGGAAAAATAAAATTGCTTTTTGATGCTCATCATTGGTAACCAAAATTACGTTATCCAAATTTAATATGCAAGCATAGTTTTGGGTGCAAAAAGTCGCAAAATTTACCAAAGTGTTCACGTTCACAGCCGTGATAGCCTGCAAATTTATATAAACAACTGATAGTCAATGATTACATAAAACGACTACTGACAGAGCGGTGCCACCATTGTTATCAATTAAATAACTATCGGTATAGATAAGGGACCGGGCGAAATAATTGGTTATTCAAAATGGATAGCCTGAACAACTATTCATCAATCAAGTATTTTACTACTTTTGATCACCAATAAAACCATTTGTGAACAAAACTAAAGGTACGTTAATAGGCGGATTGATTTGGATTATTATCACGATAATATATTCAAAACTCTATTCTTTTAATAGTAATTACGAATCGATTGGTTTCCCCTTATATTTTTACAGGACCTTTGTAGGTAAGCCGGGTAATTCAGATCTTATTGCATCAGGGACTGCTTTTAGAATTGATTTTATCCCATTATTAATCGACTTGTTTTCTGCGGCATTATTTATTATTACGCTTAACTTTATCTTAGACAGGCTATTCAAACCGACTAAAACCAATACCTAAATTATGAAATTAGTATCCTATAAAACCGAAGACCGGGAGCATCTGGGCGTTTATATCAATGGCCACATCTATAACCTTAACTCCTGCGATAAGCTGATCCCCGATAACATGAACGATTTTTTGTGGGGCGGCGACGAATTGATGGACCATGCAAAAAAGGTGAACGAAGCTATCCGCTCTGGTAAGATGGAAGCTAAGGAAGAACTGTTTTTTGAGATGATGGCACCTGTGCCGCACCCAACATCCTGCCGCGATGGCTATGCGTTTAGACAGCATGTTGCCGCTGCCCGCCGTAACCGAAAGGTGGATATGATTGCCGAGTTTGACCAGTATCCTATTTTTTATTTTACTAACCATAACGCCATACAAGGCCCCGGCGAGATAACATGCATGGCCGATCATTTTCAAAAGCTGGATTTTGAACTGGAAGTAGCCGTGGTGCTGAACAAGAAGGGCCGCAACATCCGCGCTGCGGAGGCCGACAGCTATATTGCCGGTTACATGATCATGAACGACATGAGCGCCCGAACCCTGCAGATGGAAGAAATGCTGCTGAACCTTGGCCCGGCAAAGGGAAAAGATTTTAGCACCGTTATTGGCCCATGGCTGGTAACGCCCGATGAACTGGAGCAATACAAATCTGAACCTAAGCAAGGCCACACAGGTGCTGCCTACAACCTGGCCATGAAATGCCATGTAAACGGCGTAGAAGTGAGCAGCGGCAATATGGCCGATATGGACTGGACCTTTGCCGAGATCATTGAGCGCTGCGCCTATGGATGTGATGTATTGCCGGGCGACGTGATAGGCTCGGGCACGGTTGGTACCGGCTGCTTTTTAGAATTGAACGGTACCGGTTTGTTAAACGATGCAAATTACCAGCCCCGGTGGCTGCAACCTAACGACCTGGTAGAAATGGACATAACAGGTTTGGGAGTATTGGGTAACATCATTAAAAAGAGCAGCGATGATTTTTCGATTTTAGCACTGAAGAAATAGGCCCCACCCAAACCCTCCCCGGAAGGGAGGGCTTTGAAATTTTCTAATTATCCTTTTTAAGTCTCCCCTTCAGGGGGAGATTTAGAGGGGGCTTATATACAACTATGCTAACTCTCGATATTAAGAACCTCAGCCCTCTTCAGATCCAGTCGTACCTTAACCATGCGGTGGCACCGAGGCCTATTTGCCTGGCATCAACTGTTGACGCCGATGGGAATGTAAACCTAAGCCCCTTCAGCTTCTTTAACCTATTCAGCGTTAATCCGCCTGTGTGCGTGTTTTCGCCATCGCGCAGGGTGAGGGATAATACCACCAAGCACACGCTCGAGAATATTAAACAGGTGCCGGAGTGTGTTATCAACATCGTTAATTATGATATGGTGCAGCAGGTGTCGCTTTCCAGTGTAGAGTATCCGTTAGGCGTAAATGAGTTTGTAAAATCGGGATTGACCGAATTGCCATCGCAATTGGTTAAACCGCCGCGCGTGGCCGAAGCGCCGGTACAACTGGAATGTGTTGTGAGGGAAGTGATTAGTTTAGGGGATACCCCTGGTGCCGGTAACCTGGTGATTGCAGAAGTAAAACTGATCCACCTTAACGAAAATATCCTGAATTCCGACGGCCTTATCGACCAGGAGAAGATCGACCTGGTTGCGCGCCTTGGCGGCGATTGGTATGCCCGCATGACCGGTGCGAATATGTTCAAAGTAGCTAAACCGGTAAGCAGCATCGGGATAGGGGTGGATGCAATCCCGTATGCCATCCGCAATTCGCATGTGCTTACCGGCAACAACCTGGGCCAGTTAGGTAATGTGGAACATTTGCCTGCGGAGGAAGAAATCAATACCTACAGCCAAACCGATGAAATGAAGGAACTATTTGACGCTACCATCGGCGATAGCCAAACGAGAGAACTGCAGCTGCATTTAAAGGCAAAGCAGTTATTAGATAAGGGTTTGGTGATGGATGCCTGGAAGGTGCTGTTAGCGGATTGATAGAATTAATATTATTGTTAAGTTTGATTAAAACCTATCCAACAATCAATGAAAGCCAGTCCGTTAGATAACTTTTTAAAGCCTACAAATATATTTTCAATCGTTGGTATATTCATTCCCGGTTTCACGGCTATCATAATACTATTAATTCAGACGTTAATTAAAGGTGCTGGAATAGAATGCGCATTTTCTTGGACAATATTGTGGACATTTACAGGCTTTGGAAGTATTATTTTGCCAATATATTTCTTTTGGTATATAAGCAATTCACTCTCAGCCATTAAAAAGATTAAAACCTCATTAACTTTCTTTAATATAGCCGAATATACCTTACTACAAGCAACTATAGGAATGTTTTTCTCTGACGGGAAGACGTTGTGTTATGTCACAGATGGCCAAAACGGGATACAGTTTGTTTTTACAGCCTGCTTGCTATCCCTATATTGATAGGCCTGAGTTTGGGTTTTAAAGCCGTCTTGGTAAGAAGAAATTCAATTCTACCATTGCAGGCTTAATTCCAAGAATTGTAAATTGCGCATAAACAATTAACCCTTCCATCTCTTATCTCATTAATGATCGTCAATTATACCGAACAGGGCTGGGAAATTATTACGCAGCGGGCACATGGCGTGCTGGCGGCGCAGGTGGCTATAAACTGGCGTGTAAAAGACCGGCCGGAGCGGTGGACGGAAACCCTCATCGCCATAGCCGATCATGACGATGCCCAAACCGAATTGCAGGACAACGACCTGCTTACCCCGCAGGGTGGCCCGGTTAACTTCGCCATGAAAAAATTTGAGCCGGAACACTGCAGCCGCCTGCATGATTTTTCCGTTTCGAAAAGCCGGTACATCGCTTTGCTTACTTCTATCCACATGTGTTTTTTATATGAGGCAGAGGCCGAAAGCAACCCGCTGGTAAAGCCGTTTTTGTTGGAGCAACAAAAATTGCAGGCAAAGTGGACGGAAGAATTGAAAATTACACAAACAGAAATCAAAAAAGCTTACGGACTGATGGAATGGTGCGATGCATTTTCGCTTTTACTTGCCCAGCATGAAGTACAGCCCGAAAGCCGTGTGATTGAAGTAAGCCAGGGCCCTGACGATCAGCAATACAAGCTTATGCGCAAGCCCAACGGGGCGTTAACAGTGAAGCCCTGGCCGTTCCAGGAAAAAGCTTTTCAATTGACTTTAGAAACCCGCATGCTATCCATCATACAGTTTAAAGGCATCAACCAATTTAAAAAGGAACTGACAGAAGCGGATATAATTGAGAAAGTTTGGAAGTTGGAAAAGTAGCCGCGGCTTAAAACACAATGGTGAGCGCGTTTTTAAAGGCGAGAGGAAGAATAACTTTGCGTTCAGGCGAATCAATGCATAAATGGAAATAACCCCCAGGCTTGCTTTTTGTATTGCAGGTATTCATCGCCAAACTGGCTGGTAAGTGCTTTTTCCTCTATCCGGATGCGCATCAAAAACACCACAATCACTGCGAAAACCACGATCAGCAAACTGTACCAATTATTTAGCGATAAGCCGAAACCGATAAACGTAAGCAATGATGCAGTGTAGGATGGATGCCTGAAATACTTATACAAGCCCTTTTTTATAAGCTGATGACCTTCGCGGATAGTTACATCCACAGTAAAAAACTGGCCCAGGGTACGTACGGCGATAAATCGCATCAGTATGCCAAGGATAATTAATGCAAGACCGGCATAACGCAACCAATCCGGCCCGATAGGCATGGTAAAGCTGGCGGATGTAAACAACGCCGCGGCAATGGCAGCCACCACAATTATCCAGATAATGATCAGCGTATGCCCGTCTATATTTTGCTTGTCGGTTTTATTTGAGCGCAGCATGCGGTTAAGCACCAACTCGGACAGGAACCAAACAACGTAGGCGGCCAGAAAAAGGTTGCTCATACCGCGTTTTTAAATGCCTAAAACCTGTTTCAATTTTACATAGCCGGTTTTGCTTACAGGGATCTTGGCGCCCGATTTTAGGATGGCCAGGTGGCTGTCCTTTTCGTAAGGGTCTAACCGCGTTATCTGGTTAATGGCAATGATATATGACCGGTGTACCCGCACAAACTGGCGCGCATCTAACGACTTTTCAAAAAAAGCCATGGTCTTATTTTTCAGAAAGGCACCCTCGGCCGTTACTACGCTCACGTAGTCGTCATCAGCCTGCAGGTACTCTACATCCTGTACAGATATGATCTTTACCTTAGTGCCTGTTTTAACTACTATGCGCTCATTTTGCCCCGGCGACTGTGCAGCTTCTTCCAGTAAAGGGTTGGTACGGGTTACCGGGGTGGGGCCGGCGGGGGCCTGGGCTAAAAGTTTTTCTATCGCCTTATTAAAGCGCTCTTTACTGAAGGGTTTTAACAGGTAGTCAACGGCGTGGGCTTCAAACGCTTTAATAGCGTACTCATCAAACGCGGTAGCAAATATTACGGCAGGAGGGTTGTCTACCAGTTCCAGCATCTCGAAACCGTTTATCTTGGGCATCTGCACGTCCAGAAAGATCAGGTCGGGCTGGTGCTGCTGAATGGCTTTAAGCCCTTCAAACCCGTCGCCGCATTCCTGCAAAACCTCAATCTGTTTAAAATTCTGCAAATATTCCAATACAACCATCCGGGCCAGGGGCTCGTCGTCAATAATCAAAGCGGTTATCATAACTGCGGTACTTTTATTATGGTTGTAAATATATTATCATTTGCGTGAGTTTCCATCAGGTCGTTGCGTGCAAATATCAAATAAAGCCTGCGCTGTACGCCGCTAAGGCCAAAACCGGTGCCTTTTCTTGGCCTGGAGGTTTTTGGGTCGTAAGGGTTTTGGATCATAATGATCAGATAACCATCTTCAACTTCAGCACGGATGCTCACTGTAACCTCGCCCACCGTATCATATAAACCGAATTTGATGGCATTTTCTACCAGGGGTTGTAACAGTAATGACGGAAGAAGTTTTTCGCCGCAGGCACTGTCGCAACTTATCTCAGTTTGCAGCCGGTGGCCAAAACGTACTTTCTCAATTTCTAAGTAAAGGTTCAGGTGGGTAAGTTCGTCTGTAAGCGGCACCAGCAGCTGGTCGTCTTTTTTTAGCGTGCCGCGCAAAAAGTCCGACAATTGATGGATCATTTTACGGGCTTCGTCAGGCTTAAAACCGATAAGCGCATTGATAGAGTTTAAACTATTGAACAAAAAGTGGGGCTGCAGCTGCTGGCGCAGATTATACAACTCCGCATCACGGGCCAACTTTTCGGCCTCGGTTTTGCGCAGTTCGGTTTTTTTATGGTCAAGCTGCGAATATACCAGCGCGCTGATCATGGCCATCCACCCAATGGCTAAAAATACCGTGAAGTACCTGATGGTTAATGATTGCACCAAAAAGCTTTGGTAAACCTGCCCCATGTTTAACAACGGCAGCAGGTACCGGCAGCCGGCAACGCAGGCCGCAGCGAGGGCAGCACACCATATCAGCAGGTAAATGTAGCTCTCTTTATCGGGCTGGTAGTAGCGCAGGTTGTTGTTGATGAGCCAGCATGCCGCCGATAGCAAAATGCCGCTGAGGGCCGCATCGGTTATCGCAGTATACCACACAAAGCCAAAGCTGTGTATGATATAGGCTTGCAGGGCGGTCCATACCAGCCCCCATATAGAAAAAGCCCCCAGCAATTTGGATTGCGATATTTGTGATGCAGCCAAAGCTTTGTTGTTAAGTTGATTAAATTAATTAATTAATAGCTACGGATATCAACCCCTGCAAATAAAGATACACCCTTAAGTACCAGTACTTTGTTATTATTAATTGCTCCCGGGTTTTTGATCCGTTTATCATCAACCCCGGCAAATATGGCCGACAGATCGGGCACTACCTGCCAGTTGGCAGGCACGATGATCTTAGTGCCGCCAAACACCTGGGTAATATCAATGATCACCCGCCCGTGAATATCTGCCTGGGTAAAATCAAGCTCGGTGCCACCAAAAATGTTGGTGATATCGCCACCCCGAAAGTTTTTTGAAAAAATGGTTTTATTAACCCCGCCAAATATGGCTGTGGCATTTAAGATATCATCATAAGAGTTGGGGGGGATAGCGCCGCCGCCCGGGTTCAATGGGTCAGCAGGGGGCACGTTGGTTGTGTACTCGGCCTCTACATATTCGCTGGTAACCGGGCTGTCTGCAGGTTTTGCCTGGAATTTATTATCCCAGTAATCGGCACCCGCCAAAGGGGTTTCGCGGTTTTTACGCATAATGATCCAGATACCGAAAGCGATGATCATTACCGGCCATATAATGCCGCCTAAGTCAAAGTTAGGGATAGCGTCATCAAGCAAAAAGCCTATGCCTACCAGTACAAGGATGAACCACACCGGCTTGCGCCAGTTATGCTTAGCCCCTGTATAAAGGCCCCACACAATAAGCCACATTGGCCAGCTAAACAGCCAGTGAGGGAAAAAGAAAAAATCTAATTGCTTTACCAGTAGCAGCGCACCTACTACCAGCAATATAACCCCGGCAATAACTTTGCCTTGCGGGGTTTTGGTTGGTTGGTCTATATTGTTGGACATGGTATGTTTAATTTTAATCGTAACCAAAACTAATGTAAGATTACAGATATGCAAACCTAATATTGGTAATAGGATTAAAGAACTCGGTAAGGATGGGAGAATTGTCGGTAAAAAAGGTGGGGTAGTTACCGCTACGGCTTACTAGTGATTAACTTTTTAACCCAAAGCGATATTGACAAAACAGAAAAGACGCGAGGTACGCGTCTTTATAAGTGTGATTTTAAGGTCCTATACCTCCGGTTCCTGCTGGCTCAGGCAGTGAAAGCTCCCCAGCCCCCAGATAATATCTGTTGAATCGATACCAACCACTTTTCTGTCGGGGAAACAACCCTGTATAATGTCGAGCGCCTTATCATCGTGGTGCGAACGATACGTTGGTACAACTACCGCTGCATTACCGATGTAAAAGTTAGCATATGATGCCGGCAGGCGCTGATCTTCATAGATCACCGGCTCGGGCATGGGCAATTCTACAATATTTAGTTGCTTGCCGTTTATTAGGCGCATGGTTTTTAAGGTCTGCAGGTTTTCTTGCAGCAGGTGATAGTTTTCGTCGTTTTTGTTGTGCTCTACAACGGTAACTACAGTATCGGTATTAATAAAGCGGGTAATATCGTCAATGTGGCCGTCGGTATCGTCGCCAACAATGCCATCGCCAAGCCAAAGGATCTGTTCTACACCGTAGTAATTCTGCAGGTAAGTTTCTATCTGCTGCTGGTTTAAATGAGGGTTGCGGTTGGGGTTAAGCAGGCAAGCAGTGGTGGTGAGCAAAGTGCCGGCACCATTAAAATCAACCGAGCCGCCTTCCATCACGATGCCGGGATGATAAACAGGCAGGTTAAACCGTTCGCCTATTTTGGTAGGGATCACATCATCAAGATCATACGGAGGGTATTTGTCGCCCCAGGCGTTGTAACCCCAGTCTACAATGACTTTTTCTTTTGTTTCATAATTCACCAAAAATGCGGGGCCATGATCGCGGCACCAGGCATCGTTAGTGCCAAACTCAAAAAATTCTATTTTGTTCAGATCTACACCTGCCTGCTGCAATTGCTGTTTGGCAAAAGCGGTCATCTGCTCATCAACCACATTGATACGCACCAGCTGACCTTCGGAAATCACTTTTATAAACTCGCAGTATTTTGGATAGATCAACGGCAGTTTACCCGGCCACGACGCTTCTTTATGCGGCCAGCTTAGCCACATGGCAGTTTGCCTGGCCCATTCGGCAGGGAAGTGGAAGTTTTTTAGGTCCGAAAGTCGGGAAGTCCGTAAGTCCGAAAGACGAGAAGAAGAGTTAGATAATTGCATGATTTATTTAAGCGAGTTGCGTAATCCATTTAGCATCGCTAAAATTTCTTCGCATTGTTGATATAGTTTTAGGAAGCTTTGGTCATCGATCAATGCGCGTTTCTGTGCTAAATACAAGCAACTTACAACTTCGATATTAGAGCGCAAAGCATAACCAAGGAATTTATTAAATTCTGCATTTGATTGACCAGTTGAACCCTCCGCAATATTCAGGGCTACTGAATCTGCCGCCCGCTTTATTTGAGATGTCAGAATAAAGAGTTCGTCTTTAGGAAAAGTTTTTGTTAAGTCGTTTACGTCCGAAGATAAATCCACGGCTTTTTGCCAAACTATTAATTTTTCAAACTTAAAACTCATTAATGATTCAATTGCATTTGTCTTTCGGACTTGTGGTCTTTCCGACTTCCGGTCTTTATTTAATCCTCGTCTATCAAACGTTTCGTAATCGGCTGATAGCTGTCTATCCTTCTGTCCCGTAAAAATGGCCAGTGACTGCGGTAATAGTCGGATTTGTTAAGGTCGAGTTCCATTACTATTATTTCCTCCTGGTCGGGAGTGGTTTGATGCATTACCGCACCAAAAGGATTTGCAAAAAATGAACCTCCCCAGAATTTTACACCGGCTTCTTCGCCAACACGGTTCACACTTACTACATAAACGCCGTTAGCTACCGCATGCGATCGCTGGATGGTCTGCCATGCGTTGTACTGCTCTACGTTGGTAGCCTCGTCCTGCGTGGTTGCCCAGCCGATGGCGGTAGGATAAAATAAGATCTCGGCGCCCATCAGCGCGGTGATGCGGGCTGCCTCGGGGTACCATTGGTCCCAGCAGATCAATACACCTATAGTAGCAAATTTGGTTTTGAAAACCTTGTAACCCAGGTCGCCGGGGGTAAAGTAAAATTTTTCATAAAAGCCCGGGTCGTCCGGAATATGCATTTTGCGGTATTTGCCCAGATACTTTCCGTCGGCATCTAAA
This sequence comes from Mucilaginibacter sp., assembly GCF_964263795.1. Classification (GTDB taxonomy): domain Bacteria; phylum Bacteroidota; class Bacteroidia; order Sphingobacteriales; family Sphingobacteriaceae; genus Mucilaginibacter. The sequence continues at coordinate 61,008 of NZ_CAXVWK010000017.1, forward strand.
ACCGCGGTGGTATTGTGGTAAACCCCCTGCGCGCGTTTTTCAAACAGCGATGCAATGATCACCACGCCCAGTTCGCCCGCTACGGCCGATAAAGCATCGGTAGATGGGCCGGGGATAGCTTCGGCAAGGGCAAAATTGTCGTAATCCTCTACGTCGCAAAAATACAGCGAAGTAAAAAGTTCCTGTAAGCAAATGATCTGTGCGCCTTTAGCGGCAGCCTCACGTACCTTAACAATTGCCTTATCCAGGTTTTCCTGTTTGTTTGCAGTGCAGGTCATCTGCACAATACCTACTTGTACCTTACCCATAGTGATGAAAATTTGCGCAAAAATACCGTTATTTTAGCGATTAGCGAACAGTGCTTGAATTTTAGTTATGTACCGCGCGTTTAAAATTACTTGCGGCTGATAGCCGGATTGATCTACGATTGGTTAAGTGTTAAGTTTTGTTAACTAATTAGCTGCCGCAAATCAAGTAATCACTAAATTACTACCTTTGCAGCACGATGAAAGACATTGCACAAACCGAGATTGACGAGACGGAACAAGCCGTAAAGCCGAAAACGTGTAAGGATACCGCCTGGAGTATTACCAAGGTAGTGCTTAAGTTTGGCGTCACTGCGGTTCTGTTGTATTTCGTTTTTTTAAAGGTAGATTTTCAGCAGGTTAAGTACCGGCTGGTACATGCCAATTACTGGTGGATGCTGGCCGCACTGGTGGCCTTTTTTATCTCTATCCTAATGTCGTCATGGCGGTTAAGCAGTTTCTTTAAGTCGATACACTTAAAGCTTGATGCCCGTTTTAATTTCAGGCTTTACCTGTTGGGTTTGTTTTACAACTTTCTTTTACCGGGTGGCATCGGCGGCGATGGATACAAAATTTACCTATTAAACAAAACTTATAAATTGCCCGCTAAGCGGGTTTTTTGGGCTATCATGTTTGACAGGTTAAGCGGGCTTTGGGCTATAGGGCTCATTATTGTGGCGCTTATTTTTCTGATCCCGCAGATCGATATCCATATCGGTATACCGCTGGGCGTTTTCATAGGCGGTTCTATCATTTATTATTTTGTAGCTTATAAATTTTTCAGAGAGTACACCCGATTCTTTTTTGCCGCTCATGCAAAGGCGGTAGCCGTTCAAAGCCTGCAGGTATCGGCCATTGTCTTTATCCTGTTAGGGCAAAATTTTACCGGTAAGTTTTCGCCTTATTTACTTTCTTTTTTAATCTCGGCGCTTGCTACTGTTATCCCGATAAGCATTGGAGGCGCCGGCGTGCGCGAAACTGTTTTTACCTGGTTAACCCGGTTTTTCCCAATGGAGAAAAGCCTTACCGTATTTTTGCCCATTACCTTCTACCTGATATCTATTTTGGTTGCATTATTAGGGATTTATTATGTGATCCGCCCAAGCAGGTTAGAAGAAGGTTTAACCAGTGCCGAAGTTAATTTTGAAATTGAAGATAAAAAAGATATTTAATTCTGATAGGTGTTTTCGAGCCGTAATTAACGCCTTAAATTTGTCATTTTATCGGTAGTTGTTAATCTTTACCTAAATCATATTCCTTAGTTTTACGTTTCTTTTCAGTGTAAACCAGCAAGCTAAGT
>NZ_CAXVWK010000018.1:0-9419 GCF_964263795.1 Mucilaginibacter sp.
AAAGCACCAAAAGTTTCATTTTAATTTTAAGTTATACCGGTTAGCGATTGCTTAGCTGCTATCGCTAACCGGTATAATTATTTACATCTATAAATCATTAACGGAACAGATGGCAGTTTTTACCGAAGACGAACAGCAACGCATTCAAAAAGCGGTTGCCGAAGCAGAAAAAAACACATCGGGCGAGGTGCGGGTTTGTATTGAAAAAACCTGTAGCGACGAAGCGCTTGATCGTGCCGCCAAATATTTTACACAGCTGGAGATGCATAAAACCAAACTGCGTAACGGCGTGCTGATTTATGTTGCCACCGTCGACCGGAAATTTGCGATAATTGGCGATGCAGGTATTAACAATGTAGTGCCGGCCGACTTTTGGGATAATACTAAAGAAAACATGCTTAATCACCTTAAGGTAGGCAACCTGGTTGATGGTATTGTTACCGGCGTACAGCAAGCCGGGCAGCAGCTAAAAAAATACTTCCCTTACTTAGTTGATGATAAAAACGAATTGCCCGATGATATTGCCTTTATGGACGGCCAATAAAACAACGATGCTTAAAAAAATCACATTATGCCTGGCCTTGCTATTTTGCTTTGCCACGGCATTTGCACAGGAATATCCCGAAAGGCCGGCTAACAGCCCGGTGGCAGATTTTACCAATACCTTAACCGAAGCCGACAAAGCCCGGCTTGATGCCAAGATCAAAGCTTTTGAAGATTCGACGTCCAACCAAATTGCTGTTGTACTGATTAAGTCTGTTGGCGATTATGACATAATTGAATATGGTAACGGCCTGATCCGTAAATGGGGAATCGGCCAAAAAGACAAAAACAACGGCGTATTGGTGCTTGTAGCACTTGAAGACCGTAAAATGTCTGTACAAACCGGATATGGATTGGAAGGCGCGCTGCCTGATATCGTTACCCAGGAAATCATCCAAAATGATATGAAGCCCCGATTTAGGGAGAACGATTATTACGGGGGCTTAGACGCAGCTACAGACGATATCATCAAATACACTAAAGGTGAGTACAAATCATCTGGTAAAAAAGCTGCCAACCGTGGTAACCGCAAACAAGGTGTACCTACGGGCCTGGTTGTAGTTATTGTGATTTTTGTACTGATCATGATATTTCGCAACCGTGGTGGTGGAGGTGGCGGTGGCAAGCAGATCATCGGCAGCCGGGGTGGTGCCAACCCATTCTGGTGGTTACTGGCCGGCAATATGCTAAGCGGTGGTGGCCGTAGCAGCGGCAGCGACTGGGGAGGTTTCTCTGGTGGTGGAGGCGGCGGTGGCGGCTGGGGAGGCTTCGGCGGCGGGTCATCCGGCGGCGGGGGCTCGAGCGGAAGCTGGTAAATCTTCAAGTAATACTAAAATAGTCATCTTTAAAGCAGCTTTTCGTCGTCCGACGAAAAGCTGCTTTTACATAACATACATCATGGAGTGGAAAACCTGTTCATCAGAATATATACATAAAGGCCTTTGGGCGACTTTGCGTGTTGATAAATGCGAAATGCCGGACGGTCGGAAAGTGCACGACTATTATGTTTTAGAATATCCTAACTGGGTAAATGCCGTTGCTATTACGGCAGATAATAAAGTGTTGATGGTACGCCAGTACAGGCATGCTGCAGGGATTGTATCCTTAGAGATTCCCGGAGGCGTAATTGAAGATGGTGAAGAGCCGGAATTGGCCATGCGCCGCGAGTTGCTTGAAGAAACAGGCTACGAATTCACCGATATAGAACTGATAAGCACTGTGTACGCTAACCCATCAACAGCCAACAATAAAACCTTTTGCTACTTAGCCAAAGGCGGTAAAAAGGTCCAAGAGCAAAACTTAGACGAGAATGAAAGCCTTATAGTTGAACAATATACAATTGAAGAAGTAAAACAATTATTAGCCAACAATCATATTGCCCAAGCCCTGCATTGCACAGGTTTATTTTACGCGTTAATGAAATTGGGTGAATTAAGCTAAGCCTAATTGTTAAAACATGATCAGGATCTGACCCTTTTCAACCTTATCGCCTGGTTTAATTTTTATTGTTTTAACGGTTACATCAGCCGGCGATTTGATGATGTTTTCCATTTTCATCGCCTCCAATACAAACAGGTTATCGCCTTTTTTAACTTCAGTACCTTCCTCAACCAAAACTTTAAGTACCATGCCAGGCATAGGTGCTTTAATTTCGCTCACCTTAGCGGTCATTAAACTGCTCAAGCCCATCTTTTCCAATAGAACATCAAACTGGTCTTTTGCAGCAACCCGGTATACCGTATTGTTTACCTTAATTTCGGCTGTTTTAGCCTCCCTGTTAAAATTTACTACCTCGGCATTGTAAGAGCCGTTATCGTTTATCACATGATACAATAGCTCGTTCAGTTGCTTAATATCAGCATCTACCTGTTTATCATTTATCAGCAGCTTATCAGCTTGCCTGTCAATTTCAAAATCTTGCTTGTTGTTTACCTTTACTTTGTACATGTTACTTTGTAAATATGTATTGGATTAAGTTGGCGCCCATTCGCAAAGCCTTTAGCCGGGCTTCCTGGCTATCGCCGGCGTAAGTGCCGTAATCTTCCCACCCGTTTCCTAAATCGCACTCAAACGTGTAAAAGCAAACCAACCTACCTTTATAGATCAGCCCGAACCCTTGCGGCCTTTTGCCATCATGTTCATGTATTTTGGGCAGGCCCGCCGGGAAGTTATATTTTTGGTGATAGATGGCGTAATTAGCAGGTAGTTCCACAAAATCGAGCTCCGGAAAAACCTTTTTCATTTGCGGTCTTATAAACTTATTGAAACCGTAATTATCGTCGATGTGTAAAAAGCCGCCACCGGTTAAATATTTACGCAGGTTTTTAGCTTCCTGGTCGCTAAAGATTACATTACCATGCCCGGTCATAAACACTAACGGATAGTTAAACAATTCGTCGCTTCCGGCTTCGACAACCTCCTCTTCTGCCTGAAAATTGGTTTTTAAGTTGACGTTACAAAACTTAATGAGGTTAGTTAGTGCGGTACGGTCGCCATACCAGTCACCACCACCGTTGTATTTTAACCTGGCCATTTTGTATGACGGCGCTGTAAAACTGCTGATGCAAAAAAGCACAGCACACAGCGCAGTGGCAAATAGCAGTTTCCTCATTTATCGGTTTAAAAAATTAACCTCGAAGCATGCTTCAAGCGCAGCGGTTTCGGTACGCAAGCGGCTTTCACCTAAAGTTATGGCTTTATATCCGCTTTGCAAAGCGGCATCTACTTCGGCCGGTGTAAAGTCACCCTCCGGGCCTATCAATATCAAATAACGCCCGTTTTTTGCAATAGATTGTGCAAGGTTTAACTTTTCGCCATCATCACAATGCGCTATAAACTTTTGGCCTTCAAAAGATTGTTTTAAAAATTGGGCGAATGTAATGGCCGGGTTAAGTATGGGATGATACGCTTTAATGGATTGCTTAATGGCCGAAGTAATAATCTTATCCAGGCGCTCTACTTTGGCCTCCTTACGCTCCGACCGTTGGCAGATAATGAGCGAGATCTCGTCTATCCCAATTTCGGTAGCCTTTTCCAGGAACCATTCTACCCTATCCAGGTTTTTGGTTGGTGCTATCGCGATGTGCAGGTAGTGGTTGCGTTTGTTGAAATCAGTTGTTACTGAGTTAATTTGCAGGATAGTCCGTTTAGGATGCGCATCCTTTATTTCGGCATGGTAAAGGCCGCCTTTACCGTCGATCAATGTTACCGGATCGCCATTAACCAGCCTAAGCACACGTACTGCGTGCTTGCTTTCCTCTTCACTTAAAAAGTATTGGGATAACGACGGATCGATATCGGGCGTATAAAAAAGCTGCATAGGTTAAAGCTAAAAGCTGAAGGCTAAGCCAAAAGCTATAGTATGTCTTTTTTAATGTAAATCTACAGCGTCTTCCTCATTAATCAGTAGCTCGAGTTTCACTGATTCGATGTTCTGGTCAGATTTTTTCAGAACGGTAATATTGTACCCGTTACTTTCCTTCTGCTCGCCTACATCCGGAATTTTACCAAAGATATGGCCCAACCATCCGGATACAGTATCAAAGTCACCATCCTCCGGCAGGTCATGCGGCAGGTGCTCGTTAACATCATAAATAGGTGCTAAAGCATTTACCACAAACTCACGTTCATTTATCTTTTCAACAATCGGCTTTTCTTCATCAAACTCATCCTGTATCTCACCCACCAATTCCTCAACAATATCTTCCAAAGTAACCATACCGGCAGTACCGCCAAACTCATCAGATACGATAGCGATCTGGATACGCTTTTGTTGCAGCTCGGCCATCAGATCATTGATCTTTTTCGTCTCGGGTATAAAATACGGCTTGCGGATAATGTCCTTCAATACAATTTCCTGGTTCCGGGCAAGCAACGGCAGAATGTCTTTAGCGTGTACAATGCCCACAATCTTATCAATCACTTCGTCATAAACAGGCATCCGGGAGTACCCTTCGGTTATAATACACTCCAACAGTTCTTCCGTTGTACTATCCAGTTCGATGCCTTGAATTTTAGTGCGGGGCACCATGATGTTTTTAACCACACGCTCGTTAAAATCAAACACGTTCTGGATCAACTCATGCTCGTTAGAATCTAAAGCACCGGTCTCCTTGCCCTGCTCTAACAGGTATTGCAATTCCTCAGAGCTGTGATGTGCTTCGCCGCCTTCTAATGTGGTTATGCCAAAAAGTTTAAGGATGAAGTTTGCAAAACCATTTAACAGCCAAATAAACGGTCGGAAAACCACAAAGAAAAACCTTAATGGCAATGATACGGCCAGTGTGGTGCGTACAGATTTTTGAATCGCTAACGATTTTGGTGCCAGCTCGCCAAATACGATGTGCAACACGGTTATCACCACAAAAGATAGTACGTGGCTGGCAGTGATAAAACCGGGGCTAAGCGCAATGTTCATTGCCTGGAAAGCGCGGAGCACGATGTTGGTTACAACGCCTTCGCCAACTACACCGAGGCCCAGTGAAGCAATGGTAATACCCAACTGCGTTGCAGCCAGGTAACCATCCAGGTTATGTAAAATGCCCCGTGCTACTTTGGCAACTCCGCTGCCGGATTTTGCCTTAATTTCAATTTGTGAGCCTCGTACCCTCACCATAGCAAACTCTGCAGCCACAAAAAAGCCGTTGAGCAGCACCAAAAATATGGTCAGGAATATATAGAAAACACTAATTTCGTAATGCGCGGGGTCCATTTAATATTTATTGGTTAACAGGGAAAGTTGACTTATAAAGTTCTAAACTTTCGATAATTACCTTGTGCGCGTAACGTACACCAAGCAAATGCTCAATGGTTACGTTTTTGCCTTCCAGCTTTTTATAATCTTTAAAAAAACGCACAATCTCTGTCATTGCGTGCGGCGGCAATTCGTTCAAGTCGTTGATATAGTTAACAGACATGTCGTTTTTTGCAACGGCGATGATCTTGTCATCCTGCTCGCCGTTATCAACCATATGCATCACACCAACGATCTTTGCCTCGATGATCGACATTGGGAAAACATCAATAGAGCAAAGCACCAATATATCTAACGGATCTTTATCATCACAATAAGTTTGCGGGATAAAGCCATAATTAGCAGGGTACATTACTGATGAAAATAAAACACGGTCGAGCTTTAACAGCCCTGAATCTTTATCTATCTCGTATTTTGCTTTTGAACCTTTCGGTATCTCGATAATCGCATTTACTACCTCGGGGATGTTCTCGCCCGGTGAAACCTGGTGCCAGGGGTGTTGTGTACTCATTTATTATATTATGTATTACTAGTTCTCGTTTTCTACCTTATAGCGCCTTTTTACAAAGGCTACAATAAGCGGTATTGTTGTAACAAAAATTAACGCCAGCACTATATACTGCAGGTTGTTCTTTAATTGCGGAAACTGCCGCCCTAAAAAATAACCGGCCAAAGTTAAAGTGGTTACCCATGCAACGCTGCCTATTATATTGTAAACGGTAAACTTTTTAATATCAACCTTTACAACTCCTGCAAATATAGGAGCAAATGTCCTAACTATTGGGAAAAATCTGCCTAAAATCAAAGCCATACCGCCATATTTAGCATAAAACTCTTCTGCTACGGCCACATAGCGCTTCTTAAAGAAAAAAGAATCGTTTTTGTTGAAGAGCATTGGCCCTGTACGATAACCAAACCAATAGCCTGTAAAGTTACCTAAAACACCTGCCGCTATTAATGATAATACCAATACATGGATGGGCACTTCTATAATGCCAGCACTGCTTAAAATACCCGTCAGAAAGAGCAGATAATCGCCGGGTAAAAAGAAGCCGAAAAACAAACCGGTTTCAGCAAATACCACTATAAGTAACAGGTAAAACCCGCCCGTACTTAAAATAGATTGCGCGTCTGTTAAGTTTTGTAGGTATTCCCAAAGGTTTTCCATTAATCTATATCTGTAAAACTACAAATATTTAATGGATTTGCTTTACTGGCAAGTATTAAATAAGAGCTGAGATGAGTGATGGGTAAACACCAATAACAACAGTTGCAAGGGCAGATATGCCTAATACAAACTGATAATAAGCAGGCACTTCAACCTCCGCCCGCTCAGCGCTGCGGAAATACATAGCAATAATTACCCGGAAGTAATAGAATATGCTGATGATAGCGTTAACCACCGCAATGATTACCAACCAGAATTTATACTGTGCCAATGCACCCGTAAACATGTAAAATTTGCCTATAAAGCCTGCTGTTAACGGGATACCAGCCAGCGATAGCATGCTAACTGTGAGTACCAGCGCCAGGAAAGGGTTGCGTTTAGCCAAGCCGTTAAAACCTTCAAAATTATCGGTGCCGGTTTGTTGCCTTACTAATATCAGGGCACCAAATGCTACGATTGATGCAATTGAATAAGCTGTGGCATAAACGAACACTGAGTTGGCCGACCCCGCCCCAATCGCTACGATGGCAAATAACAGGTAGCCCGCATGTGAAATGCTGGAGAACGCCATCATTCGTTTAAAGCTTTGCTGATACAGCGCTGTAATATTACCGATGAAAAGTGTGATAATAGTGATCACCATTAACACAGGTGCCCAAAAGTCGGCCATAAGGATAAAGCTTGCCGAGAACAGGCGCAAAAAAGCGGCGAAACCAGCAACCTTAACAACCGTAGACATGTAAAGCGTAATAAGTGAAGGCGCACCTTCATAAACGTCAGGTGTCCAAAAGTGAAATGGCGCTGCGCCAACTTTAAAGCACAGGCCGATAATGATTAACAGGATACCGCTGAAAAAGATCGGGTCGATATCATGTGGATGGGTAGCAACGTAGCTGCGGATACCTTCCAGATCGAATGATCCCGACGCGCCGTAGATCAATGTAATACCGAATAACAAAAACCCGGTAGAAAAGGCGCCCATCAGGAAGTACTTTAAAGCAGCCTCGTTAGATGCGAAGTCATTTTTACGGATACCGGCCAGGATGTACAAGCTAACCGACATGATCTCGATTCCGATAAACATCATAACCAGGTTGTGGTAAGATACCATTACAATGATACCAGCTAACGAAAACAGTATAATGGCATAATATTCGGCTATATGGCTGCTGATCTTCTCAAAATATCCTTTAGAAAGCAGCAATATCAAAATAGTTGAAACGATGCTTACAACAGAAAATGCGATAGAGAAATTATTAAACAACATCATGCCGCTGTACATAGGTTCGGCATTGTCGTTCCATTTGAATACAGCAGCACCCAAGGCAACCAGTAAACCTAAAACAGTCACAGGTAGCAATGCCTTTTGCATTTTATATAAACCTAAGTACAAAAGCACAATAGGTAAAACAGATATGATTATTAAAGTGGTCATGTTTATATCTGTATTTTAAAACTTGCTAACATTAAATTTATGACTTACTGTTTCTACCAGATTGGTAACCGCCGCTTCTGATATGTGCAGGATTGGCTGAGGATAAACACCTATTACGATAATCAGCGCGCAGATAATGCCTAAAACCAGTTTCTCTGATCCATGGATATCTGCAAATACCGCAGTTAATGCATTAGTTTCGCCTTGCATTACGTTTTTGTACATACGCAACATGTAAACCGCGCCAAAAATAATAGTCAGGCCGGCTACTGCTGCAAACCAGATATTATAGTTGAACACCCCTTTTAGCAGCAGGAATTCGCCTACAAACCCGTTGGTTAACGGCAACGCAACGGTGCCTAATACGATAATTAAAAACGCTATAGAAAAACCCGGAGCCACCTTAGCAATTCCGCCCATTTGACTGATGTCGCGGGTATTTAGACGACGACTGATAATATCCCAGATAAAGAACATACCTACTACGTTGATACCGTGGCTCAGCATCTGGATCATTGCACCCTGAACGCCTTGCGTTGTCCATGCAAATATACCTGCCGAGATAAGTCCAACGTGAGCTATTGATGAGTAGGCCGCCAAACGTTTTCCATCTTTTTGATTGAATGCAATAAGTGATGCATAAACGATACCGATCACCGATAAAATTATCGCCAGGTTTTGCCACTGTAAAAAGCCAACTGGAGCGTTAGGGATAAGCCAGCGTATAACGCCATAGATACCCATTTTTAGCATGATGCCTGATAACATCATTGTGCCGGCAGAGGGCGCTTCACTGTAGGTGTCGGGCTGCCATGTATGGAAAGGAAACACAGGCATCTTAATAGCAAATGCTAAAAAGAATGCCCAAAACACCCACGACTGGTGTGTAGCATCTAAGCTTAATTCGTAAAATGCGTGGATATCATAAACCTTACCGGGAGTTTGCAGATACAGGTAAATAATACCCAGTAACATAAATAACGAGCCGGCAAAGGTGTAGATGAAAAATTTGATAGTAATGCGAATGCGGTTTTCGCCGCCCCAAAGCGCACATATAAAGTAGATCGGTATCAGTGCTGCTTCCCAACCTACATAAAATAAAAAGCCATCCAGTGCGGTAAATACCGTTAGCAAGCCCGCCTGCATAAACAATATCAGGGCATAAAACGCCTTCGCATTTTTGTACTCGTGTTTATATGTGGTTAAGATGATCAGCGGCACTAAAACGGTAGTGAGCAATACCATCACCATGCTAATGCCATCTATACCGGCACTAAAGTAAACGCCTGCAGATGGAATCCACGGCACATCTATACTGTACTGAGTAGAGGCATCAGGTACAAAGCCCGATAAAAAGATGATAGCGATTGCCAGCTCGACCACGCCAAAAAACAAAGCAGCATGTTTAGCCACCTCGTTTTTAAACAACAGCACTAAAAGGGCTGCAACTATCGGTAAAAAAAGTAAAATACTAACCGTCATTGTATAGGGTAAAACGCTGTCGTTTTAAAATCTAAAAA
>NZ_CAXVWK010000019.1:0-148477 GCF_964263795.1 Mucilaginibacter sp.
AATGATCACTAGTTTTTTTATCCGTTTGGGCCTTTGAATGGCCAACTGGTAGGCAATGGTGCCGCCCATACTATAGCCCGCAACATCTGCGCTATCAACCTTCAAATAATCCATTACGCCGTCCACATCGATTGCAAGCGCAGCCAGGTTCATCTTCCTGTCGGCATAGGGTGTGTGCCCGTGGCCCTGCATTTCAATAGCGATCACCTTCCTGGTTTTAGCTAAATGTGGTATTATCTTCGCCCAGTTACCCTCAATGGTCATGAAAGCGCCGTGCAGCAAAACAATGGGCTTACCACTACCGTAAACTTCGTAATAAACTTTTATGCCATTTACAGGCGCAAGGCCGCTTTGCAGGGGTTTAATTTGCTGCCCTTTAGATTGCACCGACGCTAAAAACAGCATAGCAATTATTAAAGCCGGCTTTAGGAGATCAGGTCCTGTAAATAATCTTTTCATAAACTTTTTATAATATTTGATTGATAATACAAATATCAAGTACATCGCGGAGGTTGGGGCTGTGCGGAAGCGACAATAACAGGGCTAATCACGACTAATACCAGCCGTTATGCAATCATCGTTAACCGCTATCCGCATATTTGCACATCTGCACATTTAATTAATCCGCATATTTGAAGTATGATCTTAGTAACTGGCGCAACGGGGTTTTTAGGGGCCGAACTGGCTAAAGAATTGGTGTTACGCGGCAATATCATCCGCTGTACCAAAAGGGCATCCTCTGCTATCCCGGCAATACTTAGCGGTTACAGCCAACAAGTAAATTGGGTGGATGCCGATCTGATGGATGCCTTTGCCGTGGCAAGCGCTTTAGAGGGCGTTACGCAGGTGTACAATTGCGCTGCATGGGTATCGCTTAAGGCGGCCGACAAAGACCCGATGATACATACGAACGTAACAGGTACGGCCAACCTGGTAGACCTGTGTGTTGAAAGGAAGATCAGGATGGTGCACACCAGTTCAGTAGCGGCAGTTGGCGAGGCCAAGCCCGGCAAATTGATTAGCGAGGAGCATCACCTGGACCCTACAATCGAAAACGACGGCTATGCTATATCCAAACTGGAAAGTGAGATGGAAGTTTGGCGTGGAATTGCCGAGGGGCTCGATGCTGTGATCGTGAACCCATCCATCATTATCGGGGCAAGTGCGGGCACTAAGGGTAGCGGACAGATCTTTGAAACCGTTCGTAAAGGTTTGAAATTTTACACCGAAGGCACCATGGGCTTTGTTGATGTACAGGATGTTGCCAAATGCATGATCGGACTAATGGAGAGCGGTATAAGCGGAAAAAGATATATCATCAACGCCGAACACCGCAGCTATAAACAACTTTTTACAGAAATAGCCGACCGTTTCGGCGTAAAACCTCCCGCCAGTTTGGCTAAGCCCTGGATGTTAGAATTTGCCTGGCGCGGGGCTGCATTGGTGTCGGCCCTAACCGGTAAAAATCCGGCGATTGACAAAACGAGTGCCCGGGCGGCATCTGTTAGCCGCCAATTTGATAATTCGGCCGTCAAAAAAGCTATCGGTTTTGAATTTAAACCGCTAAGCGGAACCATCCGCGAAATTTGCAGCGCTAAAAAAGCTTAACGAAAGTTAGGCCGTCATAGGGTCGTTAGCGGTATCTATGTTGATACCCTCTGAAGTAATACGGGCAAGCTTTGCCGTGTTAAACACTTCAAGCTTTTGGTACAATGCCGACGACTGAAAGGGTTTAGACAAATAATCGTTCATACCTGCCTCTTTTATCTTATCATAAATATTGTGGGATACCGATGCCGTGAGGGCGATAACGGGAAGCTGCCCTTTAGCCGGGTCTGTAAGGCCGCGAATCACAAAAGTGGCTTCGTAGCCATCCATTAGCGGCATGTGCAGGTCCATCAACAATACATCATAAGTATTAGCGATGACTTTGGCTACAGCATCCTGGCCATTGGTGACAACATCGGCGTTGATGTTCCATTTGGTTAGTAATTTGCCCAACAAAAGAGCGTTAATCGGGTTATCTTCGGCAATCAGCACGCGCAGGCCGGTGAGGCTGCTTTCCGTTGCCGATATAGGCGAGACGGATTTGACATCGCCCTTATATAAACTAAAGCTGATAGCGAATGAAAAGGCAGAACCTATATCCGGTATGCTGTTCAATTCAATTGAACTATTAAATAAAGCCAGCAAACGTTTTACAATAGCAAGCCCCAGGCCAGTACCCCCGTAATGCCTTGTAGTATCTGCCGATGCCTGTACAAAGGGCTCAAAAATAGCCGCCTGCCTGTCTGCCGGGATCCCAATGCCTGTATCGGTTATGGTGAAATGTACATTAATACGTTCTTCATCCTCTTCCGTAGCAGTTACTTTGATGTTTACCTCGCCCTTCTCCGTAAATTTAATGGCATTGCCACCAAGGTTGTAAATGATCTGCGTTAGGCGGGTAGGGTCGGTAATAATCCATCGGTCTTTCAGCACATCATCCACTTGTAATATCAGGCCGAAACCCTTTTCTGCGGCCTTTTGCTGTAGCCCGTAGCAAACCTTGTGCAGCAGGCCGGGTAAATAAACAGGTATTGCTTCCAGCTCAATTTTATCGTTCTCGCTTTTATTGAAATCCAGTATATCGTTCACCAGGGTAAGCAAACTGGTGGCCGAAAATTCCAGTATATCCAAATTTTCTGTCTGCTCTTCGGTAGCGGTATCCTTAACCAGGTTAGTCATTCCGATTACAGCATTGAGCGGGGTGCGCAGCTCATGCGACATGGTAGACAAAAAAAGCGAGCGCGAATCGGCCAGGGCTTTAACTTCGGCAATGGTATTTTGCAGCTGTTTGTTCAAAGCCTCCTTTTCCGCTACGTTATCTTTAAACGCCCAGTAAAATAGGTAATGAATGTACACCATGGTGGTAAAATTCAGCATCACGATGATTTCAAAGCCAGGAGATGGAAGCTCCTGCGAGGACTGGTCCAGTTGCCATAACGCCTCGTTCCGCGTTACTAAATACAACATTATAGCAATAATAGCCGAGAAGCTATAGGCAATGGCGTAACGCTTATCTATCAGGTAATAGCCCACAAAAATCACCATGAATACAAACTGAATGGTGACCAGGTTAAGCCGTTGCCCAAACACAAACAACGTAGACCATACACTGGCCACGCCCGTTAAAATAATGATATGTGATATCAGCGTAACCGCCGCTGGCTTGTAAAGCAGGTATTTGATAAGGCCCAGATACAGTACCAACACAAAACTTAAACGGTAAAACTGATGTGCCTTTAACTCATGATAAACAAATGGAAAAAGAACAATGATTTTAAAAATAAGCAGCGCCAGGGTGGTAAACACTATCTCGACCCGGGCACGATTAAGCGAATCGGGTTCCTTTAACAAAACCTTATTTAAAGAAAAGTTGAAAAACGGTAAAGATGCCATCAACAGGTGTTAAGAGTTTTGTAAACAGGGTAGATGAGAGGGCTAATGTACTAAAATACAAGCGATTTGCATTGCACGTTGGCTGACAAACACCATTAAAGATAAAAATTAACTATTGCTTATTCCCGCAATTACAAATTGGATATTTTATTACTTTCCACGTAATAAAGAGGCGCAATTAATTTGGCAGGCTATTTCTTAGCTTTAGTAAAACAACATTTTCTACGTGTTGGGTATGAGGGAACATATCCACAGGCTGAATTTTAACAGTATCGTATTTTTCTTTTAGTATGAGCAAATCGCGCGCTTGGGTAGCGGCGTTGCAGCTTACATAAACTATCTTGTCGGCCTCAATTTCCATCAGGCGCGCTACCACATCGGCATGCATACCGGCACGCGGCGGGTCGGTGATGATCACGTCCGGTTTACCATGCTCGGCAACAAAATCTGCAACCAGAACATCCTTCATATCACCCGCGTAAAATTTAGTGTTGGTGATCTCATTTATACGGGAATTTACCTTGGCATCTTCAATAGCCGATGGCACATACTCAACCCCTACCACCTGGCGCACATGGCCGGCAATAAAATTAGCAATAGTGCCTGCCCCGGTGTAAAGGTCATAAACCAGTTCATCCCCTTTAAAGCCTGCAAAATCACGCGTTATCTCATAAAGGCGCAATGCCTGGATAGAGTTGGTTTGGTAAAAAGATTTTGGCCCTACCCTGAAACGTACTACACTGCCGTTGGCCGCGCCGGGCATTTCTTCGTGGATAAACTCCGGCCCGCGCCAGGCTATCACCTCCTGATCGAAGATGGTATCGTTCATCTTGGTGTTTAGTATGTAAAGCAGGGAAGTAATCTGCGGGAATGTGGCATCTACATAACCCATCAGGTCATCAACCTGCTCCTGGCTGGCGTGCGCAAACACTGCTATTACCATGATCTCGCCGGTAGAAGAGGTGCGGATGATGAGGTTACGCAGTGCGCCGGTGTGCTGACGTACATCGTAATAACTGATGCCCTGCTGCCGGGCGTATGCGTTTATACTGTTTCTAAGATCGTTAGAGGGCTCTGCCTGCAGGTAACAGTGATTAATGTTCAGGATCTTATCAAACCGGCCGGGGATGTGGAAACCTAGTGCATCCATATCCAAACGCTCATCGTCGCGGTTCTCGCCATCGTACAACCAGCGTTTGTTGCTAAAAGTATATTCCAGCTTGTTGCGGTAATACCTGTCGGCCGGCGACGGTACAATGGCGTCCATGTGCTCTACATCGATTTTGGCAATGCGTGTAAGGGCATCATGTACGGCCTTTTGCTTAAATTTTAGTTGAGCATCGTACGTCATGTGCTGCCATTTACAGCCGCCACAAACACCAAAGTGTTCACAAAATGGCTGTGTACGATATTCTGATGGTTGAATAAGGCGCGTTATCTTGCCTTCGCCAAAGCTTTTTTTGCTTTTATAAACTTCTATGTCTGCAATGTCGCCCGGTACCGCTTTTTCAATAAATATTACAAAATCGTCGGCTTTGCCAACGCCTTTACCTTCTTCGGCAATGTCAATTACGGTAACGTTCTCAAAGAACTTTGGCTTTTTTACAGATCTACTCATCAGGCTGCAAAGTTAATCAAAGGCACGAACTAAATAAATACCAGCATAAGATGAATTGATCCTACTTTGTTAGGGAAGTAGCATTTTTGTAGACTCGAATTTTAAGATTAAAATAAGGCAAACAGATTTATATCATGCGGCCTTTATCACTGAGGAAGTAATAATTGAATACGCATAGCGCAGAATGGTACGATTTGTTGCCTGGCTTGACCAACGCAAAAGAATTCAATGCCGCAGGCAAGCGCCGGCCGCAATTTTTATTTTGCCCGATGATGCTTTGCTGGCAATTATAAAAAGAAACTGAATAATTTATCGAAGTAAACTTCGATCGTAATATCCGTCATTTCAAACTGCTCATCGATAAGCTCCGAAAACTCTATTAATTCCTGGCTCATAGCTTTGTAGATTTTTGTTATGCAAACATAGTATTTTTTATACCGAAAACCAAAACGGTATAATGAACTTTCTGTTAATTTACCGTTATGCTTTTTTACTAAGTCCATTCGTACCATTTAAAATCCATTCAAATTATTAAATCCAAAATCATGTTAAAAGTACTTTGCGTTTCAAAGCATGTGGGTAAAAAAATTATTTGGGTGATTTTTGATTTTTTATAATCTGTTCAAGTGCATCCAAATGCAGCTTAAATGCTTGTCGGCCTTTTTCAGTAGCCTGGTAGGTAGTATTGGGTTTGCGGCCCAAAAATGTTTTGTGCACCTGCATATACTCTTCTTTTTCCAGCGCTTTCAAGTGCGATGCCAGGTTACCGTCGGTAGTATCCAGCAGTTCTTTAAGCGAATTAAAATCGTACCTGTCGTTCACTACCAGCACACTCATAATTTGCAGGCGCAGGCGGTTCTCAAAGGCTTTATCAAGTTTTTGAAAAGGGATTTTCACTTATCGTATTTAAAGTACATAATGCTGCCGTAAATTATGTGCAGCACACCAAAACCAAACGCCCAAAGCAGCAGGCCGTAACTAGGCAGCAATGCAGCAAGCAAACCTAACAATATCTCGCCAATGCCTAAATATTTTACATCTGTAAAACTAAAGTTTCCGGCATTTACCAGTGCAAGGCCGTAAAATATAAGCGATGCAGGCACTACCAAACCAAAGTAATCTTTAGCTATCAAAACCAAAATCAATATACCGCCTGCAAGCAAAGGTACCGCCATGTTAAACAGCAACTGCCGGCTTAAACTGCCCGTAATCTGCTGCTTTTTGCGCCGTGCCTTACGTATGGTTAAAACAATACCGGTAGCTACAGATGCAACAAGTACTACTAACGCTGTTAACATAATCTGCGCAGCACCAGGTATGGCCAAATTATTTACCAAGCCCCCATTCCCTACGTAGCCGGAGCTAAAAGTATGTTGCTGCACATAAATGATCTGGTAAGCAATGCCCGCCCCTACCAACGCATAAAGGCCGGCAAGCACGCCTGATAAACCGCTTAAGGATATAAATTTTGACGACCGCTCCATCAAACTACGGATAGAGGTGAGCTGATCCTGAATTTCTTTTTCTTCCACGTGAAAGTACTTTGTTCTTCAAAGTAATGGATTGTCTTTTGAATATCCAAATAAAATAGTGTTGTATCTGCACAAAAACATTTAATGCCTGCCTGCATTGTTTAATAATGGATTTAAACTTGAGCGATATCTTTACTAAAGACCTTGATTTTACTTTTGGAATTGAAATAGTTGTACGCACACTTGTTATGTTTATCCTTATTTTGGTTGTGCTGAGGATGACCGGTAAAAAAGGCGTAAGGCAGTTATCAATTTTCGAAGTCGCTATTATCATCGGCTTCGGTTCGGCCGCTGGCGATCCGATGTTCACCAGAGATATTTCGATAGTGCCATCGGTAATTGTAATGGCAACCATTCTCCTACTTTACCGGGCCATTACCTGGCTGGCTACCAAGAGCGAGCGCTTTGAAAGCGTACTGGAAGGTGACCCTATGTACGTAATCGAAGATGGGATGTTTATACTGCTTGATAACGATGAGCTTACCTTTGCCAAAGATGAGTTTTTATCAGAAATGCGGCAGCAAAGTATTGAACACCTGGGACAGATCCGTATAGCGATATTAGAAACTACAGGCAACGTCAGCTTTTTTTATTTCAGCGACGAAGATGTGCGGCCAGGCTTGCCGGTTATGCCCAGGGTTTATAACACCCGCTCAAAAACCGTTGATATGAAAGCCGATTACGCGTGTGTTTACTGTGGCCATGTAGAAACACTTGCCCCGGGGCGGCATGAATGCAAAAGGTGTAAAAAAGATGAATGGGTAAAAGCGATAGATACTTTGCGGCTATCCTGATTTGTTAAATAGTAACTGCTGCTTTAACCAGGTATGGCAGGATCTCTTTTTGAAACGATACAAAATTCTTGCGTACATCGGCATCGCTTACCGAAGTAAAGGCAAAGCTAAATACAATGCTTTTACTGCATTTGATCAGAAACCGCAGGCGCTGGTGATAAGTTTCATGCTTGCGGATATTAGGTAATTGTGTAAAGGACTGCATCAGCAACTCTTCGAGTTCATTGGAGAGGTTTTTAAGAAAATCCTGCGAATTCGTGCTCTCGCGGATAAAGTCCCAGCCAATAAATTCATTACAGATGGTGTATGATAACCGGCAGGTTTTCATGATCAGGTTACTCAGATGGGTCTCCTCGTCCAATTCGGGCGTGTTAGTGGTAATCAGGTCATTAACGCTCACTTTGATGTAATCCATCAGCAGCACATGCAAAACAGCCTCTTTACTATCGAAGTATTTATAGATGGTGGCCTTGGCTATTTTGGCTTTACGGGCTATTTCGTTTACGCTGGTTTTGTGGTAACCGAATTTGCGGAACAGTTCCTGCGCTGCCCGCTTAATGCTGTCTTTGATCTTATCGGCTTCCATTTATCAATTATACACAATTATCTCAAATTGTGTATCTGAGACTTGATAAGCTTTTAAGGACCTGGTTGCAGGGCCTTTAACGGAGCCGCCGTCGCTCAACGAAAATTTTGATCCGCTGCAGGGGTCGGTTAAGGTCAGCCCGGTATCGTCAACCTTAACCGAGCAAAGCTTTTCAGGCATGTAGGTGCTGCAACGGTCAAACGCTACATAGCCGAAGTTGGAATGATAAATAACAATACCGGCCACGCCAACGCCATTCAGTTCTTTATAACCGCCAATAGCAGTTAGGCCGGCATAGTTAGGGTCGGCTTTAGTGATGCGCAGGTTTACTGCCACGTTAGGCACTACATCGCCGGCTTTCCCGCACGATAAAAGTAGCATGCCCGCCATGGCCAGTATCAGCACAAACCTCATATGATCTCGCTCTGAAACTGTTTAAGGAATTTGGTGTCGTTTTCAGAAAATAAGCGCAGATCACGGATTACGTATTTTAAGTTGGCAATTCGCTCCATACCCATGCCGAATGCGAAGCCGGTGTATTTTTTACTGTCTATGCCGCAGTTCTCTAACACATTTGGGTCAACCATGCCGCAACCTAATATTTCTACCCAGCCGCTATATTTACACATATTACAGCCTGCGCCCTTACAAATGGTACAGGAAATATCCATCTCTGCGGATGGCTCCGTGAACGGGAAATATGACGGGCGGAAACGCACCTGCGTACCTTCACCATAAAGCTCCTGTACAAAGTGATATAGCGTTTGTTTGAGATCGGAGAAAGAAACGTTCTCGTCTACATACAAACCTTCTACCTGGTGGAAGAAACAGTGCGCACGGGCAGATATGGCCTCATTACGGTACACGCGGCCGGGCATAATGGCACGAAACGGCGGTTTACCCTGCTCCATCATCCTCACCTGTACAGACGACGTATGGGTACGTAAAGCAATGTCGCCCTTTTCCTGGTCGCCTTTGCGGATAAAGAAGGTGTCCTGCATATCACGGGCGGGGTGTTCCTCCGGAAAGTTAAGCGCCGAAAAGTTATGCCAGTCGTCTTCAATCTCCGGCCCTTCGGCCACCACGAAACCCAAACGCTTAAAAATATCGATGATCTCGTTACGCACCAAAGAAAGCGGATGGCGTGAGCCAATCTCAAAACCGTCGCCGGGAAGGGTCAGGTCAATTTCCGATTTCGGGTTTTCAATCTCAGATTTAAGCGAGTCCTTGATCTCTTCATATCTGGCTTCGGCAAATTGCTTAAACTGGTTAAGCACCTTGCCAAACGTCCGTTTTTCTTCTGGGCCAACCGTTTTAAATTCTTCAAAAAGGTCTTTTATCAAGCCCTTGGTGCCTAAATATTTTATGCGGAATGCCTCCAGCTCGTCTGCCTTAGCAGCAGTAAAAGCTTTTATCTCGGCAGTGTACTGATCTATTTTAGATTGCATTATAGTATTGTTCTTAAAAATTGCTCGGCTGTTAACACCGGGATAGTAGATTGTTTATAGTCCTTTATATTTCGGGTAATAATGAAGTCGCATTCTCCTTCAACTGCAGAATAATATTGTATTGCATCTTCAAAATCTATAAAGTTGCTACTCAGTGCTAAGTCAATGATGCCAGCGCCTACACTTATAATGGGCAGTATCGACCTCAGTCCTTTTGATAATCTTAACTTATTCGCTTTGTCAAATTTATCAAGAAAGTAATTTACATTCACAAATACCACCGAAGACGTTACACCAGCAATTCGTCCATTGCCTATAAGCGTTATCAAATTCATTGATGGTATATTAAAGCCCGGTCTTTTTAGCAAAGCGTCTAAAATTACGTCGCTATCCAAAAACACCTTTTTCATAACCCGTATTTTTGATCTAAATGCTTATGATATTCGGCTTTATGATCAAAATCGTTTACAGGCGCTGTAGAAATGGTTAACTCCTTTACCCAATCCGGCAATTCGTCTAAATTTTTCATTTGGAAAGGTCCGATTTCTGATGCTACTTCCTTCCTTAAAAAATTTTCTACGATCTTTGAAATACTGGTGTTTTTTTTCTTTGCTACCTCTTTGATCTGGTCTATTAACCTGGATTCGATGTTTAATGTTAGTTTCATAACAGGTCTTTTATACGTACAAATATAAAAATCTTATACGTAATTTATTTGATCACAGCCAGCTCTTTGCCGACTTTGGTAAACGCGGCGATGGCTTTATCCAGGTGTTCCCTTTCATGCGCGGCTGAGATCTGTACGCGGATTCGTGCCTTACCTTGCGGAACAACCGGGTAGTAAAAACCAATCACGTAGATTCCCTCGTCCAGCATTTTGGCGGCAAACTGCTGGGCCAGTTTAGCATCGTACAACATCACCGGTACAATGGGATGCACGCCTGGTTTAATGTCAAAACCGGCGGCAGTCATTTGCTCGCGGAAGTATTGTGTATTGGTTTCCAGTTTATCGCGCAGGTCGGTAGTTTCGCT
The DNA here is from genome assembly GCF_964263795.1 of Mucilaginibacter sp. Taxonomy (GTDB): domain Bacteria; phylum Bacteroidota; class Bacteroidia; order Sphingobacteriales; family Sphingobacteriaceae; genus Mucilaginibacter. The sequence continues at coordinate 10,452 of NZ_CAXVWK010000019.1, forward strand.
CAGCATATCTAACACGGCAATTGACGCACCAGTGATAGCCGGAGCCAACGTATTACTGAACAAGTATGGCCTTGAGCGCTGGCGCAGCATATCAATGATCTCTTTACGGCCCGATGTAAACCCGCCTGATGCCCCACCTAATGCCTTACCTAACGTACCGGTGATAATATCAATTTTACCCATTACATTATGGTGCTCATGCGTACCACGACCGGTTTTCCCCATAAAGCCGCTGCAATGGCTTTCATCTATCATTACCAAAGCATTGTACTGCTCTGCCAGGGCGCAGATCTTATCCAGTTGGGCAATTGTACCATCCATAGAGAAGGCGCCATCGGTAACAATGATACGGTGGCGCAAATCCTGGGTTGCTTTCAGCTTTTCCTCCAGGTCGGCCATGTCATCATGCTTATAGCGTTGTCGCTGCGCTTTACACAAACGCACCCCGTCTATTATCGAAGCATGGTTCAGCTCGTCAGATATAATAGCATCCTGTTCGTTAAATAATGGTTCGAACACCCCACCGTTGGCATCAAAGGCGGCGGCATAAAGAATAGTATCCTCGGTGCCTAAAAATTCTGCTATCTTTTGTTCCAGTTCTTTGTGAATATCCTGGGTACCGCATATAAAGCGCACTGATGAAAGGCCGTAACCGTGGCTGTCCATAGCGGCCTTAGCAGCATCAATTACCCTTTGGCTTCCCGACAAACCGAGGTAGTTGTTGGCGCAAAAATTAATCACCTCTTTACCACCCTGCACCGTAATATCGGCACCCTGCGGCGATGTGATTATTCTCTCATTTTTATATAGGCCCGCATCTTCAATACCGGCAAGTTCCTGCTGCAAAACGGGTTGCAATGTGTTATACATATTTTAATTTTAAAGTGTCAAAATTAAGCATTACGCAGCAATTGAACATCTACATGCAACATTTTTAATATATTAAAGGTATAAACAAACATTTCGTTATAAAAAGTATTAAATGTAGAAATCCCTATATGAGAAGATACCTACTATTCTTTTTGTTTTTACTGACTGCATTAACAGCTTCGGCACAACAATATACACTCTCTGGTTTAGTTACCGGCCAAAAAGGCCTGCCGGTTGCCTTTACTTCCGTTTATATCCGTAATTCTACCTACGGTACCACCGCCAATGAAAATGGCCGTTACCAATTTAAATTAAATCCCGGCACCTATACTGTAATTTATCGCTACGCCGGTTATAAAGAACAGGCCGAAAACGTAACTATTACCGATCATAGCGAAGTACGTAATGTGCAGCTTGCCGACGAGGTGTTCCGCTTTAGCCAGGTATCTGACGAGTGGAAACGCAACCGCGACCCTGGTGATACCATTATGCGCCGCGTAATAGCCAAACGCGAACAACGGCTTAACGAAGTTAAAGGCTACTCCTGCGCGGTTTACATCAAAGGGGTGCAAAAACTTTTGAGCTCACCAAAGGCCTTATCGGGCAGGGCGGTTACGCAAGCCCTCGACCTTGACTCAATGGGCAGGGGCATCCTTTACCAATCGGAATCACTTTCCGAATTTAGTTACGGCGGCTCAAGCAGCAAGATCAAAGAAGTAACTATCGCTTCTAAAACGGCAGGTGTTAATACAGCCTTCAGCTACAACAAGGCGTCGGACCTGCAGGCTAATTTTTATAACAATATTTTCACTATAAATGGATTAAGCACACGCGGCTACGTATCGCCGGCAGCTGCAGATGCATTCCACTTTTATGATTATAAACTGATAGGCAGCTCCGTACAAAACGGCCGCCAGATTGATAAGATAGAAGTAATTCCTAAACGTAAATACGGCCAGTATTTTACCGGCAGCATTTACATAGTTGAAGGCGACTGGCGCATATACGGCGTCGACCTGTTTCTTACCAAGGCTACCAATTCGCTCAATTTTGTTGATACGCTTGAGGTAAGGCAGCAATATGTGCCCATTACCGATAGCGTTTGGATGCCGGTATCTGTTCATTTTAACTTTAAAGGAACCGTGCTGGGCTTCAAATTCGGCGGTTATTACACTGGCATTTACAATAATTACAAGTTAAATCCCGCTTTTCCTGAAGGTTTTTTTACCGGCGAAATTTTACGGATAGATACGGCATCTAACCTAAAATCAAAAAGCTACTGGGATAATAACCGCCCGGTTCCGTTAACGCAGCAGGAAACGCGCGACTACTTCAAAAAGGATAGTGTGGCGGCATATCATCTTACCAAAGGCTACCTGGATACGCTTCAGCTAACCAAAAATAATCTCAATCCATTAGGCTATCTTATTTTTGGATACAGCGCCAGTAACCGCAGCAACCGCGATTCGTTATACGTGTTCCCATTCCTGCAAACGTTCTATTACAACACGGTAGAAGGTTTTGGTATTAATGCCAAAGTGCGTTACAGCCACACTTATGATGATTTCCATTCGCTGAGTGTAACCCCGGCCATACGGTACGGCTTCTCTAACAAGTTATTCAGCGCAAATTTTTTAACCGAGTACAAGAACGATCCGTTCCACAATGCAAAATTCTGGGTTAATTTTGGCAGCGATGTGCTGGACCTTAACAACGTAGGCACGCGTTCACTGTACTTTAACACACTAAGTACCATCCTATACGAAAACAACTATGTTAAGTATTACCGGTCACAATTTGGCGGTTTTGGTTACCAGCGCGAATTGGTTAACGGCCTGTTATGGACAGGAAGCCTAAGCTATTCAGACCGTGCACAGCTGTACAATACTTCGTACTGGAAACTATTTAACAGCAAAAACCGCGAGTTTACATCAAACAACCCGCTGGCGCCGCCGGGAACGCCTGCAGATGATAATTCATTCCTGTTTCCAAAACATCAGGCCTTAACTTTCAATACTTCGTTCCAGTTTACCTTTGCCCAGCAGTACATTACCAGGCCTACCGGTAAATTTAATGTACCATCAAAATATCCAACGCTTACTATAAACTATCGCAAGGGTATTAAGGGTGCTTTTGGGTCTGACGTTGACTATGATTTTGCATCTGCAGATATTTCGCAATATAATATCCGCATAGGCCTCTCGGGTTTTTCATCCTTTAAAATAACAGCCGGCGATTTCTTTAACAACAAAACACTGTACTTTATGGATTTTAACCACTATTTAGGTAACCAGGGTACCACTTTTGATCCCACTTACATCGGCAGTTTCCACTTCCTGCCGTTTTATACTTACAGTACCAGCGGCGCATTTTTTGAGGCGCACTACCAGCACAACTTTGCAGGATCTATTCTGAACAAAGTCGGTTTCGCCCGTAAGCTTAAACTGGAAGAAATCATAGGTGCCAACTACCTGTCTACAGTAGGTAACCTTAATTACCGGGAGTTTTATGTAGGATTACAACGGCTGATATTCCGCGTAGATTACGGTATATCATACGCCGGCAACAAAAAATATTTGCAGGGCTTCAGGATCTTCTACGGTATCAGATAAGGAAGTTGACGGTGTAAAGTTAAAGGTTGAAAGTTTACCCATATCTTAACTTTACACTTTCAACTTTATACTTTAAACTCTAAACCTTATCTTTGCGCTTCATTTAACACCGTTTGCAGCGGTATCAATGATGTTATGACGATATACAACACACTCCTTTACTATTGTTATGCAACTATAGCCGATGGCGAGCAGTTTGCTGCCGATCACCTCAAATTTTGTAAATCCCTTGGGTTAACCGGGCGTATCATCGTAGCTGACGAGGGCCTTAACGGAACCGTATCGGGCACAGCCGAAGCATGCAAAACCTACATGGATACGGTACATGCCGACGAGCGCTTTGCCGGCATCGATTTTAAGATAGACGAAGTTGCCGAGCCGTCGTTTGTAAAGATGCACTGCCGCTATAAGTCAGAGATTGTACATTCGGGCCTGCGCGATCCTAATATGATCAACCCGCAAAAGCAAACTGGCAAGCATTTGGAGCCCAAAGAGTTTTTAGCAATGAAAGACCGCAATGATGTAGTGATATTGGATGTGCGTTCTAACTATGAGCACTCTTTAGGCAAATTCAAAAACGCTGTTACGCTTGACATTGAAAACTTTCGCGATTTCCCGGCAATGATCAACGAACTGGCACAATACAAAGACAAAAAGATCCTGACGTATTGTACCGGTGGCATCAAATGCGAAAAGGCTTCTGCACTGCTCCTGCATGAAGGTTTTAGCGATGTTTATCAGCTGCATGGCGGCATCATCAAATACGGTAAGGAAACAGGCGGCGAAGATTTTGAAGGCAAGTGCTATGTATTTGACAATCGCCTTTCCGTTGATGTGAACAGCGTTAACCCGGTAGTGATATCTACTTGCCGCAATTGCGGTAACGTTACGCCTAAAATGATCAACTGCGCTAACCCGGAATGCAACGAACACTTTACACAGTGCGATGATTGCGGCACCAAAATGGAAGGTTGCTGTACTGATGCCTGCCAGGCACACCCACGTAAACGGGTTTATGATGGCACCGGCTATTATGTAAAGACACCGCAGCCTGTTAATACCGCTAAAAAAGGTGTTGTTTCATTAGCCGAATAAAAAAATCTTAAATTTCCTTTCAAGTTCACGTTGCTAAATTGATTACCGATTTCTTAACAACAAGCAATCAATTTATAATTACGGCAGTGGCCAAGCAACTTCATTGAAAATATTACGGCTTTTTAAAGAAGTTTAAAAAGGCGTAATGTACCCTTTACACCCTCAGAACGCGGTTTTTGCATCATTTTACAAAACTTTTTAAAGGCAATTGCGTTCTACCCTTCATATCAATGCCGGGAACAGTAATATAAATCAATACTCCTACCGGCGCTACATTTTTATTTTTATCTAAGTACTACTTAACATTTAACCACTATGAAGAGAATCTCTACAATCTCAGGGTTGATGCTTTTGTTATTCTTTTTTACCACCGCTGCTTTAGCGCAAAACGTTACCCTAAAAGGTAAAGTTACTGATGCTGCTACCGGCGAAAGCCTTATTGGCGTTAGTGTGGGTATAAAAGGGACAGCAAATGGTGTCCAAACCGATGTTAATGGCGCCTATTCAATTTCGGTACCATCAAACGCAACCTTAACATTTAGTTACATTGGCTATACCAGTCAGTTTGTACCGGTTAATGGCCAAACCACTTTAAACGTTTTGCTAAAAGGCGAAGCTAATGAATTGAAAACAGTTGTTGTGGTGGGCTATGGCACACAACGCAAACGCGATGTCACCGGCTCTGTCGCCAGCGTAAATGGCGATCAACTTAGTAAACAACCAGTACAAACACCAACACAAGCCTTACAGGGTAAAGTTGCCGGTGTGCAGGTATTATCATCAGGCCAGCCTAACTCGGCACCTATACTGCGTATTCGTGGTACAGGATCTGTACTGGCAGGTGCTAACCCACTTTATGTGGTTGATGGTGTGCTTACAGACGATATCCGTAATATTAATAATGCCGACATTGTTAGCCTTGACGTTTTAAAAGATGCATCTGCGGCTATTTACGGTGTGCGTGGTGCAAACGGTGTGGTGATCATTACTACCAAAAAAGGCAAAAGCGGCCCGGCAGTTGTTAGCTATGATGCCAATGTTGGTTTCCGTGAAATCGCCAGCCAGATCCAGTTAGCAAACAGGCAGCAATATGTAGATTATCTGAGCGTTGCCAGCCCAACTAAAATTGCCAGTGACGACAAATCACCATTGACCATTCCGGGTACTACTAACTGGGCAGATGCAATATCCCGCAAAGGGTTTTACACCAATCACAATGTGTCGATAGCAGGTGGCGGCGACAAAAGTACTTACTTTATCAGCGCTAACTATTACGATGAAAACGGTGTTATCAAAACCAACAACTTCCAGCGGTTCTCTTTACGCGCAAATAATGATGTAAAAATTTCCGACAAATTACGCTTCAGCGATCAGTTATCGCTAACCCGTGGTGCGGAACAGGGTGTTGATATCGGTGCCATTTATGGCAACGTGTACCGTGCGGCACCAATCATCCCATCAATTATCAATGGCAAATATGGTAATACATCTGCATGGAGCAACGTGGGCAACCCATTATTGCAATTAGATAAATCGAACAGGTTTACTTTAAACAACCGTGTGCAAGGTAACGTAGCGTTAGATTATAACCCTGTAAAATGGCTAACCTTCCACTCTGCCTTTAACCTGGATGCACGTTTCAATAATCAAAAAAATTATAGCTATCAGTTCGAGGCAGACGGTAACACCTTTACTGTGGGAGGTGGTAACCAACGCCAAACCAACAGCTCTTTATTTGTACAAAACGATAACTCGTACCAATACCAGTGGGATAACACCGTAACCTTCGACAGGACTTACGACAAGCACCACTTTACTGTGTTAGGAGGTGTGGTTACAGAAAAAGCCCGCTCAAACTTTATTAATGGAACGCGTATAGATGTCCCTGCCAATCAGGATCAATGGTTCCTGGATCTGGGTAACCCTGATCTTAACGCATCTAATAATAACAACGGATCGTTGTTTACACGCCAGTCGTACATTGGCCGTATTAATTACGATTATGCGAGCAAGTACCTGTTATCAGCCTCTATCCGCCGGGATGGCAGTTCTAAATTCAGCGAAAAATATGCAACCTTTTACACAATAGGTGCCGGCTGGGCCATTTCAGAAGAAAGTTTCGTTAAAGGCGGCATTTTTGATAATTTGAAACTCCGTGCCAGCTATGGCGAGTTAGGAAATGATAATATTGACCCATCGTTATTTATCGTAACGGGCTTGCCTTACCAACCTTATTATTTCAATAACGGCACCCTGGCAAACGGTACCATTATACAGGATATTAAAAACACCAACCTTAAATGGGAAACAACCAAACAGCTGGATATTGGTTTAGATTTCGGCTTTTTAAATAACCGTTTAAGCGGCGAGTTTGATTACTACGACAAAAAGGTAAGCGACGCGTTAACCTACGTAACGCTTCCGGGTATATTGGGCGACCCGGACAACCGCTTTATTACCAATGCGGCATCGTACCGTAACCGTGGTGTGGAGTTTGGCTTACGCTGGCGTGATAACATCAATGATCATTTATCTTACAATATTGGTGCGAACATCAGTTACAATAAAAACACTATTACCGGTCTTAACGGCGGCCAGGCGCTTAACGCCGGCGGGGCAAACGGCCAAACCATTACCCGTACAGATAATGGCCAGCCAATTGCCAGCTATTACGTACTTAACGCTATCGGCGTGTTCCAAAACGCTGCCGAGCTTAACGGTGCGCCAACAAACACTTACGAGGCTAACCACGTAGGCGGTTTAAGGTACCAGGATGTAAACGGAGATAATAAGATCGATGCTAATGACCGTATTTATGCCGGCTCTTATCAGCCTAAATATTTTGGTGGCTTTAATTTTGGCATTAATTACTACGCATTTGATATCAGCGCTGATTTTTACGGCAACTGGGGCAACAAGATTTATAATGGCAAAAAGAATTCAAGAGGTACTGCCAATGATAACATCGAGGCTGCCTATGCCGATGCCCGATTTACCACTGCAAGGCCATCATCAACAGACCCTGACGTGATATCACAAAGCACACCGCCATCTACTTACTTTATTGAGTCGGGTGCATTTTTAAGGTTAAACAACTTAACATTAGGTTATACCCTGCCAAAGGCTTTGCTTACACGTGTGGGCATTGCTAAATTCCGGATGTTTTTAACCTCGCAAAACCTATTTACAGCAAAGCGTTATAGCGGTTCATCACCAGAGTTATTCAATACCGATATCCTATCGGCCGGTATAGATGCTACCAACTACCCTGTAACACGCACTTTTGCATTTGGTGTAAATGTTCAATTTTAACGCTATTGAATCATGAAAAAGATATATAAAAAACATTCAACACTGCTGTTTATCTGCGCGGCAGTTATAGCAAGCACATTTAGTGCATGCAAAAACTACCTGGATGTACAACCCCAGGGACAGATAACGCAGGATCAGATTGCTAACGACCCTGCACAGGCTAAAAACCTGGTTACCGGGATATACAATGTATTTTACATTGGTGGTTTCGATCCGGATATCGAAAGCTTTCAGTTTGTGATCATGTCTGATATCGCATCGGATGATGCCGATAAAGGCAGCTCGCCAACCGATTACGGCGACGCTTTGCAAATCGATAACCTTACCACTTCTGCTACAAACGGCGTGGTAAATAACGTTTGGACGGGTCATTACCAGGGCATTGCACGCGCTAACCAGGCACTGGATAAGCTGAACGCGGCCCAGTTTGACGCGGCAACTAAAAATGCACTGATTGGTGAGGCAAGATTTTTAAGGGCTTACTTTTACTTTAACCTGGTACGTTTGTATGGCGGGGTGCCCTTACTGGACAAAGTACCTTTGCCTGCCGAAGCTAATGACGATAAATATCAAACACGGGCAACTGCCGAGCAAATCTATAACTTCATTATCGGCGATCTTGATTTTGCAGCAAGTAACCTGCCGGATAAAGGTGCTACAGATGTAGGCCGTGCAACCAAAACTGCCGCACAAGCATTAGAGGCTAAGGTTTACCTTTATATGAAAAATTACCAGAAAGCTTTTGAACTATCTAACGCGGTAATTACCAGCGGTAAATATTCTTTGGTTAACGATTACTCGCTAATATGGCGCCAGCGCGCTGTAGGCGGCGACGGCGGCAACAACAACGCCGAATCGATATTTGAGATCCAGGCGGGCATCAACAAAAACTGCTCCGCCGGTATCAATCTGTATACCGTATCGCAAGGCCCGCGCGCAGGTGGTAAGTTTGGCTGGTCAGATCTTGGCTTTGGCTTTAACAACCCATCGCAAAGTTTAATTAACGAATACGAGCCAAATGATGTGCGCAAAGCAGGTACCATTATAACCATCTTACCAAACGGTACCCGCTTGTTTGACGGTTTCCGCATACCAAGCCGCGACTCGGTAGAAAATCCTACCTACAGCTATAAAGCGTACCATAGCCGCAGTGCCGAAGACAATTGCGGCGGCAATACCGACAGGTTGCCAAAACAGGTACGCGTATTACGCTACGCAGATATTTTATTGATCAACGCCGAAGCAGCTATCCAGATTGGCAATACCGGTGCGGCAAACACTGCTTTAACCGCCGTTAGGGTACGCGCCAAACTTACACCGGTTGCACCTACCTTGCAAAACGTTTGGCATGAACGCCGCGTTGAAATGGCCGAAGAACACGACCGCTTCTTCGACATCGTTCGCCAGGATGCCGTACAGCCGGGCCGCGCAGCAGCAGCGTTTGCAGCACATGGTAAAACATGGTCTGCCAGGAATGCACTGTTCCCTATCCCGCAAACACAAATTGATTTAAGCGGGGGACGATTAAAACAAAACCCGGGTTATTGATTCTGAAAAGAACTAATTTTGACCGAAAATTTAAGATTGTCCGTCCCCTACCGGGCCGGACAATCTTTTTTCTGAAAAACTGATTTTTACAAATGAAAAAGCTATTGTTATCCGCCTGCCTTATTATGTTAAGCGCTTATGGCATGGCGCAAAAAAAAGGATTAAATCACCCGGTTAAACCCAACTTCCCCGCCGATTACATTAAACCGGTAGGAATTATCAAAGGGCTAAATGACAGCGCTTTGTTAGATGTGGTGCAGCGCCAAACCTTTCGTTACTTTTGGGATTTTGGGCATCCCGTAAGTGGTATGGCCCGTGAGCGCAGCAACCGATCTTTTGATTATGGCGACGAAGTGGTTACCACCGGCGGCACCGGTTTTGGTATTATGGCACTGATTGCTGCAGATCACCGCAAGTTTATTCCGCATGATAAGGCGGTTGACAGAATGGTAAAAATCGTAGAGTTTTTATACCGGGCCGATTCTTATCACGGCGCTTTCCCGCATTGGCTTAATGGTGCTACCGGTAAAACCATCCGCTTTGGCCGCCGCGATGACGGTGCCGATATTGTGGAGACCGCTTACCTGTTCCAGGGCTTACTTTGCGCCCGCCAATATTTTAAGGCAGACGATCCTAAAGAGCGCCGCATCCGCGATATGATAGGCTGGATGTGGAGCGAAATGGACTGGGCATGGTTTACCCGCGATGGGCGCGACAACCTTTACTGGCACTGGAGCCCTAACTATGGCTGGGCCATGAACTTCCCTATCCGCGGATTTAATGAATGCTTGATCACCTACATTTTGGCTGAATCGTCTGACCGCTCGCCGGTGAGTGCCGATATATATGATCGTGGCTGGGCACAAAGCGATTTCTTTAAGAATGGTAAATCATTCTATGGTTATAAGTTGCCCCTGGGTTTTGATTTTGGTGGCCCGCTTTTCTTTTCCCAATATTCATTCCTGGGCCTAAACCCGAAAGGACTTAAAGATAAGTATGCAGATTATTGGGAGCAAAACCAAAACCACACCCTCATTAACAGGGCGTACTGTATAGATAACCCTAAAAAGTTTAAAGGCTATGGCGAAAATTGCTGGGGTTTAACCGCGAGTGATAATTACGAGGGTTACAACGCACACTCGCCTACAAATGACTTGGGGGTAATAACACCAACCGCCGCACTTTCCGCATTTCCATACACGCCCGAGTATTCGATGAAGGCGCTTCGCCATTTCTACTATGACCTGGGCGACAAGATCTGGGGCGAATACGGCTTTACTGATGCCTTCAGCGAATCAAAAGACTGGTATGCCAAATCGTACCTGGCAATAGATCAGGGGCCGATTGTTGTAATGATAGAAAATCACCGGTCGGGCTTGTTGTGGAACCTGTTTATGAGCTGTCCTGAAATTCAGCGCGGACTAAAAAAACTGGATTTTAAAAGCCCGGCCCTGAGCAAAAATTAACGGCAGGTCATAAAAAAGGCTAAATTGCGTTATCCATAAACATCAACCTTGATAACACAACATGACGCTTAAAAAATTAGTGCTAATAGGGATGCTGGGTGCAATGCACCTGGCATTTCCTTTTGTAACACAGGCACAGGTAAACGGATCGTTTGACCGTGGCAGCTTCATCAGCAAAAAGGATACGCTGCCCTACCGCATTCTATTCCCTCAGCACCTTGATCCGAAAAAGAAGTACCCGCTGATATTTGTATTGCATGGTGCCGGCGAACGTGGTAATGATAATGATGCCCAGATCAAATACGGGCCCAAGCTGTTCCTTAATGACACTATCCGGCAGAATTACCCGGCAATCGTCATCTTCCCACAATGCCCAAAAGATAGCTACTGGAGCAACGTAAAGATAGATACCGCCGGCGGCAAGCGCATATTTAACTTTATTGAAGGTGGCGACCCTACCCGCGCTATGAGTGCTTTAATAGGTTTGGTTAACCAGTTTTTAGCTAAACCTTATGTAGATAAAAAACAGGTTTATATCGGCGGATTATCTATGGGCGGGATGGGTACCCTTGAAATATTGCGGCGCAAACCAAATGTATTTGCGGCAGCATTTGCTATATGCGGCGGCGATAATACCAACAATGTTAAAGCCTACGCCAAAAAAACGCCTCTCTGGATTTTCCACGGGGCTAAAGACAGTGTGGTGCCGTTCACCCATTCAGAAGTGGTAGTGGCAGCGTTGCAACAGGCCGGTGCCGAACCTAAATTCACCGTTTATCCTAATGACGATCATAACAGCTGGGACGATGCGTTTGCCGAGCCGGGATTGATGCCGTGGCTGTTCTCACACAAAAAATAGTTAAAAAGGCCGCTTAAATGCGGCCTTTTTAATTATTGATAAATATTTGTGCAGGCTATCAGATAACCGGGTTGCCGCCTGCAACATCCTCATCGGTAGCTGTGTCGCCGCCTGCCGTTTCTTCTTCAGTAGCACGGGCGGTTTCGGCTGTTGTTGCCGATGACGGCTCGGAGTCGCTCAGTGTATCCTGAATGCCATCCATATTAGCTACTGAACCGTTAGCACCATCAGTATTCACTACTTTGTCCGATTCCTCAGTATTGGTAACCACATCCTGTTCGGCATTATTAGTTTTTGGGTCGCCGGTAGGCTCTGGTGTGGGGAATTTATTTTCTGGTGTGCTCATAACGTTGTTTTATTTAAAAGATCAACACATGAGGTAGGAGGTTGTTTGGAGAAAGAGCCCGCCGGTCAGGGATTACCATTTCGGTCAAACAACTTTTAATATTATTTCAACTAAAATTCTCATTAGTCCAGGTTTAGCTTTAGCTTACTTCGACCAATGCGGGTTTTTACCTGCTCCCGGCAGCGGCGCTGCCGAGAGCCCCAGCCGCTTTTACCTACGCCCCATTGACAATTAAATAGTAACGAAGAAACTTAATGAACCTTTATCGATATAAGTAAATGATATCAATCGATCCTGTTTGAAGTAAAAATAAACAATAGCCTTATTTTTGATAGACAGTATCATTATATCTCTATAATCATCCGTATTGAATATTTTTTTATCCCCTTTAAAGTTATCATATTCAAAAATCTTATAATCAGATGAAGCAAGTATTTTACTGTTTGCGGTTAACTTACCAATCATAGCAGTTACTACTGTCTCTTTTTTTTCCTTTGGAATGGTTTCATTAGGGGCTATATACATATAATTGTCCATAATAAAACGGGTGTCTTTTTTATCCTTAAAAACAGCGGATATAAACGCATGAATGGTTGAACTCCGTTTAACAAACAGATCCTGAGCTGTGGCTAAATTGCTGCAAAAAACAATTAGTGCAATTAAAGTGATAATTGGCTTTTTCATGGGCATGTTCCTGATTTATTAGGTGCGTGGCTTTGTCCCTGTGAACGTATGGTACCTGTTGGTAGAGTCATATTTCGACCAGTTAGGGACTGACAGGGTTATGGTTTAAAAATATTACCTTTATGGTATTAGTGCTTTGTAAGGGCTTACCCTTGCTGGTGTACGCTTGCAATAGCAAGAGGTTAAGAGTTTATTAACTTTTTTAAATTAATCAAAGTGATAATCCACACAATACCAAAAGGGATTAAAAAGATTGCTATTCCTCCACCAACAATCATATACATAAATATAAATATTGCTGGTATAATCATAAACAATTCTTTAAAATATTTGTAGCGTGTAAATAAAATCAAGCACAACACACCCGCATGGAAAATTAGTAATAGTATCCATGCGGTTATTTGTATTTTAGTTAGTGTTCCCGCTTTAATAGAGAAGATAACACCATTAAACTCGTATTTATAGATAGCTTCCCAACTATTACCTAAAGGCATGCCTGATATAAGGGATAACACCATCATTAGTATTATATGCCATTTAATTTTATTCATAATAAATAGTTAATTACAGGGTCCATGGCTTTGTGGTGCTGCCCCCGTTGTTGTTGTTGCCCCGCTTAAATTTTTCAAAACTTGTCCAAAATCACCTGGGGTATTACTGAATGAACCCCTTGATTGGCTTGGTAAAGTTGCCCCGGCAACAGTCATCCAAGATATCGCAGCATCTGTACAATTGCGTTCTGTACCAATCATATTAGACAATGTATAATTAGATGTTGCATTATCCTGAGATAGTCTTGCAAGAGCTGCGTTGAATTGTCCAGCATTTACATTTAAAGCGTAACTAACATTGTAAGGATGTCCGCTATCATCTTTTATGATTGCTTTAGATGAAATTCCTAACCCGCCCGGATAAAACCCCATAACTTGTTTTACTGATGTTCCGTCGGTATTATTTTTTTCAAACCCTACAAATGTGTGTCCAACATTCAATGTTTGCCCGCCAGGTGTTATAAATTTTATTCCTCCGCCTGCAACATTTACATCTGTAGACCATTGGTCATTGTGTCCCGGGATTGGCTGATCGACATATATGGTTAACTTATAACTGCTTGCTGTTTTTCCATCAGTAAAACACTTTATATAGGATGCTGGATCAATTTTGGGTTTTGGATCAGCTTCAGGGATTGCTTCTGCTATGTCAGTAGGCGTTATGGTAGCCCCGCCCCCGCCTCCCGGTATAGGCAGCTGCACCATAGGGCCGTTATCCGGGCAGATAAGCACATAGCCTACAAGGTCATAACTGATAGTACAGTTGCTACCGTCATACTCGCCATTAGTGAACCAATCTGTACAGTATGCGGTTATCCAGTTAGTTGCCGCGTACTGGCAAGGCTGTGGTGCTAAAGTATTTTCTTTTATACTATTAGTGGTTTGTGTGCTTGTTGCCGGGGGCTGTGCCGCCGATACCACGCCGGTAGCAGCACCGTTTATATATTTATAGCCGCTAACCAGTTTGCCCTGCAGCGTATGAAAAAGCATCATACCGCTGAAATCCGCCTCTTTATGCTTAAACGTATTCAGCGAAAGTTTAGTGCTGTCCGGCGTTGATCCTGCATCAACGGTTATCGTCATTACATAAGCACGGAAATCGCCTGTTTTGCTTTTGATGATCAACAGCTTAGATATACTTTCCGGGTGCTTGAGGTCATACTTTTGCTTTTTTGGCCCCTGTATCAGCATTAATCCGGCCTTGTTAATTGCCGGCAGCTCCAGTACCTGCTCGCCATCCTGCTCAAAGGCCAGGGCATTATCCCATAGAGGTGCAAGTATGCGGCTCAGGTCAATACCATCTGTTGCGCCATTACCCATAGCAGCAACGCGGATATCGCTGCCCGCCGGGGCCGGTTTACAATTGCTTTCGTACCAAAGGCGGGCGGCGGATACTTTTTGCGATTGTACCGCTGCATCAGTTTGATGCATTTCTTTTTTACAATTTTGAAATACAATGGCTACAAGCGCTATCAGGATACATAGCCTGGCGAACGATTGGTGTTTCCTATTAAAGAACAAGGCTTTCTTCATAGCTAAATTCTATTGGCTTGGTTTAGGTACCGGTACGGGGTTTAACTTTAATTATGGGCAAGTTAATATGTCAAAAGCCTTTATGCAATACGTATTTCTACGCATTTTCACAATCAGGTAGTTATACGCTAAGGGCCGGAGAAAAGTTCCCGTTACTTCTTTAAAAAATGCTCAAAGGTATCGCTCCTGATACCCAGGCGCAATGTTTCTAACGGGATAATATCTGCCGGTGCAATATTACCCAGGCTTACATTAGCTCCAATCAGTTTGATAAACCAAACCTGCTGGGCCTTTTGCGGTGCTTCCCATATGATGGTTTCTTCGGGGATCTGTGTTAGTATCTCATCAACCAGGCCCTGTCGCACTTCGCCGGAATCACGGTAAATGCCTACGTTACCACTTTCACGGGCTTCGGCAATAACCTTCCATGAACCGGCCTCGATCTCGGCTTTCATCAGTGCGATCCATTTATAGGGTGCAAAGATCTTCTGCACATCTTTTGATCCTACTTCTGATATCACGGTGATCTGCTTGCTCAACTTGCGGATGTATTCGCATTTTACATCATGCTCTATAGTGATTGATCCGTCAGATACCTCAGCGTATTCCATCTGGTATTTATCCAGGATACGGCAATAGTCATCAAACTGCCCGCGTACGATCATCGCCTCAAACAAAGTCCCGCCGAAATAAACAGGTAATCCGGCTTCTTTATAAAGTTTTAATTTGGCAGCTAAATTCGGGCTCACGTAGGAGGTTGCCCAACCTAATTTGATCACATCGGTATAAACAGCACCCATTTCAATAAAATCCTCGGCCTGTCGCAGGCTTAAGCCTTTATCCATTACCATGGTTAAACCGCTATTGCGTGGCTTGGCTGTTCGTTCCGGAAGGTCATTGATGTGGTAGTTCATATATCAGGTTATAGCTTATAACTAAAAGTATTACTGCGGCAAAGGTCGGTAATGCAGTGCAGATGTGCAAATTTCAATGCCGCATTTACAGCTGCTTAAACTTTATCAAAAAAAATGTGCAGATGATCGTTTCACCTGCACATTCGTATTTTAATGTCGTAAAATTTACTTGGTATATCTGTTGATGATATCTATGATCACTTTGTTTTCCTGCAGTTGGGGCAGATAATCAAACAGGATGAAATGTTTCTCCGGATCAGATGTCAGTGCCATTTCCAAATATCTCAGTGCTTCATTAAACTCGCCTTTTGCAAACAGATAGGCAACCATACGGTAATAAAGTTCGGCTGCATCCGGATTGTTCTTTATCGCATCTGATATGATCTCGATGGCATCAACCAGGCGTTGTTGCTCATATAATATTGACGAATAATCCAACCAGGCGTCAACATCAAGCGGGTTTAGTTCTACCACTTTTTCGTAAGCACGTTCGGCTTCCAACAGGTGCCCTAACTTATATTCGGCATCGGCAATGGCAAACCAGTAGTCGGCATTGGCAATATCCAGGTCTAATGCTTTTTTATAAAAATGCAGCGCTTCAAAGTATCGTTCTTCAAAATCAAGCGTTACGCCAATTCCAAACCAGGCATCTGCCAGTTTAGGATCCATCTTAACCGACTTTTTGTAGAAGGAACGGGCCTCGTCCATCTGCTCTAGTTTTTCGTAACACTCCCCAATAGCACAGTAAGTATCGGCATTAGGCTGCTCGTACTCAAACGTCTGGCGGTAAACCTCAATTGCCTCTGCATATTTTTCCAGGTTCACCAAAGCGTTACCCTTGTTAAAGTAAGCCGATGCAAAGCTGTCTTTGATCAGGATAGCGTAATCATAGGCGTCAATCGCCTTTTCAAACAGGCTCAGTTTAGTATAGGCATTACCTAAATTGTACCAGGCAGCATAGCTATAAGGTTCGTTATCAATGTAGGCCTGGTAAAACTGCACACTCTCCTGCTGGTTATCCAAAACATCATAACAAAATGCCAGTTCATACAAGGCATCCTGGTTTTCCATGTTTTGTTTAAGGCAAAGCTTAAGGTAGGTAATAGCGGTATCATAATCGCCCATGTTTTGATAAACGTAGGCAATGTGCAGTAAAATTTCGTCGGTCTCTTCGGCAAGATCGAGGGCTTTTTCGTAGTTCTCCAGCGCCTCGGTATTTCGCTCCATACTTTCGTATAAATTACCCCGGATAATATAAATATCGGCGTCGCTGGCTTCTAACATAGCAGCTTTATCTAATGCCGCAAACGCTTCGGTAGCGCGATTGGTAACTACCAGTAACTGGGCTTGTTTGATGAGGAAAACAGCCGCAAAAGGGTGCTGATTACGGGCATATTCAGATACTTGCAGTGCCTTGGCCGGATCGTTCTTTTCGATATAGTAGTCGATGATGTTCTCAAACGCCTGCGCGTCAAAAAAGTACTGATCATGATTGCGAATCATCTCTTCGTACCGTTCTACCGAAAACTTTGGATCTTCGGTAAAACCAAATTCAAATTCTTCTTCCATTCAAGTTTATTTGCAGAACACCATTTAATACCTTGACAGACGGTTACCGGCAAGGTTTAATCATGAGTTCAAATTACAATATGTAAGCATCTGTAAGGCAATTAAGTTTTCAACATACAAACATTATCAACAAACGTTAATACAAATGCCTGATAATAAATGAAAAGCAATTTAACCGGCAGCAGGTGAGTTGATTTTATTTGCCCTAAAGATTTTTACCTTTGGCAAAAGTAACTATTATGAGCTTAGCAATTAAAGATATTCTTTATCATTTACATATTGACGACACTAATGAGGCGTTTAGTACCGGCAGCCAATGGGGCAGCAGCAATGGTGCCGATGTAAAAGAAATTGTATCGCCGGTAGATGGTAACAGAATAGCTACCGTAAAAATTGCCACCGGTGCCGACTACAACAATGTGGTTGAAACCGCCCAAAAAGCGTTCAAAACATGGCGCACCATCCCGGCACCAAAACGAGGTGAGATTGTAAGACAAATAGGCGAATCGCTGCGCCAAAATAAACAACAACTGGGTACGCTGGTATCTTACGAGATGGGCAAAAGCCTGCAGGAAGGCTACGGCGAGGTTCAGGAAATGATTGATATTTGCGATTTTGCCGTTGGCTTAAGTCGCCAGCTATATGGGCTAACCATGCACAGCGAGCGGCCCGAACATCGCATGTATGAGCAGTACCACCCGCTGGGTATAGTAGGCATCATATCTGCCTTTAATTTTCCGGTTGCGGTTTGGAGCTGGAATGCCATGCTGGCCTGGGTTTGCGGCGACGTTTGCATCTGGAAACCATCTGAAAAAACACCTTTAACAGCCATTGCATGTCAGCACATTGCGCAGGAAGTTTTTAAGCGAAACCATATCGACGAGGGCGTAAGCTGCCTGGTTATTGGCGACCGTAACATTGGCGAACTGATGGCTAATGATACCCGCGTACCTTTAGTATCGGCCACCGGCTCTACGCGTATGGGTAAAGCGGTGAGTGCTGCTGTGGGCGCCCGCTTAGGTAAAATCTTATTAGAACTGGGCGGCAATAATGCTATCATCATTACAGAACATGCCGACCTGGATATGTCGTTAATTGGCGCTGTGTTTGGCGCTGTAGGCACCGCCGGCCAGCGTTGTACCAGCACCCGCAGGCTCATCATTCACGAAAGTGTTTATGAAGCCTTTAAACAAAAACTGATAAACGCTTACCGGCAAATAAAAATTGGCAACCCGCTGGATGAAACTAATCACATGGGGCCACTGATAGATACGGATGCGGTAGATGCCTATCTGGAATCCATTGAAAAGGTAAAAGCGCAGGGAGGCACATTTGTAGTTACCGGCGGCAAACTGGATAGCGAAGGTTATACCTCCGGCTGCTACGTAAAGCCCTGTATTGCCGAAGTGAAGAACCATTATGAAATAGTACAGCATGAAACCTTTGCGCCTATTCTTTATCTTATCAGGTATACCACTATTGAAGAAGCGATAGAATTACAGAATGGCGTACCACAGGGCTTATCATCCGCCATCATGACGCAAAACCTGCGCGAAGCAGAAACATTTTTATCGTACGCGGGTTCTGATTGTGGCATTGCCAACGTTAATATCGGCACATCGGGTGCAGAAATCGGCGGGGCTTTTGGCGGCGAAAAAGAAACAGGCGGCGGACGCGAGAGCGGATCAGATGCGTGGAAAGTATATATGAGGCGCCAAACCAATACTATAAACTATTCTAAAACGTTGCCTTTAGCACAAGGCATTAAATTTGACCTTTAAAATAACCATTTTATTGCTGCATACTTAACAAAGGGCCCGACAATCAAATTCGGTTGAAATCTTAAAGATTTAGGCTGTTGATGGAATAGCGGCAATGAACGAATGCCTATAAACACGAATATCAAAATATGTATAAAATCTGCAGAACTATCACGGGCGTATTACTAAGCAGCGCCCTACTGATAAGCTTCGATTCAAACGCGCAAACAGGACCAAAACCTACTGACCTTCCCAAAAACTGGCACACGATGGACTTGAAGACCGATGGTTACTTCGGTGTAAGCCTGAATCAGGCTTACCTGTTTGTTAAGGGCAAAAAAAGTAAACAGGTTGTTGTAGCTACCATTGATAGCGGGATAGACACCGCACAGAATGATCTTAAACCTATTTTGTGGACCAACAGTAAGGAAATACCTGGCAATGGCATTGACGATGACAAAAACGGATATATAGACGATGTGCACGGTTGGGACTTTTTAGGTGGCCCCGGCGGCAAGTGCGATTTTACCGAAACCACCGAAGAAGTACGCGAGTTTAACCGCTTAAAAAGCAGATACGTTAATGCAACCGCACCAATTAACGGTAATAAAAAAGAATTTGACTACTGGTTAAAGGTTAAAGAAACACATGACGCAACCGTAACCAAATCAACCGGCGAAATTCAACAGTTACAGCCGGTGATGAACGCGCTGATGGTGACCAGCGGTTATATTAAAAAGGCGCTTAAATTACCTGCCGAGGGTTCTTTTAAAGCCGGCGACCTAAGCCGCATTAAAACCACTAATGATACTACCAACCGGAGTGTATATGTTTGGCAGTCGGTCTTTCAGCAGGAAGGCGGCGGTGATACCGATAATGCAAAGATCATTAAAGATCTGAGCGAGTACCTTGCCAAGTTAAATAACGATGTTACGCCAGACCTGGATGCCCGTAAACGTATTGTTGGCGACGACCCTAATGTAAATGATGGTAAACCTTATGGAAACAACCTGCTTAAGTTTGCCGATGCATCACACGGTACAGGCGTAGCCGGCTTGATTGGCGCGGTTCGCGATAATAAATACGGCATCAACGGCATTGCCGATAATGTAAGGTTGCTGGGAATTAAAGCGGTACCAAACGGCGATGAGTATGATAAAGATATTGCCAACGCCATCCATTATGCGGTAGATAACGGGGCTAAAGTGATCAACATGAGCTTTGGTAAAAAATTATCGCCACACAAAGCCTGGGTCGACGAGGCTTTTAAATACGCAGCCTTGAAAGATGTATTACTGGTACAGGCATCAGGCAATGATAATCAGGATGTAGATATAAAACCCGAGTTCCCTAATGATATGTTTGAGGACGGATCGGTAACGGATGCAAATAACGTTATCAGCGTGGGCGCATCTGCTGATAAAAAGGACGAAAACCTGGCGGGCTCTTTTAGCAATTACGGTAAAAAGAATGTAGATGTATTTGCACCCGGCGTTAAGGTAACTTCTATTGATATGGATGCCGAGTATAACACTGCCGACGGTACAAGCTTTGCATCGCCCATAACAGCAGGTATTGCAGCTTTGGTGTTGGAGTATTATCCTACCCTGAGCGCTAAACAATTAAAACAGGTTATCCTGGAATCGGCAACGCCTTTAACCGGCACTATGGTTTTAAAACCGGGCAGCAAAACCGAAAAGGTCGACTTTACCACGCTCTCTAAATCAGGTGGTGTAGTTAACGCTTATAGGGCTTTAGTTGCTGCCAGCAAATTAAAAGGCGAAAGGAAAAATTAAAGAAAATTATAATGAAAAGGGCCGGCCGCATATTGTGACCGGCCTTTTTTTGTTTATTAAGCTGTCATTTCATGAGTGACAGCACCGCCGTTGTCATCCCGAGGGAAGCGCAGCGACGAGGGATCCTGATAGCATTACAAAGAAGTCGCGCAAAGTCAAAGTTTGTTGACTATCAAGATTTCTCACTATCGTTCGAAATGACAGTAGGCCGTTGTCTTTTATTCACTCCCTATCAGGATTCTGAGTTTGGTTCGAAATGACGGTTATATCTATTAAAATATCGCCTCGGCTATCTTTTTGGTTGGGCCGGCGTTGCTCATCGTGTAAAAATGCAATACCGGTGCGCCAAACTTGATCAGTTCTTTACATTGATTAATCGTCCACTCAATTCCAACGTCTTTAACCTCTTTTTCGGTTTTGCAGCCGTGCACCGCATCGCACAGGTCCTCCGGCATATCAATGTGGAAGGTTTTCGATAAGCCTACCAATTGTTTGCTGTTAGCCAGGGGCTTTAACCCCGGTATAATAGGCACGTTAATACCATTAGCTCGGCAATTGTTTACAAAATCGAAATACTTTTGATTGTCGAAAAACATCTGCGTGACAATGAAACCGGCGCCCATGTCTACCTTTTTTTTCAGGTATTTAAAATCGGTTTTCATATTTGGCGCCTCAAAATGCTTTTCCGGGTACCCTGCTATGCCGATGCAAAAGTTAGTCTTCAGATTTTCTTCGCTGGTTTCATGCAGGTAAATGCCGTTATTCATATTCACCACTTGCTGTAGCAGGTCGGTAGCATAGTTATGTCCGTTAGGCGTCGGCACGAATGAGGCATCGCCCCGGCGCGCATCACCCCGCAATACCAAAACATTCTCTATCCCCAGAAACTGCAGGTCGAATAAACCGTTCTCCGTCTCGTCTTTAGTAAAACCGCCACACAGTAAATGCGGTACAGTATCAACATGATATTTATTCATGATGGCCGCGCAAATGGCAATAGTCCCCGGCCTTTTACGGTAGCTCAGTTTTTCCAGCAATCCGTTATCATGCTCTTTATAAATGTAATCCTCACGCAGCGATGTAACATCTATAAAAGGCGGTTTAAACTCCATCAGCGGATCTATCGCGTCATATATCCCCTGGATGCTCTGCCCCTTTAAAGGCGGGATCAGCTCAAAAGAAAAAAGCGTTTTGCCGTTGGCGTTTGCAATATGTTCGGTTATTTTCATTTTAGTATCAAGTATGTAGTATCAAGTATCAAGACTTGAATTATAGTTTTAGACTTTTTTGAAGGCCATAAATCATCTTTTGTATTTCGGTAATTAACTGCGTAATCTGAGCAAGCTGATCAGCGCTTAAAAAATCGAATTCTTTGGCAATAATACTTTGTGTTTCCAACTCAAATGCCGAACCTAAAGATATATTCAAAAATTGATGGAGCTCTTTGTTAGATTTTCTTCCGCATCCCTCAGCAATATTTGAAGGGATAGAGACAGCTGCACGTGTCATTTGAGATGTTAAACCGTAGCGTTCTTCAGCAGGAAAATTCCGTGTTAATTGATAAGTTAATTTGGTCACTTCAATGCCTGCTTTCCATACTTTCAACTCTTTAAAATTATGCATCTTTTGTCTTGATACTTGATACTAACTACCAGATGCTACGAATCAATAATTCATATTCGGCCCCAGCCATCTTTCTACAGTGTCAAGGCTCATATTTTTACGGATGGCATAATCCTCCACCTGGTCTTTGCTGATCTTGTTCAGGCCGAAGTAGCGGGCATCCGGGTGGGCGAAATAAAAGCCGCTTACCGAAGCGGCAGGCATCATTGCCAGGCTTTCGGTTAAATGCATATGGGCGTTATCTTCTGCCTTCAATATTTCAAATAAGGTTGTCTTTTCGGTATGATCCGGACAGGCAGGGTAACCCGGCGCCGGGCGGATACCTTGGTACTCTTCTTTAATCAGTTCGTCGGTGCTTAATTCCTCACCTGTCGAGTAACCCCAGTAATCTTTGCGCACCAGTTCGTGCATCTTTTCGGCAAAAGCTTCTGCCAGGCGATCTGCCAGGGCCTTGGCCATGATGCTGTTATAATCATCATGATCGGCTTCAAACTCGGCAACCAGTTCATCGCAGCCAATACCGGTTGTAACGGCAAAACCACCCCAGTAATCGGCCACTCCGCTATCTTTAGGCGCTATGAAATCCGACAGGGCATAATAAGGTTCGCCCTTTACCTTTTCCGACTGCTGCCTTAAGGTATGGATGCGGGTAAGGAGATGCTGGCGGGTATCATCAGTATAAACTTCAATATCATCGCCAACAGCGTTTGCCGGCCAGAAACCGATAACGCCGTTTGCACGCAGCAATTTGTTATCTATAATACGTTTTAAAAGTACCTGCGCATCGTCGTAAAGCTTTTTAGCCTCAGTACCAACGTATTTATCATTAAATATCTTAGGGTAACTGCCGCGCAGTTCCCAAGTATGAAAAAATGGCGTCCAGTCGATATAAGGCACCAGGTCTTCCAGCGGGTAGCCGTCAAATACTTTTGTTCCTGTAAAAGTTGGCTTAACCGGCACTTTTTCCAGGTCGATCACACATTTTTGTACGCGGGCTTCTTCAATACTTACAAAACGTTTGTCGCTTTTTTTGTTGGCGTGTGCCTCGCGGGCTTTGGCATATTCATCTTTAATGCCCTGGATGTAGGTATCACGGGTATCACGGTTCATTAAACTGCTGCAAACGGTAACGCTGCGCGATGCATCCAGCACGTGGATAGCCGCACCTGAATAGTTAGGCGCAACCTTTACTGCCGCATGGATTCGCGAGGTAGTAGCGCCGCCAATAATCAGAGGAATAGTAAATTCCTGGCGCTCCATCTCTTTGGCAAAATGCACCATCTCGTCCAGCGACGGAGTGATCAAACCACTCAGGCCAATGATATCTACATCGTGCTTTTTAGCTTCTTCAATAATGCGCTGCGCCGGTACCATGACCCCAAGATCAATCACCTCAAAGTTATTACAGGCCAGCACCACGCCCACAATATTTTTACCTATATCGTGCACATCACCTTTAACGGTGGCCATAAGTATTTTACCTGCGTTAGCGCGACTGCCGCTGCTATCTTCGCCCGCGTCTATAACTCGTTGTTTTTCCAGTTCAATGAACGGCAACAAGTAAGCTACAGCCTTTTTCATTACACGGGCCGATTTTACCACCTGTGGCAAGAACATCTTACCTGCACCAAACAGATCGCCCACCACGTTCATTCCGTCCATCAGCGGGCCTTCTATTACCTCTAATGGCTTTGCAAACTTTTTACGGGCCTCTTCTACATCATCATCCAGGTATTCGATAATACCTTTTACCAGCGCGTGCGATAAACGCTGCTCAACCTGGTTCTTACGCCACTCCTCATCTCTAACGATCTCTTTACCTTTACTTTTAATGGTATCGGCAAATTCAACCAAACGCTCGGTGGCATCATCACGACGGTTCAGCAAAACATCTTCTACCAATTCCAGCAGGTTCTTAGGTATTTCTTCATACACCTCCAACATCCCGGCGTTCACGATACCCATGTCCAGCCCGGCCTTAATGGCATGGTACAAAAATGCCGAATGCATGGCCTCGCGCACAGTATTGTTTCCCCTGAAAGAGAACGAAATATTGCTCACCCCGCCGCTCACCTTAGCGTGGGGCAGGTTTTGTTTTATCCACCGGGTAGCCTCAATAAAGTCTACCGCGTAATTGTTATGTTCTTCCAATCCGGTTGCAACGGTAAGGATGTTAGGGTCAAAGATGATATCCTGCGGCGGGAAGCCCACCTTATCTACCAGGATGCGATAGCTGCGCTCGCAGATCTCTTTACGGCGCTCCAGTGAATCGGCCTGGCCGGTTTCGTCAAAAGCCATTACAACTGCGGCAGCGCCATAGCTCAGAATCTTTTCCGCATATTCAATAAACTTCTCTTCGCCTTCTTTCAGCGATATAGAGTTTACAATACCCTTCCCCTGAAGGCATTTTAAGCCGGCCTCAATTACTGTCCATTTACTGGAGTCGATCATGATGGGCAGTTTGGCAATATCAGGCTCGCTGGCAACCAGGTTAAGAAATTTGACCATCACCGCTTCCGAGTCGATCATTCCCTCATCCATGTTGATGTCTATCACCTGGGCGCCACCTTCTACTTGTTGCAGGGCAACGGCAAGTGCGGCCTCATAATCTTCGGCAAGGATGAGTTTGGAAAACTTTGGCGACCCGGTAATATTGGTACGCTCCCCAATATTCACAAAATTGGTCTCGGGTGTTAAGGTAACAGCCTCTAAACCGCTTAAGCGCAGGTAAGGCTCAACTTGTGGTATTAAACGCGGTTTATATTTCGCGGCCTTTTCGGCAATGCATTTAATGTGATCCGGCGTGGTGCCGCAACAACCGCCTACTATGTTCACCAGCCCGGCTTTAATAAAATCATCTACCTGGTGAGCAGTTTCGTGCGGTGTTTCGTCATAGGCGCCAAATTCATTTGGCAGGCCGGCGTTTGGATATGCGGAAATAAATACGTCCGCTTTTTCTGAAAGCTCTTCCAGGTGGGGGCGCATTTCCTTTGCGCCTAATGCACAGTTAAGGCCAACTGATAATAAGTTGGCATGACGGATGGAGTTCCAGAACGCCTCTACGGTTTGCCCGGAAAGCGTACGGCCCGAAGCATCGGTTATGGTACCCGAGATCATAATGGGCAGGCGGATGCCCGATTCGTTGGCATACCTGTTCACTGCAAATAAAGCAGCTTTAGCGTTAAGCGTATCAAAAATGGTCTCGATCAGCAGCACGTCCGATCCACCATCTACCAATCCTCTCACCTGGGTGTAGTACGCTTCGGCAAGGTCATCAAAGGTTACGGCCCGGTAGCCAGGGTCATTAACATCTGGTGACAGAGATGCCGTACGGTTTGTAGGCCCAACAGCGCCGGCGACAAAGCGCGGCTTATCCGGATTTTTTTGCGTGTATGCTGTAGCTACTTCCTTAGCCAGGCGTGCACCTTCATAACTTAGCTCGTAAGCCAGTTCTTCCAGGTGATAATCCGCCAGGGAGATGACCTGTGTGCTAAAAGTATTTGTTTCGATAATATCAGCACCGGCGTCCAGGTACTCGGCATGAATGGCCTTTATCACATCCGGCCGGGTAATATTAAGCAGATCGTTATTACCTTTAAGGTCAGACACATGGGTACGAAAGCGCTCGCCACGAAAATCATCTTCAGTAAGTTCGTAACGTTGTATCATGGTACCCATTGCACCATCAATAACCAAAATGCGTTTCTGTAATTCTTGTTTAATATCCATTTTTATCTGTTGCCTGTTTTCGGTGGCGTGTGTCGGGTAATGTTCAGCTACAACTTATTCACTGTAAAAAGACAGATCACAGAAACCTGGCAACACGCAACAAAAAAATAAGCTTATCTCGAAAAGTCGGGTATTTAATTGACTTTCACTTATCTGTCTCGGGCTATTCTTTTAACCCGGGTAGAATGTAGCACCTTGTTAAGTAACAGGTTGCTAAGACATCGCAGGGTCTAATCCCTCCGTCTTTCTCCATAAGCGTTACAAAGATGATTAATAATGTTGTAAAGTACAAATATTCACAATGTTCCAATTTGGAATATTGTGACACAAAAAAAGCCGCTCTTTTCAGGCGGCTTTCAGTTAAGTATTTTACACTTATCTTCTGTTGCCGCCAAAAACACGTAGCAGCATCAGGAAAAGATTTATAAAATCAAGATACAGGGTCAATGCGCCCATTATAGCCATTTTTGATGCAGTAGCATCGCCATATTCTAAACCTGCGCCAATGCGTTTAAGCTTTTGTACATCATAAGCGGTTAAACCTACAAATACTGCAACGCCAACATAGCTAATGATCAAATCGAGGCCGCTGCTATGTAAGATCAATACATTTAAAATAGTAGCGATGATGATACCCACCAGCAACATGATCATGATTGACCCAAACTTTGTAAGGTCCTGATGTGTGATATAACCACCGACAGCCATTACCCCAAACACTACCGATGTGGTAATAAATACGCTGGATATTGTACCTACTGAGTAGGCGTAAAACATATAGCTTAAGCTAATGCCCATTAAGGTAGAGAAAGCTAAGAACATCAGCACAATACCTATAAAAGGCAGCTTTGCAAAGCCGGCCCTGAAAGCAAATACAAATATCAGCGGGGAAAACATTACCACAGTACCCATCAAATTGTTCTTGCCGGTTTCCGGGTCGCGCAATAATGACGACAGTTCGGGGTTAAAGGCAAATATATAAGAGCATACGGCCGAAAGACCTAATGCAACAAACATCCACATGAATACATTGGCTATGAATTTACGGGATGCCTCGGCGTTTTCTACGTAGCTTACGTTTTCGTAAACGTAATCGTGAGTTTTAGTTTCCATTTATTTAATTCAGAATTATTATGATACGAATATAGTAAAAACGTTGTAAGCAAATAAAAAGTTGAACTGCTGTAAAAGCTTACAATTTGATGTTAGTTTAAACGTTTTTGCAGCTGCTCCTCCACTTTCTTAAATACCTGCAGGGGCTTCAAGGTGCGCCAGTTCAGTTCATCCAGCTGGCCGCCAAAGTTGATGTAATAGTCGATGTTGCTTTTTTTGAACTCGCGGATCACGTGCTCCTGGAAATTGACACCCGCTATCCATCCGTCTTCCACTTCCTGGAACCACTCTTCGTAATAACTATCGTCAGAAAAGTGGAAGTTCAATACATTCTCACCAATTAATACAAATTTGTTGACCCCCTGGTCTATCATCAGCTCGAAAAGTTCACGCTTCATCAGCATGATATCGTTGTTGATGGCATCGTTCCATTCGCCTATAAATTCGATGATGCTGTACCCGCGGTCGTAATCCACAAAAAGTATCTTCAGGTAAAGCGTTTGCGAGCCGAACGAATCCCACTGCGGGTGCAGCAGGTAGTTATAGATCTGTTTATCGTACTCAAACTCGTTATACTGCGTAGCGTAAAACGGCGAATACTCGTCCTCCGCCGCTATATAATCGTCGCGCCATTTATAATATGGTTCTATTTCATGCATTGTTTCAAATTCAAAAGTCAAAAGCTAAAATTCAAAACCGAACCTTACTTTTTTAAATGAGCTTCAACTGCTTTCCTAACGCTGCCGTGCTCTTTTAAAAGCTTTGCGGCGGCAGCTTCGTTCAAGCCTGTTTCGGCCATTACCATATGGGTACCGCGGTCAACCAGTTTATTGTTGCTTAACTGCATATCCACCATTTTGTTACCCTTTACCCGCCCCAGCCTTATCATCACTGCTGTACTCAGCATATTTAAAACCAGCTTTTGGGCCGTTCCTGCTTTCATACGGGTGCTCCCGGTAACAAATTCAGGGCCGGTTAGTACCTCTACCGGGTATTGCGCTTCGGCAGCAATAGGGCTGCCACTATTACAAACTATACAGCCGGTAGCAATATTGTGGTCATTAGCTTTTTTTAACCCGCCAATAACGTAAGGCGTTGTGCCGGATGCGGCTATACCCACAACCACATCATTTTCGCTAACCTTAAATTCCAACAAGTCTTTCCACGCCTGTTGGGTATCATCTTCGGCAAATTCCACAGCTTTACGGATAGCGGTATCGCCGCCTGCTATTATACCCACCACCCGATCAAACGGGACACCGAATGTTGGCGGGCACTCTGATGCATCAACCACGCCTAAACGGCCGCTTGTACCGGCGCCTATATAAAACAGGCGGCCACCAATGCGCATCTTTTCGCTCACAATAGTTACCAGGTCTTCAATTTGTTCCAAAGCCTGTTCAACCGCCATCGGTACGGTTTTATCTTCGTTATTTATATTCCGCAGCAACTCCGCTATCGGCATCTTTTCCAGGCCGGTATAGTTGGAATCTTTTTCGGTTGTTCTGTCCATTTATTGAAATAATTTTTAACAAAATTGAGTAAAAAATAGCAAAGCAACTAACGCGATATAAATTATAGGTAATACACGCTATTGTTTAAATTTGCACGGCACACCTATCAATGAAACGAACTGCGGGTATCATTTTCCGGACACTACTGCTCATCCTTATCGGCATAACTATTGGCTTACTGATCAGTGATGATAACTTTACCTCACACCCGCTTGGCTTTAATATTTCTGGCAAAAGCGATAAGCTATCTAAAGTACTGTACCTGGTTACCAATAAGTACGTTGATTCGATAAACACGGATAGTATTGAAGGGGTAACCGTGAACGATATGCTTCAAAACCTTGATCCGCATTCTGTTTACTTACCTGCACAACAAGCGCGTAATATTAACGAACGGCTTGAAGGGGGCTTTAACGGCATAGGGCTGGAGTACCAGATACTACGCGATACTTTATACATCACCCAGATTTACCCTAACGGCCCTGCTGCAAAGGCCGGCCTTGAAACGGGCGACCGGGTGATCACGGTAGACGGGCAGCCGTTTTCTGGCACTAAACTCACTATTCCCCGCATCAGTAAAAGTTTCCGCGGTGAAAAGGACACCCGGGTAGTTTTAGGCATCTCGAAAAACTACAGCGCTGTAAAAAATTACACTATCAAACGCGGGCGGGTAGATCTAAGCAGTTTAGACGCCGCTTATATGGCTACCGCCAACATCGGTTATGTAAAGATCAGCAAGTTTGCATCAAAAACAGATGCCGACTTTAAAGCAGCCCTTAAAGGTTTGAAAATAGATGGTATGGACAAGCTGGTGCTTGATTTACGGGGCAACGGCGGCGGTTACCTTAATACTGCTACTGCTATGGCCGATGAATTTTTACCCAAAGGCAAGCTTATTGTTTACACACTTGGCGTGCATGAGCCAAGAACCGACTATTTTGCAACCGACTCCGGCCTGTATGAAAAAGGTAAGCTAACAGTTATTATTGACGAGTTTTCGGCATCGGCCAGCGAGATCCTGGCGGGCGCCCTGCAGGACCTGGACAGGGCAACTATTGTAGGCAGGCGATCATTTGGTAAGGGGCTGGTACAGCAGCAGTTTCCGTTTGGAGACGGTACAGCAGTTAACCTGACGGTAGCACGATACTATACGCCATCTGGCAGGTCTATCCAAAAATCATATAAAAATGGGGTGGCCAGCTACCGTAACGAATTAGCCGAAAGGGTGCGCCGCGGCGAATTATTGACCGAACGCAGCGCTTTAGGCGACAGCGCTTTCGTAGGCAGTTCGATTTTCCACACAGCTAACGGGCGCAAGGTGTTTAGCTTTGGAGGCATTATGCCCGATGTTTTTGTACCCGCCGATACTACTCTGAATACACGCGTAATTGGCAACCTGAACGAACGGCAGCAGTTTACGGCCTATGTGATTGACAAGCTGCAACCGCAGTTAAAAAAATTCAAAACGGCTTACGAATTTATAACGCTGTACAACATCAGCGATAATACCTTTGGCGATTTTATTACTTATGCCTCCAGGAAAACAGGGCCAATGGATATGCAGGACCTGCATACATCACGCAATACCATCAAGGCTCTTTTAAAGGCCAATGCTGCCCGCTTTAGATGGGGCAACAACGCTTACTACCATGTACTAAACGAAAGCGATAACACCTTTAAAACTGCAATAAAGCAGTAACCTGCACACGGATTATTGGCAAATATCACCATAGTTTGTTAGACCCCAAACGGGCAAAAACGTGTTAACCCAAGTATTTTACAAAATACTGACTATCAGGTATTTAAGTCTTTTTATTGCGAAAAAGTGTAAACCTTTGTTAACCTTTGTGCTGTTTGTTTATAAGCTCACGCTCATCCCGGTTGTAAAGAAAGTATTGATGCTTACCGGCAATTTACCTATCGGTTTTTGCTGTCCGGAAATTACCTTAACTGCCGAGCGCTGGAGGGCATCGTCCTTTTGGTAGCAGGCCAGCAGGGCACCGCTTCTTTCAATACCGGGAAGGCCGGCTATAGCGTAAGGGTTGGCAAACACACTGATTACGGAGTTAGGTTTGGCGGCCAGGTCGGCAACCAGCATCTTAACATCGCTGCTGTAATCGAGCTTACTGGCAGGGCGCAGGCGGGTATCGTGTATGCTCACGTAAATCTGGTCGTACTGTTTCAATGCGTCAAGCATGTTCTTAAGCTCCGGCACAGGGGTGTTTTTGCCGACAATAAATAACTGGCTGTTAGGGTACCACTTAAACAGTTCGCGCTGAAACGTGGTTTGCCCGGTTACCCCAATGCTGATGATGGCGGTACGCTTCATAGGGTCTTGCCTTAACACGCGGCTATCCCCTTTTACAAGTGTGACGGCAGCATCACTTAACTGCTGCACCAAGTCGGCAGCGGCAGGGCGATTAAGGTCAGCAATCAGGTTATCTGTCGATATATCCTGAAAGTTATTTAAACCGGCCCAGTATTTAGCCGCAAGCATTTTTTTAACCTTAGCCTCAAATTCTTCTTTGCTGATCTTACCCTGGCGCACCGCTTTGCGGATCAGTTTTTCGGCGTTCTTTGAATTCTCAGAAAGTTCTATCAGATCGTTGCCCGCTAAAAACGCACGCAGGTCGGCCTCACCGTTAGGAAAATACTTGGTTACCCCTTTCATTTCCATGGCGTCAGATGCAACCAATCCCTTAAAACGCAGGGAGTCTTTAAGAATGTCGGTTACGATGGGCCTTGACAAAGTAGAGGGCAGGTTTTTAGTGGTATCCAACGCCGGGATGTTCATGTGGGCGATCATCACACCGCCTATACCGGCATTGATAGCTTCGCGGAACGGGTATTCTTCCAGCGAATCTAAACGCTCACGGGTAAACGACAATTGCGGCAGGTCGAAATGAGAATCGACATTGGTATCACCATGGCCGGGGAAGTGTTTGGCTATAGTGATGAGGCCGCCGCTTTCCATGCCTGTAAAGTAAGCGATGCCCTTTTTAGCAACGTTATACTTATTGTCGCCGAAGGAGCGGTAATTGATAACAGGGTTGTTTGGGTTGTTATTCACATCAAACACCGGCCCGAAGTTGATATTAACGCCCAGCCGTTTAAAATCATAAGCCACCATTTGGCCCATTTTGTAAATCAGGGTATTATCCTGGATAGCTCCAAGGGTCATTTGATATGGGTAAGATACTGTCGAGTCCAGCCGCATACCTAAACCCCACTCACCATCCTGCGCTACCAGTAAAGGCACACGCGAAAGCTTTTGATAGGCATTGGTCAACACGGCTTGCCTTACAGGCCCTCCCTGAAAAAACACCACACCGCCAACATGCTCATCTTTAATCACCTTACCAACCGAATCTTCATACGCCTTACCCCTGTTGGTATGTGCGC
Organism: Mucilaginibacter sp.; assembly: GCF_964263795.1. Taxonomy (GTDB): domain Bacteria; phylum Bacteroidota; class Bacteroidia; order Sphingobacteriales; family Sphingobacteriaceae; genus Mucilaginibacter. The sequence goes on from NZ_CAXVWK010000019.1 coordinate 42,748, forward strand.
GGATAAAAAACAGCTGGGCGATGCGCTGCCTGCGGTTAAGTTTATTATAAACAGAATCGACCCATTTGTTGGGTTCGTTAAGTGCTTTAATCAGACTTGTTTTTTGAGCGAAGGCACTTTCTGTCAGCAAACTAATCGTAAATATGATGACACAGGTAAAGAATTTTTTCGGCTGCATAATGGTTCAAATGTAGCTTAAATCTATTTTCCGGAGATATTGTTTTTGCACGATCATCAATTTATGCAATGGTTCAAATAAACCTTCGTGCATGAAAACACTCTATCAGTGTATAAATTTAAACACAATGAAGAAAATTCTCTTTTTTGCTATAGCCCTGCTGGTTGCAGGTGAAGTAAGCGCACAGCGCGTATATGATGGCCCCCGTCGCGGCCCGCGCCGGGTTATGAGGCGCAATCCACAGCCCCAGCAGGTGCGCCGGTCTTACGACGATTTTTATCAGCCTAAAGTGGGTATAGCCGGTGGCTTTAACTTTTCAAATACAGTTGATGCTTATAATTCCAGCTTTAGCACCAGCGGCATTACCGGTGCGCATGTAGGTTTAACATTCGAGGTACCATTGGTGTACCCGCTGTCATTCGCACCCGAGGTATTGTTTTCGCAAAAAGGTTATAAGGCCGAAACGGTTGATGGTACCTTCAGGCAAAAAACCAATTACATCGACATTCCTTTACTCGCAAAATTCAGGGTAGCACGGGGCTTTAACTTTGTGGTAGGCCCGCAGCTAACGTTCCTTACTTCAACCCGTAACACATTCGACAACGGCTTTAATACCGTTTATCAGGACCATTACAACAACGCCGGCGACCGCAGTTATGTATCAGGTGTGGTAGGTGTAGGTGTCGACTTGAACCGTAATGTGGAACTACGTGCCCGTTACGCACTGGACCTGAGCCAAAACAATGGCGATTTTAATTCCAGCCTCCCCGATTTCAGGAACCAGGTGTTTCAATTGGGTATTGGATTTAAGTTTCAATAATATTTTAAGCCGATACATTTAATATTGCCAAAAAGCTGGAGCCGTGCTCCAGCTTTTTGCGTTTTAAAGTAGCGCAGTTTTATTGTTACTTTAGGCGTTTATCGTACCCCAAGCTGCATACGGTTTATGATATCTTTAATTGTTTGTTCTATACAACCTGACTTGCTGCAACAGTTAACTGAAAATGTAGCAGCCACAGTTGGTGTGCCTTATGAGATCATCGCCACAGATAACCGTAATACCGGCAAAGGCATTAGCCAGGTATACAACGAAGCGTTGGTAAAAGCGCAATACGAAATTCTATGTTTTGTACATGAGGACATTATCATTCAAACTCAAAATTGGGGCCGGGTACTGGTCAATCTGTTTAAGGACACCAGCCTTGGCCTTGTTGGGGTAGCAGGCAGCAGTTACCGGCCATTAACGCCATCTGCATGGGTAGGTATAGGACCTGCTACGGTTTTCAATAATATTATTCAAGGATATCAATATACGGTTAGCCCCGACACCCTTATCTATGCAAACCCCAAAAACCAAAAGTTGGTAAATGTGGTTTGTGTTGATGGCGTTTGGCTAAGTACTACTAAAAAAGTTGCCTCAGAGATACTATTTGATCAGGAAACTTTTAAGGGGTTCCATTTTTACGATATAGATTTCTCCATGTCGGTAGTGCAAAAATATAAAGTTGCGGTAACCTTTGAGATCTTGATCAAACACTTGTCTGAAGGCAGATATGATAGCGAATGGTTAAAAAACAGCATTAAATTTTCAGAGAAATGGCAGGCGAGGCTTCCGTTGGCTATTGGTAACTTCAGTAAGAGTGAATTGATCAGAGGCGAAAAAATGACCTTCAAACACTTCATTAATCAGTTGCTACAGTTTGGCTTTCCTATAGCTGAAGCCTATAAAGCGCTTTGGCGGGGGAAGAGATTTTACACCGTTTATCGCGGACTGTTTTTCAAACTTAATTATTACATATTGATAAAGTATGCCTTCAGGTCGGGGAAATATTAGAGCGAAATAATCTGTTACTTTACAGTTTTTTTGAATATCTGATCGCGAAATTCGCCTTCGAAAAAAAGGAGCGCTTTTTAAGGCGGGGAAATAATGACTGGTAATGTTTGCAGATAAGAATAATCAGACTAGGGTTTGCCGACGTAGTGATTTTCTTTTCGAGTGCTTTTCTTAAATGGATGATGAGTTGTTTGTCTGCAGTTGCAAGCGGTCTGTAGTTTGCAAAATGGCTTAACATAATTAATGTATTGTTAAAGTCTACCTGCTTAAATATTTGCGCATTTTTACGGATAAGAGTTTGGGTGACAGATCGTTCATGTATACGGTATTGTGTAAGTTCCCGGTCTAAGTAAGTTAGTTTATGATGATAAAGCCCAACAAACCCCATCCACCAATCGTAATAACCAATTTGAGGAAAAGGCAAAATGTGAGGCAACAACAACCTAGACATTAAACAAGTATGGCCAGTAACATAATTTTCCAGTAAAATACTTTTAAAATCCCAATTACCGAACCGGAAATCGTTTAGTAATTTGCCACCAGTCAAGTTACCATCATCCAGTACCCGTACTGAATTTGAAAATATAAGCCAATTGTCACCAATGGCATTCATCAGCTGGTTTATTTTTTCTGACTCCCAAATATCGTCCTGGTCGCTTATAGCAATAAAATCACCGGTGACCAATCCAAGTGCTTTCTCGAAATTTTTGTTGTAACCTAAGTTTTCTGTATTGACAAAATACTTTATCCGCTCGTCTGCCATTGCGAATTTTTGTATTATCGCCAGCGAATCGTCAGAAGAGCAGTCGTCTACAATAACAAGCTCAATATTATTATATGTTTGATCAAGAATGCTTTGAATTTGCTCATTTAAATGGCGGGCACCGTTGTATGTACATAAGGCAACTGATACCAGGATTTGCTGCTGCATAGCGTTTCTATTTAAATATCGTAGCCGTAATTTTTAAAAACCGGCCGCCAGTAATTCAAATATTTGGGCCATGCATGGCAACCGAAAGGCAGAACTCCCCTATTAATTCGCAAGGCGCGGTCAGGGTGAAACTCGAAAGCAAACGCAACGCCAACCTTATAATCAGGAATATTTAAGTGCTGCTTTCTTCGGTTTACCGCTATACTCCAGAAAGCGTCCTCGTTAAAGCGGTCGATGTTTTTACTAATATAAGACGTTGCCTCTGCCCGCAGTGTTGTACTTAACTCATAAAATTTTTTAACCCTCCGTAAAGAGAATCCTCCGTTGCCCACTTTGTCATAAAACTGATCCATAGTAGGCACCCCCTGTTTCTTAAAATTAAATTGGGTATGCAAATAATATTTGAGTTTGTAAAAGTTATCCTTTACCGGTGAATAATCTTTGCGCTTTAGCCAAGGTGCACCTATGTAATCATAATTAAGGCTGCACCAGTAATTCAACTCATCTTTAAAAACAAAGGCATCCAGTTGATAAATGAGTATGAATTCGTAATCTAGAAAAGCCCTATAAAAATCGGCCGATAGCATCAGCGAGTTGTAACCTTTTATCCCGTCGAAGTACCTGTCATCAAAACCAATTACAGCACTAAGTAAATTTTGAGCGAGCGCCGCGGGCAAATTAAGGCTATGCGGCTTAATCACTATTATCGGATGGTGCCTTAAAACACTTAAACATTGCTTTAATGCAATCGCCTCGAAATCCGAGATGGCATGGCGGTAAAACGGAATAACTACAGCCGCTTTGTGGTTCCCTTTGATCATCACTTTGGCGTATTAGCTCAATTTTCGTTAAACGCCTGCATATCTATCAGCTTGCGGTATAAACCGTTTTGGGCCAACAGCTCCTGATGGTTCCCCTGCTCTGCCACCTTGCCATTTTCAATTACTACAATCAGATCAGCATTTTGGATAGTACTTAAACGATGGGCAATAATCAGCGAGGTGCGGTTTTTCATCAGGTTGTTCAATGCATCCTGAACCAGTTTCTCCGACTCGGTATCAAGGGCAGATGTCGCCTCATCTAATAACATTATTGGCGGGTTGCTTAAAACTGCCCTTGCAATACAAATACGCTGGCGCTGCCCGCCGGATAACTTTGCCCCGCGATCGCCAACGTTTGTTGCATAACCTTTATCGGCTTCTAAAATAAATTTGTGGGCATTGGCAATACGTGCCGCTGCTTCTACCTCGGCAGAAGTAGCATTAGGCTTACCGAAAGCAATGTTGTTATAAATAGTATCATTGAATAAAACTGATTCTTGGTTAACTATACCCATAAGTGCCCGTATGGAGTGGGCGGTTACATGCCTGATATCATTACCATCAATAGTTATGCGGCCCTGCTGCGGGTCCATAAACCGGGGGATCAAATCCATCAGGGTTGATTTACCACCGCCTGAAGGCCCTACTAATGCTACTGATTTGCCTTTTGGTATGGAAATATTAACATTTTGCAAAACAGGCTTTTCCTGGTAGGCAAAAGTTACATTCTCAAAACGGATAGTATCATTAAATCCATTCAGAGAAATGGCATCGTACGCATCTTTGATCAACGGTTTTTCGTCTATTAAAGCCAGTACCCGTTCGCCGGCTGCAATACCAGAGTGAATATTACTAAACGAATCGGTAATTGCTTTTGCCGGGCGCATCAGTTGGGAAAAAAGGGCGATGTAAGCGACAAAATCACCTGGTGTTAAAGCTGATGTATTGTTAAAGATCATGTAGCCGCCATACAACAAAATAACGGCAACCATAATGATTGATAATGTTTCGGATACTGGTGATGCCAACTGCTGCCGGCGGGCAATGCTTCTGGTAATGCGGGAATATCTATTGTTCTCTTCATTGAACCGATTTTTTGTAAACTCGGTTGCATTAAAAGCCTTCACTATTCTTATACCAGACAGCGCTTCGTCCAAGTAGCTGATCATCGTACCGTATGATTCTTGCCCGGCTATAGCCTGTGACTTTAACCGCTTAACAATTTTAGATATTATGAACCCAGAAATTGGTATAACCAGTAAAGATATAAGGGTTAGCTTTATTGAGAAAGCAAACAACGCTATCAAGTAAACAATCAGCTGAAAAGGCTCTTTAAAAACAACCTGAAGCGTACTCGTTACAGAGAATTGTACAACCTGCACATCAGATGCTACCTTAGTCAGTATATCTCCCTTTCGCTCATTATTAAAGTAGCCCAAGTGCATATTCATTACATTATTAAATACGGCCTTGCGAAGTTTTAGCAAGGTATGCACCCGTAGGTTTTCCATAACCCGTTGCGATAAGTACCTAAAAAAATTGCCTATTATAACAGATACAACTATAACTGCGCAAACGAATTTAAGGGCGGTCCACCTGTCGTAATATTTCAAAAAGTAATTTAAGTAATATCTAAACCAGCCTGTGATATCCAATAAAGTACCGGGTTTTTTTAAATCAACTACGCTCGCTGCTGTGCCGGCCGGGTCGATGTGAAAAAGTGTTTGCAACAAAGGGCCTATTAGCACGATTACACTCGTACTGAACACCACGTAGAGTACAGTATAGATGATATAAGGAATGGCGAATTTCTCTATTGGTTTAGCAAAAGATAACAGCCTGAAATAAGTTTTCATTTATTATATTGAAGTACAAAGTTAGCTTAATAAATAAGTTATAAACGTGCCGCACAACTATATGGTATCGTTTAATCCTGCCAACTATATTTATTGAACGCTATCGAGCTCCTGCACTAACGATTCAAAATGGTCCTGGAACATAAAATCATAACCAAACTCACCCTCAGGCACAACATTGATCACATCTGTACATACTTCTAATATCCGCTTAACCTTCAACGCTTCGGCAACCGAATAAGGGAAAGATTGGTTGCCGATAAAAAACTTACAGCCTGCTATAATTTCCGCCATTTGCAAAAAGTTGGTTACCTGCATCCATTGCAAATGCGGAATAGCTTTTTGCATATCTGCAAACTCCTGCTTTACACCTATAAATACTATTTTGTTGTAACGCGTCAAAAAGGAATAGTCGATCATTTTATTACGGTAACGCTCGCTGCGAGCAATAATGATATGGTCACCATAAGTTTCATCGGGCGTTACAGTTAACCAGTTTTGATAAAGTTTAGGGTTTATGCCTGTAGTGTAACCGCACCAGCGGGCAATGTTCCCTCTGTCTTGTGGTATCAGGCCGGAGCGGAAAAGATCAAGGTCGACATCTACCTGTACATCATTGTTCACGCTGCAATAATTAATATAAGGCTGTGCCTGTATCAACGGTATAATCATTTGCACCATTTTATCATTAAGCATTACGCTTCCTAATGGGTGTACCATATATGGGGATATCGTTAATGGCCTGTTCAATTTCAGATACAGGTTTAAAGGTGCTGAGGTGATCTCCCAAATACGCTTTAAAGTGGCTAACGCATAAATAATGTCACCTGCACTACCACTATGATTAAAATCAATCGACTGGTTGACAGAGGCAAACTCCTTAAACTTTTGCGCGCCGATTATTGGTGAATTGCTTTTTAACGACGCCTCAAACCGGCTGTATTTGGCATTTACCAGTTGTTGTTTGTATAGATTATAGCCGTGCTTATCGGTATATTTTAAATAAAGCCTGCTAAGTATATTTTTTTTGATCATACCCTTGTACACTAATTGCCAAATTCACTAAAACGCTGCACAACAATTAAGTGAGGCAGCTTTGATAAAGCTGCAAATACTGTTGTGCAGTTTGATCCCAGCTATATTGTGCAGCATGGTTCATAACCATTGCCTCCCGGTTATTTTCTCTAAAGTCGGCTAAGCCTTCTCGTAGCACCCGTTGCATAGCTGCGCTGTCGAAGTTATCAAAGTAGTAGGCCGCATCGCCTGCAATTTCAGGCAAAGAAGTACAGGTTGAGCAAAATACGGGCTTACCAAAATGCATAGCTTCTATAATCGGAAGGCCAAATCCTTCAGCCAGCGACGGAAAAACAAAGGCTTCGCAATTTTTATAGTACCAGGCCTTGTCGTCGTCACTGATTGTCCCGGTTATTTTTACCCGATTTTCACACCCGTATTTATGTGCTTGCTTTATAATCAACGCTTCATAGGATGTTTTGATTCCTGATATAATTAGCTCGTAATTGTTACCGGCAAGCAGGGAGGGTAACACTTCAAAGTTTTTTTTTGCCGACAAGATACCAATTGTAAACAAAAAGGACGACTTTGGTAAATATGTTGGCTGGTGTCCTGTCGGTACCGTCAGTTTGTCGGCACCGTTGTATATTACACTTAGTTTGCCGGCTGCCGACGGAAAACGAGCAACAATATCTCTAGCGGCAAAATGAGAAATTGTCACCAGCTTATCACAAGTCTTAATCGATTTTTCAAGCCTCTTCAAATATTTATTTACCTGTTTTGTACTTATATCTTCGTGCAGTTGATTAATATCATGTATGGTCATGATTTTTTTTCCGATCACCTTTTGTGGGTATAACCTCGGCATCTGATCAGTAAAATGGAATAAATTAATTTTATTAAAGTTGATGTAAAAAAGTTTATGGTATTTTTTTAAATAGTCTTTTTTAACATCGTCCTCGTTAAATTCAGTCGTATTTGGATACAAAAAAAAAGTAAGATTAAACCTGCCGCCATTATTTTTTACTAACGCCTTGCCCAGGCTCTTACCGAAAAAGAACAGGCCGGTATTAGGATAGCGCATTGCATCAAACGTAATTAAAATACGAGTCTTAGTCATATCCATTTGCTCATCAATTTAAATACGTCCTCAACATTTATCATATCTAACGTATCGTTACCACTTTCCAAATATTGAGCTTGTTTGCCTACCGGTGCCCACCTGCCCGGATGGATGGGCCGTAAAGATGGGAATAGCCCCAGCGCGCGGATGCCCGATGCTGCAGCAATATGTAAAGGCCCGGTGCCGGATGCAATTAACCCGTCGGCTTTAAAAATTAACGAAATAAATTCCGAAAGTGACATTTTGCCTGTCAAATCGTGTACGTATAGAGGTAGGGTTGCAATCCACGGGGCGAGCACCGCTTTCTCCTTATCCGATCCGCTGATGATGATATTGAACTTTTCACGGGGCAGTTGGTCTATTAATTGCTTAAAATTATTCAAGCCCCATTCCATCCCGCTGCCGTGTGACTTTGGGTGTAATATAAGGTTGAATTTATCAGGTTTTAAATTGTTGCCCAGGTTAATTGGTAAAGTATCGTTGTTTTGAAATTTATAATGCCCGGCAACATCTGCCAATGATGGTACGCCCCGCAACCCAAATGGCCTTAAAAGCATCAGGTTTAGCTGCGCCTCATGTAATTCAGATTTTTTGCGGCTTAGTTTCACCAGTTTGTTGCAGGTAAACCAATGGTGTATCCGGTTAGTGGTACCTATGCGTAATTTGATGCCGGCCTGGCGGGCTATCCTTGCAACTTGCTTGTTTGGATACACGTGGATAATGGCATCTACTTCCTTTTCCTTTAACCATGCCGCTTGCCTTGCATGCGGCAATCCGGTTATATCATCAAGGCTTAAAAAGGCATCTACCGCTGTGCAACACTTTATCACCGCTGCGGTATAGTTGCGCCCCAGGAACGACACCCGGCAACCCGCGTATTGTTCCTTTAAATAAGCTGCCATAGGTAAGGTAAGCACTACATCGCCAATAGCGTCGGTACGGCTTATCAGTATATGATATGGTTTGGCGTTTGAGGGCATTCGGTAATGCTGATGCAGATATAAGCTAAAACTGCAATAATAAAGATTATATTACCTTAAGTTATTATAAATTTATTCATTTGTAAAATGGCAGGGCGGCAAATAATTAGGGTTAGTTATGGCAGGCAGTAGTATCAACTTTGGTCAGATTGCACGGGCCCTCACTGTTGTTGAGAATAATCTGGAGGGTGCAGATAGCCTGCTGAAAAATCTTACATTCTATAATCTTGTACCTATTATAGGTATTACAGGGCCGCCTGGCGCCGGCAAAAGCACGCTGGTAAATGCCATTATTGAAAATTTGCTGCAGCGAGGCAGCAAGGTGGCTGTATTAGCTATCGATCCTACTTCCCCGTTTAATTTCGGATCATTATTAGGCGACAGAATCCGGATGTCATCTCATTTTAACCACCCGGATGTTTTCATCCGCTCGATAGCTACCCGTGGGTCGCTGGGTGGTTTATCTGCAAAAACCATCGAAATGGCCGATGTGCTGCGCGCCTCGGGGTTTGATCATGTAATTATCGAAACTGTGGGTGTTGGCCAAAGTGAAGTAGAAATTGCCGGACTCGCCGATATTACCTTTGTGATGCTGGTGCCGGAAGCGGGTGACGAGATTCAGAATATAAAGTCGGGGTTGATGGAGATTGCGGACGCCTTTATCATTAACAAAGCCGACCGTGAAGGTGCCGACCTGTTCATCAATAACCTCAAAAAAATCTTACAGCAAAAGGACGGGGAACTTCCTGTTTTTAAAACCGTGGCTTCAAAAAATGAGGGAATAGTTGATGTTACCAGTTTTATTATTTCCCGTCCCGAATGGAAAAATCACCGTAAAGAATTACTGCTTACGCAAAAGGCCTATAATATCATCCAGCAAAAAATGATGGCTGTAATCGATAAAAAAAAGCTTCAGCAAGATATTGCCAAAGCTTTAAAAATTGATGGATTTAATTTGTACAGGTTTATTTCGGAATTCGAACGCTCAGTTTAACTATTCATTATTTCCTCAATATGCTCTGCTTCAATAGGTATATCTGCCATCAGGTCGATATTACCTTCTTTTGTGATCAGGATGTTATTTTCTAAACGGATGCCTAAACCTTCTTCCGGGATGTAAATGCCCGGCTCGCATGTAAGGATGTTACCAACTTCAAATGGTTTATAACGGCTTGCAAAATCATGTACATCCAGACCCAGGTGATGCGATGTACCGTGCATAAAGTATTTTTTATAAAGCGGTGCTTTAGGGTCCTGCTTGGCAACATCGTGCTTATCCAGTAAACCAAGACCGATCAGTTCGCCTGTCATGATCTTGCCTACCTCGTCATGGTACTCATTCCAGATGGTGCCAGCAACTATCATTGCAATAGATTGCTTCATTACCCTTAATACAGCGTCGTAAACATCGCGCTGGCGATTGCTGAAGCGGCCACTCACCGGTATCGACCGGCTCATATCTGCATTATAATTAGCATACTCTGCCGCCCAATCAAAAAGTATAACGTCACCTTGGTTACAAACCTGATTGTTATCTACGTAGTGCAGTACGTTGGCATTTTTACCGGATGCAATGATAGGGCTGTAGGCATGGCCGGTTGCACGCTGCCTTAAAAATTCGTGTGTTATTTCGGCTTCTATTTCGTATTCGGCAACACCGGGCTGTACAAATTTCAATACGCGGATAAAGGCATCGCGGGTAATTTCGCATGCTTTTTTAGTCAGTTCAATTTCAATGTCTGATTTCACTACCCGCAGGTCGCGTAGTATCAGGGCAGATCGTTCGTAATTATGGAGCGGGTATTTCTGGCGCAGTGCCTCGTACATCCGCAAATCACGGTAGGGCACTGTGTGAGCGTAGCGGTCATTTTCGTTAGTGTTTATATATATGGTATCGGCATAATTGATAATAGCATGTAAAATACTGTCATATTCGCTTAACCAAAATATGCTTTGAATGCCTGATGCCTTGCGCGCTTCTTCCTTAATGTACTTGTGACCCTCCCAAACGGCGATCAATTCGCTGGTTTGTCTTAAAAAAAGTACTTCTCTGTATTGCTGATTAGGACAATCAGGGTATAAAACCAGTATACTTTGCTCCTGATCTATCCCTGTAAGGTAAAAAAAGTCGGGATTTTGTTTAAAAAGGTAGTTTTGATCGCCGCTACGCGGATATTCGTCATTGGAGTGGAATATAGCAATTGCGTTGTTTTTTAATCGCGAAACGAAATTTTTTCTATTAATTGTAAACAATCCCTCATTTACAGGAAGATATTTCATAATGTTGAAGATTTTTGTTTTTCCAAAAACAATTTATAATTACTGTTTGTACTAGGTATTATAAAAATTGGAACAAAGTTTGGTAATCGTTTCAAACATAATTACTAATTTTGAAAAAAAATCACAATTAAATCGTTTAATCTTAAAACTATGAATTATTCTACATTAAAGAAATCAGCAGCGTTATCATTCGCTTCTTTAATGGTTGCAGGAATGGTTAGTGCTCAAACTACAACCACTACTACTACCACTACAGATTCAACAATGAAAACGTCTTCTGAAACTACTACTGCCAAGGTATTTGGCGGCAGAGGTCAGTACAAAACCTTTAGCATTGGTATCAATGGCGGTGTTACATCACCAGTTGTTGCTATCGGTGGTTCAAACGACTTTACAAACCACCAGATCTCTTACGGATACGGTTTGTCTTTAAGGTCACAATTGGCTCACTCATTCGGTTTACAACTTGATGCACGTGGTGGCCGTTTAAAAGGCAGCAACGAAGATGTTGTTGGCATCAATGGTGCTCCTAACGGTGTACGTGGTGGTGTTGCAAGCTTCCAAACTGATTTTTACCAAGCTACTTTAAGCGGTATTGTTAACGTTGCTACTATCGACTTCTTACGTCGCGAAAACTCTGTTAACTTCTTCGTTAACGCTGGTGCAGGTTTAGCAATATACAACCCAGGTGTTACTTTCACACCAGGTGGTGCTTTAGTTAAATATGCTCAACCAAACGGCGACAAACATTACGTTAAAGAATTGGTTATCCCGGTTGGTGCTGGTATCAAATTTAAACTAAGCGATGCAACTGCATTAAACTTAGGTTATACCATGAACTTTATTGATGGTGATAACTTAGACGGTAGCAAATTCCAATTCCCAACTAAAGATAAATACTCTTACGGTTACGCTGGTTTAGAGTTCACTTTAGGTGGTTCTGGCAAACCTAACCTTGATTGGGTTAACCCGGTTGCTATGATGTATGATGAATTGTACGATGCTGCTTTACGTCAGGAAGTTGAAGCTTTAAAAGGCCGTGTAACTAACGTTGAAAACGCAGTTACTGATCTTAAGAAAGATTCTGATGGTGACGGTGTATCTGATCAATTTGACAAATGTCCTAACACTCCTGCTGGTAGCGTTGTTGACGGTTCTGGTTGCGTTATCGTATTCCCTAAAGCTGATTCAACTGCAACTGCTTCAGGTGCTGCTTACTCAAACATTCAGTTTGAATTCGATAGCTCGGTATTAAGAACTTCTTCTTACCCAGTTTTAGATGCTACTTCAGCTGACTTACGTTCATCTGGTGCTACTGTTGAGATTGATGGTTACGCTTCATCTGAAGGTACTGCTGCTCACAACATGTCATTATCACGTGACCGTGCTAACTCAGTAAAAACTTACTTAGTTAACTCAGGTGTTGCTGCTTCTAAATTGAAAGTTAAAGGTTATGGCGAAACTAACCCAATTGCTGACAACTCAACTGAAGAAGGTCGCGTACTTAACCGTCGTGTATCATTCAAAAAAAGATAATATTAATTAGATAATATTTCTAAGAAGCCCTCCGAATAACTCGGAGGGCTTTCTTTTTTTATATAAATTTGTGTTATGTATTTTTTCAGGAAAAAAGATCCAAACAGGCCTATAAACTTTAATTTAAAGGTGATGCATATAATCAATGCCATCGCCATCATCATGTTTTTGGGCGGCATTATCTACAAGCTTATCTATTGGTACATCCTAAAAAAATAATTACAACCGATCAACCTATGAAAACCATCATCAATACAAATAACGCTCCCGCGCCCATAGGCCCTTACAGCCAGGCAGTAAATGCAAATGGTTTATTGTTTGTATCAGGCCAAATACCGATGAACCCTGTAAATGGCGAGATTGTCAACACAGGCATTACAGACGAAGCTGTACAGGTGATGGAAAACCTGAAGGCTATCCTTACAGAGGCAGGAAGTAGCTTTGACCAGATCATTAAAACGACTTTATTTTTAACAGATATGCAAACCTTTAATCAGGTTAACGAAGTTTACGGTTCTTATTTCACAGCCAACTTTCCGGCCCGCGAGACCGTCCAGGTATCTGCCCTGCCCAAAAATGTAAACGTCGAAATTTCTGTTATTGCCTTAAATTCCTGATCTGACCGTTAAAATTGAACAACCAGTTTCAAACGCCCATTGAGTATTTAAAAGGTGTAGGCCTTGCACGTGCCGAGGTACTTAAAAAGGAACTGGGCATTTATAACTTTGAGGACTTGCTGCGGCACTTTCCGTACAAGTATATTGATCGTACACGCTACTACAAGATAAAGGATATCCAGCCGGATATGCCTTATGTACAGGTGCTGGTGCGCCTGCTTAGCAAAGAAATTGTTGGCGAAAAACACACTAAACGATTAGTTGCCCAAGCCAAAGACGATACCGGGGTAATTGAGCTGGTATGGTTTCAAGGCATTAAATGGGTTGAAAAAACACTTGTGCCAGGACAGGTGTATATGATATTTGGTAAGCCAGGCTTTTTTAATAGCAAAGCGCAGATGGCACATCCCGAAATGGAGCTTTATACGCCAAACGCTGCAACTAAAAAAGGTAATCTTACTTTGCAGCCAACTTACAACTCTACCAAAAAACTTGAACAGTTTACACTGGATAGCAAAGGCCTTAGCAAACTGATAGCCGGGCTGGTAGAGCAGCACGCTAAAGACATTCACGAAAACCTGCCTGCTTACATTATTAACCGGTTTAAGCTTTCCGGCCGGGCCGATAGTTACCGCAACATCCATTTACCTAACGATGCCAACCAGCTTAAAGAGGCGCAGTACCGCTTAAAATTTGAGGAGCTTTTCTTTTTACAGCTAAAACTGCTTAAAAGCAAAATAAACCGCAACCATAAGTTCAAAGGCAATATATTTAGTAATGTTGGGCCATGCTTCAATGAGTTTTACGCCAATAAGCTTCCGTTTGAGTTAACAGACGCGCAAAAACGGGTTTTAAAAGAGATCCGTTTAGATACGCAGCGGGGCGTACAGATGAACCGGCTACTGCAAGGCGATGTTGGCAGCGGCAAAACCGTTGTGGCGCTTATGAGCATGCTGATCGCTATAGATAATGGCTTTCAAACCTGCATTATGGCGCCCACGGAGATTTTAGCTAACCAGCATTACCAAACCATTAAAGGTTTGGTAGGTGATGATTTTATAGAGGTTGCGCTGCTTACCGGATCGGTGCCTAACAGAGCCCGTAAGCTGATCCACGAAAAGTTGGAAGACGGCAGTCTGAAAATCTTGATAGGTACCCACGCATTGATAGAAGATAAGGTACAATATAAAAATCTTGGCCTTGTCGTTATTGACGAGCAACACCGCTTTGGTGTAGAACAGCGCGCCAAGCTATGGCGTAAAAATTTCGTACCGCCACACATTCTTGTGATGACGGCCACCCCTATCCCCCGTACCCTAGCCATGACTTTATATGGCGACTTAGATGTATCCGTAATAGATCAACTGCCCGCCGGCCGCAAGCCCATTGAAACCCTGCATTACTTTGAAGCACAACGTCTGCGCATGTTTGGATTTATGAAGCAGGAGATTGCCAAGGGCCGGCAAATTTACGTGGTGTACCCGTTGATACAGGAAAGTGAAAAGCTGGATTTAAAAAACCTGCAGGATGGTACCGAGGTTATGTCAAGAGAGTTTCCGCTGCCCGATTATCGCATCAGCATTGTGCACGGAAAGCTTAAGGCTGCCGAAAAGGATTTTGAAATGCAGCGGTTTATAAAAGGCGAAACGCAAATAATGGTAGCCACTACCGTTATCGAGGTGGGTGTGAACGTACCTAATGCTTCGGTAATGATCATTGAAAATGCAGAGCGTTTTGGCCTGTCACAGCTGCACCAATTGCGTGGCCGCGTTGGCCGTGGGGCCGAACAATCCTTCTGCATTTTAATGAGTAGTCAAAAGCTCAGCCACGATGGCCGGACCCGATTAAATACAATGGTTAAAACTAACAACGGCTTTGAGATTGCCGAGATCGATATGCAGTTACGCGGCCCGGGCAATATTGAAGGTACACAACAAAGCGGCGTGCTCGACCTTAAAGTTGCCGATCTCGCTACCGATCAAGAAATACTGCAGCAAGCGCGTACCCTGGTAATTGAAATATTTGATAAAGACCCTCAACTTGCTGCACCCGAACACCAGATCCTTAACTTAGCTTTTCAGGCAAAAAACGCGGGTTTGAGTTGGGACAAAATATCGTAACACAAAATAAATTCCGTTATATACATAAAAGTGAATGTGACTCATCTGGTGTAGCATTTCGATAATTGCACGAAATTTCCGCTTCAAACATTATATTTGCTCAGCGCTCCTTATCTCCGCATTGCCTCAAAATTCTTATATGAAAAAAGCATCACTTCTATTACTCATTCTATTTTCAGTAATTACTACAAAAGCACAGGACTCACTGATGCTACGCAAGTTTTTTGACGAAGCCCTGGTTAACGGTAAGTGTTATGAAAACCTTCGGTATCTGTGTAAAAACATTGGGCCGCGTTTAAGCGGATCGGCCGGCGCGCAAACATCAGTAGAGTGGAGCAAGAAGTTGATGGATGGTTACGGCTTCGATAAGGTTTACCTGCAGGAGGTGATGGTACCCCATTGGGTACGCGGTGCTAAAGAGCATGGCTTTATCATAGATGGTACAACCCGTATTGCGGTACCTATTGCTGCACTTGGTATGTCGGTAGCTACGCCAAAAGAAGGCATTACGGCCAATGTTATAGAAGTGCAAAGCCTGAAGGAATTAGAAACGTTGGGTGAAGCTGCCATTAAAGGTAAGATCGTCTTTTTTAACCGGGCTTTCGACCCCCGCTTTATCGAAACAGGTGCAGCTTATGGTGGCGCCGGCGATCAGCGATTCGCCGGACCGGCCGCTGCTGCAAAATATGGTGCAGTAGGTGCAATTGTACGCTCGTTGACAGAATCATTAGATGATTATCCACATACCGGCACCACTGGTTACGATCCACAGGGCGGTAACATTCCGGCAGCGGCCATATCAACTATTGCTGCCAATAAACTGAGCACTATGCTAAAAATGCGCAAGCTGCCACTGATCAAATTTTACTTTAAGCAAAACTGCCAGCACCTGCCCGCTGCAAAATCTTATAATGTTATCGGCGAGATCACCGGCACGCAAAACCCCAACAAGTTCATCACCGTTGGCGGCCACCTGGATTCATGGGACCTTGCCGAAGGTGCCCACGACGACGGTACAGGCGTAATGCAATCTGTAGAAGTGCTGCGGATATTCAAGTCGACCGGTTACCGCCCAAAAAACTCTGTTAGAGCGGTGTTTTTTATGAATGAAGAGAACGGCCACAAGGGTGGCACTAAATACGCCGAACTTGCTGCCGCTAATAAAGAAGAGCATATAGCAGCGATAGAGACTGACGAAGGTGGCTATACGCCGCGCGGGTTCAGTTTTCAGGGAGTGTCGTCATCGTTTTTGAAGGACGTAAATAAAAACTGGAAAAAACTATTGGAACCCTATGAGGCAGACAGGTTGATAGCCGGCGGCGGTGGCACCGATATAGGCCCGTTAAAGGAAACCCTACCATCAATCGTCCTTATTGGTTTTCGCCCGGATTCACAACGCTACTTTGACATTCACCACACGCCAAATGATGTGTTTGAGAATGTAAACAAACGTGAACTGGAGTTAGGTGCTGGATCGATAGCATCATTGATTTACCTGATCGATCAGCACGGATTTTAGCTTTAAACGTAATAAAATTTGATATTTGCCTTCCTGATAAGGCCTTAAGATATATACTTTGGCAGACACCGATAGTTCAACCCGGATAGATTCATTTGCAGCCTTAAAATACAAAGATTTTCGATCTTATGTCGGCATGCGTTTTTGCTTTACTTTCGCCTATCAGATGCAGGCGGTGATCATTGGTTTTTACATTTACCACCTTACTAAAAGTGCGTTTGCATTGGGGTTAGTGGGATTATGCGAAGCTATCCCGGCTGTTGGTATAGCCCTTTATGGCGGCTACATTGCCGACAAGTCCGAAAAACGCAAAATGCTGTTGCTGATATTCATCGGGGTATTTATTTCATCCTTTGTAATGTTTTTAGTAACGATGAAAAATGCCGGCAACTACATAAATCCCGGTTTGGTAGTGCCTGTTATTTATGTGATGATATTTGCAAATGGGGTCGCCAGGGCATTTTACGGACCGGCTACTTTTGTTATTTACACGCAGAGCGTCCCAAAAGAGATATACCCTAACGCCAGTACCTGGAGCAGCTCCAGCTGGCAAATAGCTTCTATTATCGGTCCGGCAGCCGGTGGTTTGATCTATGGATTTTTTGGTATTACGGTAACCTTTGTCGTAATACTTATCTTCTTAGCGGTCTCGTTACTACTCGTTTATTTGCTCAGGTCTTACCCGCCGGTATTCATTCCCAAAGAAAATATCTGGAAGAGTTTATCAGAGGGGATCCACTTTGTCTTTCATAACAAAATGATGATCGGTGCCATGAGCCTTGATCTTTTTTCAGTATTTTTTGGCGGAGCAGTGGCTTTGTTACCCGTTTTTGCTAACGAAATTTTAAAAGTGGGTGCCGAAGGCTTAGGTATAATGCGTGCAACTACGTCCTTAGGGGCAGTACTTACCATGCTTGCTATGGCCCGCTTCTCGCCTATGGGAAAGCCCTGGCGCAACTTGCTTATAGCGGTTACCGGGTTCGGTCTCTCTATTATCTGTTTCGGCCTTTCTAAGAGCTTTTATCTTTCGCTTATATTCCTGTTTACCGAAGGGGCTTTCGACAGTATTAGTGTTATTATCAGAGGAACCATTATGCAGTTGCTCACACCCGATCATATGCGCGGGCGGGTATCAGCGGTTAATTCTATGTTTATTGGCTCCTCTAATGAGATCGGCGCATTTGAATCGGGCACAGCGGCGCGGTTGTTGGGTACAGTACCTGCGGTAATATTCGGCGGAAGCATGACATTGCTTATCGTAAGCATCACATATCTTAAAACTAAAAAGTTGATACCGCTGTCTTTAGGTGAAATACAACCACCGCCAACACCCGTTGATCACTAACATTCTATTACCACTCTAAATCCATCTAAATTAAGCGCCATTGTAACAGCAGGCACCTAATTAGGTCCGCCAATAGTCCTTATTGCAGTGCGGGCATTTTAAAACGTTACAAATGCAGCTTCTGCTATAAAAAACCATAAACGGATCTGTATTTAAAGATCAACAAAAAGGCACTGAAAATACCGAAGAAAACTTACTTAATGGTATGCAAACTAAAGTTGAAAAACGCTGATAAGATCTTATTCCATACTTTATCTGTCTGCTCAGAGTTGATGAAGCATTGCGAAAATTGGTTCCTTTTCCCTTTAAATATAACAGGTTAATTACCAAGGCCGAAACCCTGGCTTAATTTACCATCGGCAGTTTTTCAACCGCTTTTTATGATTAAATAATTTTGTTGATCCCATTGTCTTAACATCTAAAAAGCTACGTCCTTGTTTAAATCTACTTCTAATTATTTGCATTTAAATTTTAGTTATCTGCTTACAATCATTTGTTAAGTCATAATATATTATAATAAAATCATAACTAAATGAATATTCACTTATATTTGCATTGAATAAGATTATTTAATGCGCACAAGAAATTCCGACAAACAGCACCTGGTTAAACAGACAGCGATAGAAATGATCGTTAAAAGCGGTCTGGAGGGGTTTAGTATGAACAAACTTGCCAGGGCTTGTAATATCTCTGTCGCTACTTTATACATCTACTATAGAGATCGTGACGACCTGATCATTAATGTTGCCGGCGAAGGTGGCAAACTCATGAGCGATGCCATGATCAAAGATTTTAATCCGGAGATGAGCCTGGAGGAAGGATTACGTCAGCAATGGAAAAACCGCTATAAATTTATATCTGAGCATCCAATGCTTAACTCCTTCTTTGAGCAATTACGCAACTCGAGCTACCAGGAAAAGTTTTTAGGTAGCTTTTTGCAGGATTTTAAGATCACCATGAGTAGGTTTATGGAAAACGTTATTAAACGTGGCGAGTTAGAAGATATGCCTTTTGAGGCATATTGGTCGGTTGCGTTTGCCCCGCTCTATTCATTGGTACGATTTGATAACGAAGGCCAGAGCATAGGCGGCCGTCCGTTTAAAATGACCGACGAAGTGCTTTGGAAAACCTTTGAGCTTGTGATAAAAGCAATTAAGAAATAATGAAGCGCATGACAGGTAACTTTGACCATATCTTACTGTTTAAAACTAACATCAATTGCCCCGGGGATAAGTTGTACCTGCATGCCGTGTTGGATTGCAACCCGGATATAAGGCAGTGGACAATTGATCAAGAAGATGAGGACTGTGTGCTCCGAATTGTTTCTTATACCTTAACACATCAACAAATAATTCAATTATTAAATCAACATGGCTACAACTGCTGTGAATTAATTTAACCCAATGCAAGCACAACAACCGGCGCCTTTTACAGGTTACCAAAAATTTGTTATATTTATATTGGCCATCACCCAATTTACGGTGATACTTGATTTTATGGTAATGTCGCCTTTAGGGGATATGCTGATGAAATCCCTGTCACTTAAACCGCAGGCGTTTGGTTTTGCGGTGTCGGCATATGCCTTTAGCGCCGGTATCTCCGGATTATTGACCGCAGGCTTTGCCGATAAATTCGACCGCAAAAAATTACTCTTATTCTTTTACATCGGCTTTATAGGCGGCACAATTTTTTGCGGGCTGGCACATACTTATGAAGTACTGGTTGCAGCACGTATTATTACCGGCTTATTTGGCGGTGTTATAGGCTCTATATCAATGGCCATTATTACTGATCTGTTTGCCCTGCAACAACGGGGCCGTGTGATGGGCTTCATACAAATGGGCTTTGGCGGCAGCCAGGTATTAGGTGTACCAATAGGCCTTTACTTAGCAAATGCCTGGGGATGGGAAGCGCCATTTTGGATGGTTGCCGCCCTAAGCGTTGCCATTGCCTTGTTAATTAGTGTAAAGCTGCAGCCGGTAACGCAACATCTGGCTTTACAAAATAACAAATCGGCATTTAAACATCTCTGGAGCACGGTATCAAAAAGCAACTACCGGGTTGGTTTCGCCTCGACAGCGTTACTATCAATCGGCGGATTTATGATGATGCCTTTTGGCAGCGCCTTCGCCATTAATAATTTAGGGTTAACCAATCAACAATTACCAATGCTTTTTATGGTATCGGGCGTCAGCTCTTTGGTCATCATGCCGCTAATTGGTAAGCTAAGTGATAAAATAGATAAGTTTAAGATTTTCGCAGTAGCTTCTGTTTGGATGATGATCATGTGCGTGGTTTATACCAACCTGGGCGTAACACCGCTTCTAATTGTTATGGCATTAAACATCCTGATGATGATTGGTATCATGAGCCGCATGATTCCTTCATCAGCTTTAACAAGTGCAATACCTGAGCAAGCCGATCGTGGCGCTTTTATGAGCATTAACTCATCTTTGCAACAAATTGCAGGTGGCATTGCGGCGGCAGTAGCAGGGATGATCGTGACGCAGCAAGGTAAAGGCACACCTTTGTTAAATTATAATATAGTAGGCTATGTAATTGTAGGCATCTCAATCGTAAGCATTTTACTAATGATGCGGGTCAACAACCTAACGAAAAAAAAGATGGACAGCAATAAAGTGGTGATACCAGAGGAAGCTGCATTAGCTCACTAACAAAAAAGGAATGGTTTAAAGCCATTCCTTCTAAACTAAAAATCGAAAGAGATTATCCCAGTTACCTTTTTAACATTTCCAGCACATCTTCCGCAGTCCCGGTGAACGGTCCGGATGTTTCTATCTTCAGGCCGGCCATGGCCGCAGCAAATTCGCCGGAGTTTTGAATGCCGAAGCCTGTTGCGCGCTTATACAAGTAGCCGGCCATGTAGGTATCGCCGCAGCCCGTAGCGTCTACTACGGCCTTGGGTTTGTAAGCAGGCACATCGTAAAATACATCATCCGCATAAATTACCGATCCTAAACTACCCAGGGTAATCACCACCTCTTTTACTCCCCAGTCTGCCAAAATCTTTGCCCCTTCATGTATATCGGCAAACCCGGTAAGTACCTCCAGTTCGTGTTCATTAACCTTTAGAATATCAACATACTTAAGGGCTTCACGTTTATCGGCCCAGTCAATGGCATGTACATCATTGTCAACCACCTCTCGCAGGTAACCCTGTGCATCTACAGATACATTTCCTTTATTAAACAAAGCCTTGATCAAATCGGTCGACATATCATCGGCAAGCAGCGCGCCTAAGTGATAAATTGTAGCTTCCACATCTTCCAGATCGGCAATGGTAAACGGATCGGCCTTCTGTAAAACCCGCTGGGTACGATGATCCTGATTTTCGGCATAGATATTCTCAAAATAAACCGAATGGGTACTTGGCAGTGCCTTTACGTCAATACCCATATCCTCTAGTTTGGCAACCTCGTTCATTTCACTTTTTGCGAGTGCGGTAACCAGTTTGTATTTAACGGGCATATGCGTAACGGCATTACTAAAGTAAAACGCCGTTCCACCCGCCATGTGCTTAACGCCACCGGCGGTTACTACTTTATCTAACGTGATATGCCCAATGCAACAGATATCGTACATGCAAAATTTCCTTCAGTTTATAAATCGACGGTTACAAATGTATATAAACAGTATGTCAATTAATTGTTACCCGGCAAATATTAAACAAGCGGCTATTATCTTTACATTAGTCATACCAATTGTATCTGCCTTATCATGAATACTATCTGTAACATAAAAACCTCTATTATATTTTTTTTGCTTGCGGCGTTAATGTTGCAAACTGTGCAAAGTAACGCCCAAACAAGTTCTCCGGACGACCCTTACCTCGGCGTTATCCCTGCCCCTTCATCCTTACAAAAACACCCCGGTACTTTTACCTTTAGCCAGCTTACGCAAATTAAAGCTGATAATCCAAAAGGAAAGATCGTTGCCCTGCTGCACGATTTTTTGCTGAACAACCGGCACCTGAATAATAAGATATCTAAATATAATTCTAAAAATAAAACAACTAAAGGCACTACGCTGACCATTACTTCTGTAGGTGCAGGCAAGCTGCCTGCCGAAGGCTATAAGCTTAGTATAACTCCACACAACATAACAATCATCGGTAAAGATGCAGGGCTGTTTTATGGCATACAAACGCTAATGCAGTTGTTCCCGGTTGAGGTTGCCGGTTCAGAAAAGTTACATTGTGTCGAGATCGAAGATTCTCCCCGGTTCGCTTACCGTGGAATGATGCTTGATGTATCGCGTCATTTTTTTACGGTACCACAGGTAAAAAAGGTAATTGAATTAATGGCCGCTTATAAACTCAATAACTTTCACTGGCACCTGGTAGATGGGCAGGGCTGGCGGATTGAGATTAAAAAATATCCAAAACTTACTGAGGTTGGAGGCTTTAGACAGCAAACCATGTTTGGCACTAACCGCGACTGGCCCGACGGGCAATCGTACGGTGGATACTACACGCAACAAGAAATTAAAGATGTAGTTAAGTTTGCTGCAGACCGGTTTATAAACATCGTTCCGGAAATTGAAATGCCTGCGCACTCAGATGCTGCTTTACGCGCCTATCCGGAGCTGCGCTGCGAGCCTGCCGATCCTAAAAATCCTTCACGAAGTATTAATAGCTTATACTGCCCGACAGAAGAAACGTTTACATTTCTGCAGAATGTGTTGACCGAGGTAATGGATCTTTTCCCAGGTAAATACATTCATATTGGCGGCGACGAAGCTAACAAGCAGCCCTGGAAAGAATCGGTTTTTGTGCAAAACCTGATGAAAGAGAATAATTTGAAAGACGAAAAGGCAGTTCAGAGTTATTTTATCCAACGGATAGAAAAACTTATTAATACTAAAGGGCGCAGTATCATCGGTTGGGATGAGATACTGGAGGGCGGCCTCGCGCCAAACGCTACTGTAATGAGTTGGACAGGCGAAGACGGTGGCATAGCGGCGGCACGCCAGCACCATAACGTGATCATGACGCCGCAGACAACCGGCAATTATTTTGATCATTATCAAAGCGGCTCGCCACAGGAGCCGGTATCATTCGGCAGATATGCGGTGCTCCAGGAAACCTATAATTATGATCCGGTGTCGACGGAACTGACTGTTGACGAGCGCAAATATGTAATTGGCACGCAAGGTAATTTATGGACCGAGTACGTGCCCACAGTAGCTAAGTTACAGTACCAGATACTGCCACGCCTTTTTGCCTTAAGTGAAGTTGCCTGGAGCAAAGCTGAAAATAAAGATTACAACAATTTTGCAGAGGTAAGGCTGGCCAATCATTTTGCCCGGCTGGATAAAATGGATTACAACTATCGTGTACCTACCGCCCTGCCCGTTTTAGATACCGTGGTTATAGGTTCGCAGTTTACATACGCACCTAAATCGGTTATACCGGGTGCGCGCATCTTTTATACCTTAAACGGCCGCGACCCGTTAGATACAGATTTGGAGTACACATCGCCGATTGTATTTAATGTTCCTGTAAATGAAAAACGGGAATTTAAAACCCGTGTTATTACGCCGTCAGGCAGGAGAAGCATAGCTACCCGGGTGCTAATGGTAAACCGCAGCCCTATCCCGGCGGTAAATTACACTTCCGGCAAACAGGGGCTTACCTA
Source organism: Mucilaginibacter sp. (assembly GCF_964263795.1). Classification (GTDB taxonomy): domain Bacteria; phylum Bacteroidota; class Bacteroidia; order Sphingobacteriales; family Sphingobacteriaceae; genus Mucilaginibacter. The sequence continues at coordinate 66,559 of NZ_CAXVWK010000019.1, forward strand.
TAAAATCATCAGAAACAAATTTACATCTCCGGACCAATTGGATTATGTGCCCGTAAAAGATTCGGCACAAACGGATAAATTAAACGCTGAGCAACTAAAAAAAGACAATCCGAACTTCGGTGTGATATACGATGCCTATCTGAATATTCCTGCAGATGGTTCTTACAATTTCACACAAGGATCTTATACCGATACGCAGGTGTTTGTTGATGGGGAAAAGATCACTGAAAGTGAAGGTGTATTGCCGCTATCAAAGGGCTTTCACAAAATTAAGATCAAGTATATTTACAGCGCGCCGGTAATAACAACCGGTGCCCGTGTAAGGCAAACCCCATTGCGAGTCTACATTACCGACCCGGCCACTCAAACAAAAAAAGAAATTGAAGCGGCAAGTCTTTATTACTAAAGCCCTCCGGAACTTTCGGTAGGGCATTACACCCTTAAACTATATAAGCGGAAAACCTATTTGACCATGCTGAGTATTTTGTAGATGCTCCCAGTGCGTAACGGTTTAACAACGGATGTCTTTGATGCAATTACATTTAAATTCTTACCGGCTTTAGATTGGGTATTGGCGTTGCCGCCGTTTCGGCTGTTATCCTCCCGGTATTTAGCAAGATTGATAAGCAAAACGCTTAAAAGAATAATCACTAATCCGCCTATTTGCAGAACTGAGATATTTTCATGGGCGAACAAAACCCCAAGTAATACAGCAATTACCGGGTTAACGTAGGCATGTGTGCTTACTTGAGTTGCAGGCCGCACCTGCAACAGCCAAACGTAAGCCGTAAATGCGCCTATCGATCCAAAAATTATCAGGTAAGCTATTGCACCCCAAGTCTGCGCCGGCACTTTGCTAACGTCGAACCCGCCAACTTCTTTATGCAAAAATGCAGCGGGAATAAATGCGGCCCCTGCAATGATCATTTGCCAGGCAGTATTTAGCCTGGCCGGGCTGCTGCTGGTATTGTATTTGGAATAGAGCGATCCGGCAGACCAGCATGCCGGCCCAACAACCAGTAATACAACACCCCATATTTTTGCGGAATTATAGGTATCATTCATTGCGTTGCTCAGTTGCTCGCTAAAAAGCAATATCACACCTGCAAAACCAATTACCAACCCGGTTATAGTAGACCGACTGCGAAAGTTAATGTTCCAGTTAGCTTTATCCAGTAATACAAACCATATCGGGCCGGACGATACCATGATGGCTACCATTGCACTGGGCAGTACCTGTTCTACCCATATTACAATTCCATTGCCCAATCCCAGCATTAGCAGGCCGCTAACACCAGAATGAATTACATCTTTTGTAATCCAAAGCTTATCACCTTTAAAGTAACACCAGGTGAGCATCAGTAACCCGGCTACAATAAACCTTAACGCTCCCATTAACATAGGCGGGAAGCCGTTGATCGCAACCTGGATAAAAAAATATGTGGAACCCCACACAACGTAAACGGTTGCAAATGCAAGTACAACTAATAATGCAGGGGCTTTTTGCTGAATGTGGGTTTTCATTGACGCTATTTATTACAGCTGTTATTAAATTTTATTAATGTAAATCTATAGTTTTACTGGCCTATGCTCGTAGTCCAGAAACATTAAACAAAGTAGTCCAACATGCAATTTACACTCGGCCTTCTCGACATTGATAAAACCCATTATTCGCCTGTTTATTTACAGATAGCAAATGGCATAATCGGCCACATCCAACAAGGAAAACTTAAACCTGCAACGCCATTGCCTAGCAGCAGGATGTTGGCGGTAGCGCTTAATGTGCACCGCAACACCGTGGTAGCTGCATATGATGAATTGTATGCCCAAAGCTGGGTTGATGTTTTTCCGCGTAAAGGGATCTTTGTAGCGGCAAACCTGCCCGATGTTTCATCGCGACCAATACCCACCACTGTACGATTAGATGGTTATCCTGAGAAAACATATTTTGAGATAGACGAAAACCGAGTACCGCCCGCAGATTTCTTTAAAGAAATAGCAGGTCAAAATCTGCACATCAATACAGGTATGCCAGATACCCGCCTGGCACCTATTGAATTAATGGTAAGAGAATACAGAAGGTTTGCGGGGCATCATTTTACCCACAAATATTTAAAGTACGGCCCAGAACAGGGCTCACTTAACCTCCGGACGGAACTGGCCCGTTTCCTGGGCGAAAGCAGGGGATTGCAAGTTACCGCCAATGATATATTAATAACTAAGGGTGCGCAAATGGCCATCTATCTGGCGGCGCAGGTGCTATTGTCTAAAAACGACATCGTAATTGCGGGCGACCCAGGTTACGCAGGTGCTAATGAAATATTTGAACATGCTGGCGCCAAACTGGAACTAGTACCTGTAGACGAACAGGGTATGGATATTGATGCCGTAGAAGAGATTTGTAAAAGAAAAAAGGTAAAACTGTTATTTGTGATTCCCCATCATCATCAGCCTACAACAGTTACCCTGAGCTCAGACAGGAGGATGCAATTATTGGAACTCGCTAAAAAATATCGTTTCGCCATCATTGAGGATGACTACGATTACGATTTTCACTATAGCAGCACGCCAATTTTGCCGCTTGCCAGCGCCGATTATTATGGCAGTGTAGTTTATGTAGGCTCATTTTGCAAAACAATTGCGCCAGGAATTCGGATAGGTTTTATGATCGCTCCTAAAAACCTGATCACCCAGGCTACCCGCTTACGCCGGTTGATTGATCGGCAAGGTGAACAGCTTTTAGAAGAAGCTGTTGCTAACCTGCTCAAAAACGGCGACATAGGCCGTCACCTTAAAAAGGCCAATAAGATATATCATGAACGGCGGGATATATTTTGCCGCCTGCTACACGAAAAGTTAGGAGATAAGGTTAGTTTTAAGATCCCAGACGGAGGCTTTGCAATATGGATAAAACTGCTTACCGGCATCAACCCAACCGAACTTGCAGACAAAACGGAAGGAATGGGCCTAACTATTACGGATTGCGGTGATTACTTTTATAACGCTACCAGCCAACCGCCTTATATGCGCCTAGGCTTTGCATCTTTAAACGCACAGGAGATAGAACAGGCGGTAGAAATAATTGCCAGGGCTATAGATAAACTGTCTTGAGTGGTAATTTAATCTTTGAACGATATGGTAAAAGTACTCCCCTGCCCGGGGGCGCTGGCCAAGGCAATGTGACCGCCCAGACTGGTAATGTGATTGTAAACCAAATAGAGCCCTACGCCTTTACTATCGGGGTTATTATTAAATTTTTGATTAAAGCCAAAGAGTTTGCCCTTTACTTTATCCATGTCGAAGCCTACCCCATTGTCTTTAAATACTAACTGTTTAATGCCCTTTTCAATAGTTGAATAAATACTGATAACGGGTGCAACACCCGGGCGGCTATACTTAATCGAATTAGAGATGAGGTTTAAAAAGATGCTCTCCAAATAAGCCTTATTAAAAAAAATAGTCCCAAACGCCGAAAAGTCAATCTCGATAACTGCCTGCGATTCCTTCACCAGTGCACTTAAAGAATGCAGTACAAACTTAAGGCACTTTTCCAGTTCAAGTTCGCCGATATGCACATCAAGCCCATCGTTTGTACTAAATGCGTCTACATAGCTATTAAGGGTATCTTTCAAACTCTCTGTGGCCGATTTTAAGATATCGATAAACTCCCGTGTTTGCGCATCGTGAACCTTTGAAGTATCCATCATCTTAAACACCGTTAACAAGTTATTTACCGGCGAGCGCAGATCGTGCGAGGTGATGTAACTGGCCTGCCTTTGGTCTTTATTTATTCGCGTTAAGTTTTCAATCAGCTTGATACGGTCTTCTTCTATCTTTTTTTTATAGGTAATGTTCTTGGCTATAGCATATATGGTTTGTTCAGCTTCAACAGGCATCGACGTCCAGGACAGCCAAACGATCTCACCGTTATTTTTTACATACCGGTTTTCATAATTTAATAAGGGAATATCCTTTGTTAAATTTTCGCGGTGGCGGGCCGTTAATTCCCGGTCTTCAAAAAAAATAAAACTGCTGATCGGGCGGGAGTAAAGTTCTTCGTTACTGTAACCAAGTAATTCTGAAACCGCAGGATTGATCTTTTTAAAATAGCCATCGTACCCAGCGATGCAAAGTAAATCGGGGGTTAATTCAAAAAAACGCTCTACGCTATATTTTTCCAAATCTGTTCTGGGGTATTCCACTGAACTGCATACGTGGTGTGCCAACGTTTAGTTGCAACTTTTGCAGGTGTTTAGCTTTTAGCTGCTGCTCAAACCTAAAAAGGACGTTTAATGACAATTACATGGTGAAAGGCCGACCATAAATTATGCGGAAAAGGGCATCAACAAAAGGGAGTTTGTAACCCTTAGGCAACAGTCCATGCGGCTTTAACGATATATATGCCGTATACCTGATGCGCCACTTCGGGTTGACCAGTTTAGTCTGGATATTGCGGGCTATCAACCCTTTATCTTTTACTACCGGATTTTTAAGATAATTAGGCAGCATGGATATAGCCGCGCTTTTTGTATATAGATTATCGGAAAATAACTCTTTGTGCAGGCGGGCAGCTATTTGCTGCACAAATGGCTTTTGCTGTTTTTCTATAAAAACATATTCTATCAAATGATCTATAATCTCCTGCGGTTTGTTTGATTGTTTGGTGCGGGTAAGTATCGTCTCCAGCATCTCTACATAAAAGCTGCCCCACCTGTCTGTATCATGGGACAACGCTTCAAACACAATGGGAAGCGGCTGCAAGTCGGTGCTGAATTGAATTTGCTGTAATTCAGAAAGGAAGGTTTCACTGTTAGCGTTTGCATAAAGCAATACATCAGCCATTAATTTTTTTACACTTTCGGCAGGCAAACGTTCGTCCCAAAAGTTCTTGATAGCATCGCCAAAAATAACTACAAAACCGTTCATATGTGACCAGGCAAATATATTTTCACAACTGCAAAACGGCCCAAATGTTTAAAAAGCAGTCGAAAAAAAGATCCCCAGCAGGCTATGCCTGCTGGGGATCTAAATTATTAAGTGAAGCTTACTTGTTTGTATAAAGAACAAGCCCAGCCGGGTTGAAATAAATTTCAGGTTCGGTAGATGCCGGTACTGTAGGGCGTGCTGTCGATCGCAACACTATAGCAGTACCCGGCACGTTATAGTTGGAAGCCAGCCCACGGCCTATAACGGTGTAATACCTGCCAGGTGTTAACTGGGTGGGCGTTGTTGCACTTCCAAGCGCAGTACCGAAGTTGGTAGCAGTACCGGCTGCTTTCATCTGGAAAATGTAGCCGGTTGTACTGGCAGGGTTCACATCAACAGCAATGAAATCGGTAAGGTTGCTGTATGTTGTACCTGTAGATATAGTTTTGGTAGTTGCAGCGCCACCTGTAGGTGTGTAAGTACCTACAAGGTCGTAAGCACCACCGTTAGGCACCATGTTGGCAAAACGTACATACGCTTTGTTCTTTTCGGCAGCAGGGAATTTATCTTCAACTATTTTGCTGGTTAAGCCGTTGGTGGTACCACCGGGCAACCCAATAGTGAACACAGAGTATGAAGTGCCATCTGCAGTAGCCTGGGTAAGCGTACTAATTGTAGCACCTGCAGCAACCGTTTGCGCGCTTTTTAACACCGGCACCGGCGATGAAGCCTGTATTTTAATAGTGGTGTTGCCAGATGCTATGTTACTGTAGTTACTGCCCGGGAAAACACCTGTGTAAACGTAACCGGTATTGATAGATATAGGCAACCCATTATCCGTTACCGAAACCAGTGCGTTAGGTGTTACCTTGGCCCCGTTGATAAAGCCATCAAGAGCGGGCACACCAGGTGCAACATGTATCAATTTTATTTGAGCGCCACTTACTACATCGCCTAGTTGTGTTATATTATTTTTTGTACAGCCTGCCATGATCATCAGCAGACCGCAAGCAATGAATGTTATTTTTTTCATGTTTGTTAATTGCTTATGGTAAAATAAACCATGGTTTAGTGGTATGGTAATCTGCATTGGTAGCACCAATACTTTTTAAAGCAGGTATGTTCCAAATGTATTCGGAGTTATACCTCGGCCTTAACAGGTAAACCTGCTTTCCGGCATTATCCGGATAAATATTTGCAGGCTTTACATAACCCTGAAAGATATTGGTATCATACTGATATCTACGCATATCGCTCCAAGCCTCAGGCGCGCCCCAAACAAATAACGAGATAAACTTTTGCTGTAAGATATCGCTTAGTTGCAATGTCGCTGCACTTTGTTTTACGCATGGGCCTGATAAGTAAGCCGTTTTAGCAGCAGGTAGTATATAGTTTTGCGGCCCGACAACCGCGGTACCTACTGGCGGGTTGCTTGCAAAATCTAAACTGGCGGTAACGGCGTTTTTATAATAATTGTAAGCAGCAGTTTTATCACCTTTTTTGAACATAGCTTCAGCAGCAAAAAATTGAGTTTCGGCATAGGTCATTAATACCCCGCGTGAGTTGTCGTTGAAGATATATTTCTGAGTCCCTGCCCCTGGCGACGATATATCAGATTTAGCACCCGCCATATTTGGTATCAAAGTGTTGGCATCTGCCGAATTTGGGTCACCTAACGGTGCAACTACGCCACGATAAACGCCATCTTTACTCGCCGCTAATAATAACGGCAAGCGCGGGTCGATAGTAGTATTTTGCGTTGACGACCCTGTAAAAATCCGGCCGTCTAATAGCTTGACCATATAATCTGATTGGCGGAAACTTGGCAGGTTTACCCTTGTAGGTCCCCAAAAATTAGAATCACCCGATTGTGAACCAGTGTTTTGAATGGTCGCGTTTTCATCATTTTTTGTAAATGAGCTATCCACATACTTTCTAACGTTATCGGCATTAAAAGTAGCTTTGTTGCTTAAATGCAGAGCGTTTTGGGCTAATATGGCATATACAAACTTCTTCCATCTTTCACGGTCACCTGCATACATGTAGTCGCCTTTGGCTAATGTTGGGGATATAGTAAGATTATCAGTTTTAATGGCCAGGTTTAAATAGTTGAGCGCTATTTGGCAATCTTTTACTACTTCGGCGTAAACTACATCAGGACTGTCATAATCAAAGGTTAGCTTGGTTGGGTCGTAAGCCTCTTTAACAATCATATTGTTGTATAAGTCGGCCCCATTTTGCCAGCCCCAGGCACGTATTGCCCATATCACACCAACATAATCATATTTTTTGGTAGCCATAGCATCCTGTAAACCAAGTATTGCATTTTGCCCAATGCTAAAATATACTGTGCGCCACATTTCTCCACCATTGTCACTCCCCGGCACGTAGCCCTCCTGGTCCCAAACATTATTAGCAGATGATGACCCCCAAATTTGGGCATATTGACCAATATAACGGCTATCGAACCAATTACCACGAGTCATGCCGGCCAGCATTGGCGGCAATAAAGTACTGGCATCTACAGCTGTAGGCGCATTAGGATTGGTATTTATATCGATGTATTTTTTACAACTGCTTGCAAAGCTCAAAGTAAGCATAGCAGTAATTGCATATATTGTTTTTTTCATGGGTTGTTATGCTTATAATTTAACTCTTAAACCTATAGACACCGTACGCGGACTGGCAATGGTACCATAGTCAAAACCCGCAGCCCCCGAGCCGCGTGTCGACGCATTGTTTCCATTAACGTCCGGATCAGCACCCGTATAATTGGTAATCAGGAACACCTCGGTGGCAGTAGCAAAAATGCTTGCTCCTTTAAATACCTTTTGGCGATTGATAACGCTTTGCGGTACATTGTAACTTAACGTAATATCGCGCATTCGCAGCCAGTTAATATTATGCTCCACAAAGTCAGACTCAATTGCTGATGTGTAATAAGTATTTTGATAATAAGGTGTTACCTGGATAGTATTAACAGTTGGTGTAGCGGAGTTTTCGTTACCATCTTTCAACACACCCTGGATTATTCGTGGTTGCAACCTGTCGGTAGTGCGTGCACTTAAACCATAACGGGTTAAAAACAACTCGTTACCGTTAAACACATCGCCACCCTTACGAATATCCAAAAGGAAAGATAAGTTTAGTGATTTATAAGTGAAGCTGTTACCAAACCCTATTGTAAATTTAGGCTGACGGTCGCCGGTAGTAATAAAGGTGCTGTTAGATATAGGCAAACCACTGGTTGGATCAACCAATATTTGACCAGCGTTGTTCCGCGCATAGCTATAAGTAGCAATGTTAGTTAAGCTGCTGCCCGGGAATAAACTGGCGCGGGCGTTAGCGTATAACCAAGTATCTGAATTGTAGTATTCAGGCAGATCACCGAGGTTTAGCACCTTTCCGCGATTTAGCGTAAAGTTTACAAAAGTGTTCCAGTTAAAATTTGCGTTTTTTACAGGTATGCCCGTAATCTGTGCCTCGATGCCTCGGTTCCTAATCTCTCCGCCGTTAACCAACTCCAACACATAACCTGATGCATAGCTGATACGCGGATCAAAGATCTGATCTGTTGCGCGATACTGGTACAAACTGAATTCCATACCTAAACGGCCTTTAAAGAATTGCAAGTCGGCACCAATGTCCATCTGGTAATCTTTTTCGGGCCTTAAATTTGGGTTGTTACCCGTAACATCATATGCAAAACCGCCACCTGTGGTAGCCTGCTGTATCACACTCGACTTAATTTTGTAAGGAGAGAATGGATCTTTACCAACCCCCGCATATGAAAACCTGATCTTACCGTAAGACAATACATTGTTATCCTTTAATCCCGGCAGCTCGGTAAATATGAATCCGGCACCAGCTGAGGGGTAAAAGTAGCTGGTATTGTTTGTGCCACCCAGGCGCGATGAATAATCATTACGACCAGTAGCGTTAAAAGTGAACATTTCATTATAAACCACGCTTAATCTCGCTATCTGTGCAATCCGGCGGGTTTCAAAAAAGTTGCTCGAATTTCGCTGGGTAGTTGGCGTAGTATTGTTGATAGTATTAAAATCGGGTTGAAGGAAACGTTCGCCATATTGACCATTAATAATATCACGGTTGTCGAAGATTTCGGTACCTAAAGCGAGTGTTGTGCGAAAATTGCCAAAATTCTTTTTTAAGGTTGCAAAGAATGACCCATTTATCAGTAAGTTATTATCATTGTAATTATCAATAATACCGCCTGTAAACAGGCCATTTGTGGAAGCAAAACTATTTAACGGTGAGTTTTGATAAGACGAACTATACTGGCTAACCAGGTTGTTACCTAAAGTTGTATAGTAGTCAACCCCTACCAGTGCTCTTAAATTTATCCATTTAGCCGGATCATAAGAAAGATCAATATTGCCGACAATACGATTGGTTTTATCACGGCTAATGTTTTTGTTTGCATCAAATAATGGATTGTCAAAATCGATGGTCACGTCACTTACCACGTTGGCCAGACTTGCCGGCAGCAATGTTCGTCTGCTACCGTCAGGGTTCAGGTAAACACGCACATCGTCATTAGTTGGCCAAGCCAAAGCATTAATGTAAGTACCCGAGTTACCTTTATTAAGCTTACGGTTATCGATGTTAAAATAGTTAAAGCTGGCGCTGCTGGTTAATTTAGGTGACAGCTTTGCTGAACCCGAAAAACGCAACGAGATCTTATCATTATAGGCAACCGGCAACACACCACCCGTGTGGCGATATTCACTCGATATACGATAAGTAGCAACTGAGTCACCACCCTCTAAAGATAGATTATGCTCCTGAGTAAAGCCTGTTTGAAAAACATTCCTGACGTTATCATAGGTTGGTGTGCCCGGAGCGTATGCGGGGCCAAAAGCCCTTCTATCGGTGATAGTGGTAAAGCCCGACGCGCCAGGCCCAAATGTATTTTGAATTTGCGGAAAACGGTACGCGTTTGAAAAACTGAAGTTGTTATCATAAGTTACAGCGCCATTACCACTTTTACCTTTTTTGGTTGTAATAACAATAGCACCACCTGCAGCATCAGAACCGTAAACAGCGGCAGCATCCGCACCTTTTAGCACCGTGATATTTTCAATATCATCCGGATTTATATCGGCAATACGGTTGGTAAAATCCTGGCGGCGGTTATCGCCGTTTGAGGACAAAGCGCTCTGACTCAATGCATCGTTATTTACACGAATACCATCTACTACAAACAAAGGTTGATTACTTGCACCTATCGATGTAATACCGCGCAATACAATGGATGCAGAGGCGCCCGGCTGGCCGCTGGTGCTGGTGATGGTAGCACCCGCAACACGGCCTTGTAAAGCTGTCACAAAGTTTTCGCGGTGAGTGGCCTGTACGGCAGACCCTTTAACCACCTGCGCCGACGATGTTAGATCGCGCTGGCTTTGCTTGACACCAAAACCTGTAACTACGGCTTCCTGCAAACTACGCACGCTAGATTGCATGGTTACGTTGATAGCGCCTTGGGCCGCTACCACCCGCTCGACAGTTGTACTGCTGATAAATGAGAATACCAATGTTTGGCCAACGCTTGCGTTGATAGAATACTTGCCGTTAACATCGGTACTTACAGCTGCAGTGCCCCCCTTAGTTTTTACGGTGACACCTGGTAAAGCCAGATTATCGTCGGCAGAGATGACTGTTCCGGTAACCGTTCTTGTTTGCGCCAGCAGCTGCATAGCACAACAGTTAACCAGAAGAAGAAATAGAAGTAAAGTTTTCTTCATAGAAGCTCGTTTTTGGGTAAAAGTTAAATTAAAATGAAATATCAGCAAAGAAATTTTAATTAGCAAATTATTAACACATCAATACATAATTGTTACGGTTACGTACATTGCCAAACTTTAGTTGCTAAAACAACAATCTACATATAATGAGCCATTTATAATTATGTGTAAACATTGTTTCTGGAATAAAAACAGCCGCTTTGTTTTCACAAAACGGCTGTTGTAACTAATTAATTATTAGACTTTAGGTTCTGAAGCCACATAGGCCGCCCACAGTTCGTCGACCGTTTTGCCGGTTAGTTTTTTCCAGCTATCAGCCGTGTAAGTATGGCTGCGCAGTTGGCTATCTAACTTTTGAACCGTGCCCTTTTTGCCCTTTTCAACCCAAATTAAAAAGCGCGCAGTAATACGGTAAGCGTTATCATAATTATGCGTTGGCTTTAAAGCGGGCAGTGCCCATTTAGCAGTAGCGTTGTCTACGCCATAATCATATCGCACATAATCAGCAATGCCTTCGGTTAGCCATCCCGGCCCGGCACCATCGCCATAATCCTGAACAATATGCATTACCTCATGAGTTACAACATCCAAATCAGTAGGCTGCTTTAGCATCCACGTTGGGCTGTATCTAACCGTACCGTCGGCAGTTGCAGTAACACCTTTATAGTTAGGGTCGATGATAAAAGTAACCTTCTTAAGTGTATGTTTATTGAAGGCCTTAGCTTCCTCCGGTAAACTTTGAAAAAGGCATCTATCATTCGCTGCTTAACCGCCGCGCCCTTTACGGCAAAAGTGCTATCCTGGTTAATGAACAATAAAGTATATTCCTTTCTGGTAATGGAATCGCGAGACAGAAATTTGCCAACCGATTTCCAATCGTTCTGCTGAGCGTTGGCTTTAGTAATCACAAATAACAATCCGACTAGAAGTAGTAAATTTTTCATTGGTGAAGAATTATGCACTTAAGGTGCCGTAAAAGATTTAATGCAAATAAGCTTCAAATTTGTTGCAAAAACATCCTCATTTATTAAGCATCCACTTTAATTATTGTAACTTTAGCGTTACAATGCCCCTAATTAATGCAGAAGTTATCGCGACCGGCTTATAACAAGCCTTTGATTTTATTTCTATGGTTTGGACTAAGCCTCTTTGTTGTTTTAAAAGGAATCATCACCCATCAAACGTTTAACAACTTTACCATCTTCCGGTACAACTTTTTAAATACTATTCATCAGCATAATTTATATGCGCCCCAGCCGCAACATTATGATGACCTTAACCATTACGGCCCTGCTTTTTCGTTGTTAATTGCGCCATTTGCATTACTCCCGGAAAGCTTAGGAGTATTACTATGGGTATTTTTTAACGCTTTTATTTTGTATAAAGCTGTCAGATCATTGCCTTTTAAAAAAGATGTATACTTGCCTGTACTATTGATTTGTGCTCATGAATTGATGACCGCGTCTGCCAATGTGCAGAGCAATGCAATGATTGCAGCATTTATATTATTGAGTTTTAGCCTCATCAAAAAGCAGCGGGATTTTTGGGCAGCACTCCTGATAGCACTGGGTACCCTTATTAAATTATATGGGATAGTGGGCTTGGCATTCTTCTTATTCTCAGATAACAAACTTAAACTGCTGGCTGGACTGGCGTTTTGGTCGGTTTTATTGTTTTTCCTGCCTATGGCCATATCATCGCCTGCTTTTATTGTTCAAACCTATCATGACTGGTACATAGACCTGGTGGCCAAAAACAATGTTAACCAATCTTCTTTTCTGCAGGATATATCTGTTATGGGAATGATTAGGACGGTTTTTCATGTCGAAGGCCTGAAAAATATTTACATAATTTCGCCGGCACTGCTGCTCTTTATTTTATCATATAGTCGGGTTAAGTATTTCAACTCCCTGCAGTATCAATTACTGATGTTGTCATCAGTACTGATCTTCACTGTGATATTTAGCAGTTCTGCCGAATCCTCAACCTATATTATTGCCTTTGCGGGGGTAGCAATCTGGTTTATGAATTTAAACCGGCCGATTAGTATTTTAGAAATCGGGCTATTGGTGTTTGCTATAATTGTAACCAGCTTTTCACCTTCAGACCTTTTTCCGAGAAGTGTGAGGATGGAATACATTGTACCTTACAAACTGAAATCGTTGCCCTGCCTGCTTATTTGGTTGAAAATTTTGCATGAAATACTAACGCGAGATTTTGATGTACAAAAGGTTAACGATCCCAATCATAACATTCATAACTTGGAGAGCAATACTGTTTAGGCAAAAAGATTGCGAAGGGCGAAGCTTTCCCGTTCACGCGTTCTGATCACTACAGTAATGGCCCAGTTAAATAGCAAAGAAGCAGCGAATACTATGGATATAATTATGAGGTTGCCCAGCGGCGCAAATAATAACGCTACCACAATTGAAATGACATTTGCAGCAGCCAGTAAAAGTGTAGCCTGCATATGAGTAAAACCCATCCTTAAAACCCGGTGATGTACATGGTTTCGATCTGCAGTAAAAGGTGAAACACCTTTAATGATACGTAAGATAAAAACGCGCAAAGTATCAAAAATAGGCCCAATTAATATTGCAAAAGCCAACGCCGGCGCCGAAAAAACTTCAGGCGTCTTCAATGAGGTAAATTTATTTACTTCGATAAATTTAATGGCTAATATGGCAGAGATCAAGCCGATTAGCAGTGAACCAGCATCGCCCATAAATATTTTAGCCGGTGTTAGATTATAACGCAAAAACCCGACTATGGCCCCAACCATTGCTAACGCGATAGCTGCCAGTTCGTAATGTTTTACATAGATGAATAGCGCAGCAAAGGTGCCGTTTACAATAATTCCTGTAGTACCGGCAAGGCCATCTATCCCATCTATCAGGTTAAATGCATTAATGAGCAACATAATGAAAAGGATGGACACCACAGCACTTATTACATAAGAAAGATCATAAATACCCAGTACGCCATACATGCTGGTAAAACGGATCTGTCCAAGCGTAACCAGAATCGTAGCTACCACAAATTGTATTAAAAATTTTGTACTTGAATTTACACCCGACAGATCATCCTTAACCCCCATGATAAAAAGAATGATAGTCGCCGCAAGCAGATAGCTTATGGGTAAATTCTTATCAATCATACTAAACAGAAGAATAGTGATGATAAAACTTACAAATATGGCAACGCCACCTAAACGAGGTATACCATGATCATGCTGCTTACGAAAATGGCCAACATCATCGTATAAGTGGCGGGTACGGGCGACATGAAGTATAGATGGGATGGAAAGCAACGTTATCAGCACAGAGAACATTACTATAAATATATAGTAGATAAAATAGTATGTATCTAAATACTCGTGCATCTCTATAAAACGTTAGGGCTCATTTCTAATGGTGCTTACAAAGATAAGATTTAAAGCCCGGATTAAAAAAATTGCTTCAACTTTCTTAAAGGCTTCAATATCAAGGCAAGCGGAGGGAAAATAACATGGTTATTATACATTGCCCTGAAATCATTATATAGCGCTTTTCCCCTGTTAAGTAATGACCTGTTACTTACACCACCCATCATCATTTTAACCATAACATGCTGCAAATAATAGGCGTTGATATTGTTTCTGTGTATAAACCGCACCATCAGTTCATAATCTGCCGCCGTACCATAATTCAGACTGTAGCCCCCCAAACGATCAAACAGTTGCTTTCGGCAATAAAAAGTGGGATGGGGCGGCATCCATCCTCTGTTAAACATCCCCGGCTTAAAATTTCCCGACCGCCACAAACGTTTCACTTTATTGTTGTGATCTACGTAATCCAGATCGCCATATAAAATGTCGGTTGCCGGCTCTGTAAAAGCACCGGCTACTTTACTAAGTACGTAAAAATCGGCATATCGGTCGTCGGCATTAAGCGTTCCTATAACGTCGCCGGTTGCAATTGCTAAACCCTTGTTTATGGCGTCATAAATCCCCCGGTCAGGCTCGCTTATCAGTTTAGTTACTTTATTACCAAAACTGTTTATAATATCCAGAGTACCATCTGTAGAAACACCGTCTACAATGATATACTCGATGTTAGGGTGCGTTTGTGCAATAACTGATTCTACACAGGCTGTAATAGTTGCCCTGGCGTTAAAGCAAACAGTAATTACGGATATTTTTAAAACAGGCACGGTGGAAAAATACGGTTATTTAGCTGCAAATTATGTAATTTTGAATTCGCCGCCTAATCAAATGGTTACATTAAGCGGCAAACCTAAGTATGCGTGCTGTATATATTTTTTGCATTGTAAGTATTTTTGCCCTTATAAGTTCGTGCTCGTACAAGCAAAACCAATTGCTTTTTCAAAATACCCCCGCCCCTATTAATGACACGTCAGCACAAAACGGCAACTCAAGTTTGGGCAGCTACCGTATCCATCCGCTGGATCAGTTGCAGATACGTAACCTGCAAAGCGCAAAGTTTTTAGCAGACCCTGCAACAAATATTTTAACGCCTGCAAGCAATACGCCAGTAACGTCGCAAGGCCAAATTTATCAGGTAGAGGAAGATGGAACTGTTGCCTTGCCCGAGATAGGACACATTAAAGTGGCAGACTTAACCCGGATACAGGCCACAAAGTTGATTGAAGACCTTTACCGTAAAAGTGTACTGGTTAATCCGGTTTTTGAGATCAAGGTGATTAATCTGAAGGTTACCCTTTTGGGCGAAGCAAAATCGCCCGGCAATTTCCCTTTGCTAAAAGACAATACAACACTTGTTGAGTTAATAGGCCAGGCCGGTGGATTAACACCATCAGCAAACGAAAAGAATATCAAGATCATCCGCGGTGACAAAGTAAAAACTGTCACTGAAATAGATTTGAGCAAAATAAGCTCCATATCCGACCCCCGGGCTGTATTGCAAAACGGGGACATTATTTATATAGCGCAAAATAAACGGGCCGTACGAAATGATAACATCCAAAATGTAACAACTGTAGCCCAGCCTGCGTTATTACTAATTAACACTGCCTTGCTTATATTTAACTTGTCCAGGCTGTAATATGCAAGAAACGGATCATATTCAACAAAAGCTGCCCAATCAGGAAATTGACTATTTCAAGATCGGGAAAATACTGATTAGCCGCTGGTATTGGATCATCGGTTCTTTGGCTGCATTCATGATCGCGTCTAACGTGTACCTATGGTATACACCAAAAATTTACGCTACATCCGGTTCAATGAAACTGGAGGATAAGAAATCTGAAATAACCGACCTTTCCAACATTGTTTCTGGCACTGAAAGAGGGGTATCTCGCATCCAAAGCGAAACATCTGTTTTACAAAGCAACGCTGTTATATTAAAGGCTATTAAGGATCTTGACTATCCAATTAGTTTTTACGTGGAAGGACGTGTACGCACAAGTGAGCTTTATCCCGCCAAACCACTGGATATCCAGATTGTTCAGTTTGATACGTTGAATTACTATCATGATCTAATAAAGTTTCAGGCGATTAGTAACGATCATTTTAACCTCACTTATAATTTGGGAGGAAAAGAGGTTTCAAAAAATTATCTTTTTAACAATCCGGTCAATATTGCGTCTACAACGTTTACCATTAAAGGCGCGCACGGGATAAATAAGAATGCCGTTTTCCTTTTCAAATTTAACCGTCCGGAAGATTTTATCGGTCGCGTTCGCGGAGGGTTACGCGCTTCAGAAACAGCCAAAAACTCGAATATTTTAGCATTACAGATGACGGATGCAAACCCCAAGTTTGCTGCGGATGTACTGAACTACATCATGAAGGAATACCTGGTGTATGACCGTGCCCGCAAAACGCAATCGGCTACGCAGATGATCAATTTTATTGATGAGCAGCTAAAATACTTGTCGTCAGAAGTGAAAGGTTCAGAACAATCTATTCAAACCTTCAAGCAAAAAAATAAGCTGATGGAGGTAAGTGCTTCTGCAGACGCTGCCCTGAATAAAGGGAAAGATCTGGAAGCGCAGCAATCTATCATTAAAGTTCAAATATTGGCTGTTAACGATCTGCAACAACAGATCGCCAAAGAAAAAAACAGTATCACCCTAAACTTTGATGCCGGTGGTGCAGAGATGGATCCATCTCTTGGCAAATTGGTAACGAGCCTTGACGCACTATTAAATCAGCGTAATGAACTCCTTAAAACCTATACGCCAAATTCACAGCAAGTTCAGGACATTAACCGCCTGGTTATACAGCTCAAAAATTCGGCACTTAACAGTTTAGGTTACACAAGTGCCAACCTTAAAAAAAAACTAGCTTACTTAGATTCGCAACTGGCCGTAGTTAATCAGCAAATATCGGTTATGCCTGTTCATGAACGTGAGATAATCAGGCTTAAGCGCGATTTTGATGTCAACGATAAGGTTTACTCATTTTTATCAGAAAAAAACCTTGAAGCGCAAATCAGCAGGGCAGGTATTTTGCCTGGTGCAACCATTTTGGAACAGGCGCAACCTAACAATTCGCCGGTGGCGCCAAACGAGCACGATATACACAGGTCGGCAATTATTTTCGGTATAGCTGTTGGCTTGGGCCTCATCATCCTGATCAGGATCCTGAACCCATACATCTACGACAAAGAGACCATTGAAAGCTTAACCACTATTCCAATCATTGGTGTAATTAGAAAATTCCCAGAACATATAGATGAAGACAGCTCTCAAATTCTAGCCATAAGCAAACCCAAATCCATCTTTGCAGAGTCGGTTAGGTCGGTTCGTACTAATCTCAACTTTTTGGCTGGCGATAAGCAAAGCAAGATCATTTGTATTACCTCTGAAGTTGCCGGGGAAGGCAAATCATTCGTTGCTGTAAATTTATCCAGTACGCTTTCGCTGATAGACAAAAAAGTGATCCTGATCGGTGCGGATCTCCGCAGGTCAAAGATTCATAAAACCTTTAAGGTGCCAAATGATGTTGGCTTAAGCAATTACCTGTCGTACCAGGCCACTGTAGAAGAAGTAATTCAACATTCCGACCAACCTAACCTTGATTTTATGGTTTCAGGCCCGGTGCCGCCAAATCCCTCAGAGTTGCTGCATAGCGAACGTATGCAGATTTTGTTGGACGAACTGACCAAGGTGTATGATGTGGTTATGATCGATACTGCGCCAATTGGCCTGGTTTCTGATGCTATCCCACTCATCCGGTTAAGCAATATTAACATATTTGTGATCCGGTCTGGCAAATCAAAATTTTATGCGGCAACCGTTCCGCAGCGTATTGCACAGGAGTATCATTTAGATAACACGGTGATTGTTTTAAATGCATTTGCAGAAGACCTGCTGCACTCCCGTTACTACACAACTAAATTTGCCGGTGATAGCAGCACAAAATATTACTATTATTCGGATTACAGCGGCTATGAAGCCTCGGGATACTACATCGATGAGGATAAGAAAAAGTGGTGGAATTTAAAGCGTTGGATCAGGTAGCTTTGTTGATATGGTTGACAAAACGAACTCGAATTTATTAAAATGGTATCCGGTATATACCAACCCCAGGGCCGAGAAAAAAGCTTTCGAAGCGTTGCAACGAAAAGGAATCGAAGCTTATTTGCCTTTACAACGCACTTTAAAGCAATGGAGCGACCGAAAGAAATGGGTAGAAGAACCTCTTATTAAATCATATCTTTTTGTAAGGATTGCGGCACATGCTCAAACCGACGTACTTATGACAAAGGGGGTAGCGCGCTTTATTTATTTTTCGGGCAGTATTGCCTCGATGCCTGACAGGCAGGTGGATGATCTTAAATTGCTGTTGTCGAACGCTACAGACCTTATTGTTACCGAAGAAAATTTACGGCAAGGCGAAAAGATAACGATTAAGGCAGGCCCGTTGAAAGGGTTAACAGGAGAGGTAATTGATTACCGTTCGCAAAAGCAATTGCTATTAAGGTTAGAGGCTCTTGGATGCTCCATAATTGTAAATGTAGCAGCAGCTCTTATAGAAAGGCTTTAAGCGTGTGTGCACGCCATAATTTACCAACAATATTTAATAAGATACATTTTATTGTGACTTACGGGGCGAAGCTCTGTAAACCGAATGTGCAGAATTGCAGGACTGGCAGATAGCCGGCAACATATTGATACAACAAACAACATGGTAAGATCCATGTGCAAGGCGTTGGAACACGGTGGGCCCGATGATGAGGGGCTGCAATCATTCCCGAACGTGGGTTTGGCAATCGGCCACCGAAGGCTGTCTATCATCGACCTAAGCCGCAATGGCCATCAGCCTA
This sequence comes from Mucilaginibacter sp., assembly GCF_964263795.1. Taxonomy (GTDB): domain Bacteria; phylum Bacteroidota; class Bacteroidia; order Sphingobacteriales; family Sphingobacteriaceae; genus Mucilaginibacter. The sequence continues at coordinate 85,541 of NZ_CAXVWK010000019.1, forward strand.
TGGCTGATCTCGACGAAACCGTTTGGATTACCTTCAACGGCGAGATCTACAATTATCCGGAGCTTAAAGCTGAACTGCTGGCATCAGGTGTCAGGTTCAGATCGGGCACAGATACAGAAGTGATAATCCAGGGGTTCAAAACATGGGGAACCCACTGCTTTGAGAAATTGCGTGGCATGTTCGCATTTGCATTATTTGATAATAGCGAACGATGTATCTATTTGGTACGGGATACAGCGGGAATTAAGCCGCTTTATTACCAGGCAGGTGAAGAACGGCTGGCCTTCGCTTCAGAAATAAAAGCTTTTGATGCTGCTGGTTTAAAAGAGCCTGCCGATGCTCGCTGGCCGGTATGGCTTTTAGCTTTTGGGAATATCCCCGAGCCCTATACAACCCGGCAAAACACATTTAGCCTTCCAAAAGGCCATTACTTGCGCTGGCAAACGAGCGGCGATTGTCGTTTATTCGATTACCGGTCAACGGCCAAAGGGCCAGCTATCAATAATGTTGTTACTGCGCAGGATGCAATACAACAATATTTACAAACCGCTGTAAAAAGGCAATTGATAGCCGACGCGCCAATTGGCGTTTTTTTAAGCGGAGGGCTCGATTCCAGCCTGATTGCTTTATTAGCCAATTCTGACAGGAGCAGGCAAATTAAAACAGTCTCTATATTTTTTGACGAGCAGAAATACGACGAGCGCTCATTTCAAAACCTAGTTGCAAATCAAATTGAAGGTGAGAACTTTAGCCACTTGGTTAAGCCGCGGGACTTTGAGACCCATCTTCCTCAAATAATGGCAGCCATGGATATGCCTACAACCGATGGTATAAACAGTTGGTTCATCAGTAAATACGCTAAAGAGGCTGGCTTAAAGGCCGTGCTATCCGGCATTGGTGCCGACGAATTATTTGGCGGCTATCCATCCTTCAAAAGAATAAACTATTTAAAGCACTTGCGCCGGATTCCTCCTTTTTTGTTTGCCGGCGCCAACTTACTTAATACCACTATCTACAAAAGGCTATCTTACTTAAAATATCAACATCCTGCTGCAGATTATCTATTTATCCGGGGGTTGAATACACCTAAAGATATCGCCTCTATTTTAAATATGGATGAAAAAGAAGTAAGTGATATACTTTTTGGTGCCAACAACTTTCCAAACCTTGGGCAGTACGATGAGTTGCAGGCAGCGTGGTTTGAAAGTAACTTATATATGCAAAATCAATTGTTGCGCGATACCGACGTGATGAGCATGGCGCATGGGCTGGAAGTTAGAGTGCCTTTTTTGGATGAAGATTTCTGTAACGTGGTACAACACATTGATTCAAAAATTAGATTTGATAACTCCCAGCCCAAAAAGCTGTTAATAGATAGCTTCAAATCAATACTGCCACCTGCTGTTTGGAACAGGCCAAAAATGGGCTTCAGTTTTCCGCTGGAAGATTGGATGAAGCAAAATGAAAGCATTTGTGATGAGGCACAGTATAGCGGACAGGCTGCAAAAAGGCTGATCCAAAAGTTTAAGGTCGGTAAAGTTCACTGGTCAAGGGTTTTCGCTTTATATCAAATACGGCAACATGTCTAAAAAGATAAGCTTGCTATCGTTACAGATATTTAATACTACCGGTGGCATTCAAAAAATGGTGCGTACCCTGGCCCATGCATTAGACGCCCTGTGCACCAGAAACAATTGGGATTTCCGGCTATCGTCATTATATGATGACGAAGCGGATCTGATGACCCAATATGTCCCACCCGAAAAGTTTGAAGGTTATAATGAACATGTTGTCAAATTCATTGCGAAAACAGTTTTTAGAAAATATAAGCCGGATGTGTTGATTCTTACGCACGTAAATCTCGCTGTGGTGGGTGTGCTTACCAGATGGTATAACCCAGAATGCCAAATTTGGTTGATAGTACACGGCATTGAAGTTTGGCGACCGTTAAGTTTTTATAAAAAACTGATCCTTAAATTAGCAGATAAAATAGTTTGTGTTAGTAATCATACTAAACAACAAATGTATCAGTGGCACAAGGTGCCTTTAAATAAATGCTTTGTGCTAAACAATGCCATTGATCCTTTTATCCCGCTGCCTGCAACCTTTAATAAACCTGCTTACCTGCTTGACAGATATTCCATCCGGCCCGATCAGCAGGTGATTTTTACGCTTACCAGATTGGCATCAACCGAGCAATACAAAGGCCATGAAAGAGTGCTAGCCGCTATCAAAAATCTAAAAGACCTGTACCCCGATATCCTCTACGTACTTTCGGGCCAGTATGATAAAACTGAGGGACATCGGGTTAAACAACTCATTGCTGATATGGACCTTTCAGCAAACGTAATTTTAACAGGTTTTATTGAGGATGGTGAACTTGCAGACCATTTCCTAATGGCCGATCTGTTTGTACTGCCCAGTAAAAAAGAAGGATTCGGCATCGTATTTATTGAAGCGTTAGCATGTGGCTTACCCGTTATTTGCGGCAACGTCGACGGAAGCCTTGATGCGATTAGAAACGGTGAATTGGGAGTAGCCATAAACCCCGATGATGACCAGCAGTTAGAACAGGCTATGATAGAAAGTTTAAATAAACCCTTAGATCACCTGTCCAGACAAGCACTACAGGCCAAATGCCTTTCGCATTTTAACGAGGAACAATACATCGATAACTTGGAGGCGTTGCTTAGCGCACAAACATATAAAGAACAACTTACGGTCTATTAAACTATCAAAATATTATAAGCGTAGTGATAACTAAAAGTGTAGCACCTTACGATGTAGTAGCCGTTTCGCCGGCCAAAAAAAATAAACGAACGGACGAAAGATCTTCATTACAACCTTAAGTACTTCCCGTTCTTTAATACAGATTTACAATAATGAAAGCTATAATTTTTGGTGTGAACGGGCAGGACGGATATTATTTAAGCTCACTGCTCCAGCAAAATAAAATACAGGTTGTAGGCGTTTCAAGAAGCGGCTCTGAATATCTGAAAGGTGATGTATCAGATAGCTTGTTCGTAAACGATCTGATAAAATCTCACCAGCCCGAATACATTTTTCAGCTGGCGGCTAATTCAACAACCCGCCACGATACTGTAGCTGAAAACTTTGGCACCATTACCACCGGAGCGCTAAATGTTTTGGAGGCAGTGTACAAATACTCAAAAGACAGCAAGGTATTTATTGCCGGTAGCGGGTTGCAATTTGTGAACAACAATACGCCCATCAAAGAGACCGACGCTTTTGAGGCACGTGACAGTTATTCTATGCTGCGGATACAATCGGTTTATACAGCGCGGTACTACCGCAGCTTGGGTATCAGCGTTTATGTTGGCTACTTTTTTAATCATGATAGTCCGTTAAGGTCCGCCAGGCATGTTAATCAAAAGATTGTCTTAGCAGCACAACAAATCTCAATCGGCAATTTAAAAAACCTGGAATTGGGCGATATCTCGGTGCGGAAAGAATTCACTTTTGCCGGCGACACCGTACAAGCTATTTGGAAATTGGTTAACAATGACTCTGTTTTCGAAGCCGTGATTGGATCTGGTACAGATTACAGCATTGCCGATTGGCTGGAACATTGTTTTGGTTACTACAACCTGGACTGGCATGACTACGTGGTCAATATTCCAGGATTCTCATCAGAGTATAAAACATTGGTGTGCGATCCCGAAACAATAAAAAGTTTAGGCTGGCAACAAAATGTTGACATTGGTGGCCTGGCTAAAATGATGACAGGAGCTGTACAGCAATCGGTATGAGTGAAGAAAACAAACGCTTATCAATCCTTATCATCCCGGATATGTTACCCTATCCTCCAACGGATGGTGGTAAGCTTTGCGTATTTGGCCTGGTTGATTATTTGCGCAAGTTTCATCAAATTCAGATGCTTATGTATGCCCACAGCTTATCCGACCGGGAAAACATCAACAAATTAAGATCAGAATGGCCTGATGTTGTAATACATCAAGCCGAAATATTTTCGCGGCAACCTAAAACTAAAAGCACTTTCAAAAAAAAGTGGAAGGAGTTATTCAGGGGAATAAAAAAGTCTTTCAAGAAAGAACGTGAACCGGCAGCACAGGGTCAGGGTTACGAACTACACCACAGCACCCCTTTTTTCCCGCATGAACTTGTTTTTATAAAGCAATTAACCACTATACTGGCACAGAACCAATTTGACATCATCCAAACGGAAGCTACTCACATGCTTAATTTGGTAAATCTGTTCCCGGCCGCTGCAAAGAAGGTTTATGTACAAATTGAAGGCCGAGGCGAAATCCTTTATGATTACGGGGTGACCCACAATTTCGACAAGGAATATGTAAAGCATGTTGCAGGCAACGCTAAATTCCTTGAATATGCTTTTATGAGCCGCTACGATGCCGTACTTGCCCTGAATGAAACGGACAGGAACGACATTGACCAAAATACGGGTTCCGATACAATAGTTTACAATTCACCCTTTGGTATACTAGATGCTGAAATAAAGGTACCTGACCCGGATAACTATCAGCCGGAAAATTTAATATTCATTGGCGCCGAAGCCCACTACCCCAACCTGGATGCCCTTACCTGGTTTGTCACCGCAATAGTGGCAGAATTTGAAACGATCCCTTTCAAAAAATTATACGTGACCGGTCACTGGCAAAAAGATACACAGCTAAGGCTTACCAAGCATCTGAACAGTCTGGAGTTTATTGGCTTTGTAGATGACCTTGCCCCTTATTTAAAGAACAGCGTTTCCATTTCGCCTGTGCGAATTGGCGGTGGCGGTATCCGCACAAAAATACTATCTTCAATGGCGCAGGGGGTGCCTGTTGTTGCTACCCCGCTATCCGCCGTTGGTATCAAAGGCACAAGCGGCCGGGAACTGTTCATTGAAGATAACGCGAAAGATTTTGCGTCAGCGATCAGCCGTTTATTTGCCGACCAATCACTTGCGAAGACAATAGGCGCCAATGCCTATCAGTTGGTAGTGGATGAATATAGTCAATCTACCGTCGGGGCTAAACGCAATAAAATTTACCAGGAAATCTGCAAAACTTACTGATCAGTTTGAAGATCCTGCATATCACACCTGCTTTCAAACCGGCTTACATTTACGGGGGGCCAACAATGTCTGTAGCTGCATTGTGCGAAAGCCTAACAGTTGCCGGGCATTATATCGAGGTTTTTACCACGACTGCAAACGGCGTCACAGAGCTTGATGTTCATTCTAACAAACCGGTAACCATTGATGGTGTAATGACCTGGTATTTTAAACGGGTGACAAAAGATCACACTCACTTTTCACCTGCGTTATTAAAAGCAGTTTGGAACAGGGCACATGAGTTCGATGTAATCCATATTCACAGCTGGTGGAATCTGGTGGCATTGTTAAGTTGCATATTAGCCCTATGTCGAAAAAAAGCAGTAGTCGTATCCCCAAGGGGGATGTTGAGCAATTACTCTTTCACAAACAACAATGTGAGCAGTAAAGGTATATTCCATAAGTTAATTGGCAAAAAACTCTTGCAGTGCTGCCATTTGCACTTAACCTCTAAAAACGAAAAGCAAACAGTAACGGCTCTTGTAAAACCGAAAACCATTAACATTTTGCCCAACTTTGTAACACTGAGTGACAATATCGATCATGGCACCAAAACCTTTAAACCCGAAATAGAGCTGCTCTATTTTTCCCGCATCGAAGCTAAGAAAGGGCTTGATATTTTATTGCATGCTTTAACTCATGTGTCGGTACCTTACCATTTAACGATAGCCGGTCATGGCGAACCGGATTACATAGCGGAATTAAAAAATATCGCTATCAGTAATGAAACAGATAAAAACATTACCTGGACGGGATTTTATGGCAACGAGAAATTTAACTTGCTGCGCACACACGATCTGTTGGTGCTACCATCACACAACGAGAACTTTGGCAATGTGGTGATAGAAAGCTTGAGCGTAGGTACAGCGGTTTTGGTAAGCGAAAATGTTGGATTAAGTGATTACGTGGAAGAAAAACAATTTGGGTGGATTTGCCGTGCAGAACCTGTAGCAATTGGTAAGGTAATAACAAGCATCTGGCAGCAATGTAAACCCGATCTTGAACGGATTGCGCAACTTGCACCCGACGTGATAATTAATGATTTTACAGGCAGCAGCCTTACCAAACAATACTCACAGTTTTACGAGCAAATCTTGCAAAAATGAGCGATTATCAGGATTACGGTTATCACACCAGTCAAATAACGCATAACCTAAAATACACGCAGCATGCGCTGCTTAATATGCTTGATAAAAGTAAAAATACGATGATACTTGATCTCGGTTGCGGTAACGGATACCTGGTTAACTATCTGCTGTCGCAAGGTTTTAACGCGTATGGAACTGATGCTTCCGAAGAAGGGATCACTATAGCAAGGCAGCAAACCCCCGATCGCTTTTTTTTGCAGGACCTTTCGACAAATGAACTTCCTGCAGACTTACAGCAGTATAATTTCGATACCATTCTTTCTACCGAAGTCATTGAGCATTTATATGATCCGGAGGGGTTTATTGAATTCTGCAAAAAAGCGCTTAGGCCGGGTGCCGAAATAATAATCACTACCCCCTATCACGGATATTTAAAGAATCTAATCCTGAGTATCTTTAACAAGTGGGACTCGCACCTTAGCCCTCTTTGGTTGGGTGGCCACATCAAATTATGGTCGGCGAAAACACTTGGCAAACTGCTTACGAGTGCCGGTTTTACAGTAACTCAATTCGTAGGTTGCGGCCGTGTGCCCTATCTCTGGAAATCAATGATCGTTAAGGCTCGATTGAATTGAATCCAAACTTTTCCTTTATTATTTTAACTTACAATGAGCAAATCCATCTGCCACGGTTACTCAACTCTATAATAGATTTAGCTGCGCCGTTGTTTGTGCTGGACTCCGGAAGTACTGATGACACCATTACCATTGCCGAAGCTTCAGGTGCAACAGTTGCCCAACATCCGTTTGAAAATCATCCTAAACAATGGGAATATGCACTTAAAACATTTGCTATACAAACGCCCTGGGTTATCTGCCTGGATGCCGACCAAATTGTAACGCCGGAGTTATTAATGCATTTACAGTCGTTTAATAGTGAAAATTATGCAGGAATTAACGGCATTTATTTTAATCGTAAAAACTACTTCAAAGGGCGGTGGATCAAATACGGTGGCTACTATCCTTTTTATCTTTTAAAAATGTTCAGGTACGGTATCGGTTACTCAGATATCAACGAAAATATGGATCACCGGATGGTTGTGCCGGGGCAAACAATTACCTGGAACGATGGCTACCTTATAGAAGAAAATTTAAAGGAAAATAACATCCGGTTTTGGATAGACAAGCATAACCGATACAGTGACCTGTTGGCGGTTGAAGAAGTAGAGCGACTGATGCATTTACGGCAACAAACTGTACAACCAAACTTATGGGGTTCGCCAGACCAGCGCACTGCATGGCTCAAAAAGCTTTGGTGGCAGTTGCCGCGCTATGTAAGGCCAATGTTGTATTTTATTTATCGGATGATATTCAGGTTAGGTATATTAGACGGCCGCACCGGTATTATATTTCATTTTATGCAAGGCTTTTGGTTCAGATTAGTTGTAGACATCAAGATCGATGAGATCCTGAAAAAGAATGCCGATGCACAAAAGTAAAACACCATTGAACCCGGCAATTTTGTTCGTCGTAAAATTCCTCGGGATATTCGGGCTGTTGTATGTCTTTTATATTGCCTACTTAAGCCTATCGTCTCCCGGTGGATATTATATACCCTTTTTAGATAAGCATTTTAATTTCGTTAACAGTTTCAGAAATTTGCTGATCCAAGGCAGTGCTGCCATCCTTAACTTGCTTGGGTATCAAACTAAAACTACAGCAACACAAATGCTGGTTGTTAAGCATAATATTATTAACGTTGGGTATGATTGTTTAGGGTTCGCAGTAATGTGTTTTTTTACCGCGTTTGTTATTGCTTACCCAGCCACATTAAAAGGCAAATTATTCTTTTTTACTGGCGGGATAATTGGCATTCAGTTGTTGAACTTGACGAGGTTTATTTTGCTTTCGCTTTACTGGAAGCATAGTAACGTCTACATTACCGATCACCATACTGTTTTCAACATTGTAGTGTACATTTTAATAGCTTTAGCTATTTATTTTTACACTCAATATCAGGGTAAAAACTTTAAGTTAAGTGCAGCAAACTAATCTGGCCATTTACAACAATTACCCTTATAGTCCGGGCGGCAGTAAAGTAAAGCGAATTATTTGGTTCTACGTAAATGCACTAATCTTTAAAAACAGCCTGTTCCCTATCAATGCTGTGAAAGTTGGCTTACTGCGCCTTTTTGGGGCTTCTGTGGGCAAAGGTGTAGTGATAAGGCATCGCGTAAATATAAAGTACCCATGGCTATTAAAAATTGGTGATCATACCTGGCTGGGTGACGCCGTTTGGATAGACAACCTGGTTATGGTAACCATAGGCAGCAACGTATGCATATCCCAGGCCGCAATTCTGCAAACGGGTAACCATAATTATAAAAAGCAAACTTTCGATCTGATAACAGGCGCTGTTGTACTGGAAGATGGTGTTTGGATTGGTTGCGGAGCTATTGTTTCTGCGGGAGTGACCGCCGCATCGCACGCTGTACTTTCAAGTGGTTCCGTAGCCACAAAAAACCTTGAGCCCTACTCTGTTTACCAGGGCAACCCAGCATTTAAGGTCCGCGACCGCGAAATTTCTTAACAACTTTCCATGCCCAATTATCATCAAACAATTACCCGCATTATCCTGCTGTTCGTTGCGATACTGGCAACGGCATTAGGGATATTGGTTTTTATTAATCCTGCAGCGCTGTTTCCAGACCCAAGCTGGGGTTTCCAGGTAATGCGCTCAATGGAGATGGGCAGCGGCTTTAACTTGCTTACCCGTCCGGAACATGAAAATTTGGCAAAAAACACCTCCGAATTTTTAACCTGGTGGTCGCCTGGTCAATATTTGATCCCATACTTTTTTAAGTTTACCCTACATCTAAACACCGGCCAGGCGGCAGCGGTTACAACCGCGTTATGCCAGCTATCTGGCCTTGCCGGCCTGTATATGTTTTTTAGAAAAGCCGGTTTTAGTGCTTTAATAAGCGCCCTAAGCCTTTTATTTATCATTTGCCAGCAAGCATTTTATAATCCATATATTTTCTACAACGGCGGCGAAGTGCTGCTGTTCGCTTTTTTTGGCTGGTATTTATATGGTTGCTTTGTTATCAACAAGCCTGGTGTTAGCCTGGTATTATTCGTTGTCTTTGCGGGTTGGATAGGCTTCATTTGCAAATCATCATTTATGTGGATGTATGCAGCTGGCCTGATGTTCATTTGGGTCCGGATGGCCTCTGGCGAAACTAAATTCATTCAATGGATAAAAAAAGGATTGTGGCCTGGCATACCGGCGGTAATTGCGGTTACTGCAATCTACTTTTTTTACCTGTCTAAAGGCGCCAACCCATCTTCTGAAGCCGGCAATTTAAACTTCAGCTCGGAGACATTTACTTTTCCATTAGCATCACCTATCTTATCCGGCTTTTCTGCAGATGATCTTGCAGGCGGCCTTATCTACCATAACGATGTTCCGGTATTTAGTCATAGTGCGGCAATAATGGTGTTGACCATCCTGGCAATTGTAAGCGTATTGCTTATCCGGGCTATCCTCATTTATGTGCCTAAAAAAGATTACATAATGATGCTGATCATCTTTTACGCTATATCGGTATTATTTTTCACCTATACGTATTTGCGGGGCATGGCCATCTCCCTCGAAGCCCGGCATTTCAGGCTGATAGGCTTGCTTGTGGTGCCTGGGATGATCTACGTTATAGGCCGGTTAAAAAGACCTTATCATGTAGTATTGATGCTTGCATCGTTAATTATCCTATCATTTAGCCTGGTATTCTACAACAATAGCTACATTCAGCTAAAAACAGAGGATCCTCACGGGAAATCGGGTATAGCGCAGCAATTTATCGACAGGGAAGCAATGGATTACCTTGCACGCCTCGATGACACTAACCGTAACGCCTTGTTTGTTTTTACGAGCCCGGACTTGGGCTTGGATATTAAGCATAACCGCATTATTACCTTGCAGCCCCTAAATGATGATATCCGTATAAATTTTGACCAGTATGTGCACAAGGGGCATGCAGGCCCGTTATTTATTTTGCTGCCTTCGCGATACATTGGTGTTAGGGCGTCTATATTTATAAAGTGCTTTCCGGGTTATAAAGCATTTTCTTTAAAAGAGATAAGCGAGGATTATGTGCTTTATTACAGTAATACTTATCGTTAAGTTGCTTGGCACCCACCCATAACATGCGGCTTTAAACCATTGTTCCGACGTTTCTAAGTATTTCACTGTAAGGCCATAAAGGCCCTTTTTTCTTTTATAATCAAGCTTTCAATTAAGTATATTTGTTAAAATCATTAACCATGAGTGAGATCAGAAAAGAAGACATTAAACAAGAAGTGTTTGATCTGTACGATGATTACGCACATGACCGGCTAGACAGGCGGTCGTTTGTACAAAAGTTATCCTTGTATGCAGTGGGCGGGCTAACCGTACCTGCTATTATGAGTTTCCTGATGCCTGATTATCAAAACAACATTCAGGTAAAAGCAGATGATCCACGCTTACAGTCGGGCTATATTACTTACTCGTCACCAAAAGGTGGCGGTAGCATTAAAGGGTTGTTATCAAGACCAAAAGATGCTAAAAAGAAATTGGGTGGCATTATTGTAGTGCACGAAAACCGTGGGCTAAACCCCTACATTGAAGATGTTGGCCGCAGGGCCGCGTTGGCCGGCTTTATTTCACTTGCACCGGATGCACTCACACCATTGGGTGGTTACCCGGGCAATGATGATGAAGGCCGCACTATGCAGGCAAAAAGGGATAAGGGTGAAATGGAGGAGGATTTTATTGCTGCATTTAATTACCTTAAAAACCATAAAGATTGCAATGGCGAAGTAGGTGTAGTTGGATTTTACTACGGCGGAGGCATTGCAAACATGATGGCAGTGCGTGTACCCGAACTCGCAGCGGCAGTCCCTTTTTACGGAGCCCAGCCAGCAGCAGCCGATGTGCCTAAAATAAAAGCGCCCTTGATGTTGCACTATGCGTCACTGGATACACGTATTACAGCCGGATGGGCGGCGTATGAGGCGGCCCTGAAAGAGAACGGAAAAAAGTATCAGGGGTTCATTTACGAAAATGTAAACCATGGTTTTCACAACGATACCACGCCACGGTATGACAAAGCGGCTGCCGAGCTTGCTTGGAAGCGTACTATTGAATTTTTCACCGAGAACCTGAAAAGCAGTTAAGGTTTAACCCATAAAAAGAATGGCCGCTGTAACTTACAGCGGCCATTCTTTTTTTAAAACATTCGATAGCCCTATTTGATCTTTAACTCTTTGCCTGCGATGTCTTCCCATCTGTAATAGTGAAAGGTTTTGTCATCGCTCATGGTTACAAAAAGGCCGTGTTTAAATGTATCGTTCAACGGCACATTCACCACATCTGATCCGTCACTTTGGCGGGCCTGCACGTTGGCTATTTTAAGCAAACGATGCTCAAACGGGTTTTTTGCAGTCCCTTCCCGGCTAAAGATCTGGAAGCGGTTGGCTCCCTGATCTGACACCAGGATATAGCCGGTAGTATCTGTCAGCTTATAAATTGAGATCCCCTCATGATCTGCCTGAAAACCTTTGGTGCCAAAGATAGCAAGCTGCTTGTTGCCCTTTGCCGGGTCGGCATAATATTGGCGCACACCTGTTTGCTCATCAGAATAATAAATATAGCCCAGTTCGTTATCAACCGCGATAGATTCTATTTCCTTTTTGCCGCTGTACTCGCCAAATTTACGTACTAAGGTAGCTTTAATATTACCGGTGCCATCGTCGCCAAGCAGGTACTGCCAAATGTAACCGCCGGTTTTAGGGCCGGTTTTGCGGCCAACAACAGCGTACATTTTGTCATCTTTAGCTGTATAAATAGCAATACCCATTAAATCACGATACTCGGTGCCGATTTCTCCAACAAACATTTCAATCCCGCCTTTATCAACAGGCTTCATATCGGGTAATGAAAATATACGCAGCTTGTGCGTCATCCTTTCGGTGGTAATCGCAATATCGGTTGGCTTGCCGTTCAGCATTAATCCGTAAGCAAGGTCGACGTTGTTAGGTCTTTTCAATCCCCTGATTACTTTGTCAACAACGATTTTACCTTGAAGGTCAAACACGTATAAAGCACCGTCCGCATCCTTATCCGTACCGATCACCAAACTTTTAGAGGGATTAGCCTTGTTAACCCAGATAGCCGGATCATCGGTATCATATTTAACTTCTTCTGTAATCACTACAGGTTTAATATCAACCGTATCTGTACCCCGCTTGCATGACGTTAGCAAAAGCAAGGCAACCGGTGCTATATAAATTATATTTTTAAACTTCATTAATTACAATTTTACGCCGTAAGCGCCAACAAATGTAGCGGGCTCTGGTGATACATAAGTGAAGCCATTTGCAGTTGTTAAGCCGGCTTTATGGTGGCGGGTGAACGCAGTAGTGCCTTTACCCAATGCCGGTGAATTACCCGGCAGGTGGAAATCCCAGGAGGTATTGTAATCTGCATTACTTGTTGGTGTGCTCAACGGATAGTTTACAAACTTAGGATCGTTAGCGCCTGCTGTTTTGCTGATCACGTCATTAGTACCGCCAACAACATCGTTTTTGCCGGGCTGGAATTGATCAACCGTGGTTTGATCGAACCCGTAGTACCAGTTGTTAGTATACTTTGAGCGGGTATCCTCCGGTTTTTTAGGATCTCTTTTTACACCAAAACGGGTGTTTGCGAAAAGATTATTGTAAAGATCGGCACGTACAGTAGCTTCCAACCAAACAGAACCGCCTTTTGCAGTTGGCCTGCGCCAACCGGTGTTAACCATTGTGTTGTTATATGCAATAATGTAAGCCTGAGGTGTACGATCGCCTGTGTTTGATAATTTTAGCGCGTTAGTATTTGTACTGTAAACCAGGTTATAAGCAACATCGGCCAAACAGCCAGATTTAAAGTTCATTGCTTCGCCACCGCTTACACCGGTAGTGTAAAATACGTTGTTCGCAAAAATGATCTTTCCACCCTCAATGTAAGTACAATCTTCCTGAAAATTACGGATCGTACTATTTTGAACGATAAGCTTTCCGTTAATGTTAGAGAACCAAAGCGCAGGTAAATTTTCACCGGCCACCGCTTTGTATAAACCCATTTTTACAGATGTTGACGCATCAGACGTAGTGGCGCCACCATACTCAAGGATTGTGTTATCCAAAACTAATTCTGCACAGGTTGGTGCAGCCAGTATGCCACCCCACAATTTACCAAATTTGTTAGCATCCGTGCGGTAAGCATCGCTTACTGTAAATTTTACCGGATTGGCAGCGGTACCTAATGAGTACAGGTTGCCTTTAACTACAATTTCTGGTTTGGCGGTTACATCCATCAAAACGGTTACACCTTCTTCTATTGTAAGGCTTTGGCCCTGGGGTATAATAATGTCACCTTTAATTTCATGTACACTTCCTTTAGTCCATACGCCGGAAACCTCGCCAATGGCCGAGCCGTTTATCGGCGTTGTATCTACATCGATATTAGCTTTTTCGCAACCCGTAAATACGATTGCCGTAAGCGCTAATGCTGTTAAAATTTGATTGAATTTCATCTGTCTGTTTATTAAATGCTGTAAAATATCTTAGTTAAACTTGTATCGTAAACCTACCAGGTAGCTCTGTCCATAGTAATCTGCACGGATCAAAGTTTGTCCGTTTGATACCAACTGTTCTTTAATATCGTTGTTGGCAGCGTTAGTACCTTTTATATAAAGTTTAGTTGGTGTATCCAATAAGTTATTGGCCTTTACAAATACGCTGATACCACCCTTAAACCTTTTCTCGGCAGATACATCCATTTGAATAAATCCTTTTTGCCAAAGGTCGTTATTCAGGAACTGCGATACGGTATTGATCCTCTCACCAGTGTAAGCACCTGCAATCTGCGCATCCCAACCGTGCTTGGTATCTTTATATAATAAAGATAGATTGGCAATATGCTCCGACTGGCCAAATAAAGGGCGGCTTTGATTAACCAGGAACGATTCCAAATCGCCGGTAGTTGCATTTATCCGTCTGGAGGTTTTTGGCGTTGTGATACGTGAGTGTGTGTAGGTGTAGTTTCCCTTAATGCCTATCTTATTGAAGAATTTGATATAATCTATCTCAGCACCAAAGTTATTAGCTGTACCAAAATTGCCCGGTGAATAATAAATATCCTGTCCACGCACAGCATCCGGCTGGAAGGTGTACTCGATAGGGTCTTTAATATGTTTGTAGAATGCGCCAATTACCAACTGCTCTGATGCACCGGGGAACAACTCATAACGGAGGTCATAGTTATCTGCAAGGGCACGCTTAAGATCGGGATTACCACGTTCCTCGTATTCCTCATTTACTACCTTACTTGGTACAATTTCATAAAAACCCGGGCGGTTCAAAGCCCTGTAGTACGATGCATGTAACTGATCTTTATTGGTTAAATGATATTTTAAAGTAGCGCTTGGCAATACATCTGTATAGATTTGGTTACCCACGGGCCTTGATTCGCCTTGTGGAAATAAAAGGTTGTAACCCTGGTTGGTATGTTCTACCCGGGCACCTGCAATCACTTCCAGTTTAGTCCCTGTAAATTTAAACATACCGTACCCTGCGCCAATTTTTTCTGATGCATCGTAGGTTAACGAATTTGCAACACCACCTTGCGGGTTACTCACATTTAACGATAAGTCTGTATAATTTTGAAAATCAGTTCCAAATAATGGCGCAGTTCCGTTGGCCTTTAATGGAGCAAACAGGTTGTATTTGTTAAAGAAACCGCTTCTCTGTTTATCGCGGTACAAACCGCCTGCCATGAAATCTATTTTGTTTTCACCCGATTTTACGGTGTAGCTCAGGTCTAAATAACCGGCTTTGTCTTCATCGGTATTTCGTTCCCAACGGCGCTCTACCGGGTTTGTATTTACTAATGACAAGCGGGTATCGTTGTTATTAGTACGCAGGCCGTTTAAGCTGATTGTAGTATTATCCGGCACCTGATTACGGGCTGATGAATAAACACCCGACCATTGAACTTTAAACTTCTCATCAAAGAATTTATGATCACCATGAAGGGTAGTGTTATAAATTTCCTGTTCGGTTAAGCGGCTGCGTGTACTGTAAACCAGCTCGGCATTATTGCCGCCACTCGCAGCGTAAATGTTGTTATAAGTAGTAGTTACCTGATCACGCAATTGCTGATTTTGCAGGTTAACATACACATTGTACAGGCTTAATTTGTTGTTTTTATCGAACACATAATCAACCTTACCGTGTAAACCTAAACGTTTTTGTTGTTCAGAATACTCCCTATAGCTTTGGCTGGTTATTTTGGCATACGGGTCTGTAGCGTCAACGGCCGAATTATAAAATGTACTGTTGCTGCCGCGATAAGTGTTTTGATAGCTAGCTGCTACAACAACACCCAGCCTGCCATCAAAAAACCGCTGGCCGATTGAAAGGCTACCAATTAAGTTTGGAGCAGGTTTTTTAGAGGTATAATCGAGTGTACCTTTTGCAAAATCATTTTGAGTGGCATTATAGTTCCTTCCATTTTTTTCGTAAGGCGATTTACTTTGTATGCCCGATGCATCATAACTGGTAAAGTTACGATCAAAGAATAACTGGCTGTAACCCGTAGAAACATTGGCATTGATCTGAAAACGGTCTGGCGCATTCTTCATCACCATATTTACAGCTCCCCCAATGGCATCACCTTCTAAATTTGGAGTTAGCGTTTTGTAAACTTCCAGGCGATCTAACAGGTCCGACGGAAAAAGGTCAAGCGGTACGTAACGATATTTGTTATCCGGGCTTGGGATTTTTACGCCGTTAACCAGTGTATAGTTATACCGCTTGTCCATACCGCGTAAGATGGCATATTGTCCATCGCCATTACTGTTGCGCTCTACCGATACACCTGATACGCGTTGAATAACATTCGCCACAGTTAGGTCGGGCGATACTTCAATTGCACGGCCCGATACGATGTTCATTACCTGGTTGGCATTTTGCTCAATACGGCGGGCATCGCGTTCATTAGACCCGCTGGCAGTTGCCCGTATAGTAACTTCATTTAAATCCTTCGAAGCCGTTTCCATATAAATCTTAATATGCGGATTGTCCTGATTCAAAACGGTTATCTGTTGTACAACTGTTTTATAGGTGATATAGCTTACTCTTATAGTAGCTGCACCGGGCGTAACATCTTTTATCTCGAAAGATCCGTCGAGACCTGAGCTGGTTGCCTTGCCCGTGTTGTCAATAATAACGGTAGCGCCCACCAGTGCTTCCCCGCTACTTTTGTCATAAATGTGTCCCTTAATTTTTGCGGCATGCGCCACTGTAGCTGATAGTAATAGCGCGAAAACGAAAAGTAAATATTTGTTCATTGCTTTGTTTTATGTCCATTTTTATTTGACGCTACAAAGTTGATGATATCCATTGCTACACTAAAATTTTCGCAGTTACATAAAAGCAACACCGTTACAACGGCCGTATATTGAAAAGCAACAATAAAACGTATTTCGTTGATCTATAACGATTTACAGGAATAACAAACCGCCATTACCGTTTTATTATCGTTACATTAACATAATGTTAACTGAAAAAGGCGAATGGTATATTAGATTGCTTGAATAAAAGCTGTTAAGTTATCGCCCTGAGGAATGTTTAATTTTTTACGTAAACGGTACCTGGATACGCGCAAGCTATCTGTAGAAATGCCTAAGAGCGTGGCAATATCGGCAGAGTCCAGATTGATGCGCATAAGGGCAATAAGGCGCATATCGGCAGATGTTAACTCATTGCTGTACTTTTTGATTTCATTAAAAAATTGCTGGTGCACCTGTTCAAAGGCAGTAGTAAATTCTTTCCAATGCTGCTCATGGCTAAAGCTGTCATTTATTTGGACAATGATTTGTTGCATTTGCTTTTTCTGATCGCGTTTATCTTCTTTTACCATCGCCTGCAAGGTTGACCGGATACTTTCTAAAAACTGGTTGTTTTTGATCAGGTTAAGAGTATGAGTTGATAATTCGCGGCTTTTTAACTCCAGCTGCTGCTTTAAGCTCTCTTCTTCTAACTTCTGATTTTTAAAATTTAATTCCATCAGGCTATGCTCCACCTGCTTTTGTTTAGCCAGGGCATTCTGATCTTTTATTTTAAAACGCTGCCTACTCAATACTACCATCCCAAGAATGATTAACAAAACAGCCACGACAACTACTGCAAGAGTTGTAATGCGGTTTAGCTTATGAATATTATTGAGCCGGTCTATTTCGGCGCTTTTTTTATTCATATCATATAGCACTTGTAAAAAAGCTGTCTGGTTGGCTCCATCTTTTGAATACACCTCGAGCGAATATCTTCTGCTCAATTCGGCATAATGATAAGCACTGTCCATACGGTTCATCAGTTCGTATGCCTTCCCTATGTCCTTACTGCAAGATGCCAACTGATAAATATTGCCGGATTGGGTAGCCAGTGCCATCGCTTTACGCGTTTGCTCAATACTTTCGGGATAACGGGCTGTTTTTCTTAGTATATCGCCCAGGTTATTGATCACCTCTATAACGCCCATTTCATTCCGGTTCTCTTGGTATAGCAATAATGATTGGTTAAAATTAGCATAGGCAGAATCGTACTTGGCTAAGTCCTCATAAATACTGCCCAGGTTCTCGTATATCTTAGCCGCACCTTGTTTGTAATTTGCCTGGCGGTAGCTCTTAAGGGCAAGGCGCTGGTAATAAAAAGCGCTGTCATAAAGTTTGCGTTTTTCAAATAGGTGGCCTATGTCGCCAAAAATCTCCGCTTGCCCTTTTAAGTTGTTGTTTTGTTGATAAATAGCTAGGGCCTTGCTATACATCTTAGCTGCCTGCGGCAATTGTTTATTGTAGTAATAAAGTATCCCCATTTCGCCCATATTAGCGGCAAGCATATTTGGGATATTAACGGTATTGTAAACTTTGTCGGCATGCAGATAAAAGTCAAGTGCCTGGGCGTAGTGGCCCTGATTATAACAAATCCTTCCCATTTGCTGCAGGCATTGTGCCTCGGCAACGTCATTATGGCTGTCAACTGCCTGAGCATACTTTTTCTTTAGAATGATCAGGGCAGAGTCCGGATGTTTTTGGCTAAGCGACCGGATATCTGTAAGCTGCTTATCCTGACTGTAAGCGCAAACGGTGTAAGCGCTTAAAAAAATAACAAAAACTAAAAATAAAGCGGATTTACGCATTTGATGGATCTGTTCCGTTTGCCTGGCAATAACAAATTACGGGTTTTTATTATTAAATTAATGTTATTATCCCTTATACTATTTACAGAGAGGCAGTTAGCTATCGGTTTAGATAATTTTCCTAACAAGCAACTCTCGGTATTTTTAGCTAATGTTATTATTCAGTTAAATGATATGCAGCATGTGTTTTGCCAGCCAAAGTGAATGTAACTTTGATGCGAACAGAAATCCATCCGTAGGGCTGACCGGCAGCAGATGAAAGGTTCGACCCCTTTCCCTACATCTACAAACAAACCGATTATGACCGCGGTCAATTACCCTGCGACGGGAGCTATTATTTTATTTGCCATATGCCTTATCGTATGGATGCTTCGTGCAAATCAAAAAGACAGAAACAGTTTAAGGCAGCTGCTGCCCGGTAATAAATTGCATCGTAAGCATCTGAAAAAGAACAACCTACGTTTCTAGCTCCGATAACTGCCGTTGTTGTTAGGCACATCTTATTGATCTGATAACACAGCACTAACATTACTATTATATAGGCAGTTTATCTTTACAACAACA
The DNA here is from genome assembly GCF_964263795.1 of Mucilaginibacter sp. GTDB lineage: Bacteria > Bacteroidota > Bacteroidia > Sphingobacteriales > Sphingobacteriaceae > Mucilaginibacter. Next base: position 104,570 of record NZ_CAXVWK010000019.1, read on the forward strand.
AATATCAACCGTTATGGAGATGAGTTATAACACTATCGACCTGGCCATGTTAGCGATAGCAGCTGTCGTGATTTATGCCGCTTCAAGGGTGCCTGTAAAAGATGCACCTCCCAAAAAGTTAAGATCAAAACAAAAACACCGCGGACAGCATAACTCCTATTCCCTAAAATAAACCGCTAAATTTTACACCGCTAACGTGCGCTTAAATAAAACAAGGGTAGCTTTTTTTGCAGATATTTTAACTGGTGACCTGGATGGCGCGATACGTACGATGTACCAGCTGATAAACCGTATTGATAAAAACCGGTTTGAATTTCTTTTTATACATGGCGGCGGCCCAGCCATAGTAAATGGATTCGAAGCTATTAAAGTACCGTCGGCATATTTGCCATTCACAAAAGTATATTCATTGGCCTTGCCCGGCTTGGTTAGAAACAGCCTCGCAAAAAAGCTGCAATCCTTTTCTCCGGACGTGGTGCACATCGCCACACCATCAATCCTGGGGCACTACGCATTGTCGTTCGCTACGGCTAACGGGCTACCTGTCATAACGATATACCATACACACTTTTTGTCATATATTGATTATTACTTTAAATATCTGCCGTTTTTAATCAAAGGGGTTCGCCAATCACTTGCTGCAGATCATAAGTCCTTTTACAACCGGTGTAGTAAAGTATATGTACCGGCCAAAAGCATTAGTGCAGAGTTGCTTGCCATAGGTGTTGCCGGCAACAAAATGAAGATCTGGAAACGAGGCATGGACACCACCATGTTTTCGCCTTTAAAAAAAAATAAGACTGTAATGAGAAAGATCACCGGTAACGACAACCCGGTTATCCTTTTTGTAAGCAGGTTAGTTTGGGAAAAAAATCTCGAAATATTGTTTGATATCGTTAATGGGTTTAAAGCTGACCAAGCCGGTGTAAATTTTGTAATAGTTGGTGATGGAAGTGCACGTAAAGACTGTGAAGAAAAGCTTCCAAATGCTTTCTTCACCGGAGCTTTAGATCACCAACACTTGTCAGTGCTTTACGCGTCTGCGGATGCATTTGTGTTTCCATCGGTATCTGAAACTTATGGGAATGTCGTTTTAGAGGCTATGGCTTCGGGCCTTCCGTGCGTTATTGCCGACGGTGGTGGCTCTCGGGATTTTATAGATCAGGGCGTTAACGGGTTTAAGTGTTTGCCCAACAACGCCGCAGATTACATTGTCAAGCTAAAAATGCTGCTAACCAATAATCTGCTTGCAAACCAATTTATAGAAGCAGGCTTAGCTTATACTCAAAACTTAAGCTGGGATAACCTGGCAGAAGAGTACTTTAATGATGTGATAACCCTTGCTTCCACTAAGGTTGATAATAACTCTGCCGCCGGATTGCGTACAAAATCCTATCCACTTTTAAACGATTATCACTTACCTTTGCAAGCTACAACACAATACAAATAGGCTTGAGCAAGGATAGTCAGGATTTTATAACTTACTTTTTAGAAGATGAGATCAAAGGCATAAGTACGCCCCATAGATTCACCTATCCGTTTTACTACGAGCCACATCCCTTAGCTCAAATCGCTACCCTCCAATTACAGCAATACCTCCAAACTCAAACAGACATCGATCATAATTTCGGGATGGAAGCCCCTGGGGAAGGCCCGGTGATAGGAAAAATGTTCGGTGTTTTGGTAGTGCAGGACCGCGATGGACGAATGGGATATTTATCGGCATTTTCAGGAAAAATTGGAGGCACCAATAACCACTCCCGGTTTGTGCCGCCGGTTTTTGATATGCTTGTAGAAGACAGCTTTTTTTTACGTGGTCAGGAAATCATCAACAACATTAATCAAAGGGTAAAAACCATTGAAAGCAACCCGGCATATCAACTCAGCATAAAAGACCTGGAGCAGCTTACCACGCAATCAATATTAGAAACCACATCTTTTAAAAAAGATATAAAGAACAATAAAAACCAACGGAAAAAGCAGCGGGAGATTCAAAAAAGCATCCTAAGCGAACAGGATTACGCGCTATTTGAGGCGGATTTGATAAGGCAAAGTTTACACGACAAACACCAGCTAAACGTTTTACAAGCCCGGTGGCAACAACAGATTAACAATTCAAAATTAGCGGTTAAAAAATTTGAGGAGGAAATTGAGCAGTTAAAAAGTAAGCGCAGGGAGGGGTCGGCAATGTTACAGCAGCAACTTTTTGACGAGTACTATTTTTTAAATATCGGGAGCCAAAAAAAGAGCCTGGGCGAAATTTTTGCCGATACCACATTTGGCAAACCGCCGGCAGCGGCCGGCGAGTGCGCTACTCCAAAACTTTTGCAATTTGCTTTTTTAAACGGCTACAAGCCCATTGCCATGGCAGAATTTTGGTGGGGTGCTTCACCAAAGTCTGAGATAAGGCAGCACAAACAGTTTTATCCGGCATGTACCGGGAAATGCAAGCCTATATTACAGCACATGCTAGTTGGCATACCAATTGATGATAACCCACTTCTCAAAAATGAGTTTATAAGTAGTGTTGTTGAAATCGTTTACCAGGATGACAGTTTTGTAGTTGTTAATAAACCAGCCGACCTGCGTTCAGTGCCTGGGGTTAATATCCAGGATTCGGTATATACCAGGCTTGGGCCAATGTTAGGTATCGAGCCATTAATGATCCACCGGCTTGATATGGGGACATCAGGCATATTGGTAGTGGCCAAAGCCAAAGAAGCGCACAAGTTTATTCAAAGTCAGTTTTTGAAACGTACCATATTGAAACGATATGTTGCTTTATTAAGTGGTACTATTCCTGTAACAGCTGGTGAAATTAATTTACCGTTGCGGGGCGATCTGGATAACCGCCCCCGCCAGTTAGTTTGCTATGAATTTGGCAAAAAGGCAATCACCCGCTGGAAAGTTATTGAGATTAGAGCTGGCATTACACGCATAAACTTTTGGCCCCTAACCGGCCGCACACACCAGTTGCGGATGCATGCCGCCCATCAATCTGGACTCAATGCCCCTATAATGGGCGACGACCTTTACGGCACAAAAGCCGAAAGGCTTTATTTGCATGCAGCGCAATTGCAGTTTGTGCATCCGGTGACCAAACAACTAATGAACTTTGAAGTGCCGGCAGATTTTTAAAAATAAATAAACCCTCGCAATATACATATAAATTAAGTTCTAATTAATTTAAATGCAGAAGATATAAAACCATTTTTTGACACACATCAGGCATTATTATAATAGTCGACTAAGTAGACACTTTATATAAGTAGCTAAAACTACCGCAAACAACCTGATAGAGGTGTTATTTTTTGTGCAGGGTTAAATATTGAGATTGCAAAAGCAGTATCGAGATTTGTATTTGTAAATAAGATAAGCAATCTATTCAAGAATATAGAGGCCGATAACGAATCTTATACTGAAAACAAAAAGCCGCTCTACTTTCGTAAAGCGGCTTTGTAGCCCGTAGGGGAATCGAACCCCTGTTTCTAGAATGAAAATCTAACGTCCTAACCCCTAGACGAACGGGCCATTTTACGAGTTTAAATAATGGCCATTTGGCAATTGTTTAAAATCCGTTCCCTTATTTTGGGAATGCAAAGATAAACGTTTCATCATAAATTTAAAATTTCTTTGTAAAAAAATTTATTTGACTCAATTTTCGGCTATAGTTAACCAATTGCCAGTGTACATCATTTTTATTACAGCCAAACAAAAATCACTTTCTGTCATTATAATTCTGACATCAGTTACAATATCTTTATACAATAAAATCAGCCCTTTACCTATGAAAGCAATTTGGAATAACCAGATCATTGCCGAAAGCGATAACACTATTGTAATTGAGAATAACCACTATTTCCCAAAAGATAGCATCAAAAAGGAATTTTTCAAAGAATGCGAAACGCAAACCACTTGCCCGTGGAAAGGCGTAGCATCTTATTATACATTAAATGTTAATGGTCAGCAAAACCGCGATGCGGCATGGTATTATCCAAGCCCGAAACCGGCCGCTGCGCAAATTGCTGACTACATAGCCTTTTGGAAAGGGGTGCAAGTAACCCAATAATGAAACAATATGATGCGATAATTATCGGTTCGGGCCAGGCGGGTGTACCGCTGTCGAAAAAACTGGCAAATGCCGGCATGAAAACGTTGTTGATTGAAAAAGGAGTAGTTGGTGGCACCTGCATCAACGATGGTTGTACTCCAACAAAAACCATGGTTGCCAGTGCTCGCCTTGCCTATTTGGCGGGTCGGTGTAATGACATGGGTGTTGAGATCAAAGGGTATAAGGTTGATTTAAAACAGATAAAAAAACGCACGCAAGGCATTGTTTTAAAGTCCCGCAACGGCGCCCAGAAGGCAATTGAAGACACAGCCAATCTGGATCTTGTATTTGGCGAAGCACGTTTCGAAAGCAACCATGAGATCACTGTTAAATTAAAGGATGGCAAAACAGAGCAGTTTATGGCAGCGCAGATATTCATCAATACCGGTGCTGCTACAATTATACCGAAAGATATTGAAGGGATTGATCAGATAGATTACCTCACATCCCACTCAATACTTGAATTAGATAAAGTACCTGAACATCTGCTCATTATTGGCGGCAACTATATCGGGCTGGAGTTTGGACAAATGTTCCGCAGGTTTGGCAGTAAGGTTACCATTATCGAAAAATCGGCTCAACTGCTCTCACGGGAAGACGATGATGTAGCTGCCGAAATAACCAATATTTTGAATGGCGAAGGCGTTAACATACTCACCAATGCCAAAACATTAAGGTTTAAGCAAAAAGAGAAAGGTGGCATTACGGCTACGGTAATGGTAAACGGTGAAGAGCAAAAAATAAAATGCAGTCACGTGCTGATAGCTATTGGCCGTGCACCACAAACGCAAGCACTAGCCTTGGAAAAAGCGGGGGTTAAAACTGGCCAAAAAGGCGAAATTTTGGTGAACAGCAAACTGGAAACCAATATTAAAGGCATTTATGCCCTGGGCGATGTAAAAGGCGGCCCGGCGTTTACCCATATAGCTTATAATGATTATACAATTGTTTACCGCAACCTTATAGAAAAGCAAAATCTTAACATCCGCAACCGACCTGTTCCCTACTGTATGTTTACCGACCCTGAGCTTGGGAGAATAGGTATCTCAGAAAAAGAGGCCAAAGCGCAAGGATTGAATTATAAGGTAGCCACTCTGGAAATGTCGCATGTTGCAAGGGCTATTGAAACCGGCGACACCAGGGGTTTCATGAAGGCCATTGTAGATACCAAAACAAAGAAGATCCTTGGCGCGGCTATAATAGGCACCGAGGGCGGTGAAATCATGACAGTTTTACAAATGGCAATGCTTGGCGGAATCACCTATGATAGGATCCGTTACTGCGTGTTTGCGCATCCCACTTATTCCGAATCGTTGAATAATCTTTTTATGACCCTGGAGGATTAGCAGCGCATGATTAAAGTTGAGCACCTTGTAAAAACTTACGGGAATTTAAGAGCGGTAGACGATATCTCTTTTGAAGTTGGCGAGGGCGAAACTATGGTTCTGCTGGGCACCAGCGGCTGCGGTAAAACTACTACGCTTAAAATGCTCAACAGGCTGATAACGCCAGATAGCGGCTCTATTAGTATCAACAACAAAAACATATTGGATGGCCCTGCCGAGTTGCTGCGCCGGGGCATAGGTTATGTATTACAAAACAACGGCCTTTTTCCGCACTACACCGTAGCTGAGAATATTGCGGTAGTGCCTGATTTGCTTAAATGGGATAAAGAAAAAACCGAGAAAAGGATCAACGAACTCCTAGATAAATTGCACTTGTCTAAAGACTATTTATCCGCCTATCCGTCAGAACTGAGCGGAGGTCAGCAGCAGCGGATTGGCCTGGCCCGGGGGTTGGTAGCAGACCCGCCTGTGCTGTTGATGGATGAACCTTTTGGTGCGCTGGATAATGTCACACGATCTAAAATACACGGCGAATTCAAAGCCCTGGACGAATTGAAACGCAAAACCATTATCATGGTAACGCATGATGTACAGGAAGCTTTTGAACTTGCAGACCGTATAGCACTGATGGATAAGGGCAGGATCGTTCAAATAGGGTCGCCTGCCGAATTGTTATTTAACCCTGTTAATGATTTTGTGAGCAGCTTTCTGCATGAGCAGCGCCTGCAGCTCGAGTTTAAATCGATTAAACTTACTGATGTTTGGGAGCAGCTTACAGACACCGGTAAAAAAATAAACCCGTCACTCCTATCTGCAGACGCAGGGATTTGGGAAGCGCTGGAAAACTTTAAGTTTTACCCTAGAGAAACGATCAACATCATAAACCAGCATAACAAAGAAGTTAAAAGTGTGACGTTTGATCAGTTGATGTCGGCATTTTCACATTACAAAAACCTGCAGCAGCATGAATGAGCAACAGCAAACCCTGTTTCAGTTTATGGGCCAGCAGGCCGATAAGTTGGGCGTGCAAACTCTGCAGCATATCGGCTTAACTTTTATTTCTCTGTTCATTGCCGTGCTTATTGGCCTGCCATTAGGAATTTACATTACCCGCAAAAAAAACCTTTCAGGTTTAGTATTAGGTGTTGCCGGCATTTTACAAACCATACCCAGCATCGCGCTCCTTGGGTTTATGATTCCGTTGTTAGGCATTGGTGCCAAACCTGCAATAGTTGCTTTACTACTTTACGCCCTGCTGCCCATCATCCGCAATACTTACACAGGCATTACCGGGGTTGATAGCACCGTTAAAGAAGCCGCTGTTGCAATGGGTATGAGCAAATGGCAAGTATTGTTCAAGGTGGAGCTGCCGCTCGCTATGCCGGTGATATTGGCAGGTATCCGTACCGCTACCGTTATTAACGTTGGCGTGGCTACACTGGCATCTTACATTGCAGCCGGCGGACTGGGCGAATTTATTTTCGGTGGTATTTCCCTAAACAATACCAATATGATACTGGCGGGTGCTATACCTGCCGCAATGCTGGCTATCATTTTTGATTTTCTATTATCCCTTGTACAAAAACTTAATTTTAAGAAAATAAAAGGTGCGGTTAAAGTAGCCCCGGTGATGTTGCTTATCTTATCCGGACTATATTTTATTCCATCGGCTTATGGAAGCAAACTTACTGCAGGTTTTACGCCCGAATTTATGGGCAGGCAGGATGGCAATCTTGGGCTGGTAAGCAAATATGGCTTAGCTATCCATACTATCGTGATAAGCGATGCAGTGATGTATAAAGCCGCCCAGGAAAAGCAATTGGACGTTATCAGCGGCTACTCTACCGATGGGAGGCTAAAAGCCTACAACCTGGTAGTACTGGATGACGATAAAAAGATCTTCCCACCCTATTACGCTGCACCCATTGTGCGTGCCGAAGCTTTAAAAAAGTTTCCTGATCTGGAGAAAACACTCAATCTGCTGGCCGGCAACATAACCGACTCGGTAATGACAGAACTGAACTACAAAACCGATTACCTGCACCAATCGCCGGAACGGGTTGCTAAAGATTTTTTGGTATCCAAACATTTATGGAAAGCTGATAAAGGCGGCAACAACGGTGTAGTACGGATCGGCTCTAAAATATTTGGCGAGCAGTACATCCTGGCCAATATATACAGTATGCTGATCAAAGGCTATACCGACTATGATGTCAGCACAAAAACCGGATTGGGCGGCACCAAAATTGTATTTGATGCGATGACGAATGATCAGATAGATTTTTACCCAGAATACACCGGAACCGGCCTGCTGGCTATATTACAGGCACCGGCAAAAACCGTTACCCGGTTGCAGGTAAGTAAGGATAGCACTTATAACTACGTACAGCGGGAATTTTTAAGTAGATACAATATTAAGTGGCTTAAGCCCATTGGTTTCAACAATGCGTATGCTTTAATGATGCGCGAAAAGCAGGCGAAAGATTTGAATATTAAAACAATTTCGGACCTTAAACGATATTTGGAAATTAAGTAATACTAATGGATATAGCTGATTGTTACAAGAAAGTAAGGCGACGTACTGAGGAGATCTGCAGCCACCTGCAGACAGAAGATTATGTAGTACAGCCCATAGGTGATGTTAGCCCGCCTAAGTGGCACATCGGCCATGTAACCTGGTTTTTTGAAACTTTTGTTTTAAAGCCCTATTTTATGGGTTACCAGGAGTATAATCCCGATTACAATTACGTTTTTAACAGCTACTACGAAACGGTGGGCAACCGCGTTATCCGTACAGACCGGGGTAACTTAAGTCGCCCTACAGTTATTGAAGTTTACTCGTACCGTAAATATGTTGACGATGCCATGTACAACTTCTTAGCCTGCGGCGAATTAAGCGACGACGTAAAGGAGCTGATGATCCTGGGATTTAACCACGAAGAGCAGCATCAGGAGCTACTACTAACCGACATCAAATATATACTTGGCAACAACCCGCTCTTCCCTGCTTACTCACATGAATATGTATCGCCAAAGGCAGACAGAGTTGAAAGTAACAAGTTTATCAAAATTGCCGAGGGTGTTTATGAAGTAGGCTTCAACGGCGACGGTTTTTGTTTCGACAATGAATTGAATCGCCATAAAGTTTACCTGAATGCATTCGAAATAAGTCCTAACCTGGTTACTAACGCTGAGTACCTGGAGTTTATTAATAGTGGCGGCTACCACGATTTCAGGCACTGGCATGCGGCCGGTTGGGATTGGGTAAACACCAACAAGGTTGAGGCACCTATGTATTGGCACTATATAGAAGGTGAATGGTTTAGTTATACTTATCATGGCTTACAGCCGGTTGCTGCACACGAGCCGGTAACGCATATAAGTTACTATGAGGCGTACGCTTATGCCTCATGGAAAGGCTTACGGTTGCCAACCGAATTTGAATGGGAAACCGCTGCTAATGAATTCAAATGGGGCCAGCGCTGGGAATGGACAGAAAGTGCTTACCTGCCTTACCCTGGTTTTGCAAAAGCACCTGGGGCAATTGGTGAGTATAACGGAAAATTCATGGTTGGCCAGAAAGTGCTGCGTGGGGCATCAGAAGTAACATCGCCCGATCACAGCCGTGTCACATATCGTAACTTTTTCCAGCCCGAACTGCGCTGGCAATTTACTGGCATCCGTCTTGCTAAATAACATTACACTACAATACCTATGGCACCTATCACCACAGCAACAAACCAGTCAGCTCTAAATACCGATACACCTGCAACAGATCAGTTTTATAACGATGTTATTGCAGGGCTTATATCAACCCCCAAGCATCTTGATTCTAAATATTTTTATGATGCTAATGGGGATAAATTGTTTCAGGACCTGATGAACTGCCCGGAATATTATCCTACCAATCGCGAGATGGAAATATTCACCAGCCAAACCCAGGAGCTGGCAAAGGCTGTTATTGCCGGTGGCGATGCTTTCGATCTGATAGAATTAGGTGCGGGCGATGCAACAAAATCATCTCATTTATTAGCTCATTTAATTGATAACAAAGCCGATTTCACTTACCTGCCAATAGATATATCGGGTAATGTGATCTCTTATTTAAATATAACCCTTCCCGTTACCTTGCCGGGAATTAAAATTACAGGCCTGCAAGGTGAGTATTTCGAGATGCTTAAAAAGGCCGCGTCAATATCTGACAACCGCAAGGTAGTGATGTTCCTCGGATCCAACATTGGCAATATGCCGGTTACAGACGCGGAGGAGTTTTGCCGCGAATTGCGCAACAACCTGTCGGCCGGCGATATGGTTTTGGTTGGTGTCGATTTGAAAAAGAACCCTAAAACAGTATTGGCAGCTTATAACGATACAGACGGCATAACAAAAAAATTTAATATCAACCTTTTAGACCGCATTAACCGCGAATTACAGGGTAATTTCAATACCGCACAATTTGACCATTATGCCATGTACGACCCGGAGACCGGTGCCTGTAAAAGCTACCTGGTAAGCCTCGCAGAGCAGGATGTAAGTATCGGCCAGCAAACTGTTTCCTTTAAAAAAGACGAGTATATTTATATGGAGATCTCGCAGAAATATACGGTTGAGCAAACCAACGATATGGCCGAACTGGCCGGCTTTAAACCATTAAGCCATGTTTTTGACAGCAAAGGCTGGTTTGTGGATACGATTTGGATGGCGGTTTAAGTTTCACAAAGAGACAAATTGTTATTTTTAGAACGTCCTTGCTTGCATAGTTTTTAAGCCTATATTTATTAAAAATATAAAGCCTAAATGACACCATCGTCTTTGATCACCTTTATAGTAGGGTTCTTAATCCTGATTATAATTTTTTCTTCGTTTGTAACGGTTAAGCAAGGCACCATCGCAGTAATCACCGTTTTTGGCAAGTACCGCCGGATATTGATGCCAGGATTAAATTTCAAGGTCCCGTTAATTGAAAATATCTACTCTAAAATATCCATCCAAAACCGCTCTGTCGAGCTGGAATTCCAGGCCGTAACTTTTGACCAGGCCAACGTATATTTTAAAGCCATGTTGCTTTACTCTGTGTTGGACCAATCTGAGGAGGCTATCAAGAATGTAGCCTTTAAATTTGTGGACGAGCGCAACCTGATGCAGGCGCTTATCCGCACAGTCGAGGGTTCTATCCGCGCGTTTGTAGCCACTAAACGCCAAAGCGAAGTGCTGATTTTACGCCGCGACATTGTAGAACATGTTAAGGAACAGTTGGATACCATTCTGGAAGGCTGGGGTTATCATTTACAGGACTTGCAGTTGAACGATATTACCTTTGATGATGTGATCATGAAATCAATGAGCCAGGTAGTGGCGTCAAACAACCTGAAGGCTGCCGCCGAGAATGAAGGACAGGCTTTACTGATCACTAAAACAAAAGCTGCTGAGGCCGATGGTAACGCCATCAAGATCTCTGCCGAGGCTGAGCGCCAGGCTGCACAATTGCGCGGACAGGGAATAGCCTTATTCCGCGAGGAAGTAGCTAAGGGTATGACCATGGCAGCGAAAGAAATGCAAGGCGCTAATATGGATACCTCTGTTATCCTGTTTACTATGTGGACAGAATCCATCAAACACTTTTCAGAAAACTCAAAGGGCAACGTGATCTTCCTTGATGGATCTACAGAAGGTATGCAACGTACAATGAAAGAAATGATGAGCTTAAACCTTTTACACGTAGACCAGGTCAAAAAGTAAAAATATTTACTTATCCCCTTGGTTTAAATGACGTTAAAAATGTTTAGGGCGGCTTGCCTGTGCCTGCCGCTCGCTTTGCTCACACAGCTGGTTTCGGCCCAATCCTTCAGGCGTTTAACCACGGATGATTTCAGGAGTACTCCTTTGCCGAATAGCCGGGGTGTGGTGGCTTATACCAACTGCAGCATCCATTTTAGCTACCAGGCTACGCTTAGCAACAATAATTACCGGCTTAACTTTAATGTATCGCTTACCATGAACCACGACAAATCATGGATAGACCGTGCCCAAATTATCAGTCGCGACCTGTTGACCGAAGTTTTAAAGCACGAGCAGGGGCATTATAACATTGCTTATCTGGAGCAGCAGGAGGTGATTAGGGCCATGTCACGCACGCGGTTTACATCAAACTACCAGCAGGAAGCAATGGGGATTTTTAACCGCATAGACGCTAGATATAAACAGCTTAACCTGGATTATGACGAGGATACGGAGCATATGCAAAACCGCCAGCAGCAGCACAGCTGGGACGTTTACTTTAACAAACGCCTGGAATATATGCCGCCGGAAAACGCGAGCTTGTAACAGCTAAATGTTAACTAGTCTATGATTTAAAATCATCCTTGCACAGATAAATATTATTGGCGTATTTTAGCGTTATTATGCCCCCTGGTAATAAACTATATTTTGCTTCAGACTTTCATTTGGGCGCTGTGAGTTACGCGTCGTCGCGCGAGCGGGAAGACCGCATTATCCGCTGGCTGGACATGATCAAGGATGATGCAGCCGAGATTTACCTGTTAGGCGACATATTCGATTTTTGGTTTGAATACAAAACGGTAGTACCTAAAGGTTACATCCGGTTTTTGGGTAAGTTGGCACAACTGGCAGATACAGGGATAAAGCTTTATTTTTTTAAAGGCAACCACGATATGTGGATGTTTGATTATTTTGAAAAAGAGCTGGGTGTCACCATCATTCCGAATGAACTGATCTTTGAACGGGATGGCAAAAAATTTTACCTGCACCATGGCGACGGCCTGGGCCCTGGCGACGGCAAGTATAAAATACTTAAAAAGATCTTCCGAAGTAAAATTTGCCAATGGCTTTTTGCCCGTATTCATCCAAACCTGGGAGTAGGCATTGCTAATATGTGGTCGAGGCAAAGCCGCATAGAAGGTGGCCGTAACGAGCATTTACGCACCCATCAGCATGAATGGCTTGTTAGCTACTCAAAAGATGTTATTAAAACCACTTATTACGATTACCTTATTTACGGGCACCGCCATTTACCGTTGGATATTGACCTGGGCGGGGGCAGCCGCTATATTAATCTGGGCGAATGGGTTAATTACAACACTTACGCTGTTTTTGACGGCTCTAATGTGGAGCTAAAGTATTTTGAAAAGACTGAAGAGTCTGCAACCTCCCTTTAAATTTGCTTTACTTATCGAGTATTGCAAGTTAAAATATCTATCATCTAGCAGCTTTTTTATGTTAACCCACCTTTTTTGTAAATACCTAGCCATCAAATTGTTAGAGCATAAATAACCGAAAAAGTGTAAACCTTTGTTAACCTTTGTTCACTAAAATGTTTATTTGCAAACCATCATAATTAAGCTGGTATCAGTTAGCCGGCAAAATGATCAGGCAAAACTCTTACAATCCGCTGAATTTATTATCTGCGTTAAAATGCGTATTTTTGTATGTTTTTAAAAGCATATGTTAGAGAAATTAGAATTAATATTCCAGCGCTGGAAAAATGTAGAAGGCGAATTGAGCAGCCCTGAAGCCATGGCTGATATGAAGCGTTTTGCCCAGTTAAATAAGGAATATAAAGATCTTGCCAAAGTTGTTGATCAATATAACATTTACAAAAATGTAATGAGCAACATCGATACCAATAAAGAAATTCTGACTACCGAAAAGGATCAGGAGTTTCGCGAAATGGCCAAAATGGAGCTGGATGAACTATTGGTTCAGCAGGATGAACTGGAAGAAAAGATCCGTTTAATGCTGATCCCTAAAGATCCGGAGGATTCAAAGAATGCAGTTATTGAGATACGTGGCGGTACCGGTGGCGATGAAGCTGCCCTTTTTGCTGGCGACCTTTACCGTATGTATATACGTTACTGCGAAAAACGCGGCTGGCGTACAGAACTTATTGATGCTACCGAAGGCACATCGGGCGGTTATAAAGAGATTGTATTCAATGTAAATGCCGAAGACGCTTACGGCAATTTTAAATTTGAAAGCGGCGTTCACCGGGTACAGCGTGTGCCCGATACAGAAACACAGGGCCGTGTACATACATCGGCAGCATCTGTTGTGGTACTGCCCGAAGTAGATGAGTTTGACATTGATTTGCAGGTAAGCGACATCCGTAAGGACCTTTTCTGTGCATCTGGCCCTGGTGGTCAGTCAGTAAATACCACTTACTCTGCCGTACGTTTAACGCACATTCCAACCGGTATTGTTGCCCAGTGCCAGGATCAAAAATCACAGTTAAAGAACTATGATAAGGCTTTAGGCGTATTGCGTTCCCGTGTTTACGAAATGGAGTTGCAAAAACACCTCGAAGAAACATCTAAAAGACGCAAGACAATGGTTGCCACAGGTGACAGATCTGCCAAGGTGCGTACATATAACTACCCGCAGGGACGTTTGACCGAGCACCGAATTGGTTTAACAATTTATAACCTTACCGGCGTAATGAATGGCGACCTGCAGGAAATTATGGAGGCCCTGCAGTTTGCAGAAAATGCCGAACGTTTAAAAGAAGGCACTGCTGCCTAATCCCCTGTTTAAAATTTTAAATACAAAAAGCACCACATAGGTGCTTTTTGTATTTAAAGAACGCGCCTTTTCACGTTAATTTCATATTGGCCGGCTATTTTTGATATTGTTGGGTTGCACTTTTGTAGTTGACTACGTAGAGTATTAGTGCAGCACTTATAACTGTTCAAATAATTATCCTATGCTGGCAGTAAAAACATTAACAGAAAATCCATCCATACTTGGTCGTGAATTACGCTTGATGGGTAACCGTTTCCAGATCAATGTAGTAGGTATTGATGCTGCCTGGGCCGAAGAACGAATTAACAGCGCAGTAAACGAAATAAACCGCGTTGAAAAACTGTTAAGTACCCTTACCGAAGAAAGCAGGATAAACGAGGTAAACCGTAACGCCGGTATAAAACCTGTTTATGTGGGTGCCGAAATTTTCAGGCTGATAGACCGGGCCATTCAAATATCTGAACTTACATACGGCTCGTTTGATATCAGCTACCTTGCCCACCCCGCTCAAGATAAATCTTCAAAGGCAAAAAGTGCCTTTACCAACTACAAAAACATTGTTTTAGATGCTGCAGCACAAACCGTATACCTTAAAAATAAAGGCATGCGTATTGGTTTTGGCGCTATCAGCCGCGGCTATGCCGCCGACAGGGCAAAATATATTTTACAAATGGAAGGCGTAAGCAGCGGTGTTATTAATGCCGGCGGCGACCTTTTAAGTTGGGGCCTGCAACCCGACAACACCCCATGGACCATTGCTACCGCCGATCCGCAGCAAGCCGGCCAGCCTTATGCTAATATCAATATTAGCAACATGGCTGTAGCTACTTCTTTTAATGCCGAAAAGTTTACCAATATAACCGATCAAAACACGCGCGCAATTGATTCGGCTAATGGGTTCCCTGTTAGTGATATCAAGAGTGTAAGTATTATTACCCCTGGTGCCGAACTGGCGGATGCTATGGCAACGCCGATTATTGCAATGGGCATTAATGCCGGCTTGTATTTAATTAACAAGTTAAATCAAATGGCGTGTATTATTATTGATGATCATGCGCGTGTTTATACATCAAAAGGGATAAACCTGGTAGCTTAACGACTTTTTAAACCTTATTGCAATTTTTTATTATTAATTTTTTCACACTAAAATTTGGTGCAACTTTACTTTGCATTAATTATTGGTTATGCGGCTTGTATATAGCTTGTACTATCAATAATTATGTCATATTCTTTCTCTCTCCTCAATGATAAAGTGGTTTTTGTATATTGTACTTTTAATGATATCGGTACCACGCCTATCATCTGCTAATAATGCTGATATAAAAGGTGAATTTTTTCGGGAAAATACTATACCGTTAAATGCAAATTTTGCGTTTCAGCGGGATACCACGGCCTCAAAAAACGCTAAACAGCGCCAGGCAGATGAAGAAAAAAAGAAAATTAAAGAGGTAGCAACGGCAAAAAAAATGCCTAAGCCAGAAAAGATTGAAAAAGAGGATCCAAATAAGAATAAACCTAAACGGCAGCGCCGCCCGGACGGTTTGCAAAGGCCTCCGGAAATACCACGGAGAAATGATTAACAACTTTTAACAACATTGCTATTGATGAGGTACATCGGCCTGCTGATATTATTTTTGCTAAGCAACGCAACCAATGCTATGCGGTTTAACCTGCGGCTAATTGCATACAGGAGCAACTATGCGGCAGCTGATACCGATACCACTACCATTGTCAAAAAAAATTCCGCTTCGGCAGGCATCACGTACGGTAGCGACGCTTTGTTTTTTGGCCGCACGGGCCCTATTAAATATCCTTTCATATCGGCAGATATGATCTTAAATTATAAATCGGGCTTTTTTATTTACGGATCTGCGTTAAAAGTGCTGGGATACAAACCTATTTTGGATGAAATAGATGTAGGCGGTGGTTACTTTTATCGATTGTCCAAAAAGTTCACCGGTACGGTTAGCTATACTCGGTTTATTTTTAATAACGAATCGAGCATTATTAAATCTGCATCAACCAACGATATCAATTTCAAAAATTCTTACGATTGGAAATATTTGAAGACCAGCGTTATTGGCGATTACCTGTTTGGCAAGTCGAATGACATTTTTATAACGGTAAGTAATTCCAAATATATAGAAAGCCCATTCAGCATTTTCGATCAAACAGATTACCTATCTCTTAACCCCACTTTTAATTTTATTTTAGGTACACAAAATTTTGTTCAGCGCTATTCAGTAGACCATCAGTATCAGATAGAGGCTAACAACATTTATATCATGAACGAAAATGGCAGGCGTGCGCGTGCGAATGCTAAGTTCAACATGCTCAACTACAGTTTTAAACTCCCGTTGGCGTATAACCGGTCGCATTACACGTTAGAGGCAGCATGGAAATATTCCATCCCGGTAAATGTGGAGGGTTCCTTAAAAAATCGCCGCGAGTCATTCTTTAATTTTACCTTTTATTACGTTTTTTATTAGCGCTTAAATGAATGTTTTAATTATTGAAGACGAGAAAGCCCTGGCTTATGAAATCGAGCTATTCCTCAGCAAAAACAACTTTGTATGCGAGGTTTGTTTTGACGGCCGGTCAGCTTCTGAAAAGCTTGCTGTAAACCTTTACGATTTTGTTTTGCTTGATCTTGGCTTACCTGATTACGAGGGTCTGGATCTTTTAAAAGAAGCCAAAAAAAGCAACCCTGAGGCAGCATGCATAATCCTCACCGCCCGTGCTGAAGTTAGTGATCGCGTTAAAGGCTTGGATCTGGGTGCCGACGATTATCTGCCTAAGCCTTTTTCGTTGCTTGAGCTGCAAAGCCGCATGCAGGCTATTACCCGCCGCAAATTTGGTTTGGTAAATCACATCATTGATCTGGATGGCTTTTTAGTAAACCTTACCGATCGTAACATCATGTACCACACCACATCGGTAAATACGATAACTAAAAAGGAATTCGACTTAATAGCTTATATGCTACTCAATAAAAACCGAACCCTTACACGAGCACAATTGAGCGAGCATATTTGGGGCAGCATTGTGAATGATGATTACGACTCAAACTTTATTGACGCGCACATCAAAAATATCCGTAAAAAGTTAAGCGTATTTGCCCCTGCCGATTGGTTGGAAACCGTTCGTGGGCTGGGTTACCGTATCAAAACCATTGTATAGGCAGTTTGAAACTCAAAACCAAATTAACGCTGTTTAATGCCTTATCCAAACTGGTTATTGTAACCCTTTTTGTTCTTTTGCTGCCCTCGATAATCGAAAACATTAACAGGAATTATACCGATAACAGATTAGTAAAACAAAAAGAAAAACTCCTGCAGATAGTTAAAGAAAGTGGCATTAAACGGTACATTGAAGACGGCCAGAGCTACGGCAGTTACCTCCCTTTAAAAGAGGAATACATTAGCCTGGATACGGTAGAACGCGACTACTTTTTAGATACTATACAGGATGAGCAGCGGTTGATAGAACGCGACACCATCGACTACCGCATACTAAGCCACACCTTTAAAGTAGGCAACCAAAATTACCTTTTGGAGATTGGCAAAAGTATTGAAACTATAGGTGAGACTACCGGGCCGCTTCAGAATATTGCCTTGCAGATACTTTTAGGGATGGTATTGCTTACCATTATGGCCGATTTGCTATACGCCAACTTTATTTTACGGCCGCTTACCCTTATCATTAAATCAAAACTGATTGGTAATAAATTTCCAAGCTTTAAAAAATATAAGGAAGTTAAAACGAGCACTTCAGATTTTCAGCACCTGGACATCAGCATCCATCAAATGATTGAGGCAATTGAGCAGGCTTTCCAAAAAGAGCGGGAGTTTATATCGAATGCATCACACGAACTGATGACGCCGATATCTATTCTGCAATCGAAGATTGAGAATATGTTTGAGCAGGAGGATATTCCGGATGAGGTAAAGGTGCGGATGATGGAAATGCAAAAGATCCTGAATCGTTTAAAAAGCATCACCAAAACGCTGCTCATGATCTCGCAGATTGAAAACGACCAGTTCTTAAAGGAAGACACCATATCAGTAACTAACCTTCTGCACGATGTTTATGATGAGATCTCAATACGCCTGCAGGATAAAAACATCAGGTTTGAGTTAACAGTTACAGATGATATACTCCTTGTGGGCGTAAATAAATTCCTGCTGTTTAATTTGCTGTTCAACCTGGTTAATAATGCGATCAAGTATAACCAGCCCAATGGTCTGATAACTGTTACAGGCAAAGTAGAAAAAGATGGCTATCATATCGATATCACCGATACCGGGATTGGTATAGACGCAGCGCAGTTACCATTTATTTTTGACCGGTTCAAAAAGATCAAACAATCCCTTCAGCAGGATAGTTTTGGCTTGGGGCTACCTATCGTTAAATCAATTGCTGCATTTCATGGAGTAGTTATTAATGTTACATCACAAAAAGAGAAAGGAAGCACATTTTCCCTCATCTTACCCTACAGCATCCTCAAATTCATCTGACCCCCGATTATCTGTACTAAATAATATGCAAGCGTAAAAGCGCTATCCTGCTCACAGTTTTGTTTGCGCCTTGTACTTTCCTAAACATTAAAAAAATGTTGTTTTAGTAGCGTAAATTATAATATATATTACATATATATAATGAATATTCATGGTGGGCTTTTGGCATCTGCTTTGCATTTGATGTTTAAATCACATACACTAATCATAACATGAAGACATTAAAACTAAAGATAGCTACATTAAGTATTGCCATAGCATCAGTAGGCATTTTAGGTGCCGGTTGTAACTCGTTAACCAAAACTCAAAAAGGTGCAGCAATCGGTGCTGGCGCCGGTGGTACCGTTGGCGCCTTAATTGGTAAAGCCGCAGGTAATACCGCATTAGGTGCTATTATCGGTGGTGCAGTTGGTGGCACAGCAGGCGCGTTTATCGGCCGTAATATGGATAGACAAGCTGCCGAGATCAAACAAACAGTACCTGGCGCTACGGTTATCCGCGAAGGCGAAGGTATCCTTGTAAAATTCGATTCAGGTATCTTGTTTGACACCGATAAGTCGGATTTGAAAGCGGCTGCACGTACTAACCTACAAAACCTTTCAACCTCATTGGTAAACAACCCGCAAACCAACATCCTTATTGTTGGACACACAGATAATACAGGTTCAGACTCACACAATATGGACCTTTCGGTACGCCGGGCGGAGTCGGTTAAATCTTATATCGCAGCCGGTAATGTAGCTAACTCACGTTTGACCACATCAGGCAAGGGCGAATCTGAGCCTATTGGCGATAACACAACTGCAGACGGCCGTGCCCAAAACCGCCGCGTAGAGATCGTTATAGTTGCTAACGACCAAATGAAAAATCAGGCTAAACAGCAATAGTTAATAATAGAGATCAATAATAGTTTCAACCGAAGCCCTATGCTGCAAAGCATGGGGCTTTATTTTTGTACCGCTGTTTTTGTACATTTGCCGAATGGCATCTATCAAACCATCTGTACCTAAGGGCACCCGTGATTTCTCTCCCGCCGAAATGGCAAAACGCAATTTTATCTTTGATACTATTAAGGGCGTTTTCCGCAAATATGGTTATCAGCAAATAGAAACGCCTTCTATGGAAAATTTAAGCACACTGACTGGTAAGTATGGCGATGAAGGTGATAAGCTTATTTTCAAAATTTTGAATAGCGGCGATTATTTAGCAAAAGCGGATGCCAACGCGCTAGAGAACCGAAACTCGAACCAGGCAACTGCATCAATATCTGAAAAAGCTTTGCGTTATGACCTTACCGTTCCATTTGCACGCTACGTAGTGCAACATCAGAGCGAGATCACTTTTCCGTTCAAGCGTTTTCAGGTTCAGCCGGTATGGCGTGCAGACAGGCCACAAAAAGGTCGCTACCGTGAGTTTTACCAGTGTGATGCAGATGTGGTAGGGTCAGCATCTTTGCTTAATGAGGCAGAGTTTATCATGATCTATGATGAGGCTTTAAGCTTATTGGGATTAAAGGACTTTACTATAAAAATAAACAATAGAAAAATACTATCAGGAATTGCTCAAGTCATAGATAAAAGCAATAGCATTATTGACCTTACAGTTGCGATTGATAAGCTTGACAAAATTGGCATGGACGGCGTTGTAAAGGAATTAGTAGAAAAAGGCTTTACCGATACAGCTATAAATAAGTTACAGCCGATTATTTTACTGGAAGGCACAAATGATGAAAAACTGGCCAGCCTGCACAACGTGTTAAAAGATTCGCCAATTGGTTTACAGGGATGCGATGAAATACAAACTGTGTTTAATTATATATCCGCCTGTGCGCTAAGAACCGCCGCATTAGAACTTGATATAACCCTTGCACGCGGATTGAATTACTATACCGGTGCTATTTTTGAAGTTAAAACCAATGAGGTTGCCATGGGCAGTATTGGCGGCGGCGGCCGATATGACGATTTGACCGGTATGTTTGGCCTTAAAGGGTTAACCGGTGCTGGTATTTCTTTTGGTGCAGACCGTATTTATGATGTAATGGAAGAATTGAATTTATTCCCAGCATCTGCAGAGCAAAGTACACAGGTTTTAATATGCTGCTTTGAGCCCGAAGCAGAAACCTTTGCATTACCGTTATTACAAAAGTTGCGTGCAAAAAATATCAATTCTGAGCTTTACCCTGCTGGCGCCAAAATCAAAAAACAACTGGATTATGCCAATAACAAGCAGGTTCCTTACACCATTGTTATTGGAAGCGACGAGATGCAAACCGGCTTATTAGCCTTAAAAAATATGGAAAGCGGCGAGCAGGACAAACTTACTGCAGAGGCCATTTTGCAAAAATTTACAACAGATAATTTAAATGCACGGTAAAGGTAGTGCCTTTTCCTAATTCGCTTGCTACCTGAATTGTGCCACCAAAGGATTCAACCTGGTTTTTAGTGATGAACAGCCCCATGCCTTTGGCATCGCGGTTACCATTAAAGGTTTTGTACATACCAAACAACTCGTGCCCGTTTTTTACCAGGTCGATGCCAATCCCATTATCTGCCACCGCAAACCCCTGTTTCCCATCTGCATCTTTAAAATAACTGATGATGATCTTCGGCTTATTGTGCAATGCGCGGTATTTAATGGCATTGCTCAGCAAATTAAAAATAATGCTTTCCATATAAGCGGGGTTGTAAACCAGCTTACAATCAACCGGGATTTTGTTAACAACTTCAATATCCCAACGGTCAATGTCGCTATGTAACAGTTCCAGCCCCCGGTTAACGTAATCATATAAATTGATCTCATAAGTTTGGATATCGATATTAGTTTGAATAGAAACCACTTCATTCAAATTAGCGATAGTATCGTTTAATTGCTGTGAAACACTTTCCAGATGGCGCGTAAGCTCCACTTTTTCCTGCGGCTCGGTGGATGGGTCTTGCAACACATCCATTATCATTTTAAAGTTGCTGGCGTGCGTACGCAGGTTATGCGATACAATGTAGGCGAAATTAAGCAGGCGGTTATTTTGGCCGCTAACCATATCAAGCGTATGTCGCAATTGTTGCTCCTGGTTCTTCTGGTCGGTTATATCCGTATGGGTACCTATAACACGCGCAGGCTTGTCTTCGGCATCATACTCAATTACTTTGCCTCTGTCTAAAATCCATTTGTAGTTGCCATCTTTACACAACACCCGGTGCTGATTAGTATAAATTTCGGTTTCACCATTCAAGTAAGCCCTTACATCTGCCTGGTACTTCGGTTTATCATCCGGGTGTACACGTTTTGTCCAAACACCGGGCACATTGTTAAACTCTTCGGGTTCAAAACCAATCATCCGTACACATTGGTTAGAATGAAAAATCGTATTATTTTGCAAATCCCAATCCCAAATACCACCTCCTGATCCTTCTGAAGCAAAGATCCATCTTCGTTCGCTTTCCTTCAGGGCAGTTTCTGTTCGTTTGCTTTCAGTGATGTCTTTGATTTGCGATACAAAGTAAAGGGGCTCATTTTTTTCGCCTACAACCAACGATACATGCAATAAGATCCACAGCACATCGCCATTCTTTTTAAAATAGCGCTTTTCCATTTTGTAAGTGCTCACTTCGCCATTCAGGATCTTTTGCAGCAAAACAAGATCTGCTTGAAGGTCATCCGGATGAGTAATCTCCTGGAAAGTCATGGTCATCAATTCGTCGGCGGTGTAGCCGAGCATATCGCACAGGCTTTTATTAGCTTTCAGGAATTTACCTTCAGTAGATACCAATACCATCCCGATAGGCGAATATTCAAATGCATTACGGAATGTCTCCTCGCTTATTTTGAGATCCTGCTCGATTTTATGTTTTTCAGTGATATCTATATGGCAGCCCAGCATGCGTAATGGCTTATCGCCATCCCATTCAACAACCCGGCCGGTACAGTTTATACAAATTACTTCGCCATTTTTATGAAAAAACCGGATATCTATATCGTAACGCTTTGTACCATGGCTGGCAATATGCTTAGCCATGCAATCATTGGCTTTAGGCAAATCCTCGGGTAAAACCAATTTAGCTAACACCTCGCTTCCGCCAATTAACTCATCGTTGGTATACCCAAGCATCTTTTTCAGTGCCGGGCTTAGGAATATTGTGTCGGTCGTCAAATCCCAGTCCCAGTAACCGGCGAGCGTTTCTTCAAGAATAATTTTATAAATATCATCCATTGGGCGTGGTGAAAACAATTTCCCTGAAAAAGGGAAATCGGTTGCTTAAATATGCAAAAAAGCTTTGCTTAAAGCAAATGATGCGACCAACGGAAAATTAGTACTAATTACGCGCCATATTTCAATGTCGTTGGAGTGAAATTAGATAAAGTCTAACCCTGCAAAGTTTTTATTGAGCACCTGACTATTATTGACATTCAGCCATTTATCAAGTAGCGTGGCATAAACGTTCCTGAAATCTATTTCATACTTAAGATCGCCGTTATCTAAGGCGGACAAATCAGGCGCGTCATTGTAAATACCGGCCTTTTTAAGTTTGCCTCCAAAAAGCATTACATTGTTGGCAGTACCATGGTCGGTGCCGTTACTGGCATTTTGCTCAACCCGGCGGCCAAATTCAGAAAATGTCATAACCAGCGTATCGTCCAGTTTGTTAGCCTGTTTTAAGTCTTTCAAAAACGCAGCTACTGCATCACCATAAATCTTCAATTGCCGCCCCTGCTGATTTTGCTGGGTAGTATGGGTATCAAACCCACTTAACGATACGTAATAAACCTTAGTCTTTAGCCCTGAATTGATAAATTTTGCCACGCTTTTTAACTGGCCGGCAAAAGGCGTATTAGGGTAAACCGCCGTTGTGTTATATGTTTTGGAGGTTTGCTGGATGTAGTCGGCAGATGAGTAAGTCTCGATCATGGTTTTGTACAGATAGCCAAGGTTATCCTCATTTAAATGGGCATCATCATGGCCGTGGACGAGCTCCTTAAAGAAAGGTTCGCGCGTAGATTGGTAAAGCTTAGCCGGGTTTTGCACCGCTATGCCTTTCATCTTTGCGCCTTTCATCGCCAGCGATAATGTATCGTCAACCTCTACTGCAGTGTAAGGGTCTTTATTTATAGCACAATTACTGTCGAGATATCGGCCAATCCAACCGGTGGTTAAAAACTGGCTCGAATCGCTGCCGGTTTGCCATATATCCATTGAGCGAAAGTGCGACCTGTCCGGATTTGGATAGCCTACCGAATTAATGATGCTCATCCATCCCTGGTCATAAATTTCCTTTAAGGCAGATAAATTAGGGTTCAACCCCTGAATATCATTTAGTTTGATCAGATCGGGTTGTTTAATACCAATGGTGGACCTTTTTTGATAATAGATATCATTACCATACGGAATAACGGTATTCAGCCCGTCATTACCGCCCGAAAGCTGAATAATCACCAGATTTTTATATCCGCTGATTTCATTGCCTGCCATTGCCTCGAATGATTTAAGGAATGATGGTATCAGGAATGCGCTTGACGCAAGCGCTGTATTTTTTAAAAAATCTCTTCTTTTCATAACACTCTAATTAGCGGATCGGTATCTGTTCGAATTTTAACTGATCTTTTTTGAAACATTTGATCATTAGCACAATTGATACTCCGGCGTAGAAACCAACTCTACCACCATTGCCTTTACATCTGTCGACCGGTTAACAATATCCATCAACTTGTTATTTAAAGCGGGCGATAAGATTACCTGCGCAATTGCTGCTTTCGATGTATGCGTTGGTATTTCGCTTAAAAACTTTTCCCAATCGGGCTGTGTTTGCAGTTGTGTATTAACCTGTTTACGACGATTCAGGGTGCTGGTGATAAACGCTTCGTCTTCAGGATCGGCTTTGCCGCTAAAATCGATCACCCCGTCATTAAGTACGGTTGATGGTATCTTAATCCTGTACATTAACGATGAGCTGTCTATCCAATTCTTACCACCCGGCCAACCAGCCACATTCGGCGGATAAAAAAGCACTTGGCCCAATGTGCGCTCAAACTGCATCATTACATCCGGGTTTTTATACTCCACATAAAACTGCCTGTTTAGCCCAACAATAAATTCTACAGGCGCCTTTATCATATTACCCACGTTTTTGTCAGCGTAAAACCAATCGGCTGTAAATACAAACTTTAATAATGGGGCTATCTCATATTTGCTGTTATAAAGCACATCGGCCATGGCGCTTACGTGTGCATTATCCGGCACTTCATTCACCAGGTATTTGTATAATTTATTGCTGATAAAACGCGCAGTTTCTTTTTTATCCAGCAGCATGTTGATGACATCCTCGCCACCAAAATTGCCGGTGTTGCCCAAAAATGTTTTAGGGCCGGTATCATGAAGGTTAGGGCGGGCAACAAACTGACCATCTTTAGTAAAACCCCAACCGGTAAAGGCGCGTGCCGACTCCTTTACATCCTGCTCGGAGTAATTGCCACGGCCGATGGTAAAAAGCTCCATCAACTCGCGGGCAAAGTTTTCATTAGGGTGGTTCTTTTGATTTTGCTGGTTATTTAAAAACTGGAGCATTGCCGGCGCTTTAGACACTTCAAGCAGCATGGTTTTAAAATTGCCCAAAGCATTTGCCCGGTGTATGTTATTTAATTGTTGCGCATACCAGGCGTTTTGGGTACGGCATGCAAAATGGTTATGCCAAAAAAGGGTCATCTTCTCACGCAGTTGTGCATCGCTGCTGCTCATTTGGCTTACCCAATAAACATTTAAGCCTTTTTCTTGCTGGCGCTGCTCCTGTAGAAACATCTTGCGGGTAACGGTATCTTTATTTAAAAATTCCTTATACGTAATGTTGCCTGCGACAATATCCAATGGCCTGATTTCTTCAGATGTTTTAAAGAGCTGATCTACAGCTTGCTTTACTGTTACATGTTGCGCCATCCGCAAATCTGCAAACCGCAAACCAAAACCTGCACGGGCATATAAGTGCCTGATCTTTTTGCTATTATCCACCATACATATATGACAACGCCCGTTGGGTATAGTTTAATGTCTTTTTTACATTTTTAAATTTCCGGTTAGCTTAACTTTGCGCTCATGATCTTTCGGCTTGATGAGCGCATAATATTTCCTGATCCTAAATTGGCAGAAGATGATGGTCTGCTTGCTATCGGCGGCGACCTATCGGTTGAAAGGTTGTTACTGGCTTATCAAAACGGTATTTTCCCGTGGTACAGCGATGACGAGCCTATACTTTGGTTTTCGCCTCACGAGCGCTTTGTATTGTTTCCGCCCGAATTAAGGCTATCCAAATCCATGCGGCAAGTGTTGCGCTCTGGCCGGTTCAAGGTTACTGTTAACACCTGTTTTGATGATGTTGTTGCGGCCTGTGCTGCAGCTAAACGCGAGGGGCAGGATGGCACCTGGATAACCGCAGATATGCAGGCCGCATACAGCCGCCTGCATGAATTGGGCTTTGCCCACTCTGTTGAAGTTTGGGATAACAGTACATTAGTTGGTGGGCTGTACGGTGTGCAGGCGGGCAATGTGTTTTGCGGGGAAAGCATGTTTAGCAAAGTAAATAATGCCTCAAAAACGGCGTTGATATGGCTTTGTATCAATCGCAGTTATAGTTTGATTGATTGCCAGGTGCACACCGAACATTTGGAAAGCATGGGCGCCAGGATGATAGGACGCGAGGAATACATCAGCTTACTGCATAAAACCGTCCTTAAACGTTAGGTTTGTACCAAATGGAGCAGCCCAAAGTAAAAGAGCGGATAATTTTAGGAATAGATCCCGGCACTGCGGTAATGGGATACGGCGTGGTTCTTGAAAAAGGCACTAAAATAGAGCTGATAAGCCTTGGAGTGGTTAAAATGGATAAAATTGACGACCACATGCTTAAGTTGCAGCGCATTTTTGAAAAAACCGTTGCCCTTATAGATAATTACAAACCCGACTGCCTGTCTATTGAAGCACCGTTTTACGGTAAAAACATCCAGGTTATGCTTAAGCTTGGCAGGGCGCAGGGGGTGTGCATGGCTGCAGCATTGTCTCGCAGTGTGAGTATTACAGAGTATTCACCCCGCAAAATAAAGCAGTCTATCACAGGTAATGGCAATGCAACTAAAGAGCAGGTAGCCGCGATGTTGCAAACGCTTTTGAAATTTACCGAAACACCCGACTTTTTAGACGCTACCGATGGATTGGCCGTTGCTGTATGCCATTCATTTCAAAAAATACCGGTATCAAAAGGCGGGAAGATAACCAGTAAAAAGAGCCACTCCGGATGGGCAGCTTTTGTAAAAGATAATGCCGATAGGGTTAAAGCATCTGGTAATAAACTAAAGTAACAGCGCCCTAACTTCCTGCCAGTTATTTACCCTTAAATCCCAATCTACATTTTTGTTATGGCTGGCCGTAAACAGTACGCCCTGACCTATAAAGCGTTTAAAATGGCGTACGTTATCATCTATCAAATAATCCGCATTGATAATGCTTTTATCTCCGCAAAAAACAATGTTGGTCCATGAGATGTATGGGAAATAATGCTTTAACCATTGGATTTTAGGCAATAAAGAATTAGGGAATTCCATTGCTGCTGTAGTAATAAAGATCTCGTATTTCTCATAAAGGTCACGAATAACTTCCTGGCTGCCGGGAATTAGGGCAAGGTCTTTAAAAAAATCGTCGTGAAAAGCATAACCTTTTATAACACTGCGGTGCTCTTCCGGCACAAGATCCATAAAACTGCTTGAATGTAGCTGCTCATGCGGAAATTCCACATCATAATCACGTTTGTACCATTCAGCAAAACGAATGTGAGCGTCAGCGATAACTTCATCCATGTCTATAGCTATACGTTTCATTGGTGTTTTTTTGCACAAATATAAGTTCCTTAAACCAATACATTGTTTATAATTATTCTAAATAAGTTGGAAGCAATAGTTAAAAGATATACTTTTGTCGCATTATTGATAATTAGTCTAAATAAATATGAATCGAATTCAACATTTACCCTATCAGCTAATCACCTTACTTATTACACTATTTACATTTACAAACTTAACCTCCGGTGTAGCACAAACCACAAGAGGAACGGTTCGTGGCAAGGTTGTAACCAGCAAAAACGATCCGGCAAGCAACGTGTCCATCGGGTTAGAAGGCACTAACTACGGTACGACAACTAACGAGATTGAGAGTTTACTTTCCGCGCTCCGGCAGGATCATACAAAATAATTATTTCTTATGTAGGGGTAGACCGTGTAGAAGTACCGGTTACAATTACTGCAGGGCAAACAACTGCTGTCCCGCAAATTACCGTAAACGCCAGCCTGTCGCAATTGGCAGAGGTAAATGTTATTGCAAGCCGCTCTAACAGGTTTACGGCACGCATCAGTACCGATGCTGCAAAAATTCCGTTAACACCGCTGGAAAACTCACAAAGCTATACAACAGTTACCAGCAGTTTACTTAAGGAACAGCAGGTGTTTAATGTTGAGGATGCGTTGCGCAACGCGCCGGGAATACAAAAAATGTGGGATGCTACCGGCCGTGCCGGTGATGGCGGCGGCTATTTTACTTTACGAGGGTTTGTTACTCAAACGCGCTTACGTAACGGTATTGCAGGTTTGGTTACCAGTGGTATTGATGCGGTAAATATCGAAAAAATTGAAGTGATCAAAGGTCCGTCAGCTACTTTATTTGGCAGCACTTTAACATCTTTTGGTGGCTTGGTAAATAGGGTGACAAAAAAACCATACGAAACATTTGGTCTTGAAATTGGACACAGTGTGGGCAATTATGATCTTAACCGCACCAGTATCGACCTGAATACCCCACTTGGTTCAAATGTGGCTTTCCGCTTAAACTCTGCTTACAATTACGAAGGCAGCTTTCAAAATTATGGTAAAAGCCGCACTTTTTCGGCAGCCCCAAGCTTAGCCATCAAGGCGAATGATAAATTATCATTCCTGTTAGAAGCCGAGATGTTTTATGGCCGTAACGCTGCAAAGCCCTTTTTCTTCTTTTACGATTCGCCCAAAACAATGGGCATCACCAAAGTTAGCGACCTAAACATCAACTATAAAAATGCTTACGTTAATGATGACGTTACTTCATTTAGCCGCAGCTTAAATTATTTTGCGGAAGCTAAGTACAAGTTTTCTGATAAACTCACCTCGCAAACAGTGTTCTCATCATCAAACAGTTTCTCTAATGGGGCAAGCCCTTATTTTTACCTGATATCAGATGCTACCGCGGCAACAATTGTACCGGGAACGCCTGACCTGCCGGGTAATAACAACTACATTTTCCGTAATGATCAATCAACAGCTAACAGCAAATTAGGTGCTATTGAAATTCAGGAAAACATTAATGGTGATTTTAATACCGGCAGCATCCGCCACCGTTTTGTTGTAGGTTTAGACTTTCAACGTCAGAATTCGAGGCAGATCTTTTTTGGCAACAGCTACGGTTTAGCACCGATAAACGACCCTAATTTTGATTATGGCGCATTTAATAAATTAGTGGTTGATGCCACTAACGCAGCTAACCCGCTGACAGCTGCAAACACCTATCCGTATATTTATAAAACAAACACCTACAGCGCTTATGCATCAGATGTTGTAAACCTTACAGACAGGTTAATTGCTTCAATAGGCTTACGTGTAGACCGTTTTGAGAACAAGGGCAATTACAGCCTTGATGGCACGCAAACATCAAAACCTTATGCACAAACGGCTTTCTCACCTAAATTCGGTTTGATTTATCAGCCTGTTAAAGACGCGCTGTCGTTATTTGCCAATTACCAAAACGGCTTTCAAAACCCGGCACCTTTCTTAGACGCAAATAACCAAGCCGTAACCCCTAAAATTCAAAATGCAAACCAAATTGAAGGCGGTGTAAAAATGGCCTTATTCAACGGCAAACTGAATGGTACGGTTAGCTACTACCGCATTAATTTAACCAACGTGTTACGCGCTATTCCGGGCTCGGCAATCGGTTCTATCCAGGATGGTACACAAAACAGTAAAGGCTTCGAGGCCGAAGTTATCGCCAACCCTATCCCGTCTATCAACATCGTTGCAGGTTTTGCTTACAACGACTCTAAATACACTAAAGCTGATGCTGATGTACAGGGCCTTCGCCCTAATACTGCCGGCTCGCCTTACTTAGCTAACTTCTATGTAAGCTACCGCTTACCAGAAAGTGCTGTTAAAGGCTTAGGTATCGGTTTTGGCGGCAATTACGCCAGCAAAAATCAAATCATCAACAGCGTAAGTCAGGGCACATTTGATTTGCCTGCGTACACAATACTAAATAGCAACTTATTTTACGACAGGGCTAAATATCGTTTTGGTTTAAGCGTTAACAACTTAACCGATAAACATTACTATACAGGTTATACCACCATTAACCCACAGCGTTTACGCCAGGTAGTATTAACTGCAACGTATAAATTGTAAATATGACCCCATTTAAAAAAGTCATGCTTTTTTGCCACCGCTGGCTTGGATTAATTTCCGGGCTTGTGGTGTTTATAGTAAGCATTACCGGCTGTATCTTTTGCTTTCAGGATGAGATACAGGATGCGGTTTATGACTATCGTACGGTGGAAAATACCGGTAAGCCTTATATCCAGCCATCGCAACTGATTGCCAAGGTTAAGAAAGCCTATCCCAAAGCAAGCCCGGATTACATTTACTATTATGGGACCGGGAGGCCTGCCGGCGTTTTAGCAAATACAGGCAAAGACGGGTTTGAATACGTTTTTTTAAATCCTTACTCCGGCATCATAACACACACTGAAAAGCCACAGACTAATTTTTTTATTATTGTTGAATATATACACCTGTATTTGCTGCTGCCGCCCGCCATCGGGAAGTGGGTTGTAGGTGTATCGGTAATTATTTTTATGGTGATCATGATCACCGGCCTTATCCTGTGGTGGCCCAAACGTAAAACCGACCGCAAACGCAGCTTTACCATCAAGTGGGGTGGCCGCTGGCGCAGGGTTAATTACGACCTGCACAACGTACTTGGTTTTTACGCTACTTCTGTAGCACTGGTCCTGTCTATCTCCGGACTGGCGATCGCTTTTGAGCCGGTAAGCAAGGCAATATATAATACCGCGAACCTTGGCCGCGTAGATTACAACAGAGAAGTAACAGAACCTAAATCCGACTCACTGAAACGTGCAGGCCTGGCGCCTAAGCCGGTTGTTGATATCGCGTTTGCCCATGCCCGGCAGCAGGTACCCAATGCCGAAATGTTTTTGATCCACAATGATCCGGCATTTTCGGGTGCAATTGGTGTAGGGGCTTATGCTAAATCTATGCGTTATTCGCATGCCACTGGCTTCGAGTTTGATAAGTATAACGGCAGGC
Organism: Mucilaginibacter sp.; assembly: GCF_964263795.1. Taxonomy (GTDB): domain Bacteria; phylum Bacteroidota; class Bacteroidia; order Sphingobacteriales; family Sphingobacteriaceae; genus Mucilaginibacter. The sequence goes on from NZ_CAXVWK010000019.1 coordinate 135,451, forward strand.
TGCTAAAATCATACATCTATGATAAAAAGAGTCCGGGACTAAAGCTTAACGAAATGAATTATGATATTCATGTGGGGCAAATATTTGGCTTAACTACCAAGATCATTGCGTTTCTGGCCAGCCTGATCTGCGCCAGCCTACCCATTACAGGGCTGATTATTTGGTTAGGTAAACGTAACAAAGTTAAGCGAAGCCCAAAGATCCGCCATCGTAAGGTTGCCGTGGCCTAACGGGTGCAGTTCGAAGCATAAAAAAGGCCGCGGATACCCGCGGCTTTTTTATGCTTAAGCAAGTACTCACTTTCTGGAAATAATACATCAATTGTTGCTATTTTGCCCGGCATTACAAATTACCAACGCTACCTGTACTCTACCACTACATCATCTGTTAATGGATGACCGGTGCAGGTAAGGACCCAACCGTTGGCAATGTCTTCGGGCGTGAGCACTTCGTTACGGGCCATTTCTACCTTGCCCGATTTGCAAAAGGCAACGCAAGCCGAGCAGATACCGCTTCGGCAGCTATAAGGCAGCCGGATGTTGTTTTGCAAAGCGGCCTGCAGGATAGATTGATTTTCGCCCGCCATTAGGTCATGAATCTCTCCTTCAAAATCAACTCTGAAGTTTTTAGGCGGGTAATTAGTTGCGCTGCCTGTTACCGGTATGGTTTCTAAAACAAAATTTTCCTGGTGTACCGCCTGCGGCCGGATACCCATGTATCCAAGCGTAAGCCTGATCATCCGCATATATGCAAACGGCCCACACAAGTAAAAGCCCGCGTTGCCTTTGTCAAATGTGATCTGTTCGCGTACCAGTCGCTCAACTACCAGGTTGTTCAGTCGGTTAGCTTCGTCGCTTAAAAGGTAGGTAATATTCAGCCTGTCCGGGTGGCGGGCTGCAAGCGCGTTCAAATCCCCTTTAAATATAACCGATTGGCTGCTCAAGCTACTATAAACCAGGTGCAGCTTACTTTTACCCGGATTGGCCAGGATGTACTTCAATTGAGAAAACACCGGCGTAATGCCGCTCCCCGCAGCAAAAAAGATCAGATCGCGCTCGTCTTCAAATTCCTTTACTACAAAAACCCCTGCAGGCTTGACGGCATAGATGGTATCACCAACGTTTACCTTGGTAAGCATAAAACGCGAGATCTCGCCGTTGCTGATGCGTTTAACTGTTATGGCCAACCTATCCTCGTGCGGTGAGGAGCTTAACGAATATGACCTGCGCACCTCCTGGCCATGATGTTCAAAAACCAGGGTTAAGAATTGCCCTGCCTTGTAAATTAGCTTATTGCCCGTTGCTTCGGCCAGGTAAAAAGTGGCAACATTCGGCAGCTCCCATTTAATTTCATCAACTGTAAATTTCAATAAGTTGTGAGCCATTATACACTCTTAATAACATTAAGCAGATCGCATAGCATTTCCTTTAGCTGTCCTGCACCGTCGTCATCCGCTTCCTTAACACACTATTCTTTTTACCGTACGTAAAGTATATTACTAAACCAATTCCCAGCCAGATAAGTAACCTAAGCCAGGTGTCGCCGGGTAAAAAGGTCATCATCGCAAAACAGGTTAAAATGCCCAATATAGGCACTAATGGCACAAACGGCGTTTTAAACGGCCGGTGCACATCGGGCTGCTGCTTGCGTAAAATAAGCACCCCGGCACACACCATTACAAAAGCAAGCAGTGTGCCAATGCTGGTCATTTCGCCAACTACCCTGATAGGCACAAAGGCCGCGAATATGGCAATGAAAGCACAAAGCACAATGTTGGATTTCCATGGTGTGCGAAACTTGCTATGCACCTCAGAAAACACCCGTGGCAGCAAACCGTCTTTAGACATAGAGAAAAACACGCGTGACTGCCCCAGCAGATCAACCAGGATCACCGACGTATAGCCGATAAGTATAGCCAGTACAATTGCCTTGCTTAACCACTGGTAATGTGTTTTTTCGATAGCGATAGCTACCGGCGCGCCCGAGCCGATAAATTCTTTGTAATTGGCCATACCTGTCATTACATGGGCGAAGATCACGAACAGGATGGTACAAATTATCAGCGACCCTATAATGCCGATAGGCATGTTGCGTTGTGGGTTTTTGGCTTCCTGCGCCGCGGTGGACACCGCATCAAAACCTATGAAGACGAAAAACACAAGGCCTGCCCCACGTAATATGCCCGACCAGCCGTAGTCGCCCCATACACCTGTGTTTTGCGGAATATAAGGGTGATAGTTTTGCGGATTGATAAACGACCAGCCTACGGCGATGAATACCAGTACTACCCCTACCTTAAGGCTTACGATTATAGCATTAACCAAAGCAGATCCCTTTGTACCCCTGATAATGATGCTGGTGACCAGTATAACGATAAGCGCAGCGGGCAAGTTGATAATGCCGTTTACCACATCGCCATTGGCTGCCTTAGCAGTTTCAAACGGCGACAATGTGAGCTGCGGTGGCAGATAAAGATCGAACCACGACAAGAATTTGGTGAGATACTGCGACCAGCTAATAGCCACTGTAGCAGCCCCTACCGAATACTCCAGAACCAGGTCCCAGCCGATGATCCAGGCAAAAAGCTCGCCCATGGTAGCGTACGAGTAAGTGTATGCACTACCCGCCACCGGTATCATGGCCGAAAATTCGGCGTAGCACAAAGCGGCAAAAGTACAGCCCAGTGCGGCTATCAGAAACGATATAGTAACCGCGGGACCCGAGTGCTGGCCGGCTGCGATGCCGGTTAACGAAAACAATCCGGCGCCGATGATAATGCCTATGCCGATAAGGATAAGGTTAACCGGCCCCAGGGAGCGCTTCAATGAATGTTCACCTTCTTCTGCCGATTCGCGCAGCAGCAGGTCTATGGGTTTTTTGATCATGCCTAAATAAAGTCCACAAAATTAGTAGATAATCGTGCACTGCCTAATTTTAATTCCAGTTACAGCACATATCAGGTATGAATTTTTGTGATAAAGGTTAACAAAGGTTTACACTTTTTTGCAAAAACAGGTCATAATATTGACTTTCAAGACTTTACAAAAAAGGTGGGTTAACACTCCTTTTAGGAATATCAGCCACTATCTGACTTAGAGATTACTCCCTTTCAACGAAGAAAAAATAGATATTTTCCATCATCATCTTACCCAATCTGACAACAAGAGCGATTTACGACGAGGCGGCGATCGTAAGTTGTAACTATTTGGTAATTATATACTACTTTACACCAATATTTTAAATAAATTTGGAATTGGTGTAATTAACTTCTATATTTACATTGTAATCAAAAGGCAATGATAAATATAGAGTTTAAATCAATAAGAGAGTTAATTAAGGCATTCCCTGACGAACAAACCTGCATTAACCATTTAGAGCAATTGCGTTGGAACGGTAACGTGGTTAGCCCTTTTGATGAAACTTCTAAAGTTTATACTACTGCACGCGGTTACAAATGTAAAAACACAGGTAAATACTTTAACGTTCGTACCGCTACTCTATTCGATAACACCAAAGTTGAATTACAAACTTGGTTTCTTGCTATCTACCTTGTAACTGCTCATAAAAAAGGTATTTCTTCACTGCAATTAGGCCGTGACTTAAATGTAACTCAAAAAACCGCTTGGTTTATGTTACAGCGCATTCGTAACTGCTTTGGTATCGAAGCAACTGAAATTGATATTGACAATGGTAATAAACTTGGCGGTTCGGGTACAGTTGTAGAAGTAGACGAAACCATAGTAGGCGGTAAAGTTAAAAACATGAGCAATGCTAAACGTAAGGTTATACTTGAAAATAAAGCCGACAGACACAATAACAAGACTGTTGTGGTAGGTTTTATTGAACGCGGTTGTAACTTGCGTATGCAACCTGTAAAGCCGTCAGATTTCATTCCTGATTTAGTAAGGGCTAATGTAGATACCGAGTCTGTTCTAATGACTGACACTGCTAATACTTACGTAAAGGTTGGTCAGGAATTTGCATATCACGAGGTTGTAGATCACGGCAAAAAAGAATACGGTCGTGATGGTATCTATTACACTAATACAATTGAGGATTGTTTCTCTCTATTTGACAGGATGGTTATCGGTATCTACCATAACATATCTTCTAAACACATACAGAAATACACAGACGAATTTGTATTTCGTTACAACAGCCGTAAAACAACCAATTTAATTCGTTTCAATTCACTACTTTCAAACTGCACAAGTCGTTTAACCTATAACCAATTGACAAAATGAGTACCATTAAGATTGACGGAACAGAAATAACCATCGTAAATAAAGGTGATGAAGATTACATTTCTTTAACCGATATGGTTTCAAATATTGAGGACGGTAATAAGATATTGGAGAGATGGTTGAACACCAAAACAACAGTTGACTTTTTAGGTGTTTGGGAGCAATATAATAACCCTGATTTTAATTCCCCTGAATTACGGGGTATTAGAGAAAATGTAGGTTCAGGTAATTATTTCTTATCGGTAAAGAAATGGGTTGAAAATACAAATGCTAAAGGTATTTACGCAAAGGCAGGTAGGCATGGCAGTGGAACGTGGGCCCACGTTGATATAGCTTTTGAATTTGGAACTTATATTAGCCCCGAGTTCAAGTTGCTGTTAATAACAGAGTTTAAAAACCTTAAAAAAAGAGAGGCAAGCGGAATTGATCAAGTTTGGGATTTCAGGAGATTTCTTTCAAAAGCTAACTATAGAATACAAACTGATGCGATACAAGATGTATTAATCCCCTTGCGGAATCTTCCCAAAAAGCTTGAAGGTATCATTTATGCAGAAGAAGCAGAGGTTATCAATAAAGTTGTTTTTAATAAAACAGCAAAAGAGTGGAACGCTGAGAACCAAGACCTTGTAAAAAAGCATCACAACATAAGAGACTATGCTACAACACATCAACTTATCCTAGTAGGTAATTTAGAGCCGTTGAACGCAGAGTTGATTAGAAATGGTATAAAACAGTACGATAGGTTACTGCAATTAAAACAGGCCGCTGTTGAGCAAACAAAATCTTTGTTAAAAAGCAGAGCCATACAAGACGTTCTTCTTGATAGCCCAAATGTTGAAAAACACAAAATAGTTGACGTTAAACATATTGATACTGACAAGCAAAGCCCTGATATACCAAAACTATCTGACTTCAACAATAAGCTCAAAACAGCTTTAAACTACAACCCTAAAGAAAAAGAGTGATATGAAATATTGGAAGGTATTTGTAGGCGCATTTTTTATAATTGTAGGAATTTTATTCTTTATATTTTTAAGAATGCTTAATGACCCGGAAATTGAAGGAGAATCAGGAAGGGTTAGTTTAGGAGAGTATTCCCTTTCACTTATCCCTATAACAATAGGTGTTGTCTTTTTATTATTCCAAAAAAATAACAGAAAGGCAACATAAGGGTTTACCCATGGTGTAAAGTAGTATATAGTTACCAACTATTTACATCTTCACTATCAACTTGCCAAATTGCTTTGAGTTTTCCATTTTGGCAAAAGCTTTAGCGGCTTCGGCCAGCGGGAAAACCTCATCAATTACAGGGACTATCTGATGCGTAGCAACAAACTCCAGCATGGCCTTAAATTCGGCTTGGGTGCCCATGGTGGTTCCAAGGATCTGCAGTTGTTTCCAAAAGATCGGTCGCCCGTTTAATTCAGGAATGTTGCCGGCTGTGCCGCCAAAAAAAACAATGCGGCCCCCCGGGTTACACAAGTCAGGGATCTTATTAAAATCCGGGCCGAGGGCGCTATCTACCACAATATCAAAACCACCCGCCAGTTTTGTTAATTGCTCTGCCCAATCCTGCTCTTTGTAATTTACACCGGCAAATGCGCCTAATAATTTAGCTTGTTCAATTTTCTCGGCTGTGCCCGATGTTACAAATACCTGCGCGCCGGCGGCTACTGCCCATTGCAGTAAAAAAGTGCCCGTGCCTGCCCCAACACCTACTATTAACACTTTGTCGCCCTTTTTTAACCGGGCTTTGGTAAACAGGGCCCGATATGCCGTTAGCCCGGCAAGTGGCAGGGCGGCTGCCTGTTCCCAGTTTAAATGAGCAGGTTTAGGGTACAAATATTCGGCTTTTACCAAAACGTATTCAGCAAGTGTGCCATCATCCGGCAGGCCTAAAATTTTGAAATCTTTTGATTGAAAGTCGTCATGATCGCCCCAGTTGTGCGACGGATTGATCAATACCTCTTTGTTGAGCCAGTCGCCCGCTCCTTCCCCGGCCTCGGTAACAATACCGGCGCCATCTGCACCAAAAATGGTAGGATACTTAATACCAGCATACTTGCCAACCGTTATCCAGTAATCGCGGCGGTTAAGGGCTGCGGCTTTTACCTGTACCAGCACCTCGCCCGGCCCTGGGGTTGGTTTATCAACTTCTTTATAAACTATCGGGTTTTCTGCGGATTCTAAAACAATTGCTTTCATAAGTAGATGATAATTTACCATTCATGTCATTGCAAGGAGCGTAGCGACGCGGCAATCTCTTAGCTATGCTGAACGCTTTGCATTCGACGGGATTGCCACGCTGTCGCTCGCAATGACATGGTTGTGTGGTTGATGTAAGAACCAAAAAGCGGCAGTATTGTTGCCAATCTGCCGCTTTGTATTGTTAGAACCCTCTCCTCCGGAAAGGGCAGGGTAAGGCTGTTTAAGCGGTTGCTTTTGTATATAGTTCAGATACGTGGTTCCAGTTAATCACGTTCCAGATAGCAGCCAGGTAATCCGGGCGGCGGTTCTGATATTTTAAGTAGTAAGCATGCTCCCAAACGTCGATACCTAAGATAGGTGTACCTTTTACTTCGGCAATATCCATTAAAGGGTTATCCTGGTTAGGGGTTGATGTTACCGCTAATTTTTTATCGGCAGTAACAATTAACCATGCCCAGCCAGAACCGAAACGGGTAGCACCGGCTTCAGAAACTTTTGTTTTGAAATCAGCAAATGAACCGAAAGTGCTTTTGATCGCATCTGCCAATTTACCGGTTGGCTCGCCACCGCCGTTTGGCGATAACAGCGTCCAAAACATAGTGTGGTTATAATGTCCACCACCGTTATTACGCACAGCAGGCGGAAACTTAGAGATATTTTTGATGATGTCTTCAATGTTGCCGGTAGCCTCTGGCTTACCTTCTAATGCTTTGTTCAGATTGGTAACATAGGCCTGGTGGTGTTTACCGTGGTGAATTTCCATAGTAGCCTTATCAATATGCGGTTCAAGTGCATCGGTAGCGTAAGGTAACGCCGGTAGTGTAAATGCCATAGTATTAAGTTTTAAGATTTAACAATGTTGTGTTGTAGCAAATATAAGGGTTGGATCAACTTTTTGTTCTAATTGAATGTCATTTATGTTAGTCCGGAAGTTAAGAAGACCGAAAGTCCGCAGAGAACTGAATTTTCTAACTTTCGGACTTCCCAACTTTGGGACGGCGGACTGCTTACCTACCTCTTCCCTTTAAAAAAATCCTTCACCAGCTGCGCGCATTCGTTTTCATGAATGCCGCCGGTAATAAGGGTTTTGGGATGGGTTATAGTTTGGTTTAGCCTGCCAAAACCACGTTTGGTATCGTAGGCACCAAACACAATGCGCCCTATCTGGAACCAGTAGGATGCACCTGCACACATTACGCAGGGTTCAAGGGTTACATATAGCGTACACTCGGGCAGGTATTTACCGCCCATATAATTGGTTGCAGCGGTTAGGGCCTGCATTTCGGCATGTGCCGATACATCGTTAAGCCGTTCGGTAAGGTTATGGCCCCGGCCAATGATCTGACCTTTACAAACCACTACAGCGCCGATAGGGATCTCGTCTTCTTTGAGTGCCTGGCGTGCTTCCTTTAAAGCCTCATTCATAAAAAACTCATCGGGCGATATGGCCGGCTGTTCATCACCAAAGGTATAGTACCTCATAGCGGTTTATTGTCAAAAGTTGTCGTTAAATGCTTTTCGGTATATACCCTTATTAATACCGCTGTTGTAATAGCAGCGGTTATCAGGATAGTTACGCGTATAAAAACCAGTGCTTGTTCATTGATCGGTATAAAAGATAAGGACAAGGTTAATATTAGACCGCCCGCCAGTAGTATCCAGGCATATCTGATCATGAGCCGGGCAGAATATTGTTTCGCTTCATCCCAGGTTTGCTGGTTTTGCATACTGGCATCTGACCTGTAGCCGTACAGCGCATTGATCTGACGAGGGGGATAACGTTTTTGTATATATCCTGCAATCAGGAAGATTACGCCTAATAACTGCGGGCCGATGATCCATTGCGACCAGGTCATATCAGTTTGCTACCGTTAGGTACAGGCTTGTCAATAGCGCTAAGCACGATATCGCCATTTTCATCAGCAAGGCCGGTTACCAAAAATTCCGACATGAAGTTGGCGATTTGCTTTTTAGGGAAGTTGATCACCCCCAGTATCTGCCTGCCGGGCAATTCCTCTTTAGTGTAATGCCTGGTAATTTGGGCACTGCTTTGCAGAATACCATGCGGCCCGAAATCAACTTTAAGTTTGTAGGCCGGTTTACGTGCTTCCGGGAAGTCGGCAACCTCCAGGATAGTACCCGCGCAGATAACTACTTTTTCAAAATCGTTCCAGGTGATGGTTTCCATTAGTGCAAAGGTAAAAATGATCTGTCGGATTTGCAGTGAAAAGCCGCTTATTACAGATAAAAACTAAAGAAGCTTTACCTTCTTTAATTGATCAGCTTACCCGCCAGATCAACCTTTCGTGAGAATGGGTTAAAATATTTGTTGGCAAGCACGGCAAATTCCCGGCGGGTAACTGGGCGTCTCATATCGAAATCCCTGGTGAATTTGTATTTAGGTTTCCAGGCCGCGGCTAACACTTTTTGCAGCGTAGCCGGGTCAGCTAATGACATTTCGCTAATGTACGATAACAGGTTACCAACCGTAAAAACATCACCCGGCTGGGTTTTATTAAACCACAAAAAAGCACGGGCATACATATCGTTCATCAGCGGCTTAATCTCGGCGGTGTACACAATCGTATCGGGCATAAAAAGCACCTGCGCTGTACTACCGGTTACCTTTTTATATCCAGGCAACATCCCGGATGCACCTACCTGCTGTATGGCCCGGTAGTCTGGGTCTTTTTTGGGTATATCATTAAATGGCATCAGCGAACCACCATAGATCAATATCTCATCCTGAATTTTCCTGACATCCAACTCTTTGGTTGTTTTCTTAAAAAACGCGCACCATCCTGCGGCGGCGCCTACGCCCTGACCAAGCGTCATCTGAACGGCCGGATCGGTAACGCTCCCATTAACCAGGTGGGTAACCGATAATGCTTTTTCCAGCACAAAAAGATTTTCCTGATCTTTTACTACCACGGCACCCAGCGGTATAGAATATGCCGGAAAGGGAGGGTAGTTGATCTTAGGGGCGCCCGGCACAACGTAATTTTGCCCCGGTACGGCATCGGCCACGCCAATGGCGGTACGGTACAATTTTGAACCTCTATCATATGGCGTGTAAACATCGCCTATTACCATTCTTACCAAACCATAAACGCGCTTGTTCTCGCGGATGTAAGGCATTAGGGGTAAATGATCGGCGGTGGGAAATTCATCGCTTAAGCCCAAATTTTTATACCCCAGTTCGGTCTGCAGGTAGTAGATCAGCCCAAGGGTATGCAGCCTGGCCTGCCTGAAAGTTTCGGCGCGGTTCTCGGGCAGCATATCGTTTGATGTTACCGAATATTGGTTACTACCACAGCCCAGCCAATTGATCAAATACTTATCATTGATCAGTTGGGCAGATGCTAACCGCTTTTTTACATCGGCCTTTTTAAGGCAACTGTACTTGCCGGCGTTATAGCCTTCGGGTTGGGGAATGGTGCGGTCGGCATTTTTTCCGTAATCGCGCAATACGGCCAGCCAGCTCAAATCCTGGATCTGGTTGGTTGGGTTAGTGGTAGCCAGTTCCTCGCCGGTATCCTTGCGGCTATCAAAACCAGTATTAAAAACGGCACCTGCTTCGGTTGCCACATCACCCAATTCTGTAGCATCTACAACAGATTTGGCCTTGATCACATCTGTACGGCCGTTGGCTGTAACAGTTACCTCCCAGCCCGATCCATCTTTTTTTATATCAGTAAAATTAGTGTTCAGCTTTACGGTGAGGTTCTTAACAGTATCTGTCCACTTTTTTAAAATAGCGGCGCCGGTAAAAGGCTCAAATGTAAGTACAGCATTCGCCGTGGTATCAAACCCTAAGCGGCTTTTGTAAAAGTTATTAACCCGGCTGCGGAATTCGGCATAGATACCGGTTGGCAGGTTACGGTTAGCATCCAGGATGCAGAACGCGGCCGATGTCATGCTTCCACCAAGCCACGGCCCCTGCTCTACCAATACGGTTTTAAGGTTACTGCGCGCGCTTTGTATGGCTGCCGCAACACCGCCTGCGCCGCCACCTACAACTACTACGTCGGTTTTTATGGTTTCGGCAAAGCTTAAAGACCAACTAAACAGCAGGATAAGAGGCAGTAACTTTTTATACATCAGGGATTAGTAAAACAACAACAAAACGCTAATTTAGGGCAAAAGCTTATGCCATTATTAAAAATTTACTGTTGTAAATAAATTAAACATGACCGACGAACAACTACGCTACCCTATAGGTAAATTTACACCGCCCCAAACTTATTTGCAGGAAGATTTAACCCGCTGGATAGATGAGATACACACCCTGCCCGGCCGGGTGCGTAATGCTATTACCACTTTAACCGATCAGCAATTGGATACCCAATACCGCCCGGGCGGCTGGACCTTACGGCAGGTAGTACACCACCTGGCCGATAGCCACATGAATTCGCTGATGCGTTTTAAGCTTGCTTTAACGGAAGATAACCCCACCATCCGCCCGTACGATGAGGCCGGCTGGGCCATTTTGCCGGATTATCATCTGCCTGTTGAGTCGTCGCTTAAAATGCTGGAAGGTATCCATCAACACCTGGTTGCCTTGTTTGAAAGTTTTACGGAAGACCAATGGGATATTACTTTTGTACACCCTGCAACCGGCAATGTTACGCCGCTTAAAAAGAACCTGGCCATTTACGCATGGCATGGTAACCATCACTTGGCACACCTTACAGAAACCATTAAAACTTTTTAGGAATTACCGGTACTTCACCATATTGCCGGGCCATTGAATTTTGCAGATATTTGTAATACCTTGCATTTATTACACTGCCCGGTAAACTTATGAGCGATAAAGAATTTAACCGCCCCATTCGTGTTTTAGTAGCTAAGGTTGGCCTTGACGGGCACGACCGCGGCGCGCGCATTATTGCTACTACCCTGCGTGATGCCGGCATGGAGGTAATTTACACCGGCCTGCGCAAAACGCCCGAGATGGTGGTGAACACTGCCCAGCAGGAAGATGTGGATGCCATTGGTATAAGTATATTATCGGGAGCGCATATGACAGTTTTCCCTAAGGTGATGAAGCTGATCAAAGAGAAAAATATGGACGATGTGCTGCTGACCGGCGGCGGCATTATCCCTACCGATGATATGGCCGAACTTAAAAAAATTGGTGTGGGCGAACTGTTTCCACCCGGTACCAGCACGGCCGATATTGTTACCTATATCACTAACTGGGTTCATCAGAACCGTAACTTTTAAACAGTTTTTATGGGGTTTGAAAATATTTTGGCCGAAATTAAGGGCCGCATCCATTACATTACCATCAATCGCGAAAGCAAACTGAACGCGCTTAACCAATTCACCCTATTGGAAATCCACGATGCTGTTACAGCGGCATTTCAGGATGAGCATGTCGGTGGTATCATTATCACCGGGGCTGGCAGCAAAGCTTTTGTTGCCGGTGCCGACATTGCCGAATTTGCTGATCTTGATGTTGCGGGCGGCGAAAAATTATCGCGCGATGGCCACTCAAAAGTTTTTGACCTGATAGCCAATGGCAACAAACCGGTTATAGCAACCATTAACGGATTTGCCCTTGGCGGCGGCCTGGAGCTGGCAATGGCCTGCCATTTGCGCATCGCGGCCGACAACGCTAAAATGGGTTTGCCGGAAGTTACCCTGGGCCTGATACCCGGCTATGGCGGCACGCAGCGCCTTACCCAACTGGTTGGCCGCGGTAAAGCGTTAGAACTGATCATGACCGCAGATATGGTTACTGCTGATCAGGCTTTAACTATCGGATTAGTAAACCGGGTAGTTGCCCAAGCGGAACTACTGGACAAAGCCGAAGAATTGATGGAAAAGATATTAACCCGCGCCCCCTTAGCGCTGGCCGCAGCTATCCGCACGGTTAACGCCGCCGGTACAGATGGCGTTAATGGTTATGAAGCCGAGATACAAGAATTTGGCGCCTGTTTTGGCACCGCGGATTTTAAAGAAGGTGTAGCCGCCTTTATGGAAAAACGTAAACCCGAGTTTAAAGGGCTTTAGATTTGCGCACGAGATGGCAATAAATGCATTGTCATTTCGAACGATACGGAGAAATCCTGATAGAAAAACTTGTCGGTTTTATAAGTCGGCTTTGCAATTCTATCAAGATCCCTCATCGCTTCGCTTCCCTCGGGATGACAATACGCTTTGGAAATAATATTCTAAGCGAAGATCTGATTCAGCAATCCTGCTAACCTTACTCCGCCTTTTAATAGCTGATTGTTCACGGTGTCCAGGTTTTTAAAAATGTAACGGTAGGTATTAACCTTGTCGCCGTTCTTAGTTTCAGCGTAGATCCTATCGGCTAACTGGTTCGATTCAAATAACCACTGGCTTACCGGAGCCTTTTGCCATACTGCGCGTTGGGCAGGCGTGGTGAAGTTTATAGCAGCCACATATTCGGTATAGCTTAACTGCTGCGCATCTATCATTTGCGAATCCCAGATAGAGTGCATATTAGTTTCTTTATCGTACCACATTACCTTTACATCGTTACCGCCTTTGTCAGACAAATGGCCGGTGTGCATCGGCTGGTGCACATCCTCCACAATATGGAT
>NZ_CAXVWK010000020.1:0-165107 GCF_964263795.1 Mucilaginibacter sp.
AGAAACTTGTAAAAAAAATATTCTCTTACAATATCCCACTCCTTAAGCTTCGCTTATAACTTGTCAGCCTCCGGATCGAAAGCTGATGTTACGCTGCATAATTTATTCTCTATCTCTTTTAAGAACTTTGCGCTTCACCTCGCGGATCTGCTTTATGTTGTCTGCCATTGCGGCTTAAACCTTCTGATTTTATTGCGAAAACCCTCGTGGCTTTCATTTTCAATGCTTTTTCTTCGTTACCGAAGCGGCTGCAAAGATGCGATTATTTTTAATTCGTGTCAAGTGTTATTTTCACTTTTTTTGAACTTTATTTTCTTCGCTTTATTTCAATTAACAACCGCAATTCCTTTCGTTGTTGCGGGCTGCAAAGGTGCAAATTCTTTTTGTTTTTGACAAGTGAAAAATTCACTTTTTTTAAACTTATTATATTTGCTAAACCTTCAAAAAACAACGCCCCTTCTATTTGAGCGGCCACAAATGTAACAACAAAACCCTCACCGACACAAAAAAAATCTCAAATAATTAAAACAAAAACATAACTCACTGATAGCTAACCTAAAATTAATATAAACTTTACATGCAAAATCTTCTTAGCCCTTTCTAATCGTTCAACTCAACTGTGAAAAGCGTCAAATCTATGCCGAAAAATTTTATGTAAATTTGAAATAGATATGAATGTTAATAATTTTCCATCTGGTTTTTTATCATTATTGGACCACGAACCGGGGTTTGACCGAGTAAGTTTTATAGATTCGCATCAATCCGAACAGACAGTAACCTCCATCCGCCTTAATCCTTTTAAGCCATCGCCGGTAAAAACAGATGCACCTGTTCCCTGGTGCGGGGAGGGATTTTATCTGAATACTCGTCCGTCTTTTACATTTGACCCGATTTTTCACGCAGGTGCCTACTATGTTCAGGAGGCGTCATCTATGTTTATTGACCATATAATAAGAACCATCCGCCCGGAAAAGGAAGATCCTATTAAGGTACTGGACCTTTGTGCTGCCCCGGGCGGCAAAAGCACCCTGCTTAATTCTGCTTTAACTGAAAACGATTTATTAGTAGCCAATGAAATAGTTAAAACGCGGGTACCTATATTAACAGATAACCTTGACCGCTGGGGAACATCGAATGTAATTGTTACTAATAACGACCCTAAGGATTTTAATAGCATCCACAGCTTTTTTGATATGATACTGGTAGATGCCCCATGCTCAGGATCGGGCATGTTCCGCAAAGACCCCGCTGCCATGAATGAGTGGAGCGAGGGCAACGTAAACCTTTGCCACCAAAGGCAGGAACGCATTCTGGCCGATATTTACCCGGCGCTAAAGGATGAAGGCTACCTTATATATAGTACCTGCAGTTACTCGCACCAGGAAAACGAAGATATTTTAGATTGGCTTTGTACCGAATTTGACCTGGAGAGTGTACGTATACCTATATATAAGGAGTGGGGAGTTGTTGAGACAGAGTCGCCGCTTAAAAAAGCATGGGGCTACCGGTTTTACCCCGGCAAGGTACAGGGCGAGGGACTATTTGCGAGTTGCCTGCGTAAAAAAGCGAGCAGCGGCGGCGCATCTAACTACAAAAACAACGGCCAGCAAAAATTACCGGCAAAAGAGATGGATATTGTAAAAGGCTATTTGAACGAGCCCGACGACTTTTACTTTTTTAAAGTTAACGACGACTGGCTGGCCATCAATCGCGAACACAAGGAGAGCTTGAATATTTTGCACCGCCACCTTTATATTAAAAAATCGGGTGTAAGAATTGGGAAACTTGCAGGTAATGACTTGATACCCGACCATGAACTGGCCTTGAGCCTCGCTATTAATAAGGATGCAGTATTAGCCACCGAACTCACCAAAGAACAAGCCATCCAATATTTACGCCGAGACAATATTGACATCGCTATAACCGGCAAGGGCTGGAGTTTAATGACCTACGAAGGGTTGGCTTTAGGCTGGGCAAAACTTTTACCCAATCGGATCAATAACTATTACCCTAAAGAGATTAGGATAATGACGCAACAGCCAGATGGGCAGTAAACAAATTGCAGCGGTTAGTGGTTGGCAACTGCAATGATTGCTACCGTATTGATAATGCTAAAACTGCGAACCGATCATATATTTTTCCCATCGACAATCTTAAAGAATTCGTCCCGATAGGTATCACCAACGGGAATAACTTTTTCGCCTATGAAAATGCGGCTACGCTCAATACTGTCTATCTTATTAATGGATACAATGTATGATTTGTGTACCCGGATAAAGTGCTTCGGTGGCAGGGCGTCCTCCATCTTTTTCATATTCTGCAGCGTGATGATACGCTCTGCAGGTGTAAAAATTGAAATATAATCTTTAAGGCCTTCAATAAACAGTATGTCGTGCAAATACACCTTTTGTATTTTATGTTCGGTTTTTACAAATATAAAATCGTTTGAAAAATCGTCTTTAGCTTCCGCATGGGTAGCGGTAACTGCTGCCGGGGCGGCCGGCTGCAAAACGCCCTGTGCTTTTTGTACCGATTTAAAAAACCTGTCAAATGCAATAGGTTTTAGCAAATAATCTACCACATCCAATTCATACCCTTCTAACGCATACTGAGGATAGGCAGTTGTAAGGATCACTTTAGCCTTGCCGTTGGCAATTTTTAAAAACTGTATACCGGTAAGCTCTGGCATTTGTACATCTAAAAATACAAGGTCGATGCCGCCTGCCTGCACCAAAGTTAATGCTTCGATTGGGTTGGTGGTAGCTTTTACCAGTTGCAGGAAAGGCATTTTGGAAATGTAATCTTCCAGTATATTCAGAGCCAGGGGCTCATCATCAACTACAAGGCACTTGATCATGGCTATAAAACTAAGGATAATTGCACTGTGTATGTATCCGTTTCGTCACGAATATCTAAATTATATTTGTCGGGATAAAGCAAGTCGAGCCGGCGCTGCACATTCACGAGCCCTATCCCTCCCGATGCATCCCTGTTGTGCGAGCTCTTCTTATTTTGAATGAAAAAATAAAACTGGCCATCCGCTAAATTAATTCGCAAACTGATAGGCACCTTTGGGTCATTTGTAATGCCGTGCTTAAAGGCATTCTCAATAAAAGAGATCAGCAGCAGGGGTGCAATATGCTGATTGGTTACCTCGCCGTTCACCTCAAACTGGATAAAGGCGTTATCACCAAAACGAATCTTCTGAAGGTCGATATAGTTTTGCAGGTATTGCAATTCCTTACTCAAATCTACCTTGTTATCATTACACTCATACAGCATGTAGCGCATAATTTCTGACAGTTTAAGGATAGCATCCGGTGTGGTATCTGATTTTTGATAAGCCAGGGAATAAATACTATTAAGAGAATTAAATAAAAAGTGTGGGTTTATCTGCGATTTAAGAAATGAAAGCTCGGCACTCAGTCGCTGGTTTTCCAGGTCACGCTGGATGCGTTCATTCAGGAACCAATCTACTGTAAACTTCAAAACCGTGCTCAAAAATATGAAGATGATACTGGTGAACGTAGTACTGAATGTGTACTGCCAAAAGCTAATGGTTTTGCCCATCCTGGTAAGCGTGATGGGCTTGGTAATTATTGCAGTACCGTATTTAGCAAGGCCAATGGCAACCAATGCGCCAATTACGTATATCGCATAAAGCTTATATTTCTTCTTATCCAGATATTTAGGGATAAGCACCAGGTAGTTCAGGTAAAACAGCCCGATGTTGATAATGCCAAAAACAACAAACAGCACCAAAAGGCTTGTTAGGCCAGTGTGGCCGCCGTTATATGCTATAAACATAAAGAAGGAGATGATACTCGTCCAGAACAGGGTATGCCAGAAAATCTGCCAGCTTTTTCTCATTAATGTTATAAACTTCTGCATCTAAAGTAACGTTTTGGAGTTTATCGCAGCTACCCTTTATATGTAGTTACTGCTTTTTTAGATGAACAGCCATTTTAAACCGACGAACAGGTTAGTAGTTGTAAATACCCGTTCATCTACAAATGCTGCCCGTTGGTCTAATTCATTTTAGCAGGTTGTGTATTTAGTATTCCTTTGTTCTATCAAATCACAACACAATGAAAAAGTTAGTTTCAAATTCAAATCCATTTATTTTATTATTGGCCCCGGTAGTATTCGCCATTGTTATGGGTGTTAGCTACCAGTTTGAACAAAAGAAACAAAATAACAGCAGCGCATCTGCAGTACAGGCAACATCATTATTTTTTAAAGGTGTAGGGCTGGTAAAAACTGTTGCATCTATCGCCCAGGATAACGTATGGTAATTCGTACCGATAACCTGTCATTTAGTTTTGCTAACCAGCAAGTGGTAAAATCCCTATCACTGCAGGTACCTACAGAAAGCATTTATGGTTTTTTAGGGCCCAACGGTGCCGGCAAGACAACTACTATAAAATTGCTGCTCAACCTGCTAAAGATTCAGGATGGCAGCATTCACATTTTTGATAAAGAGCTGCAAGTCAACCGCATCCAAATACTATCACAAATTGGCTCGTTGATAGAGCAGCCTGCTATATACGCCCACCTTACCGGTAAAGAAAACCTGATAAACCGTGCAATGCTACTGCAGGTAAATACCAACCGGGTAGATGAGATGCTGAAATTGGTACAACTTACCAACGCAGCCCACAAAAAAGCAGGCCAGTACTCATTAGGCATGAAACAGCGCCTTGGCATCGCCCTTGCTTTATTAAGCGACCCAAAACTTTTGATATTAGATGAGCCTACCAACGGCCTCGACCCTAACGGCATCATCGAGATTCGCGAGTTGTTGATCCGCCTGGTTAAACAACAGGGTAAAACGGTTTTTATTTCCAGCCACCTGTTGGGCGAGATTGAGCGCATGGCAACACACGTAGGCATTATAAACAATGGCGCGTTGCTGTTTCAGGGCAGCGTTAAAGACCTGGAAAGTATCAGCCAGCCGCAGGTACATATCGAAGCCGACAATACGGTAGATGCCGCAAATCTTTTAAAGCGCAATAATTACACGGTAAACGATATTAACCATGAACATTTATTTGTTCCCTTTACTTCAAAGCAGCAAATAGGCGATATTAATACGCTCCTTGTACAAAACGGGATCACTGTTTACGGTATTAATAAACAGCACAAAGATCTGGAGAAGCTTTTCTTAGATATCACCAAAAGCAATTAACCTTATGAAAGGATTTCTACTATCATTTTGGTCTGAATTTTACAAGACCCGCAAAACGCTCAGCTTTTGGTGCTCAATTTTATTGCCGCTACTCATCAGCCTGCTTGCTTTTACCATTTTTTACACAAAAAGCGACAAATTTGCCTCCATGCAGTCGATGGCATTATGGTCGCAGTTTGCTACCGTTAGCCTGGGCATCATGGGCACCTTACTGTTGCCCATGTACATTATATTTATCGCTTACTCAGTTAACAGTGTAGAGCATAAGGCCGATACCTGGAAAACGTTGTTTAGCTTGCCCTTGTCGCGCTGGTCGGTTTATGGGGCTAAATTCTTCTACGCCGTATTCCTCATCTTTTTATCGCTCGCCTTGTTCGGCGTTTTCACCATTGCCTTTGGTAACCTATTAGGCGTACTAAAACCCGAACTTAAATTTGGCGGTTATCACATGGAGCAGCAATTACTGCTTATCTACTTTAAACTGTTTTTGGCATCGCTCGGCATATTGTCTATTCAATTTCTGTTCAGCCTGCTTTGGGCAGATTTTTTAAAACCGATGGGTATTGGGTTTGTGGCTACTATTGCCGGAGTAATTGCAGCATCTAACAATTGGGAGTATGCTTACCTGTTCCCTTACTCACACCCCATGGCAGCCCTGCGCAGCATGATCAAACAAAACAAAGGCCCGGTGAGAGACCTCCAGATAGATGTTTTTACTAAAGATGTGTTTGTGAGCCTGGGGGTGGCTGTTGTGGTATTTGTAGCCGGCTACTTTATTGTGCGAAGAAAAAGCGTGAAATAGACTATCTAATTATTCTTTAAGGGATAATAATACACCCCTTATCTATTCAATTATTCCTAAATAATTTAACAGCAGGGTATTGTAAGGAAATATAAAAGTGTTTATCTTTATACAAACCCTTATTAATGACCCTATTACAGACCACCGGACTTGCATCGCCTCAGTTGGTTATGATATTTATCTGGCTGCTTGCTATGTGCTATCCGTTGATTGGGGCGATCTGTATTTTAGATATTGTACGCTCGGCAAAACAACCTAACGACAAAACGCTTTGGGCCATCATTATCCTTTTGATACCGGTGATAGGATTTATATCCTACCTGGCCATTGGCCGCAACAGCAAACAAACATTTCACATTTAATTACCTGCCCGGCTTAGGGAATATCGGCAAGCTTTCGTGCCCGCCAGCATCAACAGACTGCACAGCAAATAAATAATTGTCTTTTGAATAGCCAATAGCAGCACTTGTGCCTGTTACAAAAAACTTTTTCTCCCAGTAAGGGCTAATCGTTTCGCGCATCAAAATGTAATAACCTGCCGGTGCTTTGCCCTTTGGTGCATCCCATTTCAAATTAGTTTTATTAGTAAGGCCGCTTGTTTGTATCACAACGTTTTGAGGTGACGGCGGTGCCATAACCAAGTTTGCCAATACCGATAAATTCATGCGGCCAACCTTTTGGGTGTAGTCGTAATCTGCAAAATCTGGCAGGTCGCCATAATCAACCCCGTTTTCTTTACGGATGTCCTGGTGCTGACGGTTAAAATCCTCATTCATTTCGGTGATCCTAACAGCGGTAAACCCCTGCTGCGAAAACGGTGTATGATCGCCTCCTCGCAGGTAACGGTCGCGGCGGTAAATCAGTTTCACATCCAACTGCTCCACATAACGTTCAGCGATTTCTTTGGTATAACGGGCCAGTTCACGGGCGGGGCTGTCATTTTCGCCACCTACAGAGTTGCGGGTCGCCGCCTGCTTTTCCGTTTCGCCAGCCGGCACACCTTCACTAAATACACGCACACTACGGTTATCTTTTAGTCCCGTTTCCATACCATAAGTGTTACCTACAATATCATTATTCAGCATGGCATCTATCTGCCATCCCTCGGCTTTAGCACGTTTTGCAACGTTAGTCGATCCGTAAAGGCCCTGCTCTTCGCCAACTACCGCCATGAATATAATGGTAGCCGGGAAGCTTCTTTTGGCCATAACCCTTGCCAGTTCCATAGATACAGCCGTGCCTGATGCATCATCTACCGCTCCCGGCGCAAATGATTTGACATTCATAACATCGGTCACCCTTGAATCGTAATGGCCGGATACAATATAAATACGTTTATCAGCGGTATCAGTCCCTTTCAAAACAGCCATTACATTTTTCATTGGGGTTGGGTTATCCACGCGGTTGCCCTTAGGTTGAATAAAGGCATCAAATTCTACCTTCATACGGCCGCCAGACTCGGCAGCATACCGTTCATACTCGGCCTTGATCCAGTTGCGGGCAGCGCCAACACCTTCAGTTTTACTCACCGTATCGCTTAAAGTATGCCTTGTTTTAAAGTTTACCAGTTTGCGGACTATCGCCTCGATATTTTTTGATGACACCTCGTCAACCATTTGCTTAATGGAAGCATCCTGTTTAAGAACAGTTTGCGCAGATGCGGTAAGGGTTAAAAGTGATAACGCGAGCAGGCTAAGGTATTTCATACCGCAATTTATAATTTTATAAGAATTAAAAGTTGAAATTGATAAAAAGCCTCAGTTTCGTTTTTTAAGAACCATTGAAATAAGTTTATAACCATAATCTGTTCGTAAAAACCTAAAAGATTCTTCATTCAAATTTTTCTTGTTACCAACATAAACTACAAATGCAGGATACTTGAATCTATCGTGTTCTCCTATATCGTTGTAAAACATTTCAAAGCCTTTTTTTCCGTAAACGTCACTGTAAAGATCGTCAGACTCCGTATCACTTTGTAAACGATTATTTTTTATCTTATTTAAGTAATTGCTCACCATTGCAAAGTCACTACTAAGCATTTGCCTGTCGTTATATTTCCGTCTATTGATTTGAGCCGAAAAAACTTTAAAACAGCACTGCCGTAATTGTTTCGCATTCTTAATGGTCAAAAATTTGCTACTGAACCATTGCTGAAACTCTCTTTTGTAATCTACAAAACTATAAACACGGCCATTTACCCCTTTAAGATTTATATACAACGAATTATCCAGCGGATTATCACCTATTTTAAGGGAGTACCAATTGATGAGCGGAATGCTGTCTAAATCTAAGCTGTCAACCAATATATCATTTTTAGCATTGATAATTGATGTCACGCCTTTCCAGCTCCAGTGTTCACATGGATTTGATTTTGTTGCCTCGCCTCCTTCCCAGCAAATGCGCTTTGCATTACGAATAACTAAGGCTAATCCATTGTGAAAGGGCATGGCATCGTTATAAACAGCAGGTATCGCTATTATCCCGTTTTTATCAAAAAACCCAACTCTATCTGTTTTTTTATCCCGAAAAATGATTTTCTCTTCATTTTCAAAAGGAAAAGTAAAATCCCAGATATAAGTGCTGTCAACCCCTACCTTTTTACCCGTTTTTAGTAAGTAATAGTTTGCAAAGTTACGCTCACTAACTTCCTCATCTATGGCAATGATATTTCTAAAAACACTTGCCCTTGTTAGTGGTCCAAATTTTGCCGACACTTTAATTTTTCCTGTCGCATCTTTATAACCGGTTAAGTTTGTTTTAGTATCGATAAAGCGATACCACTTGTTATCTTTTTGCGCACATACATACCCTGAGGTCAGCATTATAAAAAATACGAAACAGAGTGTCCTCATAGTTTATTTAGTTTACTTACTCTTCATCATCACCTTCGGCAACCGCTAAAAGCCCTTCAGGTTGTTTAAAGTTGTTTTTTACAAAGTGGCACCAATCGCATTCTTTTTTGCCGCAGCCGGTGCTAAAATCGTGTTTCATAATTTTTTGATAAACAGTAGTTATCTGTTCAGTTACCGCCTCTACATCATCCGGCGATATGATGATCTTTTCTTTATAATATTCACCGTCTTTCACCGGCTCTACAAAATCAAAAATGGTGTTAACCACTTCCCAATCGTTGGTGTGGTCATTATCAATCAGTATCTTGTAAAAAACCGCCTGTCGCCAATAATCGCCGCCGTTCATTTGCTCTGTAGTTGGGCGCATCAGCTTATCTTTAGCGTTGCGCACGCGGCCGGTTTTATAATCAACCACAGTTACCTGCTTACCGTCAAATTCAATTTTATCAAGGTTACCTTTAATAGGCACGCCCTTCACTTCAATATTTTTTATGCTGCGCTCTGTTTGAGCAACCTTATTCCAACCGGCAACGTTCTGTTCATAGTAAGGCGGCAATATCTTTTCCCCGTAATCAACACGCAGTTTAAATTCTTCTTTGGTGAACGAGTCGCGGTTACGGTACATATACCAGCGAAATTCCTTTAAAAACTCTTCGGTAGGCATAAATTCATTATCGTAGAACGGCAGCTTACGAAACGCTTTATTAAGCGCCCAGTGTACCGCCTGCCCAAAGGTTGCTGACGGGCTTTTACCAGACGGCACCCTGATTAAACACTGGAAGTAAAACCGCAGCGGGCAGTCCAGGTAATTACTTAAATGGGTAACCGATAAAGTATAGTTTTGCAGTAACTGACTGATGTAATTTCTATCCAGCAATTCTACCACAGGCTTATCTGCTTCACTGAACTGTGTGGCAATAAATCCGATCATATCATCATTGCTTACCTTAGGATACTTGACTTGCAAGTGTGTACTGGCCAGTATCTCGCCAATAAACTGCGAGGGCTCCTGATCCTTTCCTTTTTTGTCTTTACCAGAGTAGGATATATTCAGACACTGCTTAGCACGTGTAATGGCTACGTAAAACAAACGCCGCGCTTCTTCTTTCTGGGCGATATCATCAGATGCCGACCGGGTAAGCGTGTCAGGATAACTAAAGCCATGGTTACGGCCCTTGGCATCCCACGTTTTTTTATCGCAACCAATAAAGAAAACATGCTCAAACTCCAACCCCTTAGACCCATGGGCTGTCAAAAAATTGATCCCATTATCAGAAAATATTACTTTGTTAAGATCCATCCTGATGTTGTTCTTCTTCATCAGGTCGATAGTAGCAATTAGCTCGGCCAATTTTATCTCCGGATTTTTACGGCTCTCATCCTTTAAAAAGTCAAAAAAACTGGTAAGCGCCTGCATATACATGCCCTTATCCTGCTGCTGCATGATATATTTAAGTATCCCCATCTTGGCAATCACATTCTGAAAGAACTGCTGCAGGGTTACACTCACGGCATCCTTTAGCAAATCATCAATATAAGTGGCCAAAAACTTCATTGATGTATTATCCTGCCTGCTAAACAGATCAGGCTGGGCCGAAACCTTCAATTCGCTGATGTACCTGCGCAGCGATGTATTGGGCTGATTATTTGATACCGTTGCAAAATTTTCTTTAGATACAGCTATGCTGGCTTTGGCTATTTCAATAGGGGCGATATCAAACAGATCGTAATGCAATATTTCAAACAGTAACTCGTCACCGCTATACGGAGAATCAAGCTCCATGGCCAGATAGCGCAAAATATTCACTATTTTTTCGCCAAAGGGCATCGTCAGTATATCGATCTTCCGTTTGGTGTTTACCGCAATTTTTTGCGCATCCAGGTAATGCAGTAATTCCTCTACCTGACTATGGTTACGGTATATTACCGCAATTTCGCCGGGCTCGGTGCCCTTATCTATCAACTCCTTTATTTGCAAGGCAACGTCAACCAACTCCTGATCAGGGTTTTCATACTCTTTAATCACCGGCTCAACCACCATGTCGGCAAAGCGCGGGTGTGATGCCTGCAGGTTTTTATCTAACCTTAGCTGTGCGGTTAAACGCTCGTTATTGTTGTTAATAAGCGCCCTGGAAATATCCAGTATGTGCTGATTAGAACGGTAATTGTGTTTCAGTACAACAGTGTGTAGCGTCTCCACATAATCGCCGGCAAAATCCAGGATATTTTTCATGTTGGCTCCCTGGAATTTGAAGATCGATTGATCGTCATCGCCAACTACAAATACGTTAGGCGTTTCCCAATAATTCAGCAGGAACTTAAGCAGTTCGTTTTGCGAGCCGCTGGTGTCCTGAAATTCATCTACAAGTATGTACTGGTAACGTTCCTGATATTTGCGGAGGATCTCTTCATTTTCGCGAAAGGCCCGGAGTACCCAGATGATCATGTCGTCATAATCATAACGGCCGCGCAATTTCATTTTGGCATCGTAACGCTTGTATTCGCGTACAGCAGCCAGCATTTTACCCATGGTTTCTTTAGCCTTATCGATATCCTTTTGCTTAGGGTCGCCTATTTTGATACCCGCTTTTGGGTTGGCCCGCTTATAAATAAATTCGTCCCGGTTAGGCAGATCGTCCAGATATTCGGTTACAGCCTTTGCGATGAGGTCTTCATCCCAATTCTCGCGCTTCATGGTGCTGAACAAACTTTTTAACCGTGGCGCGTCGTAGTAGATATCGCCGGTAAAACGCTTCAAAAGGTGATCGTTGTCAAAATCGTCAACCAGTTCCCTAAACAACATGGCCGATTCCAGGTCAGACAACGCCTCCAGATTTAGTTTGCCGAAATACTCCAGGTTTTCCTGTATGATCTCATTACAAAAAGCGTGGAAAGTATAAATATTGATGCGATAAGCATCCGGGCCGATAAACTCAAACAATCGCTTGCGCATGGCAACCGCGCCTGCATCCGTGTAGGTAAGGCAAAGGATCTCATTAGGCTGGGCATCGGTATCTGTTAGTATTTTACCTATCCGGGCAGCCAGTATCTGCGTTTTGCCTGTGCCGGGCCCTGCCACAACTAAAACAGGGCCATCCATTTTGTTAACGGCCGCCAATTGCTCGGGATTTAAACCTGCTAGGGCCTCCTGAAATTTAATATTATACTTGTTGAGTGAAGTTTGCGTCATTATAAATGTAAAGATAAGGATTGTTTTGGCTGCCTAAATGTTGCAAATTTCTCTTTCCCAGACTAGCAAATAACAGACTAACCTAATGTAGAAATTTTATGTTATTTTGAGAGGACATTCTATTACATCCATTCTTATGCTGTCACCGAAAATCAGAAGAGATATTGCACGTATCATTCCTTTCGGAATGCTATGGTTTGTGTTTAGTATAATATATGTTGTACTCGAAAAAAGTCTCGTTGCAAATCTCGATCATTACCCTTCATCCGGCGTTAAGTATGATTTCGCAAGAAACGCCCTGGTAATACCAGCCGCTGCCTTAATAATGGGTATATTGACAGGTATTCTGGAAATTAGTTATTTCAATAAAAGGTTTAGTAAAAACAGCTTCGGCAGTAAGATTGCATTTAAGTCGATTTTTTATTTGGTCATCATTGTTGTTTTCCTGATCATCATCTCGTTTGTTAATGCATTATCTACGCATGATGGGCAATCTTTCTTTAAATTATCGTCACCCGTCTGGACATTTTTCACGAATTACTCTGTAGTAGGCATTTTGCTATACATTGCTGCCATAGTAGTAATCACACAATTTTATACCGAGTTCAGGGAAAGCATCGGACTAAATACTTTGAACAACTTTTTCCTGGTAAAGTATCACCATCCGGTAGAGGAAGAAAGGATCTTTATGTTCGTGGATATGGCATCATCAACAACAATTGCAGAAAGATTAGGACATGTTCAGTACTTTAAAATGTTAAAAGAATACTTCGTAGACCTGTCTGGTGCGGTAATTGATCACGCCGGTGCAATTTATCAATACGCCGGCGATGAGATGATCGTTAGCTGGAAGCTTAAGGACGGATTAAAAAATAATAACAGTGTTGATTGCTTCTTTGCTATGAAACGCGCGCTCGAAAATCAGGGAGAGAAGTATAACAATAAATTTGGTTTACTACCAAAGTTCAAAGCGGGGCTGCATTACGGCACAGTCACTGCCGGGGAAATAGGATCGCTAAAAAAGGAGATCATATTTACAGGAGATGTTTTAAACACTTCTGCAAGGATACAAGGCCTGTGTAATCAATTTGGCGCGGAGCTTTTAGTATCAGCGGATTTGATCAGCGTACTTCATCTTCCCGCAGGTTACGTACTGACATCAGTGGGTGAAACCCTGCTTAAAGGCCGAAGTAAGCCGATGGAACTATTCACCATTTCCATCTCTGTTTAAT
Source organism: Mucilaginibacter sp. (assembly GCF_964263795.1). Lineage (GTDB taxonomy): Bacteria > Bacteroidota > Bacteroidia > Sphingobacteriales > Sphingobacteriaceae > Mucilaginibacter. The sequence goes on from NZ_CAXVWK010000020.1 coordinate 13,265, forward strand.
TAAGCGGTTATGACAAACCTTTTAAAAGAAGTTTTAAAGCCGCCATTGAATTGAAGTAAGCATTTTGAAATATGCCGTTAAAATAAGGAAGGTCTGATAGTTCGAAATTGCAGGCAATTACAAATGCCGAGGATAGAAAGTTAATTAGGCAGATCGTTTTCATAGTATTGAATTTGTGATGTTTTTAGGTTTAATAAACTGATAGTTGATCAATGATTTCATTAAATTTGATAAGGCAAACTTAGTTCGCTGGCAAACGCCGGTATTGTAAGAAAACGAAAAATAGTAATGGAACAAACGGATGTAAACGAAGCGCTATTTTTAGTAGAGGCACCTTTAGAAGAGGTAATCAATAGTTTCTATCATATGTCGGTTGCTTCAGACGGAGAGCCCGTCACCAGGCATGTTTGTCCCAATTTGGAAATGATGTTGATATTTAATTTTGGAGTTCCTATACGCATTTCCTTTCATAACAACCCCTTACAAACCGAAATTATCCGGCGTACTACTGTAATTGGCCCACTCCGCCAGATGCTGAATTATGAACTGCTGCCCGGTGCAGACGCGTTGGTTGTCAACTTTAAGTTTAATGGTTTTCAGCGCCTGTTTAGTATGCCATTAACAGGGCTGACTGGTGAGGAAGGGACAGGTGCCGAAATTTTAACGGATCAAGATCGTTTTGATAGCCTTTGGGAAAAATTAAAAGCCCTACCTACAGCAGCACAAAGAGTGAGTTTACTTAAGCAATCAGCCAGTGGCTTACTAAAAGAAAACGATCAGGTATTTCAAACGGTAATCAGCAACCTGGCCAAATTTTTCAACCCCCGTGTTGACCCGGTAAAGGCCATAGCTGCTGATACCCGTCTTTCGGAAAGAAGTATTCAGCTAAAGTTTCAAAAGCATACCGGCTATTCTGTTAAAGAGCTGCTCCGCTTTTTGCGCTTTAAAGAAGTTATAGCTTATATCCTTGCCCGGAGCAATCAGCAGATAGCTATTTTTGATCTCATCGGCAGGCACGATTATCATGACCAGAGCCACCTCATCAAAGACTTCCAGTATTTCCTTGGCCTTGCCCCTCAGCAGTTTATCAAGAACTTAAATAATGGAAGTTTCTGCGTAGTTGGAGATACTTATCCATCTCAGCCATAAATACTACAGTCGTGCAGAGCACACTTTCGTAAACTAACGGATGATCAGCCCTATTGACCAGCCATTTCGTTTTCTTACAATTTAGCCAAAATCCGCGCCTGTACATTTGTACTGTTCAATCAAACTAAACAGCAGAAAACATGAAAACAGTTACAACAACCGAAAACAGTATTACAGTTAATACTGGAAATCACCAGAACGCAAAACTTTCAGATCAAACCAACTTTAATACAACAGAAGTAATTATGCCAGGCATAGTTGAGCCGGAAGGATTATTACTTACAAACCGCGTATTAAATAATCCTGCTGCCGGGCAGGTAATTGTAAAAATGGAAGCCAGTGGTGTAGCTTTTGCCGAGCAATCCATGCGCCGTGGCAGGTATTACGAGCAGCCCAAGTTCCCTTTCGTTCCCGGCTATGACCTGGTCGGTACAGTGGTTGCAATAGGCTCTGGGGTTGACTCAGCTTTGGTAGGCAAACGTGTGGCTGCCATGACTAAAACTGGTGGCTGGGCAAGTTATGTATTACTCCAGGCCAGCGATCTGTTACCTGTCCCTGAAGACATTGACCCGCAGGAAGCTGAGACGTTAATTGTTAATGGCATTACGGCCTGGCAAATGCTCCACCTCAAAGCGCAGATCAAGCGTGGGCAAACGATACTGGTTCACGGAGCCAATGGTGGCGTTGGAACAATTCTTACGCAACTGGCCCTTCATGCCGGCGTCCGGGTAATTGGAACAGCTTCACCCCGTCACCATGATACTTTACGGGCACAGGGTGTGCAGCCGGTAGATTATAACGACGTTGATTTGGCCGGGAGCGTACTCAAACTTGCACCGGGCGGCGTAGACGCAGTATTTGACCATTTGGGCGGACCAAGCTTTTCCAGATCTTTTAATCTGCTTGCTAAAGGCGGCGTGCTGGTATGTTATGCAATTGCCTCGGCATTGAAAGACACCTGCAATGTTTTGATTCCGTTTTTAAAAGTACTGGTACAGTTGGCCTGGTGGAACACGATGCCTAACGGCCGTAAGGCTTATTTCTACAACATTTGGGACGGAAAAGGTACAGAAGCTTTTCAGAAACAATTAAGGGAAACGTTTGCGCAGCTTACCACTTTACTGGCTAGCGGAGTGCTAAAACCACAAATTGCTGCCCGTTTTACCTTGAATGAAATTACAGCTGCCATGAAACTGGCCGAATCACGGACAGCCTATGGCAAGGTTGTGATTGTACCTTGAACAACGGGTCAACAACGGAAGTTGTTACCACTAAAAGAATAAAGAGGCATAAACTGGATTATGCCTCTTTATTCTTTTAGTGACGCCGACAGGGATATATATATAACAGCGGCTAACGTACCTTTATTTTAAATTTAATGCATTGTGTAAAATGCTGCTCCAAAGTTGATAGCCTTTCTCATTAAGATGAAGACCGTCGGCAATAAAAAGACCGGGATCAGGTTTGCCATCATTATTTAACATTGGCGTGAAAATATCCACCCAATGCCAATTCTGATGGTTGTTTTTAATATCCGCAGCTATTAGTTCATTAGTATACTTAAACTGCTCCACAAGGCCCCAACGAGCGATACTTGGCTTTAAGGAAACAAAATAACAAGGTATTTGGCTGTATCTCTCTTTTACTCTTTTGGCTAAGTATTCAAACGAAATCGCTACTTCCTGAGGATGGCGCCCATCTGCCAGATCATTATCTCCGGCATAAACAATTATTCTGTCGGGCTGATATCCATCTGTTACACGGTTAAAAAACCAAGCGCAAGCAGCCAGGGTAGAACCACCAAAACCCAAATTTACCGGCTGTAAATTTTTAAAATCACTGGCAAGGCTTGTCCACTGCCGGATCGAAGAACTTCCGTAAAATAAGGTATCGGGCTTGTAATTCAACTCCGCGCGCTGGGTTTCTAAACGCTGTATTTCTTCTTCGTACCAAAGCATATAAATCTGGTTAAATGCCAAACCTAACTAAATGATTTTTAAAAATCCATTAAACATTCAAAACAAGCACAAGTACTTAAATGCACTATTTTTTAACATCAATATAATAGATTGGTCATATTAACTTAAACAACAATTTTTTATTCATTTATTTTTTAATATCTACTAAAATCTTATTTTTTTGACTATTTTGGATGTGTCAAATCCTTTGCACAATTTACTAATCTTCTTGCATGATATACAGTAAATATGGTTCAACATATCATAATTATTTTCGATTTATCCGAAGGATTAGGGCTTATAACCTTAATGGCATAACTGTTCAAAACAGCCGTTATTGGTTAAGCAATCAGGGTACTACAGTTTATCAGCTATTAAATTAAAACAGCACAACAGGTTTATGCACCAACTTATTTGTACACGTGAAAAGGCAGAAGCTGCCAACTTTAATTTTGAACTTGAAGTGCAAGGGTTTTTACGTAACTGGATTTGTCAAAATCAGGGCGAAACATTACTCCGGTTCGATCAATCCTTAGACGAGTACGTGTCAAATAATGCGTTACGTGATTTTTTCCTGCATTCAGTGCATCCGTTAAAGCAATTATTGCAACAAAATGCTATTGCGTGCCATCTGGGAAGATGTGCTGATGAAGTTTATTTCGATCCAACCAGCGGGGATCCGCTATTGGCACCGGCAGAACAGCGGATTTATAACCTTGCTCACCGGATGGACAGCGAACAAATGCATGTTCCGTTTCGTTCGGTACAGCCCGTCAAACAGACCGAGGCAGGCGATACAGCCGACATTGCTACCTATCCGGCTGAATCAGAAACTATACGGTATAATAGCGGCAACCATTTTACCAGCCGTCCCGCAAATGGCAATGTATTTGACGAAAACAGCAAACAATGTGTTGCTAAGTCTGCCGGCAACTTAAATGTAATATTTGAAAGGGGCTTTCTGGAAGATCGCCTTCATGATATTAAACAACGCATGATAGCATTACATGAGGCTGGCGCGCAGGGGTACCAGTATTTTGTAATCTGCAGCCGGCATTCTCCAAAAGAGGGTCATTTTGGAGCGTCGTTAGTAATCATGGATCCGTTGAACCCACATTTTCCAATACGGGTATTAGTCTGCGACACTTTGCTTAAAGATCTGCCTAATCATCCGCGTTGGTGGAACCATTTTATTGCTGAATATGCTAATGTGTTTGGCGAAGCAATTGGCGAAGTGATTGAAGATCTGTCGCACCCTTTGCAAAAAGTAAACGTTAAGGGCGATAACCCTTACCGGCACGACTGGGATTGCCCGTATTACGTAACCAGCATGACAAATGCCTTAGCCGATATAGTAGTGTCAGATCCGGATCTAATGGTTAACGGAAGCTTAAAAGAGGTACATGATGCGATGAAAGCTTTAATGCAGGATTATTACCACACCGATCAAACCATTAAAGACAGACAAGATATAAAAGAGACCAACCGTTTAAAACGCTGGAACAGCGGATTGGAAGTTATCAGGGATTTACTTACTGATGTTGCCAGCAACTCATCCTACCAGGTTTAAATACTCGCTGGATGTGGCATGTGCACTTTGAACTACCCGATAAGTAAAAAGTTAAGAGCAAAAAAATCGGACGAACTTGAAATCATGCTTGTCCGGTGGTAGCCCCAACAATGACTATTATTGAAACGCTAGTACAAAATTTGTATTGGACTCAAGATTTTGAAGAATGAGACCTTACATTTAGCATACGCTTTATTAACTACGGTTATAATTTAAATTAGCAAGGAATGATTACGTTGGTATGGGCTTTGTTAACCGTCAAGCATTAAATAACATTTATCAAAAAAAGTAAAAAAATGAGACTATTTTTATTTTGCGCTATATTTTTTATAGCCGCCCCTATTTACACGAAGGCACAAACAACTGCCGATATTGTTCAAACTCTTGAACAAGGGTATGGTTGGGCAAGGGCTAAGGTTATAGAAGAAAGTATTACTATTAACGGTCCGGCGGAAATGTTTACCAGGATCAAGTCTGATAAGCGATCTTTTGACATTTCCACTTTTTCTTATTCGAGTGTGTACTTAGGTAAGTACTATGATAAGGTTTATGGCACTGATATATTAAACTCAGCAGAAAAAACAGCCGTAAACACAACAGCTGAACAAAAAGCTGCATGCGCAAAAGAAATTGCTAAAATCAAAGGTAAATTGCACATAACATTAAATGCACGTGGTACTAAATTAACAGATAATAGCTACGAACTCAGCATGACGACCATAACCACTATAGGGGAGTTTTTAAATCCTGAAAGAGGCGTTGGGGTTGCCAACGGATGGAGACCAATTGCGAAAAATATTGCTATAACTATTAATACCCTAAACAGAAAAGGGCAGCCTATAGTTAAGTGGAGCAATGATTCAAAGAATTGCACAATAGATTTACCTATAGATGGTGACACCAATTATTCAAGTATACTTTTAGATGGTTTGAAAAAGGGCGGAAAAATGTAATAAGCCTGCCGGATGCTCTGCGGATAAGCCTTTTTATGAGTATCTCGGTTTGAACATGCTAATTTTGCATCCATTTAACAATTAGGTATGTTGAAAGGGTGATAACCTATGACCAACTCAGCTAATGCGACCCGGGCCAATATTTTCTAAACGCAAAAAGCCTTAAATCTTTCGACTTGAGGCTTTTTACTTGAGGTAGCGGGAACAGGACTCGAACCTATGACCTTCGGGTTATGAGCCCGACGAGCTACCAACTGCTCCATCCCGCACTATGTTTAAATATTCGCCGCAGTCATAACATCTGCAACGTTTGCCTTTTAGCAAAGGCAGGGGATTACTTTGTCCCGTTTTAGAAATCAAAAGCCTTGATCTTTCAATCAAGGCTTTCTCTTTTGGGTAGCGGGAGCAGGACTCGAACCTACGACCTTCGGGTTATGAGCCCGACGAGCTACCAACTGCTCCATCCCGCACTACTTTTTGGTATTATCCATAACGGGCATAACTCCGTAATGTTTGTTTCCAATTGTCAAAAAGCAAATTACGCTCCGTTTTTATTGGACTGCAAAGATATAATTCGTTTCTTTGCAGTCCAAATAATATTTTAATTATTTTTTTATGGCACACAGGGCAGGTTTTGTAAGTATAATTGGTAAGCCCAACGCGGGTAAATCAACCCTTATGAATGCGTTGGTAGGCGAAAAAATGTCTATTATCACCCCGAAGGCTCAAACCACCCGCCACCGCATTTTAGGTATTGTAAATACTGACGACTACCAAATCGTATTTTCAGACACCCCTGGCATCATCAAACCGCATTACGCATTACATGAAAGTATGATGCACCAGGTAGACGGTTCTATTGTAGATGCCGACCTGATTTTGCTGGTTACCGATATCCATGAAGAGTATGACGAGCAGGACGTGCTCAAAAAATTACAGAATTCAACCGCGCCGCTTGCTATCCTGATCAATAAGATCGATTTATCTACCGAAGAAGAGGTGAAAGAGAAAGTAGCCTACTGGCAGGTAAAATTAAACCCTAAGGTGGTTTTCGCCATATCTGCCCTGCATGATCATAACATTAAAGCCATTATGGATTTTGTTGTCGATAGCTTGCCAGAGCACCCCGCCTATTACGAAAAGGATGCATTAACGGACCGGAATGACCGCTTCTTCGCTTCAGAAATGATCCGTGCACAGATCTTTAAACAATACAAAAAAGAAATCCCATATAGTACCGAAGTGATTGTGACCGCCTTTGTTGAAGGTGAAAAGTTACACCGTATCAGTGCCGAGATTATTGTAGAGCGCGACTCTCAAAAAAATATCATTATCGGCAATAAAGGCGAAATGCTTAAAATTGTAGGTACATATGCCCGCCGGGATATGGAGGAATTTTTTCAGAAAAAGATCTTCCTTGAAATGTTTGTCAAGGTTATTCCCGACTGGCGGAGCAAAAAAAATTACCTGAAAAAATTCGGGTACGAATAATAACAGTACAAGAGTTTAACGTAGTACTTAATACGTTTTACGTTTATCTTTGCAAGTAATTAATACACAAGAGCTAATGCTCTTTACACGTAAACGTTTTTCGTTTAACGTAAAATAAAATTCCATGAGTAATATAGTAGCGATAGTAGGCAGGCCAAACGTTGGCAAATCAACTTTATACAACCGTTTAACCGAAAGCCGTAAAGCTATTGTTGACGATTTTAGCGGCGTAACCCGCGACAGGCACTACGGTACGTCTGAGTGGACATACCAAAAGTTTACCGTTATAGATACAGGTGGTTATGTGGCCAATTCTGATGAGCTTTTTGAGGTAGCCATCCGCGAACAGGTACTGATAGCAATTGAAGAAGCATCGGTTATCTTGTTTATGGTTGATGTTACTACAGGCATTACCGATTTAGATGACGAGATTGCCGGTTTACTGCGTAAAGGTAAAAAACCGGTTTTTGTAGTAGTAAATAAACTGGATAACAATGCCCAATTAGCTGATGCTACCGAGTTTTACAGCCTTGGCTTAGGCGAAATATTTACCATATCATCAATGACAGGCTCGGGTACCGGCGAATTGCTGGACGAGGTAGTGAAACATTTTGAGGATGTTCCGTTTGAAGAGAATGAGCGCCCCAAGTATGCTATTATTGGCCGCCCCAATGTTGGCAAATCATCCATTATTAATGCATTGATCGGGCAGGACCGTAATATTGTTACGCCTATAGCCGGCACTACACGCGATTCGATCCATATACATTACAACCAGTACGGTCATGATTTTATGCTGATCGATACAGCAGGGATGCGTAAGAAAACCAAGGTGAAGGAAAATATCGAGTTTTACTCGGTAATGCGTACCATAAAGGCTTTGGAAGAGGCTGATGTGGTGATCCTGATGATAGATGCCGTTGAAGGTTTAGAGGGCCAGGACGTAAACCTTTTTCACCTTGCAGAAAAGAATAAAAAAGGGGTAGTAATTGTAGTGAATAAATGGGACCTGATAGAAAAGAACAACAAAACTATTAAGGTTTTTGAAGAACAGATACGTCAGAAGATAGCACCGTTTACCGATGTACCTATTGTATTTACATCCGTTACAGAAAAGCAGCGCGTATTAAAAGTGATAGACGTAGCTAACCAGGTTTATGAGAACCGTGCCCGCAAAATCCCTACCTCAAAATTGAACGAGGTAATGCTGCCTATCATCGAGAACTATCCGCCGCCATCGTTAAAGGGTAAATACGTAAAAATTAAATACATCACTCAAATTGCAGGGCAATCGCCAATGTTTGCATTTTTTTGCAACCTTCCGCAGTATGTAAAAGAACCTTATTACCGTTTCATCGAAAACCAGTTGCGCGAAAATTTTGAATTTTCCGGCGCACCAATACAGGTTTGGTTCAGGCAGAAATAAATCATATTCTTACTGCTGATTGCTTGGGAAATTTATAGCTTTACCTTACACCCGCAACAAACCCCTGAATCCACGGGCAGCGTAATAAGATTGTGCGCCATTGTGGTAAGTAAAAACATGGTCATAACGGCGGTCGCCGAACAGCGCGCCACCCAATTTACGTATAGCCGACGGTGTAACCAGCCAACTCGACGTCTTTAAATCAAACTTTCCAATCTTTTGAAGGTGCCTGTATTGCTCTTCTGTCAAAAGTTCAATACCCATTTCAGAAGCCATATCTAACGCATTATTTGCAGGTTGGTGTTCTTTTCGAGATTCCAGCCCCTCGCGGTCGTAACAAGTGCTGCGCCGGCCGGCCGGGCTCTCTGCCGAGCAATCATAAAATATGTATTCGTCGGTGTGGTCATCAAAAGTAACTACGTCGGGTTCGCCGCCGGTAATCTCCATACTATCTAGCGACCACATCTTGCCGGGCATCGATGTTAGCCTGCGTTGCACTGCCTCCCATTCAATGCCGGTGTGGCGCTGCATGTTTTTCTTAAAACGGATTTTCAGTTTATCCAGCAATAAGATTTGATGCTCGGAAGATAATTGCATACCAGGGATATTTTATAGATCGTTAAGGCCCTTGCCGGACATTATTTGCGGAATACACTTTTCAACCCTTGCTTCGCGGGTTTTTGCTTGTTTAGGCTGGGCAAAATGAAGGAGGTAGGCGCGTTGCCGACCGGGTGTAAGGGCTTCGAATGCCGCTTGTAACTGATTGTCGGCATTCAGCTTTAATTGTAATTCTTCGGGCATTACAAATTCTGTTGTCTTTTTCAACTCAACTTGCAGTCCGGCCTTTTCTACCTCTATCGCTTCAAATACATGGGCTTTAATAGCAGCTTTCTGTACGGTTATCTGGGCGCTGTCTGTAAATCTAAGTTGCCTGGCTGCCTGCACATTTTCTGTTTGCTGAACGAGCAAGCCGTCACTGTTGCTTAGTAACGCTCCTTTAAAAAACAGCAAGGCGCAATATTCTTTAAACACATGGATCAGCACAATATTGGCGTCATACAGTGTGTAACAGGGGCAGCCCCATTTCAATTCTTCGGTCAACCCGCATTCAAGCACAAGAGCACGCAGCTGTATGATCTCGTGCTGCCACTTTTTTGCTTTCTGGAAATAAAAATCAACTTTAGGATTCATTTGGAAGATATCGGGTTAGGCCATTAAAGTTATAAAGAAACTCTAAATAAGTTAACTGCTAAACAACGCCAACCGGTAATTATTTTCAACGTTGCCGCTTACCATGGTAAGCCAGCTTTGCCTTGCTACCTGGGCTGTGCAAGGGCCGTAAGTAATCACCCGGATCTGCCTGTCCGCAGTTTGCCGTCTTATCCTCTCGAGTACGCTATCCAGCATCACACCTGTAAACGGGCTATACATAAAAAAACAGGTACCTTGTGTGTAATCTGCGTCGCGGGCGTCCGTAGTGAGAAATTCAATATTATTTAAGTTGAGCTGTCCTGCACAAGCCACCGAATAAGCACAAAAGGCCGGATCGATTTCTATACCCTTTACTTGTGCGCCGGTAAGCAGGCTGATCAAAATAGCAACTTGGCCTAAACCGCAACCAATATCAAAAAAAACGTCAGTGGTGATCAAACCACACTGCTGCGCCATTTCAAAAACTACGCGGGCAGGCGTTTTTTGGTAATAAACCATTTCAGGCTCCAGGTCGATGGATTGTGCAGGCCAGTCTGATGCGGGCAATAACCTATTAACAAACAAATCCAGGTTGTCGTATCTGCCATCCGGCTCACCTTTAGTTAAATCGATGTATTGGCCTACCAGATTTTTAAAGTCCTCGCCCCTGTAAAGGCCGTTAATAAGTTCTGCTTTTAATTGTTGAAAAAGACATTTGTCTACCAACTCAAGCGAAGCTTTGATCTGCTCATTTTTGGTTTGAAGCAGCAACAGGTCATGGTATTTACCATGTTGAGCCAACATACCATCTACTCTTCCTGTGATCCAGAATTCAAGGTGATCTATAGCATCGGCCCTCTCGCAGAAATTGCACGCGACAAAAAGTTCACTATTATTTGCTATGCTATCTATTTCGCGGTTTATTGCTGCAATATCATTTACTAAACCGTTATCCATTGTTGTTAGCTATAAGATAATGACCTGAGCAATATGACATCAAACGTTGGCAGGCGGAACCTTCTCGGTTACTTTTTTATAAATAGTAAAGCCGCCGTAAAAAAACATTACCACAATAAAAAGATAAACCCAAAACGGAATATTACGCCCGGCAATGATCAGGTACATATAGGGCAAACTGAAACTGGCAGCAGCGAAAAGAATTAGTGTAAGTATTGGCTTTTTATCCTTTAAATTTTTGAGTAGGAAGCCGATAAAGGTGAAGAATGACAGCTTGCTTACCAGGTAAAGGCTACCCAGGACCAGCGGATCGACACTGTGCTTTTCGCCAAGTTCAATCACCCAATCTTTTAGCATTGTAAGGTACTCCATCATCATTGGCAATATAGCAAATAGCGCCGTTATTACCATTAAATTACACCCGTTTGCGTTTGTTTGTTAAATATCGGCGCAATGGTATATCATAAAGCTTAAGCACAATCCAGGCAATAGATACCAAAATAAATAAGTTTACAATAATAATGACGGCTAATTGCCCTGAACCCGGCTTGTGTGATGTATAGTAGTTGGCAAACGCCCAAATAAAGGCGTAATGTGTCATATACAGCGGATAGGAGATATTGCCCGAGAATGTACACAAATTCTTTAAGCCCGGCTTTAAAACGGCCCCTGCACCTAATGAAACAAGCAGTGGGAAATAGATGAGCACTACAACGGTTTCAGATATAAAATTCCATTTGGAAAAAGGCATTACAAAGGCAAGCATCAGCAACATGCACATACTGCCAAAGCCAAGCTTTGATTTAACTATCCAGTTGAAACGATAAATTAGCAGCCCAGCCAAAAACGAGTAGCTGATACGGGCGCACCCATCCCAAAAATTAGCGCCGGCCCAGCCACCCATCAAATTGGTTGACCGGGTAACCACTACACAAATAGCAAGGGCCGCTACAACCACCAAAGGCAGCAGCCATTTGCGGTTAATTTTGCAGAGTACCAATGCGTAAAAAATGTTGGCGATATACTCCCAAAACAACGACCATGCAGGCGCATTGAAGCTAAACAAGTTAAAGGCCCGCTCTGTCATCACTGGCATAGGGATCATTAAAACCGAGCTCAATAAAATAACCGCAAGCCTGCCTGCGCTGTAGGTGTTGGCTTGTGTTGCAAACGGATCGAACAAAAAGGCAAGCAACCCAAGTATAGAGCCTAACACCACCAGCGGGTGCAACCTTATTAGCCTGGACTTAAAAAACTCAAGGATACCCATTTTGGCAATGCGGTCGTCATAAGCATAACCGATAACAAAACCCGATAGGCAAAAAAAGAAATCGACCGCTAAAAACCCGTGGCCAATAAAATTCTTGCTGTAATCAGTATAAGCTACCTCCATAAAATGGAAGGTTACCACAGCCAAAGCAGCTACGCCGCGTAAGCCGTCTAAAATTTCAAAATGTTGTTTAGTTTTAAGGATAGCAGAAACGTTCTTTTCCATAATCAGGTATACACGGTAACCCGGTGTCAGCCTCAAAAATATAATTTAAAACTTCTATTTGAAGCCTTTTTTAGCTTGAGGTAATTTTGTAAGTTAGTGCAGTGCCGCAAAACGGCCGGCCAATTAACACAAACACTAAAAATTAAACTATTTAAACATGAGGTCTTTAAAACTATTAGCAGCAATCGTAGTAGCCACTCTGCTGTTTTCGGTACAAGCTAAAGCGCAAACATCTGCATTTTATGCAGGCAAATGGGATGTGCTGGTAAAGGGTACGCCACAAGGCGATGTACACTTGAAATTTGCCCTTGCTGACTCGGCAAGCACTATCAAAGGTACTTACACCGACCCGGAATCTAACAAAGAAATGCCATTAACTAAAACGGAATTGAAAGATGGCAAACTGAATTTGTATTTCACCATTCAGCAATATGATCTTTCTTTGGCGCTTGCCAAAAAAGACGATGATAACGTTACGGGCAGCCTTATGGGTATGTTTGATGCTGCAGGTGTACGTGTAAAATAACACTTAGCAAAATAAAAAAGCGCCTGCTGCTACATGCAATAGGCGCTTTTTATGAGAGCTTATCTTCAGGTTATCAGACCCATTCCAGCTTGCCTATATCAAACCCTATCTTTGAAGCTGTATCTAAAAATTGTGTACGGATATGCTGCGGCACGTCAGCCTCGCGAGACAGCACCCACAGATAATCAAGATTATTTGATGATACCAAAGCATATTTATAGTCAGGATCGAGGTCAAGAATATTATAGGCCGCGTAAAACGGCCCAAAATAAGATACCTTAAGCATCCCAACATACTCGGCACCGGCAAATTTAATTTTACCGAAAGTTTCTATCCACTTATTGCTTTCTGTATTATACCCTTTAGTAATTACCTTAATAGTTCCATCCTCATTCAGGGAGTAATCTTCAGTAATGTGAATCAGGTTTTTCTCTATCCGGTTAGGCAGGCGTGCTACTTCATTCCATTTACCCATGTAAAGATTTTTGTTAAATGGCTGCACTGACTGTGCCCCTTTAGGGATATCGTCTTTAGACAATAGTGTATATGCAAGTGCCGCTACACCTGCGCCGGCGGCAGCTGCTATTAACCATTTTTCCTTTTTCATGCTTAAATAAGGCAGTGAGGCAAAATTTTGTTTGAGAGCGCTTACAACTTATGGTTCGTATACTACTAATTTTATTTATCAGCAGAAGTTAAATATCGGCCAGTTTTATCCACACCGGGCAATGATCGCTGGTTTTTTCCCAGCCACGCACTTCACGGTCAACTCCGCCGGCAAGTAACCTTTTATCCAACTGCGGACTTAGTAAAAAGTGGTCTATCCTTAAACCCGCATTGCGGCCGTAAGCGTTACGGAAATAATCAAAAAATGTGTAAATAACTTCATCCGGGTAAAGTTTACGAATGGCGTCTGTCCATCCCTGCTCAACCAACGTTTTAAAGGCCAGTCGTGTTTCCGGCCTAAACAGGGCATCGTCTACCCACCGCTCCGGCTTGTAAACATCCAGTTCGGTAGGCATAACATTGTAATCGCCGGTTATCACCACAGGCAATTCCCGGGCTAATAAATCTGATGCATGCTGGTTAAGGCGTTCAAACCAGTTCAGTTTATAATCAAACTTAGGGCCAGGTGCCGGGTTGCCATTAGGCAGGTACAGGCAACCTATTATCACGTCATTTACAATAGCCTCAATATAGCGGCTGTGCTCGTCATCAGGGTCACCAGGCAGGCCGCGCCTCAACTCCTGGATAGGCATATCCTTTGCGAGAATAGCTACGCCGTTCCAACTTTTCTGGCCATGCCATATAGCGTTATACCCGGCATCCTTTATAGCTTGCTCCGGAAATTTGTCCTGCGGGGCTTTTAACTCCTGCAGGCAGGCAACATCGGGCTGCGTTTCTTCAAGCCAGCGCAATAACACCGGTAAGCGGCCATTTACACCATTAACATTATAAGTTGCTATCTTCATTGTTAGTTAAACCTAAAGTTTGAGTAAATTAGCAATTGTTTTTTTATTAAAGATGCGCCGTAATGCCTGATTTTTATTCGCTGTCTTCTTTCAACCCTTCTTCTTCAAGATCTAAGCGGTTTTCTATCAGGCGAATAATATCGTCATCATATTCATCTTTTTTGCGAAAGGTGTGAAGTTTTGAGCGTTCATGCTCAATTACGTCTGTCATCACTAACTTAAAACGTTCTATCAGTTTATTAGCGCTTACCTTTTTCCGTGTATTATTAACCGAACTACCGTACAACTCAACTTTATATTTAAGTACTTCTAATTTATTTTGCAGCAGGCGGTTTACCTTTAAATCAGCAGGATAATCGTTGTTAATTTTATCTACGGCTACCGTAAGTAACTGCAGCTCTATTTCGAGGGTTTGCTGGTCGTCTTCCTTTTCGTCGGTGATGTTTTCGGGCTTCAGGCGCCGGATGAGCCATGGCAGCGTAAGCCCCTGGCAAACCAGTGTTACAACAATTACAATAAAGGTGATGAACAGGATGAGGTTGCGGTTAGGGAACGCATGGTTGTTTACAAGAAGCGGTATTGATAAGGCCGAAGCCAGTGAAACCACACCGCGCATACCTACCCAGCTTACAATAGTTGGATTTCGCCATCCGGGTTTGCTTGCCGCAACCGTGATATATTTGCTGATAAAGCTGGTGAACCACGACGAGAACCATCCCGATAGCATCCTTATCACTATAACCACTGCGGTAATGATTAACGCTATTTTAAAAGCATCTAAAAGAAATTCACTTTTAATGCCACTAACAATGTCTGGCAGTTGCAGCCCTATCACAAAAAATACAACAGCATTGAGTATGAACACGATAGATGGCCACACAGCGTTGGAGCGAAGGCGGCTGCTATGGGTTAACACAAAATGATTTTTGTAGGAAATAAATAAGCTACCGGTAACTACAGCCAATACACCGGATGAATGTAATTCCTCTGCCGTTATATACATGATGTAAGGCAATACCAGTGAAAATGCGATATCCAGGTTAGATGTAGTGGGCAGCCATTTATAAATAGCATAAAATATAAGGCCCAATATCAGGCCTATGCCAATACCTGATACAGTTACGAAGATAAACCCCGAGGCGGCATTGAACCAACTGAAGTTACTGCTGATGATAGCAGCCAGTGCAAACCTGAACAGCGTTAAACTGGTTGCATCGTTAAGCAAGCTTTCGCCTTCTAAAATAGACACCATGCTTTTTGGCATCTTTACAAATTGTAATACCGATGTGGCTGCAGCAGCATCGGGAGGGGATATAATGGCACCGAGTAAAAAACCTTGCGCCAATGTAAAGCCAGGGATAAGCGCATAGCTTACAAAAGCAACAGCTGTTGCGGTAAGTAAAACATAGCCAAGTGCCATTACTGTAATAATGCGCCGCCATTTCCAAAGGGCTTTCCATGAGGTGTTTTGGGCGGCGTCAAAAAGTATTGGCGGTAATATTACCAGGAACACCAGGTCGGGGTCGATATGAATACCCGGAATACCGGGGATAAAACCTGCACCCAATCCGGCTATCACCAAAAATATCGGGTAAGCTATCTTTAGCTTATTGGCTACCAAAACCAGGAAGGATACGCTGAGGATAAGCCCCAGGCAAAGCATCAAAATTTCATGCATGTAACGGCTCTTTTTAATTCAACTGAACATTGCAATAAATGTTCATTAAAGTAAATATACATAAAAGACCATGAGCTATCAGGGTTTTAGCGCTCTGGCAATTGCTTCATCAGTAATTTTGGCCATTACCTGATAGCCGGCCGCATTGGGATGTACGCCATCGGTAGTTAATTCGGCTTTCTGGCCATCGCGGCTATCGGCAAAAGGCGTAAAATAATCCAGCAGGATAAGGTGCTGCTTAGTCGCATAAGCCTTTATCAACTTATTTAAAGCGATAATGCTCTGTGCCGGGCGCAGCTCTTTGCGCCATGGATATTCAAAAACAGGCAAATAAGCACACAAGATCACTTTTATGTGGTTAGCCCGCGCCAGTTCTGTCATCGATTTAATGTTATCCATTATCGCCTCATTGGTAACATGGCCGGTTGAACCGGCAATATCATTACTCCCCGCCAGTATGATAACAACCTTGGGGTTCAGGTCGATCACATCCTGCCGAAAGCGGACCAGAAGTTGAGGAGAAAGCTGCCCGGCAATGCCCCTATCCAAATAATTTTGGTGATCTGCAAAATATTGCGGCACTTTTTGTTTCCAGAATTCAAATATTGAACTGCCTAAAAACACAACGCGCTTTTCTGCTGCGCCCGGAGCGGGGAGCGCTTTATTTTCGGCAGCGTAATGATGCAGGTTTGCCCAGTCGTCTTTAAAATCTTCCTTTACAATAGTTGTTTGCCTTACCGAATCGGGCTTTTGCTGTGCAAAAGCAGAAACACAAAATAATAGCGTGGGGATCAGGATCACTAACTTCATAATAAACAAGTTGGTGCGGCAAGTTACAGGAATTTAGCTAACGTCTGTCAGTTCGATGATCTTAGCGGCCTCAAATTTAAAAATTGACTTCCCGGTCATTTCCAGTATATCGCCCGGATTTAAGCCGTTTGGCAAACTAACAGCCAGGGTGGCCTTGTAATGAATATCAACGGTTACACTGTTATCCGAATGGCTTACAGCAGTTATCGTTTGTTTACGGCTGGTAAAAACTTGAAGAGCGTTAGTAGCCTGCTGTTTAAATTCGGTTAAACCATTCAAGGTCATATCCACATTGCCATTGCTCACGTTTTTGAAGACAATATCCGGATGTAAATGAAATACCATGCCCTCTACATCCATTTTGTTGTAGGCATCAATATAGCTTGTAACAATTTGTTCTTTCTGATCCATACTTTGTGTTGATCAAAAATAATAATTACTGCAATAGCTTCACTTAATTTAAAAGAATATCAGGAAGCCAGTTCCGCAGCGAAGTATTGCTGGATGGTGCCAAATGTTAAACCACGTTTTTGCGCATTTTGAATAAAGCCGTCAAGGCGATTGATAAACGGCTTGCCCGAATTTCTCGAGATATAGCCGGGAATACCAAAACGCTCTTTATTATGCAGATTGGTAAACTCCCAGGGATGAAAATAGATATTTAAGTATCCGTCCTTTTTGTGGGTGCGAATGCTTAGCCAGTTTATTATGGTCATAGGCAAATTATGAAAACTAAGCCAAAACAGCGGGAACCTTATGACCGGTGATACGGATGACGGTAACTGCAGTACACCCTGCTCATGATAAAAGGTTCGCGATACGTTTAAGTTATTATACCTGCCTGGTAACCATGTTGGGTTGATTGATGAGTTGTAACTGTAGCCGCTTTTTTTGATCTCCAGCACGTCGACAGGCATCATCCGCGCCATGCGGAAGCCTTTTACCGGCAAGCCCGTAAGTTTCTCTAATGCCTCTCTCGACTCCAGCAGGTGCCGGTTCTCGAATGCTGAATGGTAATAGCCATGTGAGGCAACTTCATGACCGGCGGCTACAATTTTGGCAACAACATCCGGCTGATTGAGCGCGTAGTTAGCTGTTATAAAAAAAGTGGCTTTTATAGCATTACGCGCTAAAAGTTCCAGTATTGCTAATGTGCCTTCCGTAGATATGGATAATTGCTCTGTAAAAGGTATTTGCTTTCCGTACTCGAGCGGAAGATCAAATTCCTCTACATCAAAGCTTAATAAGATCATTCCCGGTTTTTACAAAGTTAGTTGAGCGTATGATATAATTAGGCCGTTGCTTGGCTTGCATAAATAATTTGCCAAGATACATGCCTATAACGCCCAATACAAACAGCTGCAGCCCGCCAAAAAATGCTACTGTTGCAATTATGGATGCCCAACCCGATGCGGTTGTGTAGCCGAAAAAGAAATAGCTGATGAACACGTAAGGAATATATAATACTGAAAACAACGAAAAGAATAAACCTATCCCTGTAACAGCATAAAGTGGCCTTACACTAAAAGACATCATGCTATTCACTGCCAGCTTAACCAGGTTGAAAAATGAATAGCTTGCATCGCCTGTTAACCTTTCTGACGGAATGTAGGGAATTGCCTTTTGTTTAAAGCCCACCCATTTAACCATCCCCCTGAAAAATATTTCGTGCTCGTCCATCTGCTTCAATTCATCAACTACTTTCCTGTCCAGCAGCCTAAAATCGGCAATGCCGTTCTCCAGCTCGATATCCGACAGCATGTTGATACCTTTATAAAACATTTTTGACGAAAAACGCTGGTAACTGCTAACGTGCGCATTGGCTTCTGCCCTGTAAGTGTAAACCACATCGTAATCCATCTCCCAGTAACGGATCAACTCTTTGATCATTTCCGGCGGATGTTGCATGTCGGCATCCATGGTAATAACCGCATCACCGGCAGCAACTTCAATTCCTGCCTGTAAAGCATGGTCTTTCCCAAAGTTGCGCGAAAGCTCCACATACCTTACGCATGAATGGATCTCTGCCTGTATCTTTATTTCATTAAGGGTGTTATCTTTACTGCCGTCGTCAACAAAAATATATTCATAAAAATAGTCGGTTGATGCCAGTACTTTTTGAAGTTCATTAACAAGAGG
This sequence comes from Mucilaginibacter sp., assembly GCF_964263795.1. Classification (GTDB taxonomy): domain Bacteria; phylum Bacteroidota; class Bacteroidia; order Sphingobacteriales; family Sphingobacteriaceae; genus Mucilaginibacter. Next base: position 32,080 of record NZ_CAXVWK010000020.1, read on the forward strand.
ATGAATGTTATTCTGCTCATTATGTGCAGGTATAACAACTGATATTCGCTTCATTAAATTAATTCTGGAAATGATTGTAATAGTTATGTTACAATATTAATACATATTTTCAATAACTGTCAAATTTCTGTTACAGAAACGTATAACTTTACAGATTTGTAACAAATATTAATTAAAGGATAAATCCTTACCTATTTAATAATTAATGACTAAAAAATTCGCCCGGTTAAGCGGTTACCATTGGACCTGCATCTTGTATTTTGCCGTTGCCCTTTTTTGCTGGCAGCTAAAATATTTCAAGCATATAGATAATAACTACCTTATTTTCCGCACCTCATATTATCACTTTAAAGATCATCTGAACCTTTACCTGGAATACCCCAAAGAATATTATGATATATTCATTTATGGCCCTGCTTTTACTTTGCTGATAGCCCCTTTGGCACTAATGCCCGAAGGCTGGGGTTTCTTCTTTTGGGAAGTGGGTAATGCGGCAGCATTTCTGCTGGCAATACACCTGTTGCCATTCAACAATAAAATAAAAACGTCCATCCTATTGCTTTGCGTTATCGAGTTTGCAAATGCATCGCACTATATGCAATTTAACCCCATTATAGCGGCAATCATAATTATCAGCTTTGTAATGGTTAAAAAGCAAAAGGAGCAATACGCTACCCTGCTTACCGTGTTTGGAACACTAATGAAACTTTACCCAATAGCCGGGTTGGCTTTCTTCGTTTTCTCTAAAAACAAGCTAAAGTTTATAGGCTGGTCGGTAGTTTGGCTGGGTGTGTTACTGGTGTTGCCGGCAATTATTTCGGGCCCGCAGTTTTTGCTGCAAAGCTATCACGATTGGTTTACTGCCCTAACTGCCAAAAGCAATTTAAATGAAACCTTAACCAGCGGGCAGGACTGGTGCATAATGGGTGTTGCCCGTCGCTTAACGCAAAATGCCGCCTTGCCTAACTGGCCATTTTTCTTATTCGGGGTTGCTATTTTCGGCGGGGCGCTGCTTAGGTTTAAGCAATATGCTTCGTTAAAATTCCAGCTCCAGGTAATGTGTTCGGCACTACTAATGGTAGTACTGTTCAGCACCGGGTCCGAGCATCCTACCTTTATTATTGCTACGGCAGGCGCAGTTATTTATATCATGATGCAGCGCAAACCTTTTACAACATTCAATATCGTAATGCTGGTTTTATTATTGGTAATAACCGGACTTGGACCTTCAGACGCCTTCCCGCGCCCGGCAAGGGTATTTATGCAAAACTATGCTATCAAAGCCTGGCCGTGTATAATTATATGGGTTATCCTAAGCTATGAGTTGTTGTTTAAAAATTTCCTGACAGATGATATCCCTGTCGATTCAATTGATGTAACGTGGCAGAAGGCTGGTATTAAACAATAAAACATATGAACATCGGCTACTAACAGTTGTTACTATAGCGCAATCAACTGACAGCAGTTAAAAGGATATTACTTTTCGTTGGCCTAAACCTTATCAAACCTATTACATTTGGTTTTTGTTAATGATATTGTCATTAATTGCGTAATATTTTTCATAAATTACCAAAATATCAGCATTATTAATTCCAACTGTATACATTTCTGTTATAAATGCATATAAATTTAAAAAACACTTAGAATTCTATGTATAAATCGCAACATTTTGAAAATTACAATTCAATAAGCGGTGTATGGGACGAGATGTATAGCGAAAGCAGCATTGTACGTGATCATTATAAGAAGGTAATGGAATATTTATCTCTGGAATCCCCGGATGACCTTGGAAAAAAAGAAGAATTGGCAAAAAGGTTGTTTATGACGCAAGGGATTACCTTTACGGTGTACAATAGCGGCGAAGGGATCGAAAAAATATTCCCTTTTGACATCATACCACGCGTTATCACTGCCAGCGAATGGTCTTTTATTGAAAAAGGCATTAAACAAAGGCTTACAGCTCTTAATCTGTTTCTTAAAGATATTTATCATAACCAATTTATTGTTAAGGACGGTATCGTACCGATAGACATTATTTATTCCTGCCCGCATTTCCTGCGTGAGATGTATCAGTTAGATGTTCCCTATGACGTTTATGTCCATATTGCCGGCATCGACCTGATACGTGATCACGATGGTACTTTTTATGTGCTGGAAGATAACCTGCGTACACCATCCGGCGTAAGTTATATGCTGGAGAACCGTGAGATAACCAAACGCCTTTTTCCGGATCTGCTACCAAATTGCGGCGTCAGGAGCGTTACTGAATACCCCTCCATCCTCTATAAAAACCTGCTTTCGTTATCGCCCAGGCAAATAAGTAACCCGACTATCGTGTTGCTTAGTCCGGGTATCTATAATTCCGCATATTTTGAGCATACAACCCTTGCCCGCCTTATGGGTGTAGAATTGGTTGAGGGCCGCGATCTGGTTGTAAATAACCACAAGGTTTACATGAAAACCACAACAGGCCTGCAGCAAGTGGATGTTATTTATCGCCGGGTAGATGATGAGTTTCTGGATCCGCTGGTGTTTAATCCTCAAAGCGTATTAGGCGTGGCCGGGCTTATGGGTGCGTACCGTAAGGGTAACGTAGCAATAGTAAATGCTATTGGTAACGGCGTTGCAGATGATAAAGCCACATACATTTATGTGCCCGACATGATCAAATATTATTTGAACGAAGAGCCGCTGCTTAAAAATGTACCTACGCACCGCCTGAGCAATAAGGACGAGCGCGACCATGTATTTAAGAACATTAATACCATGGTGGTTAAAAAAACCAATGAAAGCGGTGGTTACGGAATGTTAATGGGCCATGCTTCAACCGAAGAAGAAATTGAAAAATACAAATTGGAAATTTTAAAAGACCCCCGAAATTTTATCGCGCAGCCAACCATCAGTCTATCGGCTGCGCCATGCTATATTGGTGGGGCACTCCAGCCAAGGCGCATCGATTTAAGGCCTTATGCCCTATGCGGCCCGGATGGTATCGAGATTGTGCCGGGCGGCCTAACCCGGGTGGCACTTAAAGAAGGGTCGCTGGTGGTTAACAGTTCGCAAGGCGGGGGCAGCAAGGATACATGGGTGCTGACCTAAGTAAATACTAATGAACAGTGAATGCGGAATGATCAACACTAAGTTGCCATCATATCCGGGATATAGATTTTCCAAGTCGACATTGAAAGTTAAATGTTAGCAATTAATTCAAGATAATGTTAAGTAGGGTAGCTGCAAGTTTCTATTGGTTAAGCCGTTACATCGAGCGGAGCGATGGTATCCTAAGGATGCTAAAGATTAACTACGCTTCATCGCAGGATTCGGTTGAGGGATTTTCGTGGGAACCCGTGATCCGGATTTTTTCCGGGCCTGATGAAGAGTTGATGAAACGGTTAAACAACGACAGCCGGTCGGTTTTAAAGTATATGGTGATCGACAGGGAGAATAACAATTCCATCCTCAACATCATCACCCTGGCGCGCGAGAATGCCCGCAGCGTACAGGAGCATATCCCGAAGGATCTTTGGCAGTGCCTTAACGAATATTATCATACCGTAAAAGAACCGCGCATAGCATCGGGGCTTAAAAAGGATGACCCGATAGGCGTGCTTGATATATTAATAAAACAGGTTATGCTTTACTACGGTACAGCCGAAATAACGATGGAGCGCGGCCAGGGCCGCAGTTTCATGAATATTGGCAAATATCTGGAGCGCGCTATCCAATCGATAGATATTTTAGATGTTAAGTACGGGCCGCTAAACGCCAACCCTAACCTGCTTACCGACATTACCTACTGGAAGCACCTGCTTCTGTCGATAGGCGGCTATGAACTTTATCAGAAAACGTATAGGGATGGTTTGGAAGCGCAGAATGTACTGGAGCAGGTTATCCTGAATAATGATTTCCCCCGGTCGGTGATCTACTCGGTAAACAACATCCAGCGGTATTTCGACAGGCTAAAGAATAACAGTAATGTGAATGACTATCGGGAAATCTCTTTCCAAATTGGCAAACTACAAAGCAACATTAAGTACAGTTCTGTAAAAAGTATTAGTCAGGAGGGCTTGCACCAGTACCTTATCCGCGTAAAGGATGATCTGTACCAGATAGGTAACCAATTAAATGAATATTATTTCGCCAACTCTTAGTTCAAACACCATGCCCGAATTTAAAATACAGCATATTACCAAATACTCTTACGATAATTTTGTGCGTGATAGCGCCAATAAGATTATCCTGTTCCCTATTGTTGATATTTACCAGGATGTGGTGAAGCATGATTTAACCATAACCGGCAACCCGCAGGTTGATACCTATGTAGATTATTACGGCAACGAGGTAGGCAGCTTTACTTACACCGAACGGCACAACCAGCTTATTATTAATTCGCAGTTACTTGTAAATACCCATGCCAGGCCCCTGCCCGTTGATAATATGTTTGCAGCCGAACAGTGGAACGAACTGTATAACCTGCGCTACATTGTACCTTACATTGACTTTTTGAAGCAGGAATATTTTGAAGGACTAACTGAATTGCAGCCCGTTGTTGAGAACGAGCGCAAAACCGAAGATACACCATATCATACCGCCCTTAAATTTTGCCAGTATGTATACAAAAATTTTGAATACATAAAGGGCGTAACCACCGTTGAAACCACCCTCGACGAGATATGGCAAATAAAAGCCGGTGTTTGCCAGGATTTTGCACACCTGCTAATGGTGATGCTGCGCCTGGTGGGTATCCCCGCCCGGTATGTAAGCGGATACATTTGCCCTAACCGCGACGGCATGAGAGGCGAAGGCGCCACCCATGCATGGGCAGAAGCTTACATACCGGGATACGGCTGGTTAGGGATAGACCCAACCAACAATTGTGTTGCTAATGAAATGCACGTGCGGCTGGCTGTGGGCCGCAATTTTTCTGATTGCTCACCTGTAAAGGGCGTATATAAGGGCTCAGCAAATCATAAGCTGGAGGTATCTGTTTCGGTAGGTTATGAGGACAATCATTTGCCGCAGGAAAAAGATATATTTACCGAATCGACCTTTCGTAAACCGGCTGCAACACCATCAAGAAACAGTTACGCCAGGTACATGGAAATTGTGCAGCAGCAACAACAGCAGCAGCAATAACGGTTATATAAAGCAACATGACGTACTGTTTAGGAATTAAAGTTAAAGAAGGATTGATAGCCCTTGCCGATACCCGCATCACCACTGGCACAGATACTACCGTTAAAAAAAAGATAAGCATTTTGCAGCGCGAAAATTCGGCAATGTTTATCATGACAAGCGGGTTGCGTTCGGTGCGCGACAAAGCGATAGTTTACTTTGATGAGCTATTGGAAACTTCCGATTTCAGTAAGCTTTACCAGGCAGTGAACGCTTTTGGCCAGCAAGTACGCCGTGTTGCCAATGAGGACAGGGCGATCTTAGAAAAAGCCGGCTTTAAGTTCGACCTGAACACCATCATTGGCGGCCAGTTAAAGGATGATGACGAGCACAAACTTTTTTTGCTCTATCCGGAAGGCAATTGGGTTGAACTGGGCCTTGGCGCACCCTTTGTAGTAATAGGCAACTCCGGGCATGGCAAGGCCATATTGAACCGTACGATTGACGAGGACTCGGATATGAAACTTGCCTTGAAGGCCGGCTTTCTATCGTTCGATTCTACCAGGGTGAGCAGCAACAATGTCGATTTTCCGATAGATGTAGCACTATATAAAAAGGATAGCTTTGAGATTGTAGAGCAACGTTATACACAAAAGGATCTGGAAGATATATCGGCACAATGGGCCGAAGAACTAAAAAGTGCACTCATGAACATCCCAGGCGAATGGATGGAAAAAGCGTTTAACAAACTACATTAGAAGATGAAATTCAGCGTATCGGCCGAGATTGATTACGAAGTGAAAGCGCCAAGCACGCTGATATTAAACGTACATGCTTTACGTACCGGCCACCAAAACATCCTGGATGAGCAATTACAGATAAGCCCGGATGTACGGGTAGACGAACTGGCTGCAACCAATGGCGAGAACCGCTTTATCCGCCTGGACATACCAAATACTGGCCCTATCAGCATACGGTATCAAGCTACGGTTGATAATTATTACGAAGTAAAAAACCACTCTAACGTTGATGAGATCCCCGTAAGCAAGTTTGATCCGTCTGTTTTAACTTACCTAAACCCCAGCCGGTATTGCCAAAGCGACAAGCTGTACCGCCTGGCCAACAATACATTCGGCAATATCCGTACGTCATTTGAACAGGTTTTTGCTGTTACAGACTGGATCCATAAAAATGTAGAGTATTTGAGCGGGTTTACCAATTCAGAAACATCGGCCTATGATACCGTAACCCAGCAGGCAGGGGTTTGCCGCGATTTTGCCCACCTGGGTATAGCGCTGTGCCGCGCACTTACGATACCCGCACGCTATTTTACCGGTTATGCTTACCAGCTAAACCCGCCCGATTTTCATGCTTGTTTTGAGGCTTATTTAGGTGGCGACTGGGTGCTGTTTGATGCTACCCGGCTAATTCCTTTAAATGGATTGGTAAAGATTGCTACCGGCCGCGATGCTGCAGACGCGGCAATTGCCAGCATTTTTGGCGATGTATTTTGCACCAACATCAGGGCAGCCTGCACGTACGTAGATGAGCAGCCTTTTAAGCCCATTTATTATACCCGGTCGATATTTGACGGCGTTACTTACCTGTAGGATAAAGCTCGGCTTCGGTTTGCAGAATGGCTGCAGATAACTCCTCGCCCCGATGGTGCCACGTGTTTCCATTCGCTACAGCAATACGGGCTTGCTGCTTCTCGTGTGTATTACCTTCTATCTCAGCTTTAACGCTTTCCAGGAAATCCTCTTTAGTGTCCGCTAACTTAATGATCTGCTTAAAATCGGTCATATCCCCAAAATTGGCACTGATAACCGGTAACCCTGCGGCAAGATATTCGTTGATCTTCATCGGGTAAATCCCCTCAGTAAGTTTATCCTTTACATACGGAATAATGGCCACCGAAAAAGTTTTCAGGTATGATGGCAGTTCCTCAGGGTTTCTGGGGCCGGCTAAGGTAACGTTAGGATAGCTATTTAGCAGTTCGGCGCCTTCTTCTTTAAGCGTCCGCCCTACAAATATAAATTGCGCATCGGGCATGTTCTCTATCAAATAGGTTACAATGTCATAATCCATCCGGTAATCAATTGTACCAACAAAACCCACTACTTTTTTTGTCGTATCAATATTGCTGTTTTGCCCTTTGGCAAACAGTTCGGCCTTAACGGCATTCTTTACAATAAAACAGCGCTTGGTATATGGCTTCTTGCTTTCATACAAACCTTTCGAGCTAACTATCGTAGCATCTGCCATCGGTAAAAATTGCTCCTCCATGCGTTCGCCATGGCGGCGCAGCCAGGAGTTTGCACCTTTAATTTCATCGTAACAATGATAGATCAGCACCCGCTCTTTAAAGTCACGTGCGGTCATCACCCCCATAGCCGGATTAAAAGATGTGAAGTTGATCAGATCATGGTTCATATCCAGTTTACGTAACGCTTTACGCACCGCAATACGCAGCAACATCGCGTTGTACCTAATCATCATATCGTAAGCGACACCCTTTGGCAAGAAGCTTACGGGGAAGGCAAGCGGCGGGGTGAGCATATAAACAATACCGCCATTCTCGGTCTTAATTTCTTTTAACCGGTTTTTTAAACCGAACACCATTTTGAAATCAACAGGTGGTTTGTTTTGTACGCCGGCTAAAGCGTCTTTGTAGGTATGGGCATTATCAACAAACAGTATTTTATTGGTAGCCGATAATACTTTCATCAATTCTACAACCGGCTTAATATAATTGCCGTGCCACTCGGTACCACTAATGCACAATAAATTTCGGTTTTTTAACATACCTGATATATTGTCGCTAAAGTAGTACATAACAGCATGATTTTAAACGTTTATCAATTAAAAAATGCTAATAGTTTAAAAGTGTTAGTAAACGTTATATTCCGTTAAATAATTAAGTGTTAACCCTACACATATGAGCCCTCAATTGACACTGAATGTCTGATACGGACAAAGACGAAAAGCATTACCAAGAGGCATTAATCCGGCTGATAAAGCGGATGATAAGTGCAAGTTCAATGACACTGTCGGCCAAATATTTAAATTGGTTGAAATAGAAGCGCTGGCCCTGGTGATTAAATTATAGGCGATAAATAATTTATAAAATTCTGCAGAAACAAAAACCATTTAAGGAATTGCTACGTAACCACAAAAAGCAAAACAATAATGTTTAAACACTAATATTTTTTTGTTGAACAATTGCTATATTAAGATCGTATAAATTGATAAATGGAAAGCAGAAGCCCTTCAAACATTACAGCTATATCAACCCTGCTTGATGATGCTTATGCAAACCGTATTCATAACCTAAATTATAGCGTAAAGCTGGCTAACCAGGCACTGGCATTAAGCAGGGCAGGCAATAACACTGCCCTTATTGGCAAAAGTCTTAACCAGCTATCCCTGTTCTATATGATCCGTGGCGCCTATAAACGGGCTGTAGCAATGGCTAAAGAAGCCATTGAGTGTTTTACCGAACTGGGCGACGAAAAAGGCATAGCCGATGCCAAATACAGTATAGCCGGGGTTTATTATAAAACCGACAATTATCACCTGGGACTTATCCACCTGTTTGATTGCTTGGCCACTTACCAAAAGTTTAACGATTATCACAATCAGGCGCGTGCCCATAAATCACTTGGCACCATCTATGAATACTTCGGTGATCCTAAGAACGCCTTACGATCATATGAAAGCGCTATAACCGCCGCTCAGAAAGTAAACGACCATAACCTTATTTCAAACGTTTATAACCCCTTATCGGGCATTTATCTTAAGCAAAACAAGGTGGCAAAAGCCATGCGGGTGATAGAGCAATCGATATCTATGAAAGCCAAAACCGGTGATATTCGCGGTTTGGCTTTTGCGTTTTATGGCCGTGCAAAGGTGCATGCCCATATGGGCAGCTTTGAAGAAGCAGAGAACGACTTTAAAAATGCGATAGAGATACATATTAACGCCGGCGAAAAACTTGGGCAGGGAATGGCCTATCATAAAATGGGTGCCCTTTATATTGCAATGGGCCGGTATGATCGGGCTAAAGAAATGCTTAAAAAAGGCCTTGAGTTTAGTGATAGGTACAACATCGCTATTATTAAATTCAAGTGCAATTATCTGCTTTACCAGATCAGCAAACTGGAGAACGATGTTGAGAAATCGTTAGAGTATCTGGAACTATACCTGCACCAGAAAGAAGCGGTTATTAATACGCAAACCTTAAAGGTGATAGAAAATTACGAGCTGATCACCCGGATGGAATCGATGGAGCAGGAAGCCCGCCTGCAGAAGGAAAAAGCCGCCATTGTTGAAAAGCAGGAACGTGCCGAGCAATCTGCCCGGATGAAGCAGGAGTTTCTGTCGACCATGAGCCATGAGATCCGTACGCCGCTTAATGCTGTTACCACCATCACATCATTGATTACCGAAAAAGAAGCGTATGATGATGAATTGATGGAATCATTAAAATATGCATCAAATAGCTTACTGCTCGTAATAAACGATATCCTTGATTTCACAAAGCTCGATACCGGTAAAGTGGAGATAGAAAATAAGCCTTGCCCCTTTGGCAGTTTGCTCGACCGGATCATAAAAACCTACAAAACACTTGCGCATAAAAAGGGAATAGAACTTTTATTAAATATCGACCCTACCCTGTGCGACTGTTACGATCTGGACGAAACTAAACTATCACAGATATTAGGGAACCTCATTAGCAACGCCGTAAAATATACGGACAGTGGCAGTGTAACGGTTTCCGTTAAAAAAACACTGGCCGGCACCAGTGCCGATACCTTATGTTTTAGCGTAACAGATACCGGTACAGGCATCCCTGAAGAGTTTTTTGAAGAGATCTTTGAAACTTTTTCGCAGCCAAAATCTATCACCACGCGTAAGCAGGGTGGCAGTGGCCTGGGGCTGGCTATCGTAAAAAGGCTCACCGCGCTTTACAACAGCGAGGTTAAAGTGCAAAGCAAGCTGGGTGAGGGTTCAATGTTTAGCTTTGATTTGGTACTAAAACGTGGCAATTCCACACCTGTAACAACTCCCCCGGCGCAAGCCGATCTGAAAGGTAAAACCGTTTTGCTTGCCGAAGACAATTTGATCAACGCCATGGTAGCCCGCAAACTACTATCCAACTGGGGTATGGTGTCTGAGCATGCCTTAAACGGCTTACAGGCAGTTGAAAAAGCACAGCTTAAAGCATTTGATTTTATTTTGATGGATATCCACATGCCTGAAATGAACGGGTATGATGCGGCAGCTACTATCCGCAGCGGTGATAACCCTAATTGCCAAACGCCGGTATTTGCGCTTACTGCAGATATCACTGCCGAAAATAATGATGAGTACAAAGGTTATTTTGACGGCTTTTTGCGCAAACCGATAGAAATTGAGCGCCTGCATACTGCGCTGTCACAGGCGTTAGCCGTTAAATAAAATTATAAATCACCACACATTGTTGCTAATATTAGCGTTTTATATAAAGTAGCTGTGCTGGCTGCGGTAATTTAAAAGGCACTACCATGAAACATTACGGACTGATCGGTTATCCGCTTTCGCATTCCTTTTCAAAAAAATATTTCACAGAAAAATTTAATTCAGAAAAAATTAGTGATGCCCGGTATGACCTTTATTCCCTTGAAAATATCGACGACCTGCCTGCCCTGCTTAAAGCAAACCCCACCCTGTGCGGTTTAAACGTAACCATTCCGCACAAGGTTAATGTATTACAGCATTTAGATTGGATTGAGCACGATGCTAAAAATGCCGGGGCAGTAAATTGTATTAAAGTGTTTTCCGAAAGCCCGGTATCGGCGGCATTTTCCGGTGAGGTTGGGATAAACGGACACGATTTTAGGCTGGAAGGTTATAATACCGACATTTACGGTTTCGACGGATCTTTAAGTCCGCTGCTAACCGGCGACCATGATAAAGCATTGATATTAGGCGATGGCGGTGCAGCCAAGGCGGTAAAGTGTGTTTTGCAAAACAAAGGGATAGATCATATATCTGTAACGCGTAAACCGGTACGCAACGGCATTTTATTTAACGATCTTACCCATCAGCACATTACCAGCCACAAGCTAATTATTAATACGACCCCATTGGGCACTTATCCAAATGTTGATGAATACCCGCCCATACCTTACGAAGCAATAACGGACAAGCACTTGCTTTTTGATTTAATTTACAACCCTGAACAGACGCAGTTTTTAAAAAAAGGCGCCGAGCGAGGTGCTGCTACAAAAAATGGATATGAAATGTTAGTATTGCAGGCAGAAAAAGCCTGGGAAATATGGAACGCAAAAGATTAGCCGGTTTTAAAATTCTAATTGCGGCAGCAGCTGTAATCATTATGGCTGGTTGTGGTGGCAATCAGGACTATTCGCCTAAACCACGCGGGTATTTCCGCATTGTTTTTCCGGAGAAAACTTATCAGGCCTATACCGGGGGCTGCCCCTTTAATTTTGAATTTCCGCAATACGCCCGTTTAGAAGCCGACAGATCTGCCAATGCCAAACCTTGCTGGGTAAATATGCAGTTCCCGGCATTTAATGCAACACTACATTTAACTTACGAGCAGGTAGCATCAAAAAAAGAATTTAACGAATTAATTGAGGATGCCCATAAATTAAGCTTTAAGCATACGGTTAAAGCCACATCGATAGACGAGGGCGTGATCAGCTACCCAGACCGTAAGTTATACGGAATTTACTATACAATAGAAGGTAACGCCGCTTCATCTGCACAATTTTATTTAACCGATAGTACGCGCCACTATCTGCGCGGGGCACTTTACTTTAATTCGGAACCCCGTTTGGATTCTATCCAGCCGGTACTAAGTTTTTTAAAAAAGGATGTAGACGTGATGATCAAAACCCTGAAGTGGAAGTAAGTTTGATGTGGCTGGTACAAAAGCTTTCAGGTTTCACCTTTTGCTTTCGGCCTAATAACTTAGCTTTGTGCTATGGCAACTATTAAAGTTTTTGAGAACAACCCGTATCAGGAAAACACCTGTATTTTATATGACGACACATTAGAGTGCGCCATTATAGACCCGGGCATGTACACCGCAGCCGAGCAAAACGCAGTAGTAAACTTTATAAAGGAAAAAGGTTTAAAACCGGTGCTGCTGCTTAACACGCATTGCCACGTAGACCATGTTCTGGGCAATAAGTTTGTGTTTGACCAGTATGGGTTAAAACCAAAATTTCACAAAGGTGAAAGCGAAGTATTGGAAGCTGTGATTGCTTATGCACCCGCCATGGGTTTTAAGTACGACGCATCGCCAATACCAGACGAGTACCTGTCGGAAACCGGAACCATTAGTTTTGGCAACACCCAGTTAGAACTGGTTTTTGCACCGGGACATTCGCCTGCGCATTTATGCTATTACGACAGGGATGCTAACTTACTGGTTGGCGGTGATGTGCTTTTTCGCAACAGCATTGGCCGGACCGATTTACCCGGCGGTAATTACAGCACGCTGGTGAAAAGCATCGGGGAAAAACTTTTTGCCCTGCCCGATGATTGTACGGTATATCCAGGCCACGGCCCCGAAACTACTATCGGGTATGAAAAACAACATAATCCGTATTTATAAGTTATACACGCAGTACTAACAACACTACTGGTTGAATACATCTATCTACATAGCTAAAAGGTACCTGTTCAGTAAAAAGCAGACACACGCCATCAACATCATCTCGGGCATATCTATGCTGGGCGTATTGGTAGGTAGTGCCGCGCTGATCATTATCCTTTCTGTATTCAACGGGTTAGAGAAGGTAATCCTTTCGCTTTACAGCAACTTTACGCCCGAGTTAAAGATTGAACCTGCGCAAGGCAAAACTTTCGACCCGAATACCGCTTATTTTAAACTCCTTAAAAATGATAAGAGCATAGTATCTTATACCCAGGTGCTCGAAGAAAAGGCTTTAATTGAATATGCCGGCAGGCCGTTCATTGGTACGGTTAAAGGCGTAAGCGATGATTTTTTAAAGAATAAGCAATTGGATAGCACCATCCAGTCGGGTTCGTTTACATTAAATGACAAAAGCGGCAACCGTTATGCGGTAATTGGTTCTACCATTCAAATTAGTTTGGGCATCGCGCTTAAAAACCAGCTTAATTCATTACAGATCTTTTCGCCTAAACGTACGGCCAGCAACTCATCATTACCGATGAACGATTTTGTGTCGCGCTCGATACAGCCATCAGGCGTGTTCGGCATCCAGCAGGATTTTGACGACATTGTAGTAACACCACTTGATTTTACCCGTGAATTGTTAGAACAACCGGTGAACGTATCGTCTATAGAGATCAACCTGAAGAAAGGAACAGATGTAGATGACATGCAGGAGGAGATTGCTGAAAAAGCCGGGCCGGGCTTTGTAATAAAAAACCGTAAGGAGCAAAATACAGAGTTATATAAAACCATTAACTACGAGCGCTGGTCGATATTTATGATCCTGGTTTTTGTAATGATCATCGCCATTTTCAACATCATCGGGTCGTTAACCATGCTGGTTATGGATAAGCGTAAGGATATAGCTATACTTACCAGCCTGGGTGCAAACAAAACGCTGATACAAGGCATCTTCTTTTTCGAGGGGATGATGATCTCATTAGTGGGTTGCATTACCGGTATTGTTATTGGCTTTATTATTTGCCTGGTGCAGCAGCAGTTTAGCCTTATTAAAATGGGCTCTAAAACATCTGTACTGGATGCTTACCCGGTAGCCTTTAACCCTGCCGATTTTGGGCTGGTATTTTTAACGGTGATCGTTATTGCCATCATTGCATCGGGTATCAGCGCAAGGCTAAGTGTACAAGGTCTGGATGATATGAAGAAAGATCTTTAGCAACTCAAATATTATTAACACAATTTGCAGGGCGTTGGCAAATCATTAGCTTTAACAATTACCGCTCAGCATCAAACTCATTAGCCTAACCGGCGTTATTAAAATACTATGGAATCAAAACGTCAGCAAAAATTTGCCGGAGTAATTCAACAGGACCTGGCCACGATATTTCAACGCGAGGGTATGAATTACTTGCCGCACACAATGGTTACAATAACTAAAGTAAGGGTAACTCCCGATTTAGCTATAGCCCGTATATTCCTGAGTTTTTTTAACACTGCAGATAATCAGCAGGCGCTGCAAACCATAAAGTCGCACGCATCCGAGATTCGTTACAAACTGGGCGCCCGTATTAAAGACCAGGTAAGGGTAATTCCTTCCCTTGAATTTTTTGTTGATGATACCAGCGAATACGTGGAGCGGATGGACAAGATCTTCGACAAGATCAGTAAAGAAGACCGTCAGCCGGATATAGAAGAGAGCTAACCAAGCCAATGGATGCTACCGCTATCTTAGCTAACCACCTTAATAAACATCACATTTTGCCCGGCAAGGTAGTTGATTATAATGCATCGGCAGATAGTTTGTACCCTCTTGACCTTACCGCTGCCAATACGGAACTAACCGCGGAGATGGTTGCAGATACCGCCGCGTTCAGTGTTTATATCAATACGCAATTGCTTACCGGCAACTATCGCTACGCTATTGGCGGTTATATGGAGCACCGCACTGTGTATAGCCGCAGCGCTCTTTTCGATACCGCTGATGAGCCACGTCGCCTCCATTTGGGTACAGACATATGGGGCGATGCAGGGCTACCGGTGTACTCGCCGTTTGATGCAACAGTACACAGTTTTGCCGACAACAACCACTTTGGCGACTATGGCCCTACAATTATTCTACAACACGATTTAGGGGGACTAACACTATATAGCTTGTATGGCCATTTAAGCCGCGCCAGCCTAACAGGTTTGCAGACCGGGCAATCTATTGCGGTTAATCAGCAAATAGGCACCCTTGGCACCGCTCACGAAAACGGTAGCTGGCCGCCGCATCTCCACTTTCAGTTGATGCTGGCTATTGGCGCTGCCAGGGGCGATTACCTTGGTGTTGGCAAATTCACTCAAAAAGACATGCTTTTGCAAAACATCGCCGATCCGAAATTAGTGTTGGGATTTTAACTTGCCTTTTACTTTTTGCGGATCAGGTAACGGCCGGTCATAAAGTTTATATCCCATTGCTTTTTCTCATCCTTTTGAAATACGATCCGCTCTACCAGCAATACTACCTTCAATTGATCATTCTCGCTTGTAAACATCATGGATTTTGCAGGGACAGTGTAAAAGTTGGCATAGTCATGGCCGTCTTGTTTATAGTTATCCAGCGCGGCAGGTTGCGTTAGCTTGTCAAGTTCCGGTTTCAAATCAAATGTTATCAAACTGCTATCAAGCTTTAGCATATACCGCCCGGTACTGTTTTTAATACGCCGTACGGTTATCCCATCTACCTGGTAAGTGACAGTATCGGTAGAAGTTTCCTCGTCAAGCAGGTAATCATATCCTTTTACTACAGCTGCATTACCATCGCTTGTATGTAAAGTAAAGTTTGGGTTAACAATCACATCCGGATCCGTCTCAAACCGGTCGAACCTTGTTAGATTAAGGCGTTTTTTTGCCCATTCCAGCTTTTCGTACTGCAACTGATAGTCCGTCATTAATCTGTTCTCGCCTTTAGGTTTAATAGCAGATAACGAGTCGCTCACCTTATTCAGGTCATCATTAAAATAAGGCTGTAAAGATGCCAGATCATGATTGGTTATAAGATAGTACAAAGTAGCAACGGCGTGGCGCCCATCTTCCCGGCTGACCTTCTGACTGCTTACCGGCATTAGTTTGCCATTTTGATAAGCATTATTCTTTTTAAATACCGCCACAAGTACCCTTTGTTGAGAAAATTCCGAAACCGAAAAAGCGCTTTGCGGGCCGTATATTGATAACAGTGTTAAAATGGATAAGGATATCGGAATCAGTTTGATGTTTTGCTTTTTTGTAAAAAGGAAGTAAACAGTAATTGATAGCAGCCAGCAGGCAAGCAGCAGCAAAAAATAACGTTTCTCGGTAATCCCATAATGAAAAATGCGGGTACCCATAGCTGTGAATAGTAACCCTAAAAGTGGAATAAGCAGAAAGTAAAAACTGCGCGAATAGGTTTTTAACCACCTGTTTTCCTCCTTATCACGAATTGGGTAAACCAGCAATAACGACAAGATGCCAAATACCGCGTAACCCAGTATAAGGTTGGATACAAGCCCTTTAGGCAAAGACCATTGAATTAGGATCTTTACCTCATAGGCCAGCAGGATTGCCACATAAACGGTTGCTAATGGAATAAGTACATATTGAGTGAATACCTTTAAGCCTTTGGGATAGCTAAAATCCTGATCAAGCTCCTGCAGGTGCGGCGGCACGCCCGCTAAAAAGAAAACAGTGCTAAACATGCCGACTATCCATATCCACAATATGGAAAAGGTATCCCATTCAAACTTAAAATTGAATAGAAAGTTCATGGCGCCAATAGCGGCAGCGAGGCCTGCAAATAAAACAGCACTGTACAAAGCGCTGGTTAAAAACCGCAGAAAAAGCGCCTTGTTAAATTGCCAAAAGCCCTGTATGTGCCCGGGCACGGTAAAACCTGCAAACGCCACCAGTAAATGGAAACCCAGACTGAACAGCAGGAACCGCACATAGTCGGCGGCTTGTGTGGCCGGGTTTATTGCAAAAATCAAAGCCAGACTTATAGCCGCGGCTGCGAGCCTAATAAACATTTTCCTGCTTCCGCGGATGCTTTTGCTTTCGGCAAACAGCGTTGCCGATAAACTTAACAGCAGCCCGAGGTTGGCTATCATAATACTGCGGGTACACCAGCTTTCGTCAACACGGTTAAGGCGTGTAAGTTCTACCTTTATGGTAGCGGCAATGGTACCGGCCAGCGCAAAAAGCACCTCGAACGGAAATCTTCTAATGGTGACAAGCGCGCTATCGGCCAGGTTTTTAAGGGAAGGGAATTTCATCCGTGTGTGGCTTAATTAACCGAATGTAACAAATAATAGATAAATAGCTATCTGTATGATAACCCAATTGCATTTTACACATTAGTGCTTATATTTGCCATCGAAAAACTTCATTTAAATAACATAATGAGAGAAATACAATTCAGGGAAGCGCTAAGGGAAGCCATGCAGGAAGAAATGCGCAACGATCAGAATATATACTTGATGGGTGAGGAAGTTGCCGAATATAACGGCGCTTACAAAGTTAGCCAGGGTATGCTTGATGAATTTGGCGCTAAACGCGTTATTGATACGCCTATCTCTGAATTAGGTTTTGCCGGTATAGGCATCGGGTCGGCAATGAACGGCCTTCGTCCTATTATCGAATTCATGACGTTTAACTTTTCACTGGTTGCTATTGATCAAATCATTAACGGCGCTGCCAAGATCATGTCAATGAGTGGTGGTCAGTTCTCGGTACCAATCGTATTCCGCGGCCCAACAGGTAACGCGGGTATGTTAAGCTCGCAGCACAGCCAGTGTTTCGAAAACTGGTATGCCAACTGCCCGGGCTTAAAGGTGGTAGTACCATCAAACCCTTACGACGCTAAAGGTTTATTAAAATCAGCCATTATAGATCCTGATCCGGTTATTTTCATGGAGTCAGAATTGATGTACGGTGATAAAGGCGAAGTGCCTGAAGAAACTTACTACATTGAAATTGGTAAGGCAAAGGTTACCAAAGAAGGTACCGATGTAACTTTGGTAGGCTTTGGGAAGATCATGAAGGTGGTTAACGCCGCGGCTGCCGAATTAGAAAAAGAAGGCATTAATGCCGAAGTGATAGACCTGCGTACTGTACGCCCTATCGATTATGCTACCGTTATCGAGTCTGTTAAAAAAACTAACCGCCTGGTAATTGTTGAAGAAAGCTGGCCATTAGGATCAATTGCTACCGAAATTGCATTCAAAGTGCAAAAAGATGCATTTGATTATCTTGATGCACCTGTATTGCGCATCACCGGTGGCGACGTTCCGTTGCCTTACGCTCCAACCCTTATCCAGGAATACCTGCCAAATGCGGACCGTGTTGTTAAAGCGGTTAAAGATGTAATGTACGTTGCCAAATAGGTAACATCCATATAAATATTAGCAAAGCCGCTTCAATAATTTGAAGCGGCTTTTTTTGTTTTCTTTTTCACAAAGCGTGTCAGGCTGATCTTGTCCAAGACCTTTCCAATTTGCTGATGGTTCGACAGGCTTACCATGACAACTTTGTGCAGGTATTGAGATTAGTCCAAACAGCCTTTCAATCAACCCAATGTCATATCCCAGGCTCTAATTGGTATATCGGGAAAAACCGATGTAAGTTTGCACAATGAATCAGGTAGAAATATTTAAAGCCCTGGCTAATAAGAGCAGGCTGCAAATTTTAACCTGGCTTAAAGATCCGGAAGTGCACTTTCCGGAGCAGGCCGAAGCCGGGTTTGTTAATGGTGTTTGCGTCGGGCAAATACAAGCCAAAGTCGGGCTTACACAATCAACCGTATCCGAATACTTAACCAGTTTGCAGCGCGCCGGATTGATCACTGCTACCCGTACCGGGCAATGGACTTATTATAAGCGGAACGAAGCAGCTTTTGCCGCACTTACCAAAATCATCGAATCAGAAATTTAATTGCATACTTATATGAACACAGATAGCTTATTCAGGCCGTTTAGCCTGAAATCGTTAAACATAAAAAATCGCATTGTTATGGCACCCATGACGCGGTCATTCTCGCCTGATGGTGTACCTACGCCCCAGGTTGCTGCTTATTACCGCAAACGTGCAGAAGGAGAAGTAGGATTGATCCTTTCAGAAGGTACCGTTATTAACCGCCCTTCGTCATCTAACGATGCCAACGTACCACACTTTTACGGCACCGGTGCGCTAAATGGCTGGAAAGACGTTATAGATGGTGTACATGCCGAAGGTGGTGCTATGGGGCCGCAAATATGGCATATGGGGATACTAAACAATCATCAGTCGGGCTGGCTGCCTCCTGTACCTTTTGAAGGCCCATCCGGCATCAACAAATTAGGTACAGATAGCGGTACGGTAATGACAGATAGTGATATTGCAGATACCATAGCCGCTTTTGGACAGGCAGCTGCAGATGCTAAAGCGTTAGGTTTTGACTGTGTGGAGCTTCACGGTGCACATGGCTACCTGATAGACCAGTTCTTTTGGGACGAAACTAATCACCGTACAGATAGCTACGGTGGCAAAACCCTGCCCGAGCGCACTCATTTTGCTGTTGAGGTAATTAAAGAGGTGCGCAAACGTGTGGGCGAAGATTTTGCAGTGATCATCCGCCTTTCTCAATTTAAACCATCTAATTATACCAATAAACTGGCAACAAACCCGCAGGAAATGGAAGCCTGGTTAACACCGTTGGTTGATGCCGGGATTGATATTCTACATTGCTCGCAGCGCCGTTTTTGGGAACCGGAATTTGATGGCAGCGATTTGAACTTTGCAGGCTGGGCAAAAAAACTTACCGGTAAAACCACTATCACCGTTGGATCAGTTGGCTTATCGGGCGATTTTTTCGGCGCATTTGCCGGCGAAAGCTCACAGGTTAGCTCATTAGATGAATTACTACGGCGTTTTGACCGTGGCGACTTTGACCTGGTTGGCGTAGGCCGCCCGCTACTGTCAGATCCATCATGGACCAAAAAGATACATGAAGGACGTAATGACGAATTAAAAGGTTTTACACCCGCCGCCCTTGGCGAGCTGGTGGTGTAATAATAACAAAGGGCTATCTTAACGGATAGCCCTTTTTGCTTTACATATCCTTTTACATATCTATCAGCACACTCTCCCCAAACTTTTGCGAAACCGTTTTGTGCTCGCCGCCATCAATGCTGATCACCAGCGACCCATCGAAAGGAATTTTCTCTACCAGCTGGATTTTTGTGCCGATGCTGATATCCAGCTTTTGCAGGTATTGTAAAAATGAGCTGGTGGTATCCTTAACCGCAGCAACCCGGCAATAACCACCAGCCTTCAAATCGGCAAGAGTGGTTGAGTAGCGTTTGGCCATCTTCCCATTCGCCTTAGGTATCGGGTCGCCGTGCGGGTCATATTCCGGGAAACCCAGGAATTTATCCAGCCTGTCGGCAAGTGTGGCATCCTTAATATGCTCCATCTCTTCGGCAATGTCATGGATCTCGTCCCAATGATAGCCCAGCTTTTCTAATAAAAAAACCTCCCAAAGCCGGTGCCTGCGAACGATCAGCGTTGCATCCTTTTGCCCCTGGGCGGTAAGTTCAACCCCCTTTTTTTTATCGTAGCTGATTAGCTGCTTATCAGTAAGCTTACGTATCATATCTACAACCGATGCAGGATTGTTGCTTAACGACTCGGCAATGGCAGTAGGCGTTATCTTCTGGCCCTTATCCTGCCATAACCGGTAAATACATTTTAAATAATTCTCTTCAGATAAAGTGTGCATAATATTATTGGGCTATACAAACATAAACAAATAAACACAGTTATAAATAAAATTAGGTAAGACTAATTTTATTTAATTGGTTAATAAAATTTAATACATACGTTTGTACAAATTAATTATGCGCCCTATACTACTTTTTATTCTACTAAACATTGCGCTGCAAACTTTTGCGCAAAAGGTAATACTTAAAGGCAAGGTTACTATTAACAACAACCCGCTTGAGTATGCAACCGTAGCACTTGCAGGCACCAGGCATGGAACCACTACAGATGCGCAGGGCATGTACGAGATTAAAAATATTACGCCGGGGGATTACGTTGCCGTATATTCCAGCGTTGGTTACCAAAGTAACCGGGTTAAGATTACACTGGCAGGTAGTGCTATACCTACCGTGCTCAATATAGAATTGAAAGAAAGCAATTCCAGGTTAAGCGAAGTGGTGGTAACGGGTGTATCCCGCGCTACTGAATTACGCAGCAACCCGGTGCCTATTGTAGTAATGAGCAAGAAAGAGATAGACCAGAATGTAAACAACAACATCATTGATGCCATTGTAAAAGGCATCCCTGGCGTTACTGCAGTTACCACCGGGCCTAACATTTCGAAACCTTTTATAAGAGGTTTAGGCTATAACCGGGTCCTTACTTTGTATGATGGTATCCGCCAGGAAGGCCAGCAATGGGGGGATGAGCATGGTATAGAGATTGATCAATACGGCATTGCCCGTGCCGAAGTAATAAAGGGCCCGGCAAGCTTAACTTATGGCTCGGATGCGTTAGCCGGTGTCATCAACCTGATACCTTACATACCTAATGGGGCCGATGGTAAACTCAACGGTGATATTATTGCCGATTACCATACCAATAACGGATTAATCGGTTCATCATTGGGCTTATCTTACAAAAAAGGTGATTGGAAATATGCCTTTCGTGCTACGGGTAAAATGGCGCACAATTACCGCAATAAAATTGATGGGCCGGTTTATAACTCTTCTTTTCAGGAGTATGTATTATCGGGCATGGCCAGGGTTGATAAGAAATGGGGATACACCCAATTTGTAAGTACTACTTATGAAAACAAGCAGGAAATACCCGATGGCAGCCGCGATTCGCTTACCCGCAAATCTACTGTGCAGGTTGCCGAAGCGGCAAATGACGATATCAGGAACCGGCCGGTAGCCTCTGCTAAATACCTGATCGATTATGGGGTTACGCCGCTGCATCAGCACATACAGCATTATCGCTTATATAACAAAACGGAAATAAAGCTTGGCGATGGGCTGTTTAATACGGCACTGGGCTGGCAGCAAAGTATACGGCGCGAATACAACCACCCAACCCGGCCACAACAAGCCGGCTTGTTTGTAACCCTTAATACACTCAATTACGATGCAAGGTATAGCCCGCCAATATTTGCCGGGCTGGAGACCTCCTTTGGTGTAAACGGCATTTATCAAACCAACCGCAGTAAAGATGCTACTGATTTCCCTATCCCTGATTACAACCTTTTCGACATTGGCGGGTTCTTTTTTGCCAAAAAAACCATTGGCAAAACCAATATTTCCGGCGGGGTCCGATACGATACCCGCGATATCAGCTGGAATGATTTCTATGTTGGCCCCAACCCGGCTAACGGTTTTGATAAACGGCTAAGTAAGACGGATGCCGGCGCTAAATTGCAGTTCCCCAATTTCAAACATACTTATCATGGTATCTCCGGCAGTTTGGGATTTACCTACAATATCAGTGAGCGGTTGTTGCTTAAGGCTAATATCGCCCGTGGTTACCGTGCGCCAAATATCACCGAAATTGGCAGTAATGGCTTGGATCCGGGTGCCCATATTGTTTACCTGGGTAACCGAAGCTTCAGCCCCGAGTTTAGCCTGCAGGAGGATCTTGGCTTTATCGCCTACCTAAAAGATGCTGATTTTATGGTGGAGGCGTTTAATAACCATATCCAGAATTACATTTACCAATCACGGTTGGATGATGCCAACGGCAACCCGGTGATCATTGTGCCGGATAATACTACCTACCAGTACCGGCAATCAAAAGCGCGGCTTTATGGTGCCGAATTAACATTGAATTTGCATCCGCAGGGAATGAATTGGCTGGCCTTTAATAACAGTTTAGCTTACGTGGTAGGTATTAATCAAAACGATGCCCTGATCAAACAAAGTAACGGGGCGGCAAAATACCTGCCTTTTATTCCCCCGGTACATGTTAGGTCGGAAGTAAAAGTAAAGTTGCCGGGTACGTACGGCAGTTTCAGCAAAGTATACTTCCGCACCGAGGCGGATATTTATTCTGCACAAAACAAATTTTATGCTTTAAATGATACCGAGACCGCAACACCGGGTTACACGCTCATCAATGCCGGGATAGGGTCTACGCTTGTTCATAAATCTGGTAAACCCATATGCGAGCTATTTTTGCAGGCCGATAATCTATTTGATGTAGCTTACCAAAGTAACCTTAACCGGTTAAAATACTTTGAGTACTACCAATCGTCGCCAAACGGGCGTTTGGGCATTTACAACATTGGCCGTAATTTAAGCTTCAAGGTAATTGTGCCATTTTAACTGATTTTTTCGTAAAAATGTAAATGTTACAAATACCGCATTTACATCTTTCTGATAATGAGGTGTTTCATGTTTTGTTCATGGTGGTCATGCCCGTGAACGTGAACACTTTTGCCTGGTCATCATTTGATTAACGGTGGCCAGGAGCATTTAAATTTTGCCGCAAATCCGTTTGATTTCTCCTTAAATACCGCCAACTTCGCAGCCTCTGATTGGTGTAATCAGAAACGATCACTATGGAATCATACAACATCAAAATAGCTCAGGAACTTGCCATTGGCAGCAAACAGGTAAGTGCCACTATCGCCCTGCTTGATGAGGGCGCCACCGTTCCATTTATTTCCCGCTACCGTAAAGAGGTTACCGGCAGTTTAGATGAAGTGCAGGTGGCCGCCATCCGCGACCGCATGCAGCAACTGCGCGACCTGGATAAACGCCGCGAGGCCATCCTCAAATCGCTTAACGATATGGGCAAGCTAACTACTGAATTAAAAGCAATGATCGATGCTGCAGATACCATGGTTGCCCTGGAGGATATCTACCTGCCTTACCGCCCTAAACGGAAAACACGGTCAACCGCCGCCCGGGAAAAAGGCTTGCAGCCCCTGGCCGATTTGATAATGGCACAAAAGAATTTTGATATCGCGCTGGAAGCCGCTAAATACGTCGACGGTGAAAAAGGTGTGAACAGCCCCGAAGAAGCACTGGCAGGTGCAAGGGATATCATTGCCGAATTGATAAGTGAGAATGCCAATGTACGCGCCAAAATGCGCACCCTGTTTACTGAAAAAGGTGTTTTTGAAGCTAAGGTAGCACCGGGTAAAGAGCAGGACGGTATCAAATATAAAGATTATTTTGAGTGGACGGAGCCGGTTAAATCGGCACCGTCGCATCGCATCCTGGCTATGCGCCGCGGCGAAAAAGAAGAGATCCTGTACCTGGATATTAAGCCGGCAGAAGAAGATGCTATCTCCCTGTTGGAGAAAGAGTTTGTTACCGCCCGCAATTCCGCATCGGCACAAGTTGGTTTAGCCGTTGCCGATGGTTACAAACGATTGCTTAAACCATCTATGGAAACAGAAATTCGCCTGCTTACCAAAAAGAAAGCTGATGAGGAGGCTATCCGCGTATTTGCCGAAAACGCGCGTCAGCTGCTATTAGGTGCGCCGCTTGGCCAAAAACGCATTATGGCAATAGACCCCGGCTTTCGTACGGGCTGCAAACTGGTTGTGCTTGATGAGCAGGGGCAGTTGTTAGAGAACACGGCTATTTACCCGCATACCGGTGCCGGGCAAGCCAAAGAGGCTGAAAAAACAGTCAGGCATTTATTTGAGCGCTATCAAATAGAGGCCATTGCCATTGGTAACGGAACCGCTGGTCGCGAAACCGAGGTATTTGTACGAAACCTTAACCTGGCCGGCGCTACTATTGTGATGGTCAATGAAAGCGGTGCATCCATCTATTCCGCATCAGATGTGGCAAGGGAGGAGTTCCCGGATAAAGATATTACTGTAAGAGGGGCCGTATCCATCGGCCGCCGGTTGATGGACCCGCTTGCAGAGCTGGTAAAGATAGACCCGAAATCTATCGGGGTGGGCCAGTACCAGCACGACGTGGATCAAAACAAATTACAAACCTCGCTGGACGATACGGTAACAAGTTGTGTAAACGCTGTTGGGGTCGAACTTAATACAGCATCTAAACAGATTCTGGCCTACGTATCGGGCTTGGGGCCGCAGCTGGCGCAAAATATAGTGGAGTACCGCAACGCAAACGGCGCCTTTAAACGCCGCGACCAACTTAAAAAAGTTGCCCGCCTGGGCGATAAGGCCTATGAGCAGGCCGCGGGCTTTTTACGCATCCGCGGGGCAGAAAACCCTTTAGATACCAGCGCAGTGCACCCGGAACGATATGCCCTGGTGGAGCAGATGGCTAAGGATCTTAAATGCAGCGTGCAGGATTTGATGCGCGATGCCAGCCTGCGCAAATCTATCCCCCTGCAAAAGTATATGTCTGATTCTGTTGGTTTGCCTACGCTTACGGATATTGTGGCAGAGCTGGCCAAGCCCGGCCGCGACCCGCGCGAGCAGTTTGAAGCTTTTAGCTTTACCGAAGGCGTTAATTCTGTTAACGACCTGAAGCCAGGAATGAAGCTGCCGGGCATTGTAACCAACATAACCAACTTTGGTGCCTTTGTAGATATAGGTGTACACCAGGATGGTTTGGTTCACCTGAGCCAGATCACCAACAGGTTTATCAAAGACCCTAACGAGGTATTAAAGGTTCATCAAAAGGTAGAGGTTACCGTTACCGAAGTGGATGTGAACCGCAAGCGCATCTCCCTATCAATGAAAGAGAGCGAGAAGCGCGAGCCTGCCGTTGCCGGGAAACCACGCGAGCAGAAACCCGCCCAAAGGCCGATGAACCAAAAACCGGCAGGTAAGCCGGCCCCCGAACCGGAGCTGGATATGATGAGCAAATTAGCGGCTTTAAAAAGCAAATTCAAATAGCCAAAAAACGTAACAACTATTAACAAAGGTTTACACTTTTTCTTAAAAAAATGGCTAATTAGCTGTTAATCACTATCTTGTAAAAACAGTGGGTTAACATAAAAACTAATTATTTAGTTGATTTTATGAAGCCTTACAGTCGTCGGTAGATTTGCATTTTTAATGCCCTTAGCGCTTTTTAACGGCTGCTTTTTTAGCTGCCGCCTGTGCGGCTTTAGCTCTTTTAGCGCGCATTTTTAAGTTTAACATTTCTACCAAAATAGAGAATGCCATCGCAAAATAGATGTATCCTTTAGGGATGTGCTGCTCAAACGCCTCGGCTAATAACGATACACCTATTAGCAGCAGAAAGGACAACGCCAGCATTTTAACCGTTGGGTGTTTGTTCACAAACCCCGCGACAGCGCCCGATGCCCATATCATTATGCCAACGGCGATAACCACTGCCGCGATCATGATCTCGACGTGCTGCGCCATACCTACCGCGGTAATGACCGAATCGAGCGAGAATACAATATCCAGCAGCATGATTTGTATAATGGTGCCCCAAAAAGAGTGTGGTTTAACATTGGTTTCGTCGTCTTCATCTCCTTCAATTTTATGATGGATCTCTGCAGTACTTTTATAGATCAGGAACATACCGCCGATAATCAGGATCAGGTCGCGGCCGGATATGGCGAGCTTTTCAACCCATTCGCTATCGTTGATATTCAACACGCCCGAAATATTGAACAAAGGGGCGGTAAGCGTCATTACCCAGCTGATTGATAACAGTAACAGGATACGGGTGATCATGGCCATGCCCAGTCCGGTTTTACGGCCGCGTTCCTGTTGGTTTTTTGGCAGTTTATCTGCCAAAATGGAAATAAAAATCACATTATCTATACCTAGTACAATTTCCAGAACGGTTAAGGTAACAAGCGACAACCAGGCTTCCGGGTCGGTAAAAATTTCCAGCATAATGGGCAGAATGTTAGTGTGCCCTAAAATAACAAAACCCCTGCCGATATGGCAAGGGTTTTATTAATATGCTTTTGAGCGGTTATTTAGTTAAAGCTTATATCGCCAAAGTTGGTGCTGATGGTAACTTTACTATCGCTGTTGCTTTTGCCAATGTAACCTTTGTATGTTTTGGTTGACGAATAACCACGGTCTTCATCTGTAGGTGTTTTAGCGGTAATTTTTGCTTTGCCGTTGCTGTTGTCAAAACCACCCATCTTGGTAGTAATATCAAACATAAAACTATCGCTGTCTTTAAGATCGAACCTAATCTTAGCAAATTGCCCTTTAATATTGATATCCTTTGCGTTTTTATCTATTGATCCGATATGAAGGCCTTTACCAAATTTCACATCAACATCTGCAGTGCCTTTAAACCTTTCAACATCTACGGTAGAGAAACCAAATGTTGCATCGGTATTATTTAATACACCGGCTTTAAACTTACTGTATTGTACCTTTAGTTTGCCACCGTTAAACACTTCGATAGTTGATGTATTATCCGACGTAAAGTTTATAGAGACATCATTTTGCGTATTGGTAAGCTGCTGCGCTACCAGGTTACCGAATGATAATTTGATAGTTGTTTTACCAGACAGATCCGGCAGCGTTATCCCGCCGAACTGATTATTAATATCCAGTGCGTTACCGGCAGGCATATATACCGTGTAATCGATAGACATGTTTTGATGGTTATTGCCCCTTGATTGCGACTTGCCGTTTGCCAGGTTGGTACGGAATGATACTACGTTGCCTGTTTTACTATCGCTAATGCTGGAATTTTCATACAGATCATTCACCGCGTCTTCACGGTCCGAGCTGAATTTCATCTGCACATCTACCTTAAACTCATTTTTGTTCCAGGTGTTTACGGTTACCTTGCCAAATTTATTGTGGATCTGCAGTACGTCATTACCATCTACCGAATAGGATTTACTGTAATTACGTACCTTTTCAACAATTTCGCCGCTGGCCAGTTGCTTTTTGTAATCCTCATCGTTTAGATTACGGCTGATGTTATTGTTGATGTTTACATCAACATCGGGCACCATGCCGCTAAAGCTGCCGGCAAAGTTTTTACCAAAATCTTTAAATTCAGTTTTAAATTTTTTATCAAACCCCTTCATCTTCACAAATACCTTTGTGTTGATCCTGTTGTTCAATGCCAGCATTTGTTTGTTAAACGTCTTGCTGTTAAAGTTCATTTTTAAGTTATGCTTAAGGGCTTTGGCATCAAACACCTTATCGCTTTTAAACTCGTTATTTAACCTGATATTTTCAGGTGGTAGTGGTGGTGCCGGTAAAGTATCCTGGGCAAACGCTGCCGCGCTTAAGGTAAATATGGCAATGAAGGCAAATAGCCCCTTAAATATCCTGGTTTCCATCTTGCTGTTGTTTTTTACTTTGATTAAATTGTTCAATTACACTCAGTTGCTGATTAAGCACCTCTGTTTGTATTTGCAAGTTCCGGATCATTGCACGTAAAACACGTTCCTGGTTAGGGCTGGTGGCTAAATCTCTATTTAGTTTTTTATAAGTTGATTGCATTTTGGCCAGTTCGGCATCAAACTCTTTGTAAAGTTGCGGGTCAAACTTTGCTATCTGTTTAAGTTCGGTACGTTTGGTAGCTATCAGGGTTGCGTATTGCTTTTGCTGTTTAGCATACGTTGGATTGATAGAGGCCAGGTCAACGCCGCCGTTGCCCGCGGTTTTTTGGCTTTGTACGTAAACGCCAAACCCTATGCCCATTACTACTATTATCATTGCGGCCACCCTCAGTACGAAACCAAGCGAGAATGTTTTTGCTTCGCGCTTTTTTGGCAATTGCTGCTCCTTATCCCAGGCATCCAGCTCCATTGAAATGTTATTCCATATATCGGCACCGGGCTCCAAATCATCAAACTCCGCCTTATTGTTACTGATAAAATCTTCTAATCGCTTGCTCATTTCTTTATTCCTTTCCTAACTAATATTTCGCCTAGTTTGCGCTTTGCACGCAAAAACTGTGTACGCGATGTATTTTCACTAATATTTAACACTTGTCCTATCTCTTCATGGTCGTAACCCTCTAACAGGTAAAGGGATAAAACCACCCGGTAGCCCTCCGGCAGTTCTTTCATGGCTTCTTTGATCTGCGCTACCTGGTACTGTATATCCTCATCATCCCAGGCCTCTTCATCAGGCACATTGTCCAGATGGCCATCTTCAATCTCTACAAATTCCAGCTTGCGTTTGCGCAGCAGGTTAATAGAGCGGTGCACCACAATTTGTTTAAGCCAAAGCCCAAACGTTGTTTCCTGTCTAAAATCTTTCAGCCTGTTAAAAGCATCGGTAAATGCTTCCTGCAAAACATCTTCTGCTTCGCCAACGTTGCCCACTATCCTAAAGGCGACGTTCAACATCGCTTTAGCATACAGACGGTACAATTCGTAACAGGCTTTTTTACTTCCCTGCTTGCACTCAACCACCAGGTTATAATGCTTATCTACGTATACAGCTTCCAAATTAATGACAGGTTTCAGGTTAAATGACGCAGGGTATTCAACAACGTTGCATAAGTGTACCGGAATTTTTTTATTAAGGGGCTTTTCGTCTGCAGATGCGTACAAATCTTAGCAAAATATGGGGCGAGCGTGACCGGAACGACTAATTACGGTTCAAAAAAATGTCTACAGCGGCTATGGCCCTTTCATATCTTTCCGGGCCGGCACCGTTAATCAGCACATAATTGGCGTTCAGGTCGGCAAGCTCTTTGTGCCAGATAGCCATAAAATGTTCGCGCTTGTGCGGGAAGTCGCGCAGCGGGTCGTCCTGCCAGGGCAGGTCGATGTTTAACAGCAGGTAAAGGTCATACATATGTTTGGGCAATGCGTCCAGTACTTCCTGCGGCGAGCGGCCAAACATCTCATCGCTCCAGATCTTTACCGTAATAAAGGTAGTATCGCAAATAAGCAGCTGATTAGCTTGTGGGGCCATCTCCTTTTCCAGGGCTACCTGCCCATAAAACATATTGATCTCATCCTGCCAGGTAGGCGGCTCGGTAAGCTTTTCACAATAGCCACGCGCAAACTCTGGCACCCAAACCGTGTTGTAATACGCAGCAAGGTAAGCCGACATGGTGGATTTGCCCGTAGACTCCGGCCCTACAACGGCGATCTTTATAATTTCGGATTTCGGATTTTCGATTTCAGATTTAGTCATTCCCCTCCAATTTGTTCCTAATAATACCTTCCTTATATGTCTATTTGTTGCACTTTCCAGTCGCGTTTCCAGTCCACATAACCCTTAATAGCGATGGCTACATAAATGGCATACATTACCGCGGTAAGGTGCAGATCTTTATACGTATAAACGCCAACGTAAATAACGTCTACAAAGATCCATATCAGCCAGTTCTCTAAAACCTTACGTGCTAAAAAAACCTGCGCTACCAGACTGCAGGCCGTACAAAAACTATCCAGGTAAGGATAAGATGCAGTAGTATATTTTAAGAGTGACCCCAGTATAACGGTAAACAAGATGATTGCCGGGATAGCCAGCACCAGTTCTATACGGGTGATGCGGGCAACAGGTGCCTTTGCTTCGGTAGCGGGTTTTTGGCTCCAGTAATACCAGCCGTAAAGGTTTACCACAAAAAAATAAAATTGCAGGCCCATATCTGCAAAGAGCTTTGCTTCAAAAAAAATAAAGATGTAAATAGTGACGCTAACAACCGCAAAGGGCCAGTTCCAGATATTGTTTACAGCCGCCAGGTAAACACAAAGCAACCCGGTAACAACCCCAATTACCTCCAGCCAGCTTTGATGCTGCCACCAATCGTGCAGCATGTGGATTATTTGCATTGGTAAATATATAAAAGCCGCATTAAAGTGCCTCCTCAAATCTCCGTCGGTAGCAGCCCCCTCTAAATCTCCCCCGGAGGGGAGACTTTAAAAAGCCCTCCCTTCCGGGGAGGGTTGGGTGGGGCTGCTTACCAGATCTTGACCCTTTTAGCCGGGTCTAACCACATTTTATCGCCTTTTTTAATTTTAAACGCTTCATAAAACTCCGGCACATCGGTAAACGGCCCATTAACCCGCATAAACCCGGGCGAGTGCACATCAACCATTAATTGGTTGGCTAACGCCTCTTTACGATCTTGCCCTAACCAGCCTAAAGCAAAACCCATAAAGTAGCGCTGGGTTGGCGTGAGGCCGTTAATGAGTTTGCCCTCTTTATATTGCTGTGTTTTTTTGAAGGCATCCAGGCCGATAACGATGCCACCCAGATCCGCGATATTTTCGCCCAGGGTAGCTTTACCGTTCACATGCTGATCGCCTATTTTATAACCATTGAACTGATCTACCAGCATTTGGGCTCGTTGAGCAAATTTGGCCGAGTCTTGCGTTGTCCACCAGGCTTTCAGGTTACCCTTTTCGTCGTACTGGCGGCCCTGGTCGTCAAAACCATGGGTAATTTCATGGCCGATTGTTGATGCCGCGCCGTAACCGTAAACCACCGCATCGTCAATATTAGCATCGGTTGTGCCCGGCACCATAAATATGGCGGCAGGTAATACAATCTCGTTATTAGATGGGTTGTAGTAGGCGTTATAGGTTTGCGGCGTCATCCCCCATTCGTTACGGTCTACCGGTTTACCCAATTTATCCGCGTTAAATTTATGCGCGAATTGGGTGCCGCGGATAACATTATTCAAATAAGATGACCGGTCAATTTCAAGCCCGGAGTAATCTTTCCAATGATCAGGGAAGCCCACTTTCGGGTTCACCTTCTTCAACTTATCGTAAGCACGTTCCTTAGTTTTCGGGCTCATCCAGTCAAGTTTTTCGATATGGTCTTTGAATGAAGCGCGTACAGCCTCTACCATATCTTCGTAACGTTTTTTGGTAGGCTCGGGGAAATATTCCTTTACAAAGATCTGCCCCAGTACTTCGCCCATCAGTCCGTTTTCCATATCTATCACCCGTTTCCAGCGCGGCAATTGCTCCTTTTTACCGGAGATCACCGTTCCATAAAAACGGAAACTTTCGTTGGCCATAGCCTTCGCTAAAAATGGGCTAAATTCATCGATGATATTTTTGCGGAGGTAATTCTTCCAATCGTCGATACTGAACCTGGTAAGCGCCGTATTTACCGCCCTGTAATATTCCGGCTGGCCTACTATTACCGTATCAACGCCTTTGTATTGCATTTTTTCGAAGCTGGCTTTCCAGTTAACCAAAGGCGCCAGCTTGCTTAAACCCGCAAGCGGCATTTTATTATAGTTTTTGTACGGGTCGCGCAGGTCTTCCAATTTGCGTGAGCTATCTGCCAGGAATTTTTCCAGTTCGTAAGTTTTTTGGGTTGCGGTTTTTGCTGCGGCATCTGCATATCCCAAAAATTTAAATAACGCAGGCAGGTGACTTTGCTGGTAATCGTTACGAACGGCTACCGTGTGGGCATCTTTGTTATAATAATAATCGCGGTTAGGTAAGCCTATCCCGCTCTGAGAAAGTTGCAAAATTATCTTTGCGCTGTTGCGGTCGTCCTGACCCGCATACGCACCTATGGGCGTTTGTACACCAATGGTTTCCAGGTAGGCAAATTCATTTACCAGGCCGGGTACATCTTTAATAGCATCCACGCGGGCAAGCTCGGCCTTTAACGGTGTGATGCCCTGTTTTTCAATCGTTACGGTATCCATGCCGCTATAGTAAAAATCGCCTATCTTTTGGGTGTTGCTCCCCTTGGCAGCGTTTTGTTTCAGCGCGTCTTCGTTGATCTTTTTTAGTTTGCTGCGCAGATCTTCCTGCACCAGGTTACCAATGCCCCATGACGAGTACGCGCCAGGTATTGGGTTCTCTTTGAGCCATTTTCCGTTTGCGTATAAAAAGAAATCATCGCCGGGTTTTGCCGATGCGTCCATATTCTTAATCAGCGGGTCGTTAGCCTCGTAAATTTTAGCCATATCCTGTTTGCAGGAACTTGTAAATAAGGCCAGCGCTGCGCAAGTCGCAAGTGCTATCGATTGGATGTTTTTGATCATCATTTTGAATTTGTATTAAAATAAATACAGCACTTGTATTGAAAAACAGACTGTGTATTTTTTCTATACATCTGTTTTACCGTAATATTTTTTAAAAGTGAGCTTAAAGCGCGGCTAAAACAAAAAATTTGAAATTTTTTTCTGAAAAAATCCAGATACCAATACTTGCACCCGCCCCTACCCGCCAGGGTTGTAAAATATGGCGTAAGTTTTGTTCAAGTGTAAATGGTCCTGCATCCATCTAAAAACATTTCATCTACCTGTGAAAAACTTTTTATTGATGATCCAGGCTTAAAATTGAATTCTCAGTTGCCCAAGTTGAGATGAACATGTTCTTTTATTTTGGGTTTAATCAATAGTTTAAATTAATTAGGGGAAAAGGGAGCTTCGCAAAAGGCTCTCTTTTTTTGTACCGTCAATTTTGCTATGCATGCATAATATTTATACCTTTAGTTTTTCAATTATCAGCCATGCAGTTTGAACTTACAGAAGAACATTTGATGATACGCCAGGCGGCGCACGACTTTGCGCAAACCGAACTAAAACCCGGCGTTATTGAACGCGACGAACACCAAAAATTTCCTGCCGAACAAGTTAAGATGCTGGGCGAACTGGGTTTTATGGGCATGATGGTATCGCCTGAGTATGGGGGCAGCGGTATGGACGCGATATCCTATTCGCTGGTAATGGAAGAGCTGTCTAAAGTTGATGCATCGGCATCGGTATTGGTATCGGTAAACAATTCGCTGGTATGCTTTGGGCTGGAGAAATACGGCAACGAAGAACAAAAACAAAAATACCTGGTACCGCTGGCTAAAGGCGAAGTTATCGGCGCATTTTGCCTGAGCGAGCCCGAGGCCGGCTCTGACGCTACATCGCAGCGCACTACCGCCATCGATATGGGCGACTATTACCTGTTAAACGGCACAAAAAACTGGATCACTAATGGCAACAGCGCATCTACATATATTGTAATGGCGCAAACGGATGCCAGTAAAAAGCACCGTGGTATCAATGCCCTGATAGTTGAAAAAGGAATGGAAGGCTTTACCGTGGGCGCCAAAGAAAATAAATTAGGCATTCGCGGGTCAGATACGCACTCTTTGATGTTTACCGATGTTAAAGTGCCTAAGGCCAACCGTATCGGCGAGGATGGCTTTGGATTTAAATTCGCTATGGCAACGCTGGAAGGCGGTAGGATAGGCATTGCATCGCAAGCTTTAGGAATTGCTGCCGGGGCTTATGAGCTATCGGTACAATATGCAAAAGAGCGGAAAGCCTTTGGCAAAACCATTGCCGACCTGCAGGCTATCCAGTTTAAGCTGGCAGATATGGCTACCGAAATTGAGGCGGCCCGGTTACTTTGCCACCGCGCGGCCTGGTTAAAAGATCAAGGGCTGCCTTATGCACAAGCGGCATCTATGGCTAAGTTGTTTGCATCAGAAACTGCCATGCGCACCACTGTAGAGGCAGTACAGATCCACGGCGGCTATGGTTTTGTAAAAGAGTACCACGTAGAGCGGATGATGCGTGATGCCAAGATAACCCAGATATATGAAGGTACGTCTGAAATTCAGCGTATTGTCATATCCCGCGAAGTATTGAAATAGTTAGCTGCTTTTATTACTTTTGATAAAGTATATAGACTTAGTAGACTATTTTATCCATGATTAGGAAAATTCTTTTAAGCGCGGCATTTGTTGCTGCGCTTACCCAAATAAGCACCGCGCAAACAAAATTACAAACTGGTATATGGCGCGGCGCGTTGAAAACTGATGGCGGCAAAATAATGCAGGTTGTTATTGCGGTTAATGATTCAACCTCAATTAACACACTCGGGAAGTTCAGGGCCACTATCCCTTTTAATTTTGAAGTTAGAAACGCTGGCGATAAGCAACAACTTACTATTATTAATAGTAACGAGCGGTTCAAAGTAACCGATGTTGTTTTAAAAGGCGATTCGGTATTTATAAAAATGCCGCTGTTCGATTCGGAATTCAGGTTAAAGCAAACCGGCAACACGCTATCGGGGCATTTTATCAAACACCTGGGCGAAAAGGATGTACCTATGGATTTTACCGCCACCGCCGCAACCCCTTACCGTTTCTTTAAAGATGCCGAAAAGCCCCAATATAATGTAAGCGGCCGCTGGTCGGCCATAATTGGTGAAGGTGAAGGGCGTGATACCACTGTGGGCGAGTTTAAACAAACCGGCGCTAAGGTTACCGGTACTTTTTTAACTACCACCGGCGATTACCGCTTTTTAGAAGGCACTGTTGCGGGCAATAAGCTTTACCTGTCCTGCTTTGACGGCGGCCACGCGTTTTTATTTACCGCCGATATCTCCGGTGACAAAACCATTGCTAACGGCAAATTCTTTTCGGGCGCAACCGGGAAAGATGTTTGGATAGCTACCAGGGATGAAAACGCAAAATTGCCGGATGCGTACTCGTTAACAGCCTTAAAACCCGGTTACAAAAAACTCGATTTTACATTTAAAGACCTTGCAGGCAAACCGGTGTCGTTAACCGATGCGCGTTTTAAAAACAAAGTGGTAATCGTACAGATCCTCGGGTCGTGGTGCCCAAACTGTATGGATGAGACCGCTTACATGGTAAACTATTATAAAAAATATCAGCCTAAGGGAGTAGAAGTTGTGGGCCTGGCTTACGAGCGCACTACCGATTTTACCAAATCGCAAAAAACACTGCTGCAGCTTAAAAACCGGTTCGACATTAAATATCCATTATTGATAACCGGTTTCACAAATAACAAAGCAGAGACAGCCAAAAGCCTGCCTGCATTAACAAAGGTGGTTGGTTTTCCAACAACAATCATTATTGATAAAACCGGCGATGTAAGAAAAATCCACACCGGTTTTAGCGGGCCGGGCACAGGTGCGCACTATACTGAGTTTATCAGTGAGTTTGAGAAGTTAACGGATGATCTTTTAGCAGAGAAGCCTAAGGCGTAAACGTTTCTGCGGCACGCGTATAAACGCCGTCACTTGGTTTAAGCCGGGCGACGGCGTTTATCATCTATAACTCTCTGTTAAATAATGAATCAGCTATGCTTTATGGATTCAAAAACAAATTCTCGCTAATTTGCGGGATGATGCCTTTCTCGAGCGCGGTATCAAATAACAGCTTTACCGCTTTTTTGCCTTCAATACCCAAATCGATTGAAAAATCGTTTACATACAAATCAATGTGCTTGTACATCACCTCTTCACTCATTTCCTGTGCGTGCGAGCGGATATACTCCAGTCCTGACTTGGGGTTGGCAAAGGCGAATTCTATAGAGCGACGGATTACCCGGTTTATTTTTTGCTGAACGTCTAACGGTAAATTACGGTTAGCTACAATCCCCCCCAGCGGGATAGCACAGCCGGTACGTTTCTCCCAATAATCACCCAGGTCCAGGATCTTGTGGAGGCCTTTGTCCTGGTAGGTAAACCGGTTTTCGTGGATGATGAGGCCTACATCAATCCGGCCATCTAAAACCGCATTCTCAATGTCTGAGAAAACCAGTTCCTGTTTGTTGTTAGCATCCGGGAAAGCCAGGCTCAGTAAAAAATTTGCTGTGGTGTATTTGCCGGGAATACCAATTTTAACCGGGGAGTTAACCTTGGAGAGTTTTGTTTGGAGTTCCTCAGCGTTACCCAGGCAAATGAGCAACGGCCCCACACCAAAGCCCAGTGCACTGCCCGAATCCAGTAAGATATAATTATCAGCAGCGTAGGCAAAGGCATGGTAGCTCAGTTTGGTTATGTCCAGCTCGCCACGAAATGCCTTTTGGTTAAGCGTTTCTACATCGTCATAAAACACCTCAAAATCCAGGCCTTCGGTATCTACCTTATGGTGGATCAGCGCGTCGAAAATAAAGGTATCGTTAGGGCAGGGCGAAAAGCCAATGGTTAATTTCATATGTAGTTGTGCGTTTTAAGTGATGAGTAGAGAGTTATCCGAGTGATTTAAACTCAAAACCTATAACTCAAAACTTTCCACTATTTCCACCGCAAATTTATTCAGATTTTTAATGGCAAACCCTATCTGCCAAGCCTCGCGGTTGCGTTTTTCAATGTAATTTGACACAGCCCTGATTTGCATACAAGGCACGCCTGCTTCGTTACAGGCATAAAAGAATGCCGCGCCTTCCATGCTTTCTATCTGCACATTTAAGCGCTGCTGCACTTTTTGAATAGATGCCTCATTACCATGCACCGTATTTACGGTAATAGCAGTGGCTGGTTTAATATTAGCCGTGGCGGTAAGGCCGGTAAGGCTATATGTTGCCGCAAAACTTTCTTTGCCAAAACCCATCTGGCTTATGGATAAAAACGTTTCGTCATCCTCGGCGCCTAATTCGACTATCGTATCTTCAGTTATTTCTACCAGATCCCCCAGTGCAATATTGCGGTCGAAAGTGCCGGCAATACCCAGGTTTACGGCAAGGTCATATTGATTCTTAGCCAGCTCGCGCCCTAAAGCATATGCGGTTGCTACCATCCCAACGCCGGTTATGAGCAGTGAGTGGGGAGTAGTGAGTGAAGAGCTGTCGAAGCCGAGCTTTTTACTTTTAACTTTTAACTTTTTACTTTCAACTAGGCTTTCAACCTCAAACTCCGTTGCCGCTACAAATAATATGCGCATATAACACCTTTTTTGACAGCTAAGATAAAACAACTGGCCTGTTTTTGTTTTGTATATTTGCACCATTAACTGCTATGATGATACACATAACGCGCAAAGAACATTTTAATGCGGCACACCGGATGTACCGCGACGAGTGGAGCGCAGAAAAAAACTTCGAGGTTTTTGGCAAATGCGCCAATCCTAACTGGCATGGCCACAATTACAATTTATTTGTAACCGTAAAGGGCGAGGTTACCCACGCAACCGGCTATTTGATAGACTTAAAGGAACTAAAAGAGATTATAAACCAGTACGTTATAGAAAAACTGGATCATAAGAACATCAATTTGGATGTTGATTTTATGAAAGGCAAAATGGCATCGACAGAATTGCTGACCATTGAAATATTTAACCAGTTAAAAGCACCTATAGAAGCCTATGAGGGTGTTTTTTTACACTCCGTTAAACTGTACGAAACAGAAAACAACTCTGCCGAATACTTTGGCGGATAACCCTAACCCATGAACAACGATAACAATATTCCTGACAGGGATGAGGGTATAAATGGCTATCAGAAAATTGATCGCTATAACCCCGAACTGATTGAAAACCTGTCGGCAAATTACCTGGATGTACTTAAGCAAATAGGCGAGAACCCACAGCGCGAAGGACTTTTGAAAACGCCCGAGCGTATTGCCAAAGCCATGCTATACTTAACCCACGGCTATGATCTGGATGCTAAAGAGATCCTTAACTCGGCTATGTTTAAGGAAGAGTACAGCCAGATGGTAATTGTTAAAGACATTGAAGTTTACTCGATGTGCGAGCACCATATGCTGCCGTTTTTCGGTAAGGCGCATGTGGCGTATATACCAAACGGCTACGTTGTAGGCCTAAGTAAAATCCCCCGCATAGTTGATGTTTTTGCCCGCCGTTTACAGGTGCAGGAGCGATTAACCAATGAAATTCGCGATTGTATCCAGGAAACCCTTAACCCTATTGGTGTAGGTGTAGTTATTGAATGCCGCCACCTATGCATGAGCATGCGCGGGGTGCAGAAACAAAATTCGGCAACCACCACATCGGCGTTTACCGGCGAATTTTTAAAAGAAAAAACCAGGACAGAATTTTTAAACCTGATATCAGCCAGATTAAGTTAATAGTGAATGGTTAATTAAGTGAGTATTTGGTTGCAACAATAATCATTCGTTACTCATTTAATTAACCTAATCAACCTAAAGAGATGAAAGCATACATTTTTCCAGGGCAGGGTGCCCAATTTCCGGGGATGGGTAAAGACCTTTATGAGCAAAGCGAGCAAGCCCGCGAACTTTTTGAAAAGGCAAACGAGATTTTAGGGTTCAGCATTACTGATGTAATGTTTAACGGTACCGAAGAAGACCTGAAACAAACCAATGTTACCCAACCTGCAATCTTTTTACACTCGGTGATCCTGGCAAAAGTTATGGGCGGCGATTTTAAGCCGGACATGGTTGCCGGCCACTCGCTGGGCGAATTTTCGTCGCTTGTGGCGGCGGGTGCCTTGTTATTTGAAGACGGCCTGCGCCTGGTTGCTGCACGCGCCAACGCCATGCAAAAAGCCTGCGAACTACAGCCATCAACCATGGCTGCTATTTTAGGGTTAGATGATTTTACTGTTGAAGATATTTGCCAGCGTTTAACCGATGTGGTAGTACCTGCAAATTATAACTGCCCCGGCCAGCTGGTAATTTCGGGCTCGATAGCCGGAATTGAAGCTGCCTGCATAAAAATGACCGAAGCCGGCGCAAAGCGTGCGTTAAAACTAAACGTTGGTGGTGCCTTCCATTCGCCGCTAATGGAATCGGCAAGGGTAGAACTGGAAGCAGCTATTGTACAAACAGAGTTTAAAGAGCCTGTGTGCCCGGTGTATCAAAACATTGATGCCAAACCATATACGGATCTTAACCACATTAAACATAACCTGATAGCACAGCTTACCGGCCCTGTGCGATGGACGCAAACCGTTACGCATATGCTGGAAGACGGTGCCACGTCCTTTACAGAAGTTGGCCCTGGTAAAGTTTTACAGGGCCTGGTAAAAAAGGTAAACAGAGAGGTTGAAACAGCAAGCGCTGTAATATAATCGTACTAAAGCCATCCTGTTCACAACGAATGGCTTTAGTTTTTATGGATGTTTTAAAGTAAATATAAACCGAGTGACTACCGCCGGAAAAATTCGTTTGTTGCTGGCGCTCCTTTTTGCCAGTTTGTTATTTACAGCAATAGTTGTTGAGAAGACCTATACCCCTGCAAACAATCTTGCGCAGACAGCAAACGTACTTGAAGGCAACCTGCACAAGCGCGAAAAGCTGGTTTATGACATCATTAATAACAAAAACAGCTTTAACGCCGTAAAGGCG
Organism: Mucilaginibacter sp.; assembly: GCF_964263795.1. Classification (GTDB taxonomy): domain Bacteria; phylum Bacteroidota; class Bacteroidia; order Sphingobacteriales; family Sphingobacteriaceae; genus Mucilaginibacter. The sequence goes on from NZ_CAXVWK010000020.1 coordinate 71,786, forward strand.
CTTACCTTTAACTCGCCCGCTGCGCTGCAGTATATCAATAATTACACCATCAATAACCGGGTTTGGATACTGCTTTACAAAAACGATGAACTGTATTTCTGGACCGGGGTTAAAGCCCTGCCCAATGCTAAAAAGATAAAGGAAGGCAACTCGTTCCTGCGTTTTCCCAATGCCTACTTCGAGGTTATTAAGAGAACCGAAGGCAACCTAAAGGTATTGTTCCTTATCCCGGTAAAAAACGAATATGCGTTTGAGAATAAATACCTGGAAAACAGCTTTTACGAAGGTATCAGCAATGATAAGAATATTGATATTGCCGATTTTACCGATAAGGACGTTTTCGCCATCCATGATCTGAACGGCAAATACCTGTTTTCCTTAAAGCTTATCAAAGGGCTGGTCAACAACCACTTCTTTTCTTTCGAGATCTTTATCTGGATTTTAACCGTCTTTACCCTTTGCATTCTTATACACAGCATCGTTACCTGGCTGGCTAACAAAAAAAACTGGCCGTATTTATCATTACTGGTCCTTGCGGTATTTATTGTAGCATTCCGGTTTGTAAACCTGTATTATGGCTGGCCTGCATTTGCGCAGCAGCTGCCTATATTTAACCCAATATTTTACGCATCCAGTAGTGTTTACCCTTCACTTGGTGACCTGTGTGTAAATATCACCGCTATTTGCTGGTTTGTAAGCTTCATGTACACCCAGCGCAGCAAGCTTATCCGCAATGTACCGGGCAGGGCATTTAGCTATATCATCTTTTTTGCAGGGCTGGCCATACTCTTTATTACGTCAACAACCTTGCTTAACTTGTTTTATGGCCTGGTCATCAATTCCAAGATCAACTTTGATGTAAATAATGTGCTTAACCTTACCGCTTTTAGCCTGGTAGGCGTGCTGATGCTGTGTTTAAGCTTCATGATATTTTTGCTGCTTACCGAAGTCGTGTTAACCGTTTACGCCAAACTGGATATCGCCCCGTTACAGCAGCTTGTTTTATTGGTATGTACTATTTTAGTTGCCACCGCTGTTGCCGCCTGGTTAAGCAATTTTACCTTATTTTATGTGCTTTGGGGTACGCTGGTAATTATTCGCGGTTACGCGTATGTGTTTTACGAAAAGAAGTTTACCGCCAGTTCGTTCCTGGTTATTGTGCTGATTTGCGCGGTTATTGCGGCTATAAAGCTAAATTACTTTGAATCGGTAAAAGAGAATAACAACCGCAAGGTATTGATCCAACGCCTGGAGATCCCGGATGACCTAACGGCCGACATCCTGTTTAAAAAGGTAGAGAAGCAAATCATAAAAGACCGCTATATCGTTCAGTACTTTATTACTAACGATCATGACAACGATTACCTGAAGATCCGCCTGCAAAAGCTATATTTTGACAGGTACCTCTCGAAATACGACTTTAAGGTACACGAATTTGATACACAAAACCGTCCGGTATCTGCTGATAAGAATTACTCGCTCGAGAACTTTAAGGACCTGGTAGTTTACAGTTCCATGAAGGTGTCTGATCATTTTTACCGGGAAAACGATTCTTTCGGTATTCAGAGCTATTTTGCCATACTGCCGGTTGCAGATGGCAGCAAAAACCTGGGCACGATTGTGATCGAGCTGCGGTCAAAACCATTCCAGTCGGCAGGTACTTTTCCCGAGCTGCTGATAGATAAAGACATTAAGCCCGAAGCGGAGTTTAAGGATTACTCTTACGCATTCTATACCGACAATAAACTCATTGGCCAAACCGGCAGCTACGTTTATAGTGTGGTGAACAGGGATTTTAAAGGCCAGCTCCGCAAATATAGCACACAATCAAACCGGGGTGTCGATTCCATTGGTTTTGACCAGTTTACACGGTATAGCCACTTATTATATAAACCCAGCGAACGCAATTTGATTGTAGTAAGCAAACGCGAAAACCAGGTGCTGGCTACACTCACGGCGCTAACTTTCTTCTTTGTTGTATTACTGGTCTTTAGCGCATTGGTTATCGGGGTGCGTTTGCTGTGGATCAGGGTTAAGTTCTTCAACTTAAGTAACGACCGCATCAACTGGAATTTCAACATTACCTTCGACAGGGTATTGTACAAAACGCGCATTCAGTTTTCCATGATCTTTGCAGTGGTAATCACCCTGGTAATGGTAGGTATCATCACCTTTGTATCTATAAGCACCCAGTACGAGTCGCAGCAGGATAAGCTGATCCGCACTAAAATCATGCAGATCTCGTCGGCACTGGAAATAGGGCCTTTAAAGAACTTTACCAATAGCGTAACGGAAGAAAACCGCGTAGCTTTCGATCAAATCTCGGCCACTTACTCGGCTGATATTACGCTGTTTAACCTGGAGGGCGTTCCGCTTATCTCTACCCAGCCCAAGATCTATGAAGATGGCTTGCTAGACAGGCGAATGAACTCCCGCGCGTTTGTAGCGCTTAAAGCACAGCAAAAATCAGAGGTAGTAAATAACGAGCAGATCGGTAAGCTAAAGTATAAGGCAGCCTATACCCCATTACGCAACATCAAGCATGAAACTATCGGTTACCTGCAGTTGCCTTACTTTAGTAATGAAAGCGATGCCACCGAGCGGATAGGTTCATTGCTAAACATCATGATCAATGTATATGCGCTGGTATTTATAGCGATAGGCTTGTTTGCCGTAATTATTGCGCGGCAGATAACCGCTCCGCTTAATTTTATCCAATACAATTTAAGTAAAACCATTTACGGTAAAAAGAATGAGCCCATTAAGTGGGAACGTAATGACGAGATCGGCGCGCTAGTTGCAGAATATAACAACATGATAGCAGCGCTGGAGCAAAGCGCAATCAAGCTGGCACAATCTGAAAGGGAGAGCGCCTGGCGCGAAATGGCCAAGCAGGTTGCACATGAAATTAAAAACCCGCTAACCCCTCTTAAACTGGGCTTGCAGCTGCTGGATAAATCATGGAAGGATAAAGACCCTAAGTTCGACGCTAAGTTTGAGCGTTTCAGCAAATCGTTTGTGGAGCAGATAGAAAGCTTATCATCCATCGCGTCGGAGTTTTCGGCATTCGCCAAAATGCCCGATACACGGATAGAACGGATCAATATTTTTGAAATGCTTAACCAGGCCGTTACCATATTTAAACATATGGATAACGTTATCATTCAGTTTGTACAGCCGGATAAACCGTTTGATATAGCAGCCGACCGCGACCAGCTGCTGCGCTGTTTTAACAACCTGCTCAAAAACGCTATTGAAGCTACGCCGGATAACACCCAATGCCTTATCGAAATCAACTTTTTGATCACCAGCAAAAATATCTTGCTTACGATAAAGGATAACGGTAACGGCATCCCGGAGAACATGCGCGAGAAGATCTTTGAACCTAACTTTACCACTAAAAGCTCTGGCACTGGCTTAGGTTTGGCTTTTGTTAAAAACTCTATCGAAAATGCCAGCGGCAAGGTATGGTTCGAAACCACTATCGGTATCGGCACTACATTCTATTTGAGTTTCCCTGCTGCCGACATCGCGTAAATACCTAAGCTTGCAATAGCTGCGTACGAAGTCAGGTCAACTCCGGCAGTGTTATTCATCGGTCAATAAAAGAACAATAGTAACAATTTATCGCAGCTTATTACTTTGATAGCATGCAGCTAACCATGGATTGCTTTGCCAAAACGAATAGTTAAACCGCCACTAAGCACACTATGGTTTGGTATTACAAATTTCTATAACACAAAAAAACCGGTTAAAAGCTTAACCGGTTTTATCATATCATCAAGTTACTACTTCAGCGTAATGCCTGTTTTACCCATTGTAAAGCCATCGGCATATAACAGTACGGTGTAAGTACCTTTCTGGAATGGCATCGGGTTAACCCACTCTATCGTATAGCCGCTGCCATCATCCTTAAAGTCGATAGCTGTTTTATATGTGTACTGCAAGTCCTGGCTATCGGCATTGAACGTACCAGCATCTGGTGGAGTGATCAGGTTGCCTGTTGGGTCTATGATGCGTACGTAAATATCATGCAGGCCTTTCTCTGCTACAGAATTGCTTGCAACAGTAAAATTCACCTTTATTTTTTGGGCTTGTTTAGCCTTGGTTACATCACTTTCTTTACCACTATTCTTAATTTTATAAGCTACCACATCGGCACTGCCCACTTTTAATGCCGATGCAACCTTAACCTTGGTATCCAGCTCCTGGTTTTGTTTTTCCAGCGTGGTAGCCTTTTCGCTTACAGTAGCCAGGTTGTTCTTTAGCGTTTCTCGTTCGGTAGCTAAAGTTACATTTTGCTTTTTCAGTTCTTCAATGTCTGCGGTGTATTTGGTAACAAAATAACGTAACTGTTTAATATCCTCCTGGGCTTTACTTATCTCGGCAACAGTAAGCTTGCCTTTAGCCAGTTCGTTGCGTAATACTTTTATTTTAGCTTTTAGTGAATCATTTTTTGCCTGCATGGCTACAGTCATTTTAGCCCGGCCAGAGTTTACCTGCTCTATTTGCGCCTCAAGGCTATCCAACTCGGTTTGCAGCCTGGTCTTCTCATCGTTTTGATAAACTATTTTAGTATCAGATTTATTTTTCTGAGTATACAGGTAAACATCGGTACCTAAAAGCGCCACTACTACGGCTATCAAAAAATAAATAACGTTCGAATTCTTTTTTGGGGCTTGATCTGGCTGGGGTTGGTATTCCATATGGTAATAATTAAAGTTTAATTATAGCATCAAAGGCTTACACCTGTTGATCAACTATGGTTTCTCTGTTTATGCTAATAAAAGTAGGCAAAATTGAACTAATAATCCAAAAAACTGCCTTAACGGTTGTTTATAACGTGCTGCGGGCTAAAATAAGTACAATATGGTTAAAACACAAAATGCCCCTATTTATTATATTAATAATAAAACTGCTAAACAATCAGTTTATATCTTTGCGACTTTTAATAAAAACATCTGCTTAATGCGTCTATTCAAATACTCCTTCCTCATAGTTTGTTTCACCCTTTTACTTTCACAAGCATTCGCCCAAACGGCTAACCCCCAACCGCTTAACCAAACCGAGCCTAAGCGCGAGTTCAGGGGGGTTTGGATTGCCAGCGTAGTAAACCTGGACTGGCCGCAAAATGCACGTGGAGGCAGCGAACAACAAAAGAAGGATTTAATTAATCAGCTAAATTCGCACCAGCAAACGGGTATTAACGCCATCATGTTCCAGGTAAGGCCCGCTGCCGATGCTTTTTACGCTAAAAGCCGCGAACCATGGTCAAAATATCTAACGGGTGTACAGGGCCAGGCACCTAATCCTTTTTACGATCCATTGGAGTTTGCTACTACCGAAGCGCACAAGCGCGGCATGGAACTGCATGCCTGGTTCAACCCTTACCGTGCAACATTTGATGGTAAGTTTAGCACCCTTGCGCCAAATCATATCACCCGAACTAAACCAGAGTGGTTTTTTATATACGAGGGCATTAAATTGTTTAACCCGGGCTTGCCCGAAGTACGGGAATACATTGTACAGGTGATTTTGGATGTAGTAAAAAACTACGATGTAGACGGCATACACATGGACGATTACTTTTATCCTTACCCGGTTAAAGGACAGGTGATAAATGATGCCGACGCTTATGCTAAGTACGGCGAGGGTTTTGACGACATACGCGACTGGCGGCGGGATAATGTGGATAAGCTGATCCACATGCTGGGCGATAGTATTCATAAGTATAAGCCCAACATGAAATTCGGTATTAGTCCGTTCGGCATTTGGGCCAACATCCGCCAGCACCCGGATGGATCTGAAACCGCAGGCGGGTCATCTTATTATGAGAATTTTGCCGACACCCGCAAATGGGTACAGGAAGGCTGGATAGATTACATTAACCCCCAAATTTACTGGCAGATAAACCATCGCCAGGCAGCTTTTGACAAATTAGTGAACTGGTGGAGTTTAAATACTTATAACCGGCATTTGTACATTGGCCAGGCACCTTACCGTTTTTACGAGGCACGCAGCCCGGCATATAAAAACCCGTCAGAAATACCTAACCAACTCCGGCTGATAAGGGCTAACCCACGGGTACAAGGCAGCGTTTATTTCCGGTCGTTAAACCTGGTAGCAAATGCCAACCACTTGTCAGATTCGTTGAAGGCCAATTTTTACCGTTACCCGGCCCTGCCGCCGCCAATGCTATGGCTGGATTCGGTACCGCCAATGCCACCCCAGAACTTTTTGGGCAAGCTCGAAAAAAATGCGGTACTGTTGAAATGGGACACGCCGTTACCTGCAAAAGATAATGAGAAAACTTACGGCTATGTGATTTACCGTTTTACCGAAAGCGAAAAGTTTGATATGGCTGATCCTAAGAACATCCTCCATATTCAATACGATACTGAACCGATTTATTTAGATACCAATGTGCAGCCCGGTAAAACATATTTTTACGTAGTAACCGCCCTGGACAGGCTAAAAAATGAAAGCGACCGAACGCCAACTATTGCCATTACGGTTAAATAGGAATTTGTAACAGGCAGCATGCATTATGCAGGTTGCTAAATAGTTATATCACCTTCAAATACCAGTTCTGCCGGGCCTTCCAGGTAAATGTTACTGAATTTTTCGCCGTCGTAATCGAAGCGGATATTGAGGTTGCCGCCTAATACCTTAACAGGCGTATTTATGGTACCAAATTGCGAATTGTGTTTGGCCATTGCCAACGCCACTGCCGTTACACCGGTGCCGCATGCATAGGTTTCGTTTTCTACCCCGCGCTCAAAAGTGCGTACAAAATATCCTTCGCCATCTTTTTCTGTAAAGTTTACATTGATGCCGTTTTCTTTATAGGTAGCATTGTTACGTATTGCGTACCCTTCGTTATAAACATCTTTAATGGCCAGGTCTGCCGCCAGTTTCACATAGTGTGGCGACCCGGTGTTCAGCACGTAGGCGTCGCCGTCTTTATCTATTTCGGTAACGTCTATCATCTGCAAGCTTATCCATTTACCATCTTCTGAAATTTTGGCATGGTGCTCACCGTCTGTAGCCAGAAATTTTGTCGTATCTGTTATCAAACCCAATTGTTTGGCAAAAGCCACAATGCAACGGCCCCCATTGCCGCACATGCTGCCTTCATTACCATCGGCATTATAATATACCATCTTAAAATCATACCCGGCTAATTCTTCAAGCAGCATCAGGCCATCGGCACCAATGCCAAAGCGCCTGTCGCATAATAACGCAACCCGCTCTTTATCTAACTGATTTACAATATTTTCTCTATTGTCTATCAGTACAAAATCATTACCTGCGCCCTGGTATTTATAAAATTTTAAATGCACGTTAGTTTGGTATATTAGTAATTGGTAAAAGTAAACAAAACAGCCTGTAACAAAAAAGCGGCAACAGTTATTTCAATTTAACAAATTTTAACAAAATAGCTTATAACTTATCGTTGATTATATCGTCTATATGGTATTAAATTTGAGTTTGTAAAAACAGATAAACTGTAAAAAAGGAAAGTGAATAAAAATATGAAAAAAATTGGTTTAACATTATTAACCGCCTTTGTGGGCGGTGCAATGGCGTTGGGCGTGTACAAGGTTATCGAAAACAAGTACGCTGATAACATGACCATTGAAGATAAGCAAAAAGTATATTTTGCAAATAATCGCGCTGTAAACCCTTCGTCAGTGGTATCATCGGCAGGTTCTGTCGATTTTACACAGGCAGCAGCCGACGTTACCCCGGCGGTAGTTTACATCCGTACTACGTACGCGGCAAAAAGCAGTGGCAGCCAGGACCAGTTCGAGCAGATGTTCGGACAGATGTTTGGTCAGCGCATGCGCCCGCAAGGCCCGCAAATGGCGTCAGGTTCGGGCGTAATCATCTCTCCCGACGGTTACATTGTAACCAATAACCACGTTGTTGAAAAGGCTGAAAAGATCACCATCGTTACTAATGATCACCGCAGCTTTCAGGCCAAGGTTATCGGTACAGATCCTAACACCGATCTTGCCCTGATCAAAATTGAAGGCAATAACCTGCCGATAGTAAAATTAGGCAACTCTGATGCAGTACGGGTTGGTGAGTGGGTTTTAGCTGTTGGTAACCCTTTTAAACTTAACTCTACCGTAACTGCAGGTATTGTGAGTGCAAAAGGCCGTAACTTAGGCATTGTTGGGCGCGGTAACAATGATGACGAAGACAGCCCGTTCCCGGTTAGGCAGCAAGAGCCGTCGTTAAGAAAAGGTATCGAATCTTTTATCCAAACTGATGCGGCTATTAACCCCGGTAACAGTGGTGGTGCCCTGGTTAATACCAACGGCGAACTGATCGGTATCAACGCGGCTATTGCATCGCACACCGGTTCTTATGAGGGTTATGGTTTTGCCATCCCTATTAACCTGGCTAAAAAGGTGTTAAACGATATCAAGAAATACGGCAGCGTTAAACGTGGCTACATTGGTGTAAGCTTTGCCGACCTGAGCGATGCCGAGGTTGCAGCAAACATTAAAACCGATAAAACTAACGGCCTTTACGTAAACAGCCTGGTAGCAGGCGGCGGTGCAGAGCAGGCAGGTATTAAACCTGGCGATATCATCACCAAGGTTGAAGGCAATGTAGTTTATGAGTCATCTGACCTGCAGGAGCGTGTTGGCCGTTTACAGCCGGGCGATAAGATCAACATCACCGTTTTACGCGATGGCAGCGAGAAAAACTTTAACGTAACACTTAAAGCTGATGCACCTGCACCTAAAACCGCAGCGGTATCTAAATCAGCGTCAGAGTTGTTCAATAAACTTGGGGCAAGCTTCCAGCCGTTAACACAAGCGCAAAAAGCTAAATTCAAGGTAAATTCTGGTGTATTGGTTACCCAGGTTAGGCCGGGCGGTATTTTTGATGATACCGAAATACCTGTAGGCTCTATCATTACCTCTATCAACAAATTGCCTATAAACAGCATTGCTGATATGGATAAAGTGATCACTAACTTACGTAACGGACGCCTTATCATCACAGGATACTATCCTGACGGTGGTAGCTTCAGCAACGTTTTTGATGTACAATAATCAGTAATTGATTTAATTTTAAACAGAGCCCGGCCAAAAGCCGGGCTTTTGTTTTTACATAATAAATAAATTGTAATCGGGCTTTTTGTACCATCCCTTAATGAGCCTTATCTTTGCTGCCAGATATGACGATAAGTGCGGGTACCCCTTTCCATTTTTTAAACCAGGACCTTTTACTATTACCTCAAAAAGCTATTTACTGGCAGCAGGAAAAAGCGTTAATTGCTACCGATGTGCATTTTGGAAAGGTAGGCCATTTTCGGAAGGCCGGGATAGCTATCCCGCGCAATATGGAGCAGCAGGACCTCTCTATGCTGTCGGACCTGATATATGAATATAAGCCGGAGAAAATTTACTTTTTAGGAGACCTTTTCCATAGTGATATGAATAATGATTGGGACTGGTTTGTACTTTGGCGCAGTCAGTTCCCAAAATTGCAGATCATCCTGATAAAGGGAAATCACGATATAATCAACGACCTGCATTACAATCAGTTGGGCATCCTCCTGCATAAAGAGCTGCATGTTGGTCCGTTTTTAATGCTGCACCATCCATTAAGCGACGGCGTACAGCAAAGGGAGGGTTATGTGCTTTGCGGGCACATACATCCCGGGGTTAGCCTGGTAGGGCGCGGCAGGCAAAGTGTTACGCTACCCTGTTTTGCTTTTGGCAAGCACCAGGCCATCTTACCGTCATTTGGAAGTTTTACCGGAAAAGTCGCCATTGTCAGCCGTAAAGCTGATCATGTTTTTGGCGTGCTGAAGGATAAGGTGATCGCCTTATAATGTCAAGGCGCTTAAATATCACATAGAAAATCGAGTTTCCTTTAGAACGTTTCTAAATAGTTATTAACACTAGCTAAAGGCAAATCCATTTATATCTTTTGGCTTTAAATAAATACTTTTGCCTGACAAATAATCTGATCAATAATGAGCGAATTTAAACAAACCTTTAACTCATCACTGGGAAAGAAGCTGATAATGGCTTTGACTGGCTTGTTTTTGTGTACTTTTTTAATTGTACACGTTGGTGGTAACCTGTTGTTGTTTAAAAACGACCAGGGTTTTGCATTTAACAGTTATGCAAATTTCTTAACCCATTTTCCACCTATTGAAGTTGTAGCTTACCTGCTATACTTAGCCATCATAGTGCATAGTGTTTACGCACTGGTACTAACTGTACGCAACCGCAGGTCAAGGCCGGTTGGTTATGCGGTGCATACCAAGTCGCCGGCATCATGGTCATCCAAAAACATGGGGCTGCTGGGATCAATCCTGCTGCTTTTTATCGTTATACACATGGGCGATTTTTGGTTTACCTATAAATACAATAACATTTTAGGCTTTAAAGAGTACAAAACAAACCAGATAACCGGCGAAACTGTAGTTAGTGATTTTACCCCGTCTAACCCGGATTTTGAGCGTTCATACTCAACCGAAAACAATGTAGAGATCGTGAGAGTGAAAGATCTGCACGCGCGGATCTCATCAAGCTTTAGTCATTTATGGTACGTTGTATTTTACGTGATTGCCATGGGCGCTGTATCATTTCACTTACTGCATGGTTTCCAGAGTGCGTTCCATACACTGGGTTGGATACACCGTAAATACAAGCCGATCATTTACTTTTTCGGCACCTGGTTTTTTGCCGTGCTGATACCGTTACTATTTGCTGCAATGCCGGTTGTGTATTACATACAGAGTTTAAATAAGTAGTTGATTAAGTTAGAATAAGTTGATAGGCAGATAGCAGCGGTTAAACCCACTTGATATTTGCACAATCAGCTACTCACTAAATAAATAAAAGAAAAGAATGAGTTTAGATGCTAAAATTCCGCAAGGCCCATTAGCCGAAAAATGGAGCAAGCATAAATTTAACTTAAAGCTGGTTAACCCATCTAATAAGCGTAAGTACGATATTATTGTTGTAGGTACGGGATTGGCTGGCGCTTCGGCTGCTGCATCACTTGCCGAGCTGGGTTATAACGTTAAAGCATTTTGCTTTCAGGACAGCCCGCGCCGTGCGCACTCTATCGCTGCACAGGGTGGTATCAATGCTGCAAAGAATTATCAGAACGATGGTGACAGTGTTTACCGTTTGTTTTACGATACCATTAAAGGTGGTGATTACCGCGCCCGCGAGGGTAACGTTTACCGCCTTGCCGAGGTATCTGTTAATATTATTGACCAGTGCGTAGCACAGGGCGTGCCATTTGCACGTGAGTACGGTGGCTTGCTGGATAACCGTTCTTTCGGTGGTTCGCAGGTATCACGTACTTTTTACGCACGCGGCCAAACAGGTCAGCAGTTACTTTTAGGTGCATACTCGGCATTAAACCGACAGATACACCTGGGTAAGGTAAAAATGTACACCCGCCACGAAATGCTGGATGTGGTGACCATTGATGGCCACGCTAAAGGTATTGTTACCCGTAACATGAAAACAGGTGCAATTGATACGCATGCAGGCCATGCTGTATTATTATGTACAGGTGGTTACGGTAACGTATTTTATCTATCAACCAATGCAATGGGTAGTAACGTAACAGCAGCATGGCGCGCGCACAAACGCGGTGCTTTTTTTGCTAACCCATGTTACACTCAAATACACCCAACCTGTATCCCGGTTTCCGGCGATCATCAGAGTAAATTGACGCTGATGTCTGAATCGTTACGTAACGACGGACGTGTTTGGGCGCCTAAAACGGTTGAGGTGGCAGAAAAACTGCGTAAAAAAGAAATCACTGCCGACCAGGTTAAAGAGGATGAGCGCGATTACTTCCTGGAAAGGAAATATCCATCTTTTGGTAACCTTGTTCCGCGCGACGTGGCCTCACGTAACGCCAAAGAGGTTGTTGATGAAGGTAAAGGTGTTGGTGGCTCGGGCTTTGCAGTTTTCCTTGACTTTGCCGAAGCGATACAACGTTTAGGTGAAGACACGGTACGTGCCAAATATGGTAACCTGTTTGATATGTACCTGCAAATTACGGATGAGAACCCGTACAAGCAGCCAATGCGTATCTATCCTGCAGTGCATTACACCATGGGTGGCCTTTGGGTTGATTATAATTTAAGTACAAATGTACCGGGCCTATATGCTTTGGGCGAATGTAACTTTAGCGACCACGGTGCAAACCGCTTAGGTGCATCTGCACTGATGCAGGGATTATCAGACGGTTACTTTGTTATTCCTTACACTGTTGGCGATTACCTGGCAACCATAGGCCCAAAACCGGTTGATATAAATCACCCGGCGTTTGAACAAACCAAACAGGATGTTATAGCCTACATCAACAAGCTTTTATCTCTTAAAGGAAATAAAACAGTTTCGGAATACCATCGCGAACTTGGCCACATCATGTGGGAGTATTGCGGTATGGCGCGTACCGAAGAAGGTTTGACCAAAGCGAAGGCCATGATCAAAGAGCTAAAAGCTGACTTTTGGAAGAACGCCATTGTAACCGGCGAGAACGAGGAAATTAACGCCGCATTAGAAAACGCCGGCCGCGTTGCCGACTTTATTGAACTGGGCGAACTAATGGTTACTGACGCATTAATGCGCCGTGAATCTTGCGGGGGCCACTTCCGTTTAGAATCACAAACACCGGAAGGCGAAGCCCTGCGCGACGATGACCATTATGCATTTGTTGCTGCATGGGAGTTTAAGGGAGAAAACCAGGAAGAAGAGTTAAATAAAGAAGAACTGGTTTTTGAAAATGTTAAGTTAACACAGAGAAGCTATAAATAGTGGTGAGTATTGAATACCGGGTGCTTAGCTAAGACCACTCAAAATTCAATACCCAAAACTCAAAACTCAAAAATATGAGTACTGGAAACATGAACCTGACGCTGAAAGTATGGCGTCAAAAAAATACACAAACTGCCGGCAAGTTTGTGACTTATAAGGCAGAAGGCATTTCGCCGGATATGTCGTTTTTAGAGATGCTGGACGTTGTAAACGAAAGCCTTACCAAGAAAAATGAAGAGCCGATATATTTTGATCATGATTGCCGCGAAGGTATTTGTGGCATGTGCTCGCTGTATATTAACGGACGCCCGCACGGCCCTAAGCGCGCTATTACCACCTGCCAGTTGCATATGCGCAGCTTTAGCGATGGCGAAACCATTACTATTGAGCCATGGCGCGCTGCTGCATTCCCGGTAATTAAAGATTTAGGTACAGACCGTTCGGCTTTCGACAGGATCCAGCAGGCTGGCGGTTTCGTATCGGTGAATACCGGTGGCGTACCCGATGCTAACTTAATTGCTATCCCTAAGGTTATCGCCGATGAAGCTTTTAACTCGGCTACCTGCATTGGTTGCGGTGCTTGCGTTGCGGCCTGTAAAAATGCATCAGCTATGCTGTTCACATCTGCTAAGATAACCCAATTAGGCTTGTTACCACAAGGACAGCCAGAGCGTTACAGCCGTGTGCAGGCAATGGTTGCCCAAATGGATGAAGAAGGTTTTGGTAACTGTACCAATACCGGCGCTTGCGAGGCAGAATGCCCCAAAGAAATCACCCTGAATAACATTGCATTCATGAATAACGATTTCTTCAGCGCCAAGTTGTTTAGAGAAGAACACGCCCATGACCAAACAGGCGGAGAATAATCTTATAACCATATAAACAAGAAAGCCTCACCTAAATGATGAGGCTTTCTTGTTTATGCTGAATATCTTTAATTACGCTTTTTTAACAGTAGCCATTAATTCATCCATAGATGGCACCTTAGCATAGGCTTTTACCAGTTTGCCATCGTGATCGTAAATAGCAATGTACGGCGTAGTACGGATCTGATAGTACTGCTGCACCTTATAGGTTGGGTACTCGGTGCCGATCGTCACATTAGGGTACTTAGCCAGGTTATACGTCTTTTTAAAATCTTTTAACAATCGCAGGTATGGGTACTCGGTCCTGGTAAAGGCGATCAACACAACCTGCATTTTTTTAAGGGCTTCCATTTTGGGTTTCAGCTCATTCATCAAATGTTGACAGTGAACGCAATCCGGCGAAAAATAGATGATCATTACCGGCTTATCGCGCTTAAGGTCAGCATAAGTTTTATAAGTACTGTCCGGCGTTAAAATTTTATAGGCCGGTATAACCGTTGGAATATTTTGCGCCCTTGAGCAACCTGCAACAATAATTAAGCTCAACGCAAATAATAATCTCTTCATTTCTTTAATTGTAAACATTGCTAAGATAAATAATATTAAGCCTCTAACATTTCCATTTGCCAGGCAATATGCTCTTCCGTTACAGGGAATAACGCATTATCCCGTATTGTATGATAAGCCGCATCAAATATATGCATGTAATCGCCTTTTAACGAAGGTACCGCTTCGGTGCACTTCTTATTGTCGATAGCAACTGTTGTTAACTGGCCTTCGTTACCGGCTGGTTCAACGCCATAGTCCGGGTCGGTTGGCATCATGCCTTTGTCCAGTTGGGCTTCCTGCACATCTGTGCGGTTTTTAATAAAACTGCCAAGGGTGCCATTAACCACAAAGCCAGGCGTTTCACCTGCTATCAATAAACCTGAAGTAAGGTAAACGTTTAATTGGTTTGGATAAGTCAAGTGATAGTGAAAATAATCGGGCACTTCAGAACCCTCCCGGTAAATGCCGGTAGTTTTATGAAATGTAAGCGGCCTGCCAAATAACGCAATGGCGTTATCTATCAAGTGCGGCCCCAGATCGTAAACCAGTCCGTTGGCAGGTATAGTTTTAGATTCCTTGAAGGTTTTAACATTAATAGCCATCTTATACCTGTCCATCCTGAAAGTCACCTCTATCAGGTCGCCCAGCCGTCCGCTTTCTATTACCTCTTTAGCCGATAAAAATCCGCTGTCGTAACGGCGGTTCTGGTAAACCATTACGTGTTTCCCTAACTCACGACCTAAGTCAAACAATTGTTTCACTTCTGCAGAGGTGGCTGCCGCTGGCTTTTCTATCAGTACATGTTTACCTGCCCGCATTGCACGGATAGCATATTCCAGGTGGGTATTATTTGGCGTGTTAACAATAATTAGTTCTATTTCCCCATCGTTCAGCAGCTCATCAACATTGTCATAACTAACAATATCCGGGTAGATCTCTGCCGCCTTTTTGGTATGGCGCTCTACAACTGCTTTTAAAGTAAAGCCGGGGTTGGTGCTAATAAACGGCGCATGAAAGATCCTGCCCGACATTCCGTAGGCCATCAAGCCTGTAACTATTGGTTTAGACATATTTACGTGTTAATTATCAAAGTCCTCATCAGCACCAATTGGCGATCCATCGGGCATAGCTATTGCTGGTACCGGTTGGAATTTATCAGGAGAGTTCTCAAACATTTTTATTTGTGACAGCCCAAAAAGGTAGTTGGCCTTTACGCTTCCCGCGGCCGTTTTAGACGCGGTTGTTAAATAGCTTTTCAGTTCATCTACCTGCAACAGGCCAATGCCCCTTACATTCTCGGCAGCATTGTTATTAGCTGCCAAAGTAAGTAATGCCTTTAAAGTTAAATTGTTCACCAGGCGGTGCAATTCACCTTTGTAACCTGCGGGTTGCGGGGCTTTCCAGGTTTGGGCAATTAGTTTGTTTAGAACCGGCAATAACCCCGGCTGGCTGTTATCTCGCGCGTTATACTCTATTAAACGGGCAGCACGTTGAGGCTGCAGCATGAACGATAAGGTTGTGCCCGCGGCAGACTCTGCAGCAGCCAGCGGATCGAATGTTAAACCGGTGCGTGATTTAAACGTTTCCCGGGTGCGCGGGTAACCGGTAGCCCTGGGTGGTATCTGGGCAATAAGCCTCTCCGGCAATGCCAGCGCATCCGGCTTAATGGTGCCCATCAAGGCATCAAAGGCTTTCCATTGCTCGGCAGGTGAAATGAATTTAGTAACGGTTTGGCCGTCGTTTTTTAAAGCGAAGGTATAATATAAGCCGCCCAGTACCTTAGATGTTGCCTCAACCTGATAGCGGTGCAGCAGGTACATAGGCACCAGCACTTCTTCTAAAGTTGCCATTGGCGCATCCTGGCGAATGGCTTTGACAGAGAAATTATCCAATACATGTTTGCGCAGTATCATAAGGCGGTTCAGCTCGTCGGGTGCATCCGCGCCGTTATCCCATAGGTGTGCATAAGGGTGCGCACCGCCGGAAGCCCGGGAATCCTCATCTGATATAAACTGGAATCCTTGCTTAATCGTTTCGGTAACGATGCCTTTTAAAGCAGCGTCCTCGTTAGTGCCATCAGCAAAATCCTGGTAACCATATAAAATAGCACGCTTATCATACGGGCCTATTTCCTGCTTGTAAGAATTACTTAAATCTACTGTCCCATTGGCAGCCAGCGTAGCCAATGGTGGCGGATAATCCATTACCGATGAGCGGTCTTTAACACTCGCCGCAAAGTTATGCTGTAAACCCAAAGTGTGCCCTACCTCATGTGCCGATAGCTGCCGTAAGCGGGCTATGGCCAGCTTCATCATTTTATCGCTCACGGGTTTCCCATCCTCGTAGGGTTGCACAAAACCTTCGGCAATTAAAAAGTCCTGGCGGTCTCGTAACGAGCCTAATGACACCTGGCCTTTAATGATCTCGCCGGTGCGCGGATCGGATATCGAAGCACCATAACTCCAACCGCGTGTAGAGCGATGGATCCATTGAATGATGTTATAACGAACGTCCATCGGGTCGGCATCCTCAGGCAGTAGCTTAACCTGGAATGCATTTTTATATCCCGCTGCCTCAAAAGCCTGGTTCCACCATGATGCGCCTTCAATAAGGGCACTGCGTACAGGCTCAGGCGCGCCCCTGTCAACGTAGTAAATGATCGGCTTAACCGGTTCACTCATTGCAACCTTTGGGTCTTTTTTTTCTAAACGGTGGCGCACTAAAAAGCGCTTAGTTATCGGCTCATTGATCGGCGTGGCGTAATCCATATAATCGATGTTAAAATAGCCGGCGCGGGGGTCAAACTTGCGCAATTTATATTTATCGTCGGGTAGTTTAATGAAGGAGTGGTGCATCCTGACGGTAACGGCGTTGGCATCCGGTGTAACCGAGCTGATTTCAGCACCACGGCCTTTTCCAGCCAAAGTCACAATTGCTTCAAACTCGCTATTATCAGGAAAGCTTTTGGTATTGGGCAAATACACAGCCGAACGTGCTTCATCTGCACTGTAACTGCCTTGGTTACCATTGGTCAGCCTGTCGGCAATGCGATGGCTGTCGCGCAGTAAAAATGAGGTAATGTCTATCAGCGTTTTGTCGCCGTCTGACGCTACCGCGGTAAAACCATAAATTGCTGATTGCGCAAATGCCTCTTCTACAGATTTGCGCTCATCTGCATTGTTACTGTTAGCCCGGTAATTGTAGTTAGGCTCTATGAGCAGCACCTTGGGGCCTATCTTAATAAATTTTACTATACGGCTATTACCTATCTGCCCGCGGTCTAATCCCAGATCGTTGGAGCCTACACCCGCCGGGAGCGAATTAACATACAAGAACTCTTTGTTAAAATCATTTACTTCCAAAAACACCTTGCCGGTTTTATCATCCCAATAAAAGTTAAAATAACCTGTGTATTTGGTTAGGCCCTGTACTTTAGCCTGGATGGTACCATCGGTTTTTTGAGCTTTTAATTCGCAGCAGCCAAGCAGGAGTAAGCAAACGAGCAGGAGTTGTTTTTTCATGAAGTTAAGGCGTTGAGCCTAAAAATATTGTTTTAACCAGCCTTATGCAAGTACCTGCAATAAAAAAAGGGGATAGGCAAACGCCCATCCCCTTTTTTACTTGTCAGCCTAAGCTTATTTCATTGCTTTTTGGATAGCTTCAATCTTAGCCAGATGCGCCTGCACTACCGGTAAAGTTTTAGCGGCAAAAGCTTTTAAATCAGCGTCTTTGCAGTTTTTGCTGCCATCTTCTAATTTAGAAGCTACTTTTTTGTGGCCGTCAACCATTGCGTCAACGTAAGCTTTATCAAAATCTTTACCTGATTTTGCAGCCAGGTCTGCAGCCATTTTCTGGTGCTCTTCGTCCGGTGCAGTTGGTAAAGTAATGTTTTTTGTTTTGGCGATAGCCATCAGTTCTTCGTTGGCTTTTGTATGGTCCATTACCATCATGCTGCCAAATTCTTTAACATCGGCGCTAACCGCTTTTTCTGATGCAAGTTTACCTGCGGCAACTTCTGCCATACCGGCATTGGCAATTTCGGTGGCAAATTTTGAATCCATATCATCAACAGCAATACCGGTAGATCCGTTTGTTGTTGTGTCTTTAACCGCATTTACACTGTCGGCTGTTTCTTTACTGTCTTTGGCTGCGTTGTTACAAGCCTGGAATGATAGTGCCGAAACTGCTATCATTGCCATGAAGGTTAATTTTTTCATTTTGTAGGTATTTTTAGTTTTTATAGTTAACAATGTATTAACAAATTAGTTTTAGCGCCGGCATTTTTATAGCGGAGTTTTAATCTATGCAGTTATTGTTATACCTTAAACTTTTATTATTTTTGGACACATAAATTAAACACGATGAATTTCCCTGCAGAATTAAAATACACAAGCGACCACGAGTGGATAAGAATTGAAGGTAACGAAGCTTATATTGGTATAACTGAGTTTGCTCAGGGCGAATTAGGGGATATTGTTTACATAGATATTTACACCGTTGGGCAGGACGTAGCTAAAGAAGCGGTGTTTGGTACAGTCGAGGCTGTTAAAACAGTATCTGACTTATTTATGCCGTTGAACGGTACTATTTTAGAAGTTAACAAAATGCTTGATAGCCAGCCCGAGCTGGTTAACTCTGACCCTTATGGCGATGGCTGGATGGTTAAGATAAGCGTGGCTGATTTAGCCGATGCTGACAACCTGTTATCTGCAGATGCTTATAAAGGCGTAATTGGCGTTTAATGACCGCTAAATTTAGATATTACAGGCCTGCTATTTTGTGGGCCTTATTTATTTTGATTATTTGCGCAGTCCCAATGGGTAAGGTTGGTGAATCGCATATGTTTTTCCCGGGATTTGATAAACTGGTGCACTGCGGGCTGTTTGCCGTACTGGCTATCCTGTACTGCGAAGGCAGCATCCGTCGGTGGGACAGCGCATCGTTAAGGTTTGCCGTTGCCGCTAAAAATACAATCGTGCTGATCAGTTTTGGCGCATTTATAGAAATGACTCAGAAGTACTTTTTTACCTGGCGCAGCGGTAACTGGGACGATCTTTTTGCCGATTGTGTTGGTACATGTATCGGGATATTCGGTGTTATAGTAACAGCTAATGCTATCAAACATGAAAAAGTTTAAACTGCTCATTACTGCTGCTTTGTTGATGTCATTATCATCATGCGGATTGTTCAAAAAAGATTGTAGTTGCCCGCATTTCAGCAAGTTAAAACCTACTCCTAAATTTTATATTAGCTATCCAATTATTATTTGGATTTAATATAAATAAGCTTACATTTGTATTCAAATTAAGCGCAGATGACACTTTCACAACTTTCGATAGGAGAAACAGGGATAGTTAAGGAATTTACCGACCTGGAAATGTCTGTTAAGTTAATGGAAATGGGTTGCCTTCCCGGCGAAGAAATCAGGGTATCCCGCATTGCTCCTCTGGGCGATCCTATCGCCATACATGTATCAGGATATCAACTAAGTTTGCGCAAATTCGAAGCATCAACCATTATTTTGCAGTAGTAGTTAAGCATTGAAATCTGATATCAGAGTAGCACTTGTAGGCAATCCCAATACCGGTAAATCCACGCTCTTTAACGCCTTAACGGGCTTAAACCAAAAAATAGGCAATTTCCCGGGTGTTACTGTTGATAAAAAGATAGGTTACAGCCAACTACCTGATGGCCGCCGTGCCGAAATCATCGACCTTCCCGGTACCTATAGCTTATACCCTAAAAGTAAGGATGAGTCCATCGTGTTTTCGGTTTTAGCCGAAAAGGACACTGAACTTACGCCTGATTTGGTTGTGGTGATCCTGGATGCTACTAACCTGAAGCGGAACCTGTTGCTTTACACGCAGGTTGCCGACTTAAAGATCCCCGTAATTGTCGCCCTTAATATGATGGACCTGGCCGGAAAGGCAGCCATCAAGATTGATATCGATCTTCTATCAAGCAGGTTGGGCGTGCCGGTTGTTCCTGTATCCGCCCGTAAGGTTGAAGGGGTGGACGATCTGAAGAAGATCATCTCCTTTACAAATAAACACGCATTACAGGTTGAAAGCATCGACGTACGTTCCATTGCCCCCTTGCTGATAGCCGATATAGAAGATCTTATAGCTACCGATAACCCATATTTCGCATTGCAGCTGGCGCATCAGCATGAAACACTCCAATTTTTAACGCCAGCACAAAGTGAACGTATTGAGCAGTTAGAAAAGCTGCACTCCTTTCACTCGCAAAAAGCACAGGCTACAGAAACCATTGCCCGGTACAACTATATTAATGATATATTGTATGATACGGTTAAAACGCCGGCCACCGCTCATGACGAGAGCATCAGCAACAAAATAGATAAAGTACTTACCCACTGCGTGTTTGGGTTTATCATCTTCATGGCTGTGCTGCTGTTCATGTTCCAGTCGATATTTGCCTGGTCAGAATATCCCATGTCATTGATAGAGGGTTTGTTTGTTTGGGCAGAAGGTTTGCTGCGTAATGTTTTACCTACCGGCCCGCTTGCCGATCTGCTTATTGACGGTGTGGTTGCCGGGTTGAGCGGCGTGATGGTTTTTATACCTCAAATTGCCATTTTATTTGCCTTTATATCCATACTGGAAGATACCGGCTATATGTCGCGCGTTACGTTTATGATGGACAAGATCATGCGCAAAGTAGGGCTTAACGGTAAATCGGTAGTGCCATTGATTGGCGGCTTTGCCTGCGCGGTACCATCTATCATGAGTACCCGAACCATCGAAAACTGGAAGGACAGGATGATCACCATTATGGTAACCCCGTTGGTTGCCTGCTCGGCACGTTTACCTGTTTACACCCTGCTGATAGCCTTGGTAGTACCCAACCGTAACGTATGGTGGATATTTAATTTGCAGGGCCTGGCTTTAACCGGCATGTACGTGCTCAGCCTGCTTTCGGCAGTAATTGTAGCCTTTGTAATGAAATTTGTTTTAAAGGCACGGGAGCGCGGCTACTTTATTATGGAGTTACCCGTTTACCGCATGCCCCGGTGGAACAACGTCTTGTTTTCCATGTACGAGCGATCAAAGGCGTTCGTGCTCCAGGCAGGCAAAGTGATAATTGCTGTATCCATAATCCTTTGGGTGCTATCATCTTACGGGCCCGGCAACCGGTTTGAAAAAATAGAACAGAAATATCAGCAACCGGCGTTCACCAGAACCATGAAACCAGATAGCCTGACCCGCGTAATATCCAGCGAAAAACTCGAAAATTCTTACGCTGGTATATTAGGGCATGTGATAGAGCCGGTTATTAAACCTTTAGGTTTCGATTGGAAGATAGGGATAGCCCTTATTACATCATTTGCCGCACGCGAAGTGTTTGTAGGCACCATGGCTACCATATATAGTGTGGAAGGCGACGCAGACAGGATAGACTCTGTGCAGGATAAAATGCGTAATGCCAAAAATCCGCAGGGGCAGCCGGTATTTACCTTAGCCGTAGCATTTTCATTAATGATGTTTTACGCCTTTGCCATGCAATGCGCCAGTACCGTGGCCGTAGTTTACCGCGAAACTAAAGACTGGCGCTGGCCCGCCGCCCAGTTTGCCTATATGACCGTACTGGCATACGGGGCTGCTTTTTTGGTTTATCACCTTTTGAAATAATACTGTCTGTATAAAGGGTAACCAAATCCTAAATAAGGAATGCAAAAGTCTTTACTTCATCATCTCATATTCAAATTCACTGATCAATATTATTTCAAACTCAAAACCCTTATCTTTGATACAGAGGTAAACATTGGATAAAGTAAAAGTTTTAGAACAGTATCTTCCGCCGGATGCGGCCCCGCTGATTGGCCGCTGGATAGATTACTTTAAATGCGAATTTAAAATTTCACGCAACCGCGGCACCAAATTTGGCGACTATCGCGCGCCGTACGATGGCAAAGGCCACCGCATCTCTGTAAATTTCGACCTTAACCCATATGCTTTTTTGGTAACCACTGTACACGAGTTTGCCCACCTGCACACCTGGAACGAGCATAAACAAAAGGCCAAGCCGCACGGCACGGAATGGAAGAATAATTTCAAAAAGATGATGCAGCCATTTTTTGAAAAAGATGTTTTTCCGCCGGATGTAAAGCAGGCCATTACCAGTTATCTGAACAATCCCGCTGCATCCAGTTGCTCAGACCTTACGCTATACCGGTCGCTCCGAAAGTATGATCCTGTTAAAGAGTCTATCCACACCGTTGAAAAACTGCCTGTTAAAGCCATTTTTAAGTTAAAAGACGGACGTGTTTTCCGCAAGGAAGAAAAGCTGCGGAAGCGATACAAATGTGTTGAGGTAAGCAGTAAACGCGTTTACCTGTTTAGCCCTGTGGCTGAAGTGGAGTTGGTGGAGGATTAAAATAGGCCTTTATAAAAAGGATGATCTTTATGCTTTGTGTTCAGCCAAAGTAGCTTACCCTTTTCAAAAATTGCAACCCTTGACCTGCTTGAACCGGAATTGTCGAAAAGGTAAGCACGGTCAAACAGTTCAATATGTTTAATTAGATTTGCTCTACTCTTATCGTATCTTCTAATAACATCATCTAATTCAACATTATGCCCCATGTTGGTTTTTCGTTCTTCTACACGTATAACGTTGTCTAGTACCGATTGCAAAGCGATATAATACAAAACCGCACTATATCCGGCTGACCGGGCGGATTCAATATCGCGAATTTCTGAATTTCCGGAGAAGGTTGTTTCAAATGCGAGATCAGCATTTTGTTTGATTAGCGTATGGCGATTTTCTAAAGCGACCTTTGCCGCTTTAATGTGGAAATGGTATCCACCAAAATCGGTCAAAGCTATATTATCCGGATTTATAACATCCGTTTTTATACGTCCTCTTTGAAGTAAATGAGATGTAAGGGTTGTTTTTCCTGAACCATTTGGGCCACCGATTACAACTATAGTGGGCATTATAAGGCGTTCAACGGTCTGATGATTTCTTCAAGCAAACGCAAATCATCTGTCAGCACTTTCTTAACTATAAATTTAGCACCACTTGTGTATTCCTTTACAAATAGGTTCCCATCCATTGTTTCAGGATAGTTTTCATCCCTATAAAATATAGGGACACCAGCCTTTAACATTTGTTCGGCCCCCCACCCTGCTCCCTCATCGATTATTTTTTGATCGGGATCCTGAGCGTATATTTCTTCTAACGTCAACATATACTAAGATAGTTAAAATTTCAACAACGCATCCATCATCTTTTCCAATCGGGCCTTGGCCATAAACTGATCTTCTAAACCTTTTAGCATAGGTATGGCAGTATCCAGGCTGGCGCAGCGCATTACCGGTGCATCCAGGTATTTAAAAAAGTGTTCGCCAATATAAGCCGCAATTTCGCCGCCGAAGCCGCCGGTCAGGGTATCTTCATGTAACACCATTACTTTCGATGTTTTTTTGACGGTTTTTTCAACCGCTTCTTTATCCCAGGGTTGCAGGCTGCGCAGATCTAATATTTCTATTGAATATTCGGGATGGTTTTCTGCGTATTCAGTTGCCCATAGCACGCCTAATCCGTAAGTGATAATGCTTGCCCTGGTACCCGGCCGCACGATATGCGCCTTACCTATCTCCACATAATAATCATCATCCTGCACGTTACCCGCCATGTTACGATAAAGATACTTATGCTCAAAGTAAAGCACCGGGTTAGGGTCGTCAATAGCCGCCATTAACAGCCCCTTGGCGTCATCCGGCGATGATGGGTAAACCACCTTCAACCCCGGCGTTTTAGTGAACCAGGCCTCGTTAGTTTGCGAATGGAATGGCCCGGCGCCCGAGCCGCCGCCTGCCGGCATCCTGATCACCACGTTTATTGCCTGGCCCCATCGGTAGTGCGTTTTAGCAAGGTTATTTACCACCTGGTTAAAACCGCTGCTTACAAAATCGGCAAACTGCATCTCAACCACAGCCTTGTAACCGTTTATGGCCAGCCCCATAGCCGCACCAACAATGCCCGATTCGCATATAGGCGTATTGCGCACCCGGTCTTTACCAAATTCGGCTAAAAAACCCTGGGTAATTTTAAAGGCGCCCCCATATTCGGCAATGTCCTGCCCCATTATAATAAGGTTGCTGTGCTTACGCATGCTTTGTCGCAATGCGTCGCTAATAGCATCTATGTAACGCTTATGGCTTAGTATGCCCGAGTGTTCGTGCCTCGGCATGCTGTACCGGCGGTACATAGCGTCAACTTCGGTAGCTATATCCGGGATGATCTCCGGCTCATTAAAAACCTTCTCTATTTCTGCATCTATCAGGGTAGCAAACTCTTTTCGCAGGTAAGGGATCCACTCGGGCCGTAACACGTTTTCCTGCAACAAAAACTGCTCAAAATTATCCAGCGGATCTTTCTTCGCCCACTCCTCAAACAGGTGCGCAGGAACGTATTTAGTGCCCGATGCTTCCTCGTGCCCGCGCATCCGGAAGGTCATACATTCTACTAAAACGGGGCGCGGGTTTTCGCGCATATCCGCAGCCAGTTCGCTAATGGTATGATAAACCTCAAGGATGTTGTTGCCATCTATTTGCCGTCCCTCCATACCATAGCCAATTGCTTTATCAACCAGGTTTGCGCAGCGGTACTGCTCGCTTACCGGAGTAGAGAGGCCGTACCCGTTGTTCTCTATCAGGAAGATAACCGGCAGGCCCCAAACAGCGGCTATATTCAACGCCTCATGAAAGTCGCCCTCACTCGTAGCGCCCTCACCGGTAAATACCAATGTTACCTTCTTTTTACCACTTATCTTATCGGCCAGTGCAATACCATCTGCCAGGGCCATTTGCGGGCCCAGGTGCGATATCATACCTATGATCTTATAGTCTTGCGTACCAAAATGGAATGAGCGGTCGCGGCCGTTGGTAAAGCCTGATGCTTTGCCCTGCCATTGCCCCATTAATCGTGCTACAGGGATGTTACGGGCCGTAAATACGCCCAGGTTACGGTGCATGGGCAAAATATACTCATCGGCATGCATAGCCATCGTAGCACCCACAGCAATGGCTTCCTGCCCTATACCACTAAACCATTTGCCAATGCGGCCCTGACGCAGCAGTATCAGCATCTTTTCTTCGACAAGACGAGGCAGCAGCAATTTCTTGTAAAAATTGATCAAACCATCGTTATCTATCGTTTTCCTGTCAAAAATCATCCCTGTAAAGCTAAGAAGTTTTTAAAACTTTGTATGTTTGAGCTATCATGAAGCACAACGTCGCCAAAATATTTTTGATGATATCTGCAGTGGCGCTTTTTGCGTTTGCACCCGATACATTCCTGCTACCCGAAAGCTTTTATTTACACAAAGGCGAAAAATTGAACCTGCACCTGTTAACAGGTACCAACTTTGCAAAAGAAGGTGAGGCTGGTTACAGCGCTGCCAAAACCATTAAATTTAACATCTACGAGGGATCGAAGAAAACTGACCTGACCAAAACGGCCAGGGAAAACGATTCCCCGCTGGCTACCTACCCTTTAAATAGTAGCGGACTTGCACTGGTTGAATTGAATACCAAAGCGGAGAGCAATGATGTTCCGCGCGACCAGTTTATCACCTACCTAACCGACCAGGGTTTTGAAACGCTGGCCGACAAGTTGAAGAACAGTAACAGCCTTTATTTTACTGAAAAATCTACCCGTTACCTTAAAACGCTTTTTACGGTTGATAACCCTGGTGGCAGCATTTATGAAAAACTTATGGGCAACGATTTTGAAATAATGCTGAAGCAAAACCCATATAAGAAAAATTACGGCGAGGATATTACTGCGGTGATCAACTACAAGGGCAAGCCTTTGAAAAACAGCGCTGCTTACCTGTATATTAAAACCGCATCCGGGAATGTATACCCTCAGAAATTAGATACTGACGCTTCGGGGCAAATATACTTTACATTGAGCCGCGATGGTATTTACATGATCCGTTGCGTGCATATCGAAGAATCGACCACTAAAGATGCCGATTACGAAACTACCAGCACATCCTTCACCTTTGCTTTCAGCAACAGAAACGAAATGCCTAATACTTATAAAGAGTTTGGGTTCGGTGATAAGCACTAATATAGCTAACCGTTGATTTATAACGTTGGCCGGTTAAAGCAGCTTCATCATCTCCATATCAAACCGGGGCTTTAGTGTGTAGGTAGCCTGCAACAATCCGGATGGGTAAGCTTGCTGGTCTAAAAGGATCAGTTCTACCCGTTCTGTGATGTTTTTGAAAAGTGGTTTTCCATCACCTAAGATAATCGGGTGGATAGACAGCACCAGCGTATTAATCAAGCCTTTGTTTAATAACTCGGATACGATCTGCGCGCCGCCAAACAGCCAGATATTTTTACCAGGCTGGTTAATCACATCATTAACTACTTCATTAAATTTTGCCGAAGGCACCAGTTGTACGTTTGGGTTACGGCTCTCGTCCGCCAGTGTGTCCGAGAATACATAGATCTTCTCTACCGGCAGCATGCTGGTATCGGCGCTGATCATGTCATAACTTTTACGGCCTATAAAAATGGTATCTACATTCTCCAGGAAATCGCCCATGCCGTAATCCTGATCTGTAAGGCACCAGTCGTATTCGCCGTTAGGGCCTTCAATAAATCCATCAAGGCTTACCGCCAGGTTCAGTATGATCTTTCGCATTGTGTTAGGTTATTCGGCAGTCTTCTCCTGCTCTTTCCATTGCTGGCTAAATGATTTTTGCGCTACTTCCGGCATTTCTTTAAAATGCCCCCATGTGCTTTTGAAGAACGTGCGCACAAAAAAGTTTTTGGCTTTACCCCCAAAAAAATCGGTAACGTTGCGTTTTAGCATACCCTTTTTCCAGGCGGCCCAGCCCCATTTTTCTTTGGCGGTTACCAGGTTTTCGCGCACTGCATCGCGTCGGTTAAGCAGCAGTAGTTTGTGCAGATCTATCTTGACCGGGCAAACCTCGGTACACCTGCCGCACAAACTCGATGCATAGCTCAGGTGCTTAAATTCGTCCATACCGCGCATATGCGGGGTAATGATGGAGCCAATAGGGCCGCTGTATGTGGTTTCATAAGTGTGGCCTCCTATGTTCTTATAAACCGGGCAAACGTTAAGGCATGCCCCGCAACGGATGCAGTATAGCGCCTGCCGCTGGTCTTTTTGAGCAAGCAGGTTAGTGCGGCCATTATCCAGCAGTATCACATACATTTCTTCCGGCCCGTCCGTTTCGCCGGGCTGGCGGGGGCCGCTTAAAATGGTATTGTATACGGTAAGGTTTTGCCCTGTGCCATGTGTAGAAAGCATCGGCCAAAACAGGTCGAGGTCGGTAATAGATGGGATCAGTTTTTCGATGCCGACAATCGAGATCTGTATTTTAGGGAATGATGTGGTTAACCTGGCATTGCCTTCGTTTTCGCTTATGGCAATGCTACCTGTATCTGCTATGATAAAGTTGGCACCGGTAACGCCAATATCCGCTGCAAGATATTTTTCCCGCAGCAGCTCGCGCGCTTTTTGGGTGAGCTGTTCGGGGGTGGCATCTAACGGCGTGCCGAAACGCTCATTAAATAGCCGGGCTATATCTTCTTTAGATAAATGCATTGCCGGCGTTACAATATGATAAGGCTTTTGGCCCAGCAACTGCACAATGTATTCGCCCAGGTCGCTTTCTAACGATTCGATATGGTGGCTCTTCAGAAACTCATTTAAATGAATTTCTTCGGTAGCCATTGATTTGGATTTGATGACCGTTTTTGCCCCTGCCTTGTTAATAATATTCAGAATTTCGCGGTTGGCTTCTTCGGCATCATTAGCCCAGATAACCTTACCGCCACGGCGCTGAAAGTTGGCTTCAAACTCGGGCAGGTACTTGTCCAGGTTTTCCATCACTTTCCATTTGATGACGTGGCCTTTCTTTTTATTGTTGTCCAGATTGATGACACGCGACAGGCCCCGCTCTACAGCTGTACTGTATTTATCAATATTGTAATTGATAATGCGGCGGTGATCCACCTCAAAGGCTTTATGCTCTGAGGTGATCAGAAATTCGGCTGCGGTGTTTCCCATCTACGCGAAATTAAACAAGTTTTTAATACCAAGTTAAAAATGCTGCTGTTTTTGGCTGTTTGATAGAATCGGTTGCAGGCAATGAACGCTGCATGGCTTACCACTCTCATGCAAGCGGCAAATGACCTTTTCAGGTTAAAAAACGTAACAAAGGTTAACAAAGGTTTACACTTTTTAAAGAAAAAACAACTTAAATAATTGACTATTAGTATTTTATGAAAATAGTGGGTTAACATAAAATGCCGTTCCCGGTAACGCAAAAAAGGCCCCTAATGGAGCCTTTTTTACAATGTTTTTATGGTTAATTTTTACCGGGTTGCCTTTGATACCGGCTTATCAACCACCGGGCGGGTTGCACGGTTAGCCAGTTCCCAACCGGTAAAAAATACCAGCTGTGCACGTTTAGCCAACAGCGGGAAGTTAATTTTGCTTACTTCGTCGCCAGGCTGATGGTAATCCGGGTGTACTCCGTTAAAGTAAAAAATAATCGGTACGCCGTAACGGGCAAAGTTATAATGATCTGACCGGTAGTAGAACTGGTTAGGATCATTCAGATCATCATATTTATAATCCAGCTTTAACTTAGTGTAAGTGTTGTTAGCATCGTCGCCAATTTTGTGCAGGTCGCTGCTTAGCATATTAGAGCCGATAGGGTAAACGTAATTGGCAGAATCCGGGTTGTTTTTGTACTCGTCGCCAATGCGGCCAATCATATCGATATTCAAATCGGCGATAGTGTTAGCCAGCGGATAGATAGGATGATCGGTATAATACTCCGAACCTAAAAGGCCTTTCTCTTCGCCTACGTTACCTAAAAACAACACACTGCGTTTAGGGCCGTGGCCGTCTTTTTTAGCCTGGGCAAATGCACGGGCGATTTCCAATACGCCGGTAGTGCCCGATCCATCGTCATCAGCCCCATTATTTACTTTATCGGTTGCACCAGGGCGGGTGTTTAAACCAATGTGATCGTAATGTGCAGATATCACCAGGATCTCGCTTTTCAACTTAGCGTCTGATCCGGGCATAAAGCCAACTACATCAACCGCCTTTACGTCTTTTTTCTCGGTATTGAACGCAATGGTTGCAATAGTTTGCACTACCTGTGTTTGCTTTGCAGTTGCGGCGGCAGCTTTTAACTGCTCGTAAGTTTTACCTGATGGTTTTAAAAAGGCATCGCCAACCTCGGTTGTCACGTTAAACATCGGCGCAGGTGTAGCAGCAGCATCTTTTTTGATTGCCAGGCTTGCACCGCCCTGGCTTGCACCATAACGTTTCAAGATCGGGCCCAGTTCGCCGTTTACAGCAATGATAAGGGCTGGGTTCTTATCGCGCAGTTCTTTAACAATGGCACGGCGCGCCGGTGTTGCGCGGTAGCTTACATTTGCTTTTTGGCCCTCAACAGATTTGTCTTCATTGATAAGCACAACAATTTTGTTAGTTAAATCAAGTCCTGCTATTTCTTCGGACGTACCATAACCTACAAACACAATGTTAGCGACAGTAAGGCGCTTATCCGGCAGTAAACCCTGTACAAAAAAATCTTTCCATGCGGTAAAATTCTGGCCGTTAACGTTAAAAGCAGTTATTTTAGATGTATTCTCTGAAAGCGGTACATCAAAAAAGTATGATCCGTTAACCGGAGCTTCTAAACCTAATTTTTTAAATTCGCCGGCAATGTAGTTAGCGGCTTTTTCGGCACCGGCCTTACCGGTTTCGCGGCCTTCAAATTCGTCGGATGCTAGTATGCTCAGGTGCTTTTTAGCATCATCGGCAGTTATCAGCTTAGCATATTTTACTGCGGTTGGATTTTGCTGAGCGCAGGCGTTCATTGCAAAGCCCAGTGCAGTAATCCATAATGGTAATCTCTTCATTTATTTTCTATTGGGTTAATTAACAGCTTATTTTATCAACACGGCGACCGTGGCGGCCACCCTCAAATTCTTCACTCAAAAATGTTTCGATAGTTTTTTTCGCCTCTTCGATGCTCATATGGCGGGCAGGCAGGCATAATACATTAGCGTTGTTGTGCGTGCGTGCCGGGATAGCCAGTTCTGCCTTCCAGCAAATAGCTGCGCGGATATCCTGGTGTTTATTAGCCGTCATAGCAACGCCATTGGCGCTGCCGCAAAGCAAAATACCAAAGTCTACATCGCCATTTTCAACAGCTAATGCTACAGGATGGGCAAAATCGGGGTAATCGGCAGATTCGGTAGAATAGGTACCAAAGTCATGAAAACTCAGGTCATCGCCAAACATGCTCAAAATGGCCTGTTTGTAATCAAACCCTGCGTGATCTGCACCAATGGCAATCTTTAATCCCTTTTTCATCAATTCAAATGTATAAATATTATGAATTGACTAAGGTAAAGATTTTGTTGGATAAGCCTAAACAGCGGCGTTCTCGCGCGCTAATTTTCTTTTCTCAACAACACCGGCAACCATAATACCAACTTCATATAAGATGAATAGCGGGATACTTACCACAGTCATGGTCATCATATCGGGTGTTGGTGTAACTACGGCCGCTATGATCAGGATAACTACGACCGCGTAACGCCGGGTTTCGCGCATGAATTTTTGAGTAAGGATACCCAAAGATGAAAGTACGTATACGATAATAGGTAATTCAAAAACCACACCTGTTGCCAGCGTTAACGTCGCTACGGAGGAAAGGTAAGAATCTACCGTAAATAAATTTTGAATTTTAGAACTGATGGTGTACCCAGCCAGGAAGTTTATTGATTCGGGCGTGATGACGTAATATCCAAACAAGATACCAATAATGAATAATGCAGATGCATATATTACAAAACCGCTTGCTGCCTTGCGCTCTTTTTCATGCAGGGCAGGCTTAATAAACCGCCAAATCTCCCAAAGCAGGTAAGGGAACCCGGCAGTAATGCCTATTAGCAGGGCTGAGTTGATCTGCAAAGTAAACTGACCAGCCATATCGGTGTTAAGCAGGCTGATGTTGATTTTATTGATACAAAAACCGTCACGGTGCAGGTAATCGCCCAGTTTGCACAGCATACGATACGTCCAAAACTCGGGCCTTGACGGGCCCATGATAACGGTATCGAAAATAAAGTCGTAAAAATAGAACGCAGCACAGGTAAAAATCACAATAGCGATAGCCGAGCGTACCAGGTGCCATCTTAAGGCTTCGAGGTGGTCAAAGAACGACATTTCGGCCTCCATGGTCTGGCCTTTCTCTTTAATAGCCTTAATTAATTTATTTTCGCTCATTGCTTGTTTTAAACGTTACCGCGCATTTTGCTGCGCGATGCTATGTACGTTCTTTTTATCCGTGAAAGTTTTATAAATCTTAATATTCAAAAGTTTCCATAAACTTGGTAGTAAAGTTGCCGGCCCTAAAGTTAGGGTCTTTAAGCAGCTTTAAATGGAATGGAATAGTAGTTTTAATACCCTCAATTACAAATTCGCTCAGGGCACGCTCCATGGTAGCCAATGCTTCTTCACGGGTTTGCGCCATGCAAATCACCTTTGCAATCATCGAGTCGTAATTAGGCGGTATAGCGTAACCACTGTAAACATGCGTATCTACACGCACCCCGTGGCCACCCGGCGAATGGAAGTTGGTTATACGGCCCGGCGACGGACGAAAATTATTTGCAGGGTCTTCGGCATTGATACGGCACTCAATGGCATGCATGGTTGGCTCATAATTTTTACCTGAAATTGGGATACCCGCGGCCACCTTGATCTGCTCTTTAATCAGATCAAAATTGATCACCTCTTCGGTAACCGGGTGCTCTACCTGGATACGGGTGTTCATTTCCATAAAGTAAAAGTTGCGGTCTTTGTCAACCAAAAACTCTACCGTGCCCGCACCTTCATACTTAACGGCTTTAGCGCCTTTGATAGCGGCTTCGCCCATGCGCTTGCGCAGTTTTTCGGTCATGAAAGGTGATGGTGCTTCTTCTACCAATTTCTGGTGGCGCCGCTGGATAGAGCAGTCGCGTTCTGACAGATGGCAAACTTTGCCATACTGATCGCCCACTACCTGTATTTCGATATGGCGGGGATCTTGAACATATTTTTCCAGGTACAGGCCATCGTTACCAAAGGCCGCGCCCGATTCGGCACGTGCGCTGTCCCAGGCGTTCTCAAATTCTTCGTCTTTCCAAACAATGCGCATACCGCGGCCACCACCACCGGCGGTTGCCTTAAGTATAACCGGGTAACCGATTTTATTGGCGATTGCGATACCGGATTTGATATCAGCCAATAACCCTTCCGAACCCGGAACGATTGGTACGCCTGCTTTTTTCATGGTTTCTTTAGCCGAAGCCTTGTCACCCATCTTATTGATCTGATCTGCAGTGGCGCCAATGAATTTAATACCGTATTCGGCACAAATAGCGCTAAACTTTGCATTCTCTGACAAGAAACCGTAACCCGGATGTATCGCATCGGCATTGGTTAATTCGGCAGCAGAAATGATGTTCGGAATGTTAAGATATGAGTCGCGGCTTGGAGGGGGCCCAATACAAACAGCTTCGTCGGCAAAACGCACATGGAGGCTGTCGCGATCGGCAGTGGAGTATACAGCTATGGTTTTAATGCCCATTTCTTTACAGGTGCGAATGATTCGCAGGGCAATTTCACCTCGGTTAGCTATTAATATTTTCTTAAACATGTTTGTTTTAGTTAGTGGTTGATTAGGTTAAGTGGTTGATTGAGTTGAAACCACTCACCAGTAACCATTCAACTTAATCAACTAACAATTACTTAGGTTCAACTAAAAATAAAGGCTGATCGTACTCAACCGGCGATGCGTTATCAACCAGCACTTTAACAATACGGCCCGATACTTCAGACTCGATCTCATTAAACAGTTTCATTGCCTCAATAATGCATAGTACGCTGCCGGTGCTTATTTCATCGCCAACGTTAACAAACAAAGGTTTATCAGGTGATGATGAACGGTAAAAAGTACCGATCATAGGCGATTTTATAGTGATATAGTTGCTGGTATCTGCAACTGCAGTTACAGGTTCTGCTGGGGCCACTGATGGTAAAGCCGCAGGCTGTGGGGCAGCTGCCTGTGCCAATGGTGCCGGTATACTCGCATTAACGTAGGTTGGCGCTTCATTGGTTTTGATAGTGATCTTAAAGTTTTCCTGTTCAATAGAAACTTCGTTCACTCCCGATTTGGAGACAAAGCGAATAAGATCCTGAATCTGTTTAATATCCATAATAGCGATAATTGGTTTGGATAAAAGTATTTATAAATATGCAAATGTGCAGGTATGCAAATATGCAGCTGATTTAAAATGAATTAATTACTTAACAGGTACAATTTTAAGATGTTTTAATTAAAAATCTGCATATCTGCACATTTATAATGTGTACATCCGTTAATACGCCCACTTTAAATAAATAGAGCCCCAGGTAAAGCCACCGCCAAATGCAGCAAGGATAAGGTTATCTCCTTTTTTAAATTTGCTTTCCCACTCCCACAGGCATAAGGGTATAGTACCGTTTGTAGTGTTGCCATAACGCTCAATGTTTACAATTACCTTATCGGCACTAACGCCGGTACGGTTTGCTGTTGCATCAATTATACGTTTGTTGGCCTGGTGCGGCACCAGCCAGGCAATATCATCGGCAGTAAGGTGATTGCGGTCCATTACTTCGGCAGCAACATCCGCCATATTGGTAACGGCGAATTTAAATACCGCCTGGCCTTCCTGGTAGGCATAATGCTCTTTGGCAGCAACGGTTTCATGCGTGGCAGGGCTAACTGATCCGCCCGATTTTTGGAACAGCAGGTGCGATCCCGATCCGTCACTTTTCAATACAGAATCCAGGATGCCGTAGCCTTCGGTATTAGGTTCAAGAAGGGCGCAGCCGCAGCCATCGCCAAATATGATACAGGTAGCGCGGTCTTCATAGTTAATGATCGACGACATTTTATCACCGCCCACAACCAGCACCTTGGTGTGCTTACCACTTTCAATAAATTGAGCGCCGGTAGCTAAACCAAACAAAAAGCCCGAACAGGCTGCCTGCAAATCATATCCCCAGGCATTTGTAGCGCCAATTTTATGCGCTAGCAGGTTTGCCGTAGCCGGGAAAGGAAGATCGGGTGTGGTAGTGCAAAAAATGATCAGGTCAATTTCCTGGGCGCTAATGCCACGTTTTTTAAGCAAACCTTCAACAGCGGGTACCGCCATATCTGACGTGCCAAGGCCTTCGCCCTTTAGTATCCTGCGCTCTTTGATACCGGTGCGGGTGGTTATCCACTCGTCATTCGTATCAACCATTGTTTCCAGCTCCTGGTTAGTTAGCACATAATCGGGCACGTAACCATTAACAGCGGTAATAGCAGCATGAATTTTACTCATATTTTTACTGAAAAGCCTGTTTAATTTTATCTATCAGCTTGGTTTCTATCATGTTTTTAGATAGCAATACCATGTTTTTGATAGCCTCCGGATTAGATATGCCGTGCCCTACAACAACCGGTGCGTTTACACCCAGGATGGGGCTGCCGCCGTATTGCTCGTAGTTAAAACGGTCAAAAAATTCGTCATTAAATTTTTTCTTAAGAGAGATAACATAAAACGACTCGGCAAGCTTAAGTATTACGTTACCCGTAAAACCATCGCATACAACAACATCGTTGTTATCTTCAAAAAGGTCGCGACCCTCAATGTTACCAACAAAGTTAAACAGCTTGGTATCGCGCATTAAAGGGTAAGTGGCCTGTAAAAGCAAGTTGCCTTTTTCTTCCTCTTCGCCAATATTCATCAGCGCAATGCGGGGGTTATTGATCTGGTAAACCGACTCGGCAAGCAGGCTGCCCAAAACGCCAAATTGCAGCAACACATCGGGCTTACAATCGGCATTGGCACCTACATCCAAAATAATACCCAAACCGCCTTTAAGTTTGGGTACAATGGCTGTCATAGCCGGCCGTATAACGCCCGGTATGGTTTTTACGCTGAACATAGAACCAACCAGCATTGCACCGGTATTACCTGCAGATGAAAACGCCTGAATAGCATCTTCTTTAAGCAGTTTGAAGCCAACGGCAATGCTTGAATCAGGTTTTTGAACTATCGCCTTTGTAGGGTGTTCGCCCATGCCAATCACTTCGGTTGTGTGTACAAACTCAAAGTGATCGGGACTAAAATTATTTTCCTGAAGAATAGAAAGCGCAATGTCTTTATCGCCTATAAGCACCAGTTTTTGGTTGGCAGGTAAAACTTTAAAAGCTTCAATTGCCCCTAAAACAGTTGCTTTGGGGGCATAATCGCCACCCATAATATCTAAGCCAATCTTCATAATAGAAAATTAACTTACTATACTGCTACTGCTTTTTCTATTAGTACTTTACCGTTGAAGTATACATTACCATCAACAGTGTAAGCACGGTGTGGCAAGTGCACAGCACCAGTGGTTTGGCAAGTAGTTAAAGTAGGCGCTAACGCTTTATCATGCGTTCTGCGTTTATCTCTTCTCGATTTCGAAATTTTCCGTTTTGGATGTGGCATAATCCTGTTATTAAATGTTACTTAAATTTTTTAAGAGCGTCCCATCTCGGGTCCGTTTTCTCTTCCTGTTCATCATTAGCCTGTAGCTTATTCAAGCTGTCAAGCATCTCCTCGTCACACTGTCGGCTGTCGCTCTCATTACTGCAGTTGGCAATAAATGGCATAGCAACATTAACATATTCGTATATCAACCCGGCAATATCAATCTCATGATCGTTCTTGCCCAAGGTAATAATTTCATCATCCTCGCCCATTTCCTCTTCGGTAAAGCGGGCAATCTGCTGCTCATGAATATCCAGCGGCTGTTGATATTCAGACAGGCACCTGTCGCAGTTAGCGGTAACAGTGCCGGTAATATCAAAGTTCAGGATAAGCATTGTTTCCTGTCTTTCAAGTTCAACCTTGCAAACAAGATTGGCTTTTTTAACCAGCGAATAATCAAATTCACCAAAAAAAGCATCCGTTATTTCGTATTCAAAATAATGCTTACCCAGCTTAAGGCCGGTGAAAGGGATTGAATATGTCTTTAGCGATTTCAATGAGCAACAATTAGCCCGCAAATGTAGGTAATTTTCCTAAATGTGGAAAGTGTTTTTTTTATATTGAGTTAAGGGGTTAAACGGTTGAAAAGTCAGCGCTGACTGGCAATTAAACTTTAACACTTTTCGTTTACGAATTTTCCTGTCCCTTCTAACTTTATAACCGCTCTTTACTACTTAAATCTTTAGCCTGATATTGATTTTTTGCAGCAGGCCGGTTAACCATACAATAACGAACGAGAACAGGAAACACCGGATAAGCCCACCCGTGCCCTGATCCATAAAATCGGGGTAGGCAAAATTTGTCATCTGGTAAAGGGGGTATATCAAAAACGGGATAAGGTAACACATAAACGTACCTGTACCCGCCGGCTCGATGATTTTAAACCAGTTGTACTTTTGCTTCAGATCTACCAGAAATACAAAACCCGAATAAATGACCAGGCTAATACCCGTACATATCAATACCCATGAAGGGGTATCGCGCGCTTTTGAAATACCGCCGCTAAAATAGCGAACAATAAAGCCCAGGTTAAACAGTATAACTGCCATTAATATCATGGCCACCCAAAGCATTTTAAGCTCATTGTTTTGCCGCAGGCGGATGTAGAGCACAGATACAAACACCCCTGCCATGGTAAAGGCCTGCATGGCGCCGTTGCCGGCTATCCAAACATATTTTTGCACGTTGCTTAAAAAGCCCAGCATCCCAAAATGGAAATCGATGTTAAAGAACATAAAGAACAGCCATGCTGCTGCCTGCACCCATAAAATGCCGTTGCTGTAATAATAGATAAACGCGCAAAGCAGATATGCCCACCCTATAAGGCCTAGTATACCCCACCAGGTAAGGTGCAGCCAGGAGTGCCCGGGGTCGGTACTTTTGTACAGCACACACATTGCTATCAGCAGCACTATGCCAAAGCCCTGTAAAAGGTAACGGCCTGCTAAGGATGTCCACCGGTTATAATCCAGGAAGATGAAAAAGAAGCTGAAGGTTGCCAGGCTGTCCCAAACAGGTTTTGGTAAAAGTGTGTGCACATCATCATAGGTTTCCATATTGGCGTGGAAAAACCCTATGAAAACTAACGCAAACGAGCGGGTAATAATGCGTAACGGAATTTTAGCATCATCCTTACGCAACCGCTTTTCAAAGGCATAGGGAATTGATAAGCCAACAATAAATAAAAAGGCAGGAAATATAGTATCAGCAAGGCCTAATCCATCGGCATCTACGGCAGCATGTTTAAGCCATTGAGGGGTATTTGGCATTCCGTCAAGATCATTTACAAAGATCATCAGGAACATGGTAACCGCACGAAACGCATCAATTGACCTAATGCGGTTAATTAAATTACTCATCAAACAGGCAAATGTATTTTAAGAAATAAATGTTTTAATTTAACGGTGATTATTTTAAAACAGTATTCCAAATGGTAGTATTAGTCCCTGTCGCGGCTTAATTTGGCGAATACAAGCGGGTTAGCGTTTAACTCTAAAGTTTCTTTACGATGTTTGATTACATGTATTGCGGTGAACAAAGCCTCGCGGAAAGACACTTCTGAAGCCAGGTTTTTACCGGCGATATCGTAAGCGGTACCATGATCTGGCGAAGTGCGCACAAAGCTTAAACCCGCTGTGTAATTAACGCCCGATTCAAACGCGATCTGTTTGAAAGGGATCAGCCCCTGATCGTGATACATAGCCAGTACGGCATCAAATTGCAGGTAGGTACCATTGGCAAAAAAGCCATCGGCAGGGTAAGGGCCAAAGGCCAGCACATCATTATTACGTGCTTCTTCAATTGCCGGGATGATCACTTCTTTCTCTTCATTACCAATCAGCCCGTTGTCACTGGCATGAGGGTTAAGGCCCAGCACGGCTATCTTAGGTTTACGGATCCAAAAATCGTCCTGTAAACTGGCGTTCATTAATTTTAGCTTGCTGATGATCTTATCTGTAGTAACACTTTCAGCAACTTTTGAAATAGGGATATGCCCTGTAACCACCCCCACGCGCAAGGTATCGCTCACTAAAAACATTAATGAGTCGGGCTTACTGTCCCGATGTTGCAAATATTCGGTATGGCCCGGAAAGCTAAACTCGTCGTTCTGTATGTTGTCCTTATTAATAGGCGCGGTAACCAGGCCATCTATCAAGCCGTCCAACAGATCGTCTGTAGCGCGTTGTAAAGACAGGTATGCGTATTTCCCGCCTTCGGCAGTAACCTGGCCAGGGTCTATGCGTACATCTTCTTCCCAGCAATTGATCATATTGGCCCGGCGGAACAAGGCTTCGCCGGCATGGCCGATTACGTTAAAGTTAAGTTCGGCTACCTCGGTAGAGCGGCGGTGGAATGATGCCACTTTAGTATGCCCGTAAACAATGGGGGTGCAGTACTCATATATTTTGCTATCAGCCAGGGTTTTGATGATGATCTCTAACCCGATGCCGTTAATGTCGCCAATACTTATGCCTATTTTAGGTTTATCGCTCATGATGCTTATTGATGTTGGTTTTGCCGGCTACCGCGGTTAGCACTTATTTTAAGTGTTTAGCGAACCTTGCCGGCTCTTTTCGTTTACCATTGTGCTTTAGGCTTTTAGCCTATAGCTTAAAGTGCAAATTAAAAGATTTTAAGGTTATAATTCCCGATTAAAGCGCAAATATGCCTTAATTTGCTTAAATAAAAACGGATAATGACATTAGTAAGGGCAAAAAAGCATTTAGGTCAGCATTTTCTTACTGATAAAAATATCGCCTCAAAAATTGTGGATAGCCTGCGCCCCGAGGGCAAGTATAAGCAGGTTTTGGAGGTTGGCCCGGGTATGGGGATCTTGTCCGACTTCCTGCTGCAAAAGCCGGATTACGAAACTTATTTGATCGATATCGACACCGAATCGACCATTTACCTGAAGAAAAAATACCCGCAGTTAGGTGACCGTTTACTTAACGCTGATTTTTTAGAGCTGGATTTTAAGGCAACCTTTGGCGATAGCCTGGCCGTGATCGGCAACTTTCCTTACAATATATCCTCGCAGATCCTTTTCAAGATATTAGATAACCGCCGGCAGGTACCGGAGGTTGTAGGGATGTTCCAGAAGGAAGTTGCAGAACGTTGCGCATCGAAACCGGGCAGCAAAGAGTACGGCATCCTGAGCGTATTTTTGCAGGCTTATTACAAGGTAGAGTATCTATTTACCGTAAAGGCCGGTGTTTTTAATCCGCCACCAAAAGTACTTTCGGCAGTGATACGGTTGACGCGTAACGAAAACCAGGAATTAGGTTGTGACGAGAAATTATTTTGGCAGGTAGTAAAGGCCGGATTTAATCAACGCCGTAAAACCCTGCGCAATGCGGTATCATCACTTATCAACAAAGAGAAAATGACCGATAACCAAACGCTCGATCTACGTGCCGAGCGCCTGAGCGTTGCTGATTTTGTGAAACTAACTAATGAGATTGCGGCTAACCGTTAACTCACCTGTAACACCCTTCCGCCTGGGTACAGGTCCTTTACT
The DNA here is from genome assembly GCF_964263795.1 of Mucilaginibacter sp. Lineage (GTDB taxonomy): Bacteria > Bacteroidota > Bacteroidia > Sphingobacteriales > Sphingobacteriaceae > Mucilaginibacter. The sequence continues at coordinate 111,687 of NZ_CAXVWK010000020.1, forward strand.
TTTTCGGCCATGCGTTTTACAAACATATAATTGGCTGTGCCGCCTATTACAGCGCCAATAACGGGCACTAAACGCTCTGCAGTACGTACGCCAAACGCAAGCAGCAGCTTTTCGGCAATGCCTTCCATCATGGTTTTGCTCATGGCTACACCGGCCTCTACTTTAAACGAGGTAGCTACAAGTCCCATAAATTCATCAAACCCAATCTGATAATTGCCTTTATTGTAATACATAATAGCCATAGTAACGCGGAATTGCTGGGTTATCAGATTCACAAAATCAACCGGCATGCCTACCACCATAGTGATAATGCCGCCGGTACCTGCAATGGCGCCCGAACCGGCAGCCAGGTAAGCGCACTGATTAATGAACCGGTCGATGCCCATCTTATCGACTCCTTTTTTAATGCTGAGCTGGTCTATATGGTCAAAGATCTGACGGAAGCCATCATGTGATAACTTACCGGTGAATTGCTTGATATTGGTACGGGCTTTTTTAAAGGGGATTATCATCGGTTTACAATATGGGTAATGCATTGCTATTTACGTGCCAGTTTTAAAAATGGCAATTACCCTATAAATAACCACTCACTACAGCTTTAAACCATCAGAAACAAAACCAACTACATGCAGTTGTATAATAGCGGCTGTATTACAGCTGCATAACTTAATTAGATAACGATGAATAAGCTACTAAAAAATGAAAAGCATACCGGCCTTATTGCCGTGGTTACAGCAGGTGCCCTGGTGTCTGGCGCAATTGCTTATTTATATTTGACCAAATCGGGACAGGAATCGCGCGACAAGGCAAAACATGCGTTAAAAGAGGCGTTGAAAAACCACGCATCGGAATTTGGCAGTAAAAAGACGCCTTTTTCCCAAAAAACGATCAAAACTCTTTTAGATAAAATTTTATAATTATGGGAAAGCAACACGAAGAAGAAAAACCTGAAACAGGTGAATCGGGCTATGAGCCACAACCCGAAGTGCAACAACCGGGTGAGGGTGCAGATACGGGTTTTGTTGAAGGGCCGGAAATAAACAAACCGCAAACAACCGAGATACCAGAAACCCCGCCGGAATATAATGGCGACAAGATCACAACCGGTTAAACAACCGAACTATCGGCGCAATACCTCTTTAGGTATGTTAGCGCTTTTATTAGATTTGCGCTGATCAGATATAACAGCCCTTGAAAAACAGCATCCTAATAGTTGACGATATACACCCCATTTTTATAGAACAGGCCCGGGCGCTGGGTTTTACCTGCGATTACCAGCCAACCCTTAAAGCCGATGCCGCATTCGGTATTTTGCCTGATTACAATGGGTTGGTGATCCGCTCTAAATTTCAGGTAGATAAACAGGTGCTTGACCTGGCAACCAACCTGCGCTTTATCTGCCGGGCAGGTGCCGGTATGGATAATATTGATGAAGATTACGCTTTATCAAAAAACATAACGCTCATTAACGCGCCCGAAGGGAATATGGACGCCGTAGGAGAGCATGCCATTGGTTTGCTGCTTAGCCTCATGAATAACCTAAATGCTGCCGATGCCGAGATCCGCAAGGGAAGCTGGCAGCGTGAAGCCAACCGCGGGCACGAGCTAAAAGGTAAAACGGTAGGCATTGTTGGCTACGGCCATATGGGTAAAAGCCTGGCTAAAAAATTATCCGGCTTTGGTGTATTAATTATCGCTTATGATAAGTACAAAACCGGCTTTAGCGACCAATACGTACGGGAAGTGAGTATGGAAGAGATTGTGAGGACAAGTGATGTGCTGAGCCTGCATGTGCCGCTTACCAAAGAAACGAACGGACTTGTGGACGACGAATACCTGTTCCACTTTAAAAAGCCAATATTTTTAATCAACACATCGCGCGGTAAGGTGGTTAAAACACAGTCTGTGTTAAATGCCATAAAGCAAGGGAAAATTTTAGGTGCCGGCCTTGATGTGCTGGAAACAGAAAAATTCCCGGCGCTTAGAGAGCAGCCCTGGTTCGATGAATTACGCCAAAGCGGTAAGGTAATACTGAGCCCCCATGTTGCGGGCTGGACCTTTGACAGTTACCGCAAAATTAGCGAAGTAATGGCATTCAAATTAAAGGATGTTGCGCTACTGTAAGCCGATAGCCGATGATCCACACCTTTGATAAAGTAAATTACGAAGCCATTTGCGATAAGCTGGCAGCGATGGATGCCAACCTGGCCCATATCATACAAACTTATGGCTACCCGCCCATGTGGAGCCGGCCCAATACTTTCGAGAGCCTGGTGCACATTATCCTGGAGCAGCAGGTATCCCTGGCATCAGCCCTATCTGCATTAAACAAACTGCGCGAGCGTGTACAACTGATCACGCCCACACGCGTGCTATTACTTACCGATGCTGAATTAAAGGAGTGCTATTTCAGCAGGCAAAAATCGGCCTACACGCGTTACCTCGCAGAAGCTATCATTAGCGGGCAAATAGAGTTGGCAGCGTTTGAGCAGATGACCGATGATGAGATCCGCAAGCAACTTATTGCGCTTAAAGGCATCGGCAACTGGACCGTTGATGTTTACCTGATGTTTGCCTTGCAGCGCGCGGATCATTTCCCAGTTGGCGACCTTGCAATCGTCAACGCCATAAAGATCCTTAAAGGCTTACCAAAAGAAACACCCAAAGAAGATCTGGTTGTAATTGCCCAACAATGGTCACCATACCGTACCGTTGCCAGTATGATGCTTTGGCATTATTATCTGAGCAAACCAAAAACTGGCGCCTTAAAAAAATTATAAAAAAAAGCCTGCCTCAATAAGGCAGGCTTTTAAACTTTCTAAAATGTATGGGTTAATAAAACGCTATACGTTAAACAACCCGTTGCGTTCTTGCTCCTGGTAGTTTTGGACGGTTTCTATAGCGTTGCTTATCACATCGCTTAGCGCTACAATAAATGCACCCGGTTTAGCCAGCCCCATTGCATGCTTAATCGCATCGATCTCTTTAGGTATCACTTCGAAAGATTTTTGATGGTCGACAGATTTGATGCCATCTATCAACAGGTCGAGGATGTTCTCTTCAGTACGGCCGCGCAGGTGTTTTTCCTGGCGGAGGATAATATAGTCGAACATCTCTGCCGCGATCTTACCCAGCTCCCTGATATCCTCGTCGCGCCTGTCGCCGGTACCGGCTATGATACCGATCTTCAGCGGTGAGTCGATATGGCTCAGGAATTGTTTAATTCCGTTGTAGCCATCCGGGTTGTGCGCAAAATCGATCATGAAACGGAAATCTTTAAACTCAAAGATGTTCATCCTACCCGGCGTTTGCGCTGCCGACGGGATAAAGGTCTCCAGCGACATTTTTATATCCTCGGTTTTAAACCCATGAAGGAATGTTGCCAGCGTTGCCGCCATCACATTATCTATCATAAAGGCAACGGTGCCGCCAAATGTAAGCGGGATAACAATGGTACGCTGTACGCGGATCTTCCAATCCCCTTTTTGAATAGTGATGTACCCATTTTCGTGCACGCAGGCTATGCCGCCTTTTTTGCAATGCGCTACAATTACCGGGTTCTTTTCATCCCGGCTAAAATAGGCCACGTTGCAATCAGCCTTTTTGCCTATCTCTAAGCAATACTTATTATCTGCGTTTAAGACCGCCCAGCCATCTTTTTTAACCGAGTTGATCACCACACTTTTTACTCTGGCCAGATCTTCTAATGAGTGGATATCCGATAACCCTAAGTGATCCTCCTGGATGTTAGTGATCACCCCGATATCACAAAAGCCGAAACCCAGCCCGCTGCGCAAAATGCCGCCGCGCGCGGTTTCTAACACCGCAAAATCTACGGTAGGGTCTTTTAAGATGAACTCGCTGCTTACCGGGCCGGTGGTATCGCCCTTCAGCATCATGTTGTTTTGTACATAAATACCATCACTGGTGGTAAAGCCTACCCTGTGGCCGTTATTTTTTACAATATGTGCTATTAAACGGGTAGTGGTGGTTTTACCGTTGGTGCCGGTTATGGCTATAATAGGTATCCGTGCCGATTTGCCTGCCGGGTAAAGCATATCTATCACGTGGCCGGCAACGTTACGGGCCAAACCTTCGCTTGGGGCAATGTGCATCCGGAAACCCGGCGCGGCGTTAACCTCTAATATAACACCGCCGTTTTCGGTAAGCGGCTGGGTAAGGTTCTCGGCCATGATATCGATACCGCAAATATCCAGGCCGATGATCTTGGAGATCCGCTCGCAGATGAAAATATTTTGCGGGTGCACATGATCGGTTACATCAACAGAGGTGCCGCCGGTACTTAAATTAGCGGTAGATTTTACAAAAACCTTCTCGCCTTTCTCCGGCACGGTTTCTAAGGTGTAGCCTTTCTTTTCCAGCAGGTCCAGCGTATCCCTGTCAACGGTGATCAGCGTAAGCACATTTTCATGGCCGTAACCACGGCGGGGGTCGGTATTTTCTTTATCAATAAGTTCCTGTATGGTCAGTTCGCCATCGCCGATAACATGGGCCGGATCGCGCAGGGCGGCTGCCACCATCTTGTTATCAATTACCAGTACACGGAAATCAAAACCGGTTATAAAGCGCTCCACAATTACCTTGCGGGATATGCGGGCAGCAAATTCATAAGCGGCAATAGCATCTTCCATACTGCTGATGTTGATGCTGATGCCCCGGCCGTGGTTACCGTCGAGCGGTTTAAAAACCAGCGGATAGCCTATCTTTTTAACTGCCTCAACCACCTGCTCCACACTGCTTATGGTCATCCCTTTGGCAACCGGGATAGCCTGCTCCTGTAAAAGGCGCTTGGTCTCGTCTTTATTACTGGCTATATCTACCGCTATGCTGCTGGTCTTCTCCGTCATGGTGGCACGGAAACGTACCTGGTTTTTGCCGTAACCTAACTGCACCAGCGATTGATTGTTCAAACGGATCCAGGGGATATCACGTGAAATGGCTTCCTCCACTATCGAGCCTGTGCTGGGGCCTAAACGCGTATTCTCGCGAATCTCGCGCATCTTTTGGATGTCGGCCTCCAGGTCGTATTCATTGCCTTCAATCAAAGCTTCGGCAATGCGCACGGCTGCTTCTGCAGCATACACGCCAACCTTTTCTTCCAGGTAAGCAAAAACAACGTTATAGGTACCGGGGGTTTTGGTTTCGCGTGTGCGGCCAAAACCGGTTGCCATGCCGGCAAGGGTTTGTATCTCTAAGGCAATGTGCTCAATTACGTGGCCCATCCAGGTGCCGGCTATAACCCGCTCAAAAAAGCCGCCCGGCACCCCCGGCGAACACCGGTGCGTATACAGGCTGGGGATAAGCTCTTTCATGCGCTCGTAAAACCCGTCGATAGTATTTGTTGGGCGTTGCTCCAGCTCCTCCAAATTCAACCGCATCTGAATTAATTTTTTGCGGCTGATACTCCATAAGTTGGGGCCGCGCAGTACCTGTATATTCTCAATCTTCATAAATGCGTTTAAAAACCTGTTGCAGAAAAAATTCTTTTTAAATCTAAAGAACTTATCAACTTAATAAAAAGTTTCGACCGAAAAATGCATTATTATTAATTAAACCATTAGCTTTTAATCATTTTTATTTTAATTTGTATAAACTGATACAAAAATTATGATTGCCCCTAAAGGAAAACTCGTTATAATTGGTGGTGCTGTTGATATGGGCAGTAATGTAAGTGTAACGGAGCATATTATGCAGCCGCACTACATCAAATTCTTTGAGAAAGGTATCCTGCGCCGCATTATAAATGAGTCGGCGAATAAAGAGGGCTCTGTAGTTGAGGTAATTACCACCGCATCGCAAATACCCGAGCTTGTAGGCAACGAGTACATTAAGGCATTTAACCAGCTTAGTGTTACCCACGTTAACGTAATGCACATCAAAAGTCGCGAAGACGCCCAGAACCCTGATCTTTTAGCGCGTATTGCCAAAGCGGATGTTGTGATGTTTAGCGGCGGCGACCAGCTGCGGTTAACCGCAATTTTTGGCGGCACACAGTTTTTACAGATCTTAAAAAAACGCTATAATGAGGAGAACTTTGTTATAGCAGGTACATCTGCCGGGGCGGCAGCGGCATCAACCCACATGATATACCGCGGGCAAAGTAACGAGGCCCTAATAAAAGGCGAAGTGCAGATAACTGCCGGTTTAGGCTTTATCGACTCGGTTATTGTGGATACCCACTTTGTACAGCGCGGCCGTATTGGCAGGTTACTATATGCCGTTGCAACAAATCCCGGTATACTGGGCATTGGCCTGGGCGAAGATGCCGGTTTGCTGATAACCGGCGGCGAAATGATGGAAGCCATAGGTTCCGGACTGATCATGCTGGTAGATGGCACTAATATTGTTGAAACGAATGTATATGATGTAGAGATAGGCGACCCTGTTTCTATCGAAAATTTAAAGGTTCATGTGATGTCGATATTTTATAAATACGACCTGCAACAGCAGCGCATGATCATCAAAAAAGCTATCAGGCTGGAAGACGACGTATACATAACGGCCGCCCAAAGCAGTAACGATTTGATACAATGAAACTGATCATACACGGCGGGTTCTTTAGTGAATCGAACACCAACCAGGAGGTTAAAAAAGCTAAACAGGGTGCCCTGCGCGAAATTGTGACCCTGGGCCATAAGTATCTGGAAACCCATACCGCAGCCCAAACTGTTGTGTACACCGTACGCCTGCTGGAAGATTGCGACTTTTTTAACGCCGGAACCGGATCACAGATCCAGAGCGACGGCAAGATCCGTTTGAGCGCCGCCCTGATGGATGGCAAAACCCAAAAGTTTAGCGGCGTGATCAACATTGAAGATATCCGTAACCCCATATGCCTGGCGGAAAAACTGATGGCCTATGACGACCGCGTGCTGGGCGGCAAATGCGCCAACGACTTTGCTGCCAACAATGGCTTTGAATACTACAACCCCGAGATCCCTCAGCGCCGTAAGGAATATGAAAAAAAGTTAAGCGACTCTATCCGCCTGGGTACCGTTGGCTGTGTTGCCCTTGATATTTACGGCGATATAGCCGCAGCAACATCAACAGGCGGCAAAGGGTTTGAGATCCCGGGCCGGGTGAGCGACTCTGCCACTACGGCGGGCAATTACGCTAATGCTTTTGCGGGCGTATCCTGCACCGGTGTGGGCGAAGACATAACCAGCGGATCTGTAGCTACAAAAATAGTAACCCGCGTTACCGATGGTATGACCTTAGCCGCGGCAACTGCCAAAACCCTCGACGAAATGAAACCTTACGACGGTTTTGCCGGCGTCATCGCCATTACCAACACCGGGGATATATACCATGCCGATACGCACCCTTACATGGTTTGGGCACTGCATGATGGTGAGGTGGAAGTTTTTGAGTAAAACAAATTGGGTGATAAACCGCCGTCACTGGCAGTTTATCAGTACACTAAAGTCACTTTAGAACCTTTTGGATAATTTCCCCGCTTATTAAAACATTGCAAATTTTATTATTGCTATGTCGCATTCAATCAATGCTTTGCGTATTGTAACAAACGCTCATCCATGAAACTCACGTTCACCTTGTTAACAGTACTGATTCTTGAAGGATTATCAGCTTCGGCGCAGGAAAAAGCAATCCAATTCGGCTTTCGGGCAGGCATAAGTTCTACTAAATTTAGCCGGACTTTACAGCCCGATATTCAGGTTCGGGATGCCGACACAGCGACGATTGGCTATTACGCCGGTGCCTTTGCTACTTTAAACGTGAACCGGTTTTCAATACAGCCGGGAGTATATTTTAATACCCGCGGTGGCAAAACAACAGAAGAAGTTTATCAGGGCGACATCATCTTTTCCGGCTACGGCAATTGGCGCCTGTTTTATATACAGGTACCGGTAAATATATTGTATAACCTGCCAACAGCAGCCGGATCGTTTTATGTAGGTGCCGGCCCGTACATCAGCACTGCGCTAAGTGGCAAATTTTCCGCCGAGAGAATCGATGGTTACAGGATTGAAGAAAAATACGAGGATAGTTACAGTTTTAAAGCTACAATTGGCACTGATCAAAATCGGAGTTTTAAACGGTTTGACTATGGGTTAAACGCTCTTGCAGGCTTCCGTTTAAATAATGGGTTATTGATTGATGCAGGTTATGATCTAGGGCTCGGCAATATTGAAGGCCAAAGCTATATTTATAGCTCCACTAAAAACCGCAGTTTGCATTTTGGGTTAGGCTACCAATTTTAACCCCGCTGTCCGAAGTTTCCAACTTCGGACCATTATGCTTATAGTCTCTGACTACAATAGAAGATAGCAAACACAATTCTATAATTAATTGATAATCAACAATTCGTAAAATTTGGCGTTGGTCGCGGCCGTGAACATGAACACTTTGCACAATAAAATTGGTCCTTTTACCGCAACTGTTGCTTTTTTGTCATCATTTTTTATTTCGTTGTAAATCAGTTAAATTGCACTAATTATGTTCTTGTAATTCATCAGGATAAATTCTACTTTTGCATACCAGTTAATTTAACTATACCACGGCGAAATTTTAATGCGATACATCATTTTAGTTCTCCTTTGCGCAATCAACCTTACTGCTTCGGCACAATGGTGGCGCGGCGATTTTAAAAGCCATAAAAGAATGCCTGCAATTGCCCAGGTAAAACCAATATCATTTAAGCTTAATACCTCTCCTGCATTATTTGCCAAACAAAAGCTGGCTAAAGTGCCTATGCCGCGTACGGCGTATAACCTGGAAGCGGGCGAGCGTATAGTAATGCGGTCGGCTCAGCACAACATGCGGTTCCGCGAGTATGCCCTGGCAAGTTACGATTTTAGTGAACTGGCCAGGATCTACGTAGCAGAAAACCGCCTGTCTGAAGCTAAATGGTATTACCTGCAAAGCATCCTGCTTTCTAAAAACAATAACGATAACCCGCATACCATCAACAGCCTGATAAGCCTGGCAATGGTGAAAGCCGATCTTGGCGACCTGGTGCAAGCCCGGCAAGACCTTGCTGAAGCCCGTGAACTTGCCCTGAGCAACGGCCGTACGGATGATGTAAAGGTTATCGATAAAAAGGTGAAATTTGTGCAGAGCAACAAGGTTTGGTTACCAAAATCTGAACTGCGCTATGCCGAGGCTATAGATGCCCTTACCAAAGCAAAGTAAATAGGTTACAGGGCTTTGTAACATTTGCGTAAAATGCCCGTCCTATTTTAAAACAAACCAAACATTATTGTAATATTGTTATTCAATATATAGCGGGACGGCTTTTTAGCTGTCTCTTTTTTTATATTGCGAAATTAAAAACAGGCACAAGTATTGATGTTTTACCACCGTTCCCATCTAAATAGTGTAAAAGATATGTTCAAGAAATTATATTTAATGGGTGTATTAGCCGCGGCCCTTGCGTGCAATGCATCTCCAAATAAACCCGTACACACAAAAGGCGCCGGCGCTAATGATCTGGTACCTGATGAGCAGCAAAGCGTTGTTTGCCGGCAGGTGGCTACGTTGGTTACCGGTTACAACTACAAAAAAGTGCCTTTGAATGATTCTATATCAGCTATCATATATGATCATTACATCAAAAAACTGGATGAGAACCACAGCTATCTGTTATCCAGCGACCTGAAGGATTTTGAGAAATACAAAAACGTATTGGATGATGATATTAAGGCCGGTAACCTGGCCAACGCCTTCTATATTTTTAATGTATTTCAAAAAAGGTACACCGAGTATGTAAACTTTTCGATAGCACAATTAAGCAAAGATTTTGATTTTACTAAAAACGAAACCTTCACTTACGACCGCGACAGCCTGCCTTTTGCTGCATCTGTAGACGAGGTACACAATCTATGGGCGCAGCGTGTTAAGTATGATCTGCTTAACCTGCAACTAACCGGCAAAAGCCTTGCAGCTAATAAAGAAACGCTTAAAAAACGCTATAATAATATTCTTTCACAAAGTAATAAACTATCTAATCAGGATGTTTTCCAGGCGTTTATGGATGCCTTTACCGAGGCGATAGACCCGCATACCAATTACTTTAACCCATCAAATGCGGCCAATTTTAACATCGACATGTCGCGTTCATTAGAGGGTATCGGTGCTACACTTGCCTCAGAAAGTGAATATGTAACTATTAAAACCATCGTTCCGGGCGGCCCTGCCGATAAAAGCAAGCTCGTAAATATCGATGACCGCATTATTGGTGTGGCACAAGGTAAAACAGGTGCATTCCAGGATGTAGTGGGCTGGCGTTTAGAAAACGCCATTGCCCTGATACGCGGTACAAAAGGCACTTTGGTAAGGCTGCAGCTGTTGCCTAAAGGCAATACCGCAACCGGCAAGGTCCGTACAATAGAATTGGTGCGTGAAAAGATCATCCTTAAAGATATTTCGGCTAAAAAAGAGATCCGCACCTATAACAATAATGGTAAAGTAACCCGTATTGGTGTAATATCAATCCCGGCGTTTTACCTCGACTTTAACGATTATAAAGCCGGTAACCCTAATTACAAAAGCACCACCCGCGATGTAAGGCTGATACTGGATACCCTTAAACGCGAAAACATTGACGGTGTAGTTATCGACCTGCGCGAAAACGGCGGAGGCTCCTTAATGGAAGCCATTGAACTTACCGGCTTGTTTATTAAAACCGGCCCGGTAGTGCAGGTACGTGATGCCCGCAACCAGGTAGAGGTTGATCCTGACGAAGACCCGGCAATTGCTTACTCAGGCCCGTTAGCGGTATTGGTAGACAGGTTTAGCGCGTCGGCATCAGAGATCTTCTCTGCAGCGATACAAGATTACGGCCGCGGACTGATCTTAGGCACCCAGACATATGGTAAAGGTTCTGTACAAAACGCAATCGACCTGGATAAGGTAATCAACCCTACTATCAAAGACCGCTTACTTTCATTAGCGGGTAAAGGCAAATCGGTAGCTACCGGCAGCCAAAACAAATTTGGACAGCTGAACTTAACTATCGCCAAGTTTTACCGCATAAGCGGCGGCGCAACCCAGCATAAGGGTGTGTTGCCTGATGTTACCTTCCCATCTGTTATCCCGTTGGATAAATATGGTGAAGATACCGAGCCATCTGCAATGCCTTATGATGTGATAGCTAAAACTACTTACACAAAGGCAGGCGATTTTACATCGGTTTTACCGGATCTGAAAAAACTACACGAGCAGCGCATGAGCACCAGCGATAGTTACAAATATTTACTGGCCGATATCGCCGATGCCAAAAAACGCGACGCCGAAAAAATCATCACGTTAAACGAGGCGCAGCTTAAACAAAAACGTGATGACGACGAAAGAACGTTTTTAGAAAAGAACAATGCCCGCCGTTCGGCAATGGGCTTACCGGCTTTGAAAAAAGGCCAGGCCAAACCTAAGAATGAAGACCTGGACTTCCTGAAAAAAGAAGCGGGCCAGATCTTAACAGATTATATCACGATGGACAACAAAATGAGCATGATCAAAAAGTAAGGTTATGTTGCACCCTTTAGGGTTATAAAAAAGAGGCGGACTATCATCCGCCTCTTTTTTTATGCCGTTTTTTTACCTGCCGGCACTCCCGTTAAAACCAATTAGCAATCTGCAGGTTATTGTTTAACTATGGCCAAACCATTGCTTGAATTTACAGACAGGGGCATTTACTGCGAACAGGGGAAGTTTTACATCGACCCCTGGAAACCGGTGGACGAAGCGGTAATTACCCATGCCCATGCCGATCATGCCTACTTTGGCCATAAGAATTACCTGGCGCATCATCTGTCGCGCGAGGTGATGCTGTATCGCCTGGGCGATATTAATTTGCGCACTATCGAATACGGGGAAACGGTTACCAAACACGGCGTTCAAATTTCCATGTTCCCCGCAGGCCATGTTATCGGCTCTGCCCAGATCCGCCTGGAATATAAAGGACAAGTTTGGGTAGTATCCGGCGATTACAAAACAGACGACGATGGCATTTCTACAGCCTTTGAACCGGTTAAATGCCATCATTTTATATCAGAGTGTACCTTCGGGATGCCTGTATATTCGTGGAAACCGCAGTCAGAAATTTTTACCGAGGTTAACAACTGGTGGCGCACAAACGTTAGCAACGGCGTAGCTACAGTTATTGTGGGCTACTCGTTAGGCAAAGCGCAGCGCATCCTGCAAAACCTTGATCTAAGCATCGGCAAAGTTTACACCCATGGCGTAATCGAGAACACTAACGAAGCTTTGCGCCGAAACGGGGTGATCTTAAACCCCACTGAGCGGATCACATTTGAGTCGTCTAAAGAAGAAGTGCGTAAAGGGATCATCATTGCACCGCCATCATCCGTTGGCACCCCCTGGATGCGCAAGTTCGGCCCCTACAGTTTTGGCTATTGCAGTGGCTGGATGGCTATTCGCGGGGCTAAACGGCGCCGGGCAGCCGACCGCGGCTTCATCATGTCCGACCATGCCGACTGGAACGGGTTGGTAAGCGCCATTGACGCCACCGGTTGCGAATGCGTTTACCTTACGCATGGTTACACCGCATCATTTACCCGCTATCTTAACGAGATTGGCTTTAACGCTCGTGAAGTACATACCCTGTACGGGGGCGAGGAGGAGGATGCCACTATCACCGAAGGAGAAGAGAAAGTAGAAACATCGCCATCGGGCGATGAAGCAAAGGAGGCCGCCATATGAAGGCATTTGCTCAACTGTTTTTATCACTTGATGAGACTAATAAGACCAATGAAAAGGTACGGATCCTTAAAGATTACTTTACCAGCGTGCCGGATAGCGATAAAATGCACATGCTTGCGCTATTTACGGGCAGGCGTCCAAAACGCCCGATTAATTCCACGCTGATCCGTAATTACGCTATAGAAGCCTCAAACATCCCGCAATGGTTATTTGAGGAAAGCTACCAGGTGGTAGGCGATTTGGCCGAAACCATGTCATTACTAATGCCCGAAAGCCCTAACAGCAGCAGCAAAACACTGACCGAATGGGTTGCCGAGATCAATCAACAGCCCGCCCGTACCGAAGAAGAGCGTAAGCTTTGGCTGATAGAATCATGGGCGATGCTGGACGCGCAGGAGCGCTTTGTTTTTAACAAATTACTTACCGGCAGTTTTCGTGTAGGGGTTTCGCAAAACCTGGTGATCGAGGCGTTGGCAGACATTACAGGCATCGAAGCGCCGGCGCTCACCCATCGCATCATGGGCAGCTGGATGCCGGAAAATTATACTTATGACCAGCTGATACAGGAGCAAAACGCTGCTGATAACATCTCCAGGCCATACCCATTCTTTTTGGCTTACCCCATACAGGAAACATCTGAAAAACGCAAAACTGCCGATGAGGTAAACGCCGCCCTTGGGCCGGCAGATGAGTGGCAGGCCGAATGGAAATGGGATGGTATCCGTGCGCAAATGATCAAACGCGACGGACAGATCTTCGTCTGGAGCCGGGGTGAAGACCTGGCTACTGAAAAATTCCCGGAGCTGCACCCTTTTTTAAATGCCCTGCCGGATGGCACCGTACTCGACGGCGAGATCCTGAGCTTCCAGGATGGGTTGCCTATGTCATTCGGGGTGCTGCAAACCCGCATCGGCCGGAAAAATTTGAGTAAAAAGATTTTGACAGATAGCCCGGTGGCCACCATAGTATATGATTGCCTGGAATATGGGGGCGAGGATATCCGCTATAAAAGCCAGTCAGAACGGCGGGAAATACTCGAAAGCTTACAGGCGCAAAGCATGTTTCCGGAAGTATTTCGTATCTCGTCGTTAATAAAATTTGATACCTGGCAAGAGCTGGAAACCATCCGTGAACAATCGCGCGCAATGATTGCCGAGGGTATCATGTTAAAGCGTAAAAGCGCTACCTACCAGGTTGGACGCAAGCGTGGCGACTGGTGGAAATGGAAGATCGACCCATTGTCTGTTGATGCGGTAATGATCTACGCGCAAAAAGGTCATGGCCGCCGCGCCGATCTCTATACCGATTACACCTTCGCCGTTTGGGATGGTGATAAGCTGGTGCCCTTTGCCAAGGCTTATAGCGGGCTTACAGATGCCGAGATAAACAAAGTGGATTACTTTATTAAACGCAACACGCTCGAAAAATTTGGGCCGGTGCGCACCGTAAAACCCGAGCTGGTATTTGAAATAGGCTTTGAAGGCATCAATCGGTCAACACGGCATAAATCGGGCATTGCGCTGCGTTTCCCGCGTATACTGCGCTGGCGGCACGATAAACCTAAAGAAGAGGCCGATACGCTTGAAAGCTTAAAAGACCTGCTTAATGAGTAACCGTTATTAAGGTTTACCACGCTTGTTAGTAAAATTTGGCTGCAAAATTTTTTGATACAAACTTTTTAGTTTACGTTTGAATTTTTTGTTGATGTAGCTTTCATTAATTTTTTACCTACCCCGAAAAATTGATGTTACGCGTAGACAGTAGTAAACCATGCCAGATCATATATGCCATTGCCCGGCATGACTACCTGTCGTATGTTATAGAACCGCATATTGTACAGCTAAACCCAAATGGCGGCTTTTCTTTTACCCATCAGCGCCTTTTTAGTAACACTGCCGAAGAATTTTCGGAATGTATAGATGATGTAGACCGTAAGCTGATCAAGATCCTGGAAGATATTGAGCAGGGTAACATTATTAAAAAATTCTATAAAAAACCTATCCGGCCATTCGAGTTTTTTGCAAAGGTTTTTAACGAGCAGCTTTTCGAAACCATCCGCCCCAAGATGGAAAAGAAACTTTCGGAAGCGTTGGGTTTATTAGGCAATAAACAAATTTACCTGATGAGCAAGGAGGGTTACCCTGCCGGCCGCAAGGTTGAAATTGCGCATGATGCCGCATCAGTACTGTTCCATTTCAGGCGAAACGAAGAAGAGATCAGGTACTTCCCTACCATTAAATACCTGGGGATGCGTATCGAATTTATGTTTAAAGATGCCGAGATCATTTGCAACCACCCTGCGTGGATGCTGCTTGATGATACCCTGTATTACTTTGATAAGGAAATAGAAGGCAAAAAGCTTTTGCCGTTTTTAAACAAACGCTACATCTCCATCCCCAAATCTTCAGAGGTATCCTACTTTGAAAAGTTTGTTGCCCCGCTTATAGAAAAGCATAACGTTTACGCCGAAGGCTTTACCATCAATACCGAAAAGCACGAGGCGATACCTGTTTTAAAGCCGATATATGTAGAAGGCGGCACATCACAGTTGCAACTGTACTTTAAGTATGCAGGCTATGTTTTCCCTTACGGCGATGGCAGGCAGGTGTCTGTACGGATGGAGCGGACGGGCGACGATTACCTTTTTCACCGCATCAAGCGCTCTGTTAGCTGGGAAAAAGGCAAGCTTGCCCAGCTCGAGGCTATGGGCCTGCAAACGGCATCTTCACTGTTTCAGAACCTGGAAGTTGCCGGGCGCGACGAAGACAGCGAAAAGACTTTCCCGGTGTTTGAGTGGCTTAACCAACATCACGATCAGCTGATCGCATCGGGTTTTGAAATCGAACAACCTGACGGGCAGAAACGCTACGTTTTTGGCAACACAAAAATAGACCTGGAGATCACGGAAAATAACGACTGGTTTGATATTAACGCGGTAGTTTATTTTGGCCCGTATCGTATACCGTTTATTCAGCTAAAAAATCACATACTTAATCATAAGAAAGAGTTTGTGCTGCCGTCCGGTGAGATAGCTGTAATTCCGGAACAATGGTTTTCGCAATATGGCAACCTGCTGCACTTTAGCGAGGGCGGCGATCAGCTTAAGTTGCGACGTCATCATCTTGGCCTGGTAAGCGACCTGCAGGATGGCGAAATGGCAGAAATTGCCATGAACCGTAAGCTTCAAAAACTTACTAATTTTGAACAAACTGCAGATGTACCCATGCCGGTTAATTTTGCCGGCAGCTTACGTCCGTATCAAAAAGCAGGATATAACTGGTTCCATTTTTTAAAGGAATTCCATTTTGGCGGATGCCTGGCAGATGATATGGGTTTAGGTAAAACTATCCAAACCCTGGCGCTACTGCAAAAACATAAAGAAGATACCGAGAATGCGGGGAGTAAGGCTACATCCCTGGTTATCATGCCTACCTCGCTTATATACAACTGGCTCAACGAGGCTAAAAAATTCGCCCCTCAACTGCGGTTAATGGTTCACACCGGGGCGTTCCGTTATAAATCGGCCGAAGTTTTTGCCAATTATGATGTAATTATCACAACTTATGGCATCAGCCGCATAGATATTGAAATGTTTAAGGCTTACTACTTTGACTACGTGATATTGGACGAAAGCCAAAACATCAAAAACCCGTCGTCTAAATCTTTTCAATCGGTACGGCAGCTAAAATCACGCTTCAAGCTAATACTAAGCGGTACCCCGGTAGAAAATTCAGTGAACGACCTTTGGACACAGATGTCGTTTATCAATCCGGGCTTATTAGGAGCGCAACAATTTTTTCTGAATGAATTTGTAACGCCGATAGAAAAAAAGAAGGACGAGGAAAAAGCCCGCAAGCTGCAGGCAATTATAAAACCATTTGTGCTGCGCCGCACCAAAGAGCAGGTAGCTACCGAACTGCCGCCAAAAACCGAGAATTTGTTTTATTGCCAGATGAGCGATGAACAGGCCGAGGTTTACGACAAGGTAAAATCCGAATATCGTAACGAACTGCTTAAAAGCCTTGAGGATGGCACCTACGCCAAAACCCAGATCCAGGTGCTGCAGGGGCTGATCAAACTCCGGCAGATAGCAAACCACCCTTCCATGATTGATGCCGATTACGAGGGCGATTCGGGCAAATTCGAGAACGTAATACATACGCTGGCAAGTGTGCTGGA
Source organism: Mucilaginibacter sp. (assembly GCF_964263795.1). GTDB lineage: Bacteria > Bacteroidota > Bacteroidia > Sphingobacteriales > Sphingobacteriaceae > Mucilaginibacter. The sequence goes on from NZ_CAXVWK010000020.1 coordinate 128,568, forward strand.
TGGTGGCCATAAAGTGCTCATCTTTTCGCAATTTGTAAAGCAGCTCACCATTTACCGCGAACACTTTAATAAGGAAGGCATTCCATACGTTTATCTGGATGGCAGTACCCAAAACCGCGGCGATGTAGTAAGGCAGTTTCAGGAAGATAAAAAAACAAGAGTGTTCCTCATCTCTATAAAAGCCGGTGGTGTGGGTTTGAATTTAACCGAAGCGGATTATGTATTTATCCTGGATCCATGGTGGAACCCGGCTGTAGAGCAGCAAGCCATAGATCGTACGCACCGCATTGGCCAAACCAAAAACGTGTTCATCTATAAGTTTATCACCAAAGATACGGTCGAAGAAAAGATCCTGGCCCTGCAGCAGCGCAAATTAAGCGTTGCCCGCTCGCTGATAACTACCGAAGAAAGCTTTATCAAGTCGCTTTCAGCAGAGGATATTAAAGAGATACTGGGCTAATTACCACACCCTGCACAACAGCCCTTTGAGGTACTCACCTTCCGGAAAGGACGCCCTAACGGGATGGTCTTCGGGTTGATGGAACTGATAAACAAACTGCACCTGCTTACCGGCATCTAACGCAGCCCATGCCAATACCTGCTTAAAAGTCTCCATATCCATAGCGCCCGAGCAGGAGAACGTAGCCAGTAAGCCGCCGCTATTAAGCAACTGCATGCCTAAACGGTTCAGGTCTTTGTAGGCGCGGGAGGCCCTGTCTAACGCCGAACGAGACGGCGCATATTTAGGCGGATCGAGTACGATAACATCAAACATTTCGCCCTCATCCCTAAATTTGCGTAACTGCACGTTTACGTCTGATTTAATGGCATTGTGCTTTGTATTTTCAAATCCATTCAACCTGATGTTTTCCTGCAACGTTTCCAACGCCAGTGCCGAGCTGTCAACACTGGTAACCTGCGCTGCGCCATTCATTAAACTATTCAGGCTAAAGCCACCGGTATAGCTAAAACAATCCAGCACTTTTTTACCCTTAGCGTAACTGGCCAACACCTGGCGGTTATAGCGCTGGTCGCAGTAAAATCCCGATTTTTGCCCTTCGGCGATGTTGATGCCGTAGGTAATTCCATTCTCTTTTACCATTACCAGTTCGGGCGGCTGATTGCCTGCTAACAAACTGTTATCTGTCGTCAACCCTTCATGCAATCGCGATGCGGCATCACTTTTGTCAAAAATGCTTGCGGGTTTAAGTACCGTGTTCAATTCATCTATAATAACCGGCAGCGCATTCTGCATGCCCGATGTAAGCACCTGTACAGCCAGGTGATCTGCATATTTATCTACTATTAACCCGGGCAGGTAATCAGATTCGCTGAAGATCAGCCTGCAGGTATCGGTACTGCCATCTGCCAGGATATGTGCACGGCCGGCAATGGCGGTCCGTACCTTTTCACGAAACCAGTGCTCGTCAACAGCAACATTTTCGTCCCATTCCAGCAAACGTACCGCCACACGCGATTGATCGTTATAAAAACCATAGGCCAAGAAATCCTTTTTCGCATCCAGCAACCGGATGATCTCTCCGTTAACCGGTTTACCCTTAACAGTTTCTATAGCGCCCGAAAATACCCAGGGGTGTTTATGTAGTACCGCTTTCTCTTTGCCCTTTTTTAATACAACATCAATCATAAATGCAAAGGTAATAATATCGGCACCATGCTTTTTAGTATCGTTATAAATAAGCTTTTGATTTGATAGTTAGGCAATCAAATCTTTAACTTACACTTCGTTAAGCCTTTATTTATGGAAAAACAAAATAACTGTCAGGTCGACCTGCAAGACCATGACATTCAAGATTCCTCGCGCCGTAGTTTTCTGAAGCAATCCGGATTGATAACCGCCGTAGCGTTAACACCAGCCACCGCGTTAAAAGCTGCCGATGAGCACATTGATGAAAAGCTGGCCGGAGCATTGGAGAAAATGCCGCTAAGAATGGAAGTCAATGGCAAGCCATATAAACTTTCGGTTGAACCACGGTCAACCCTGTTAGATATCCTGCGCGAGCAGCTCGACCTTACCGGCACCAAAAAAGGCTGTGACCATGGCCAATGTGGCGCATGCACCATACATGTGGACGGTACAAGGGTAAACTCGTGTTTAACGCTTGGCGTAATGGTGAACGGTAAAAAAGTAACCACCATCGAAGGCCTGGCCAAAGGAGACGACCTGCACCCCATGCAAGAAGCATTTTTAAAACATGATGGTTTCCAGTGCGGGTATTGCACACCCGGGCAAATCATGTCGGCAGTGGCATGTATTAAGGAAGGGCATGCCAACAGCGAGGGCGAAATAAGAGAATACATGAGCGGCAACATTTGCCGCTGCGGGGCTTACCCCAATATTGTGAACGCCATTTTAGAAGTGAAGAACGGAGGACAAGCCGTATGAAACAATTCACCTACGTAAAACCTGCATCTGAGGCTGTGGCCATCGCGGCCATTGGCAAACCCGGCGCAAAAATAATAGCCGGCGGCACCAACCTGGTAGATCTGATGAAGAAAGGCGTAATGGCTCCCGATAGGTTGATAGATATCAACGCGCTGCCTTTAAAAGAAATAAGCGTTGTAAAAAGCACGCTTCATATCGGCGCGCTTGCTTTAAATAGCGTAGTATCAGAAAACGCATCAGTGATGCAATTACAGCCGCTTTTAGCTATGGCTTTAAAAGCCGGCGCATCGCCGCAGTTGCGTAATATGGCAACCGTTGGCGGCAACATGATGCAGCGTACCCGTTGCCCTTATTTTTACGATACTACAATGCCTTGTAACAAACGGGCACCGGGAACAGGTTGCGGCGCTATTGGAGGGTACAACCGCATGCATGCCATATTTGGAACTAGCCCTAAATGTATAGCCGTGCACCCAAGCGATATGTGTGTTGCACTTGCCGCCCTTGATGCAACAGTGGTTATCGCCGGCAAAACCGGCCAAAGGCGGATCCCTTTTACCGAATTCCACCGCCTGCCGGGCGAAACACCGCAGCTGGATAACAAGCTGGCTACCGACGAAATGATCTTATCTGTAGAGATCCCGGAAAACAACTTTGCTAAAAACAGCTACTATCTTAAAGTACGCGACAGGCAATCATACGCCTTTGCGCTGGTTTCTGTAGCGGCTGCGTTGGATATCCAAAATGGGGTCATTCAAAATGCACGCCTTGCTATGGGTGGCGTGGCCCACAAACCCTGGCGTTTGTTCGATGCCGAAAAGGCATTAGCCGGCAAACCGGCTACCGAAGACAGCTTTAAAGCAGCCGCACTTATCGCTATGCAAGGTGCAAAAGGCTACGGGCACAACTCGTTTAAATTAAAATTAGCCCCGGCAAGTATTGTCGAGGCGTTAAAACATGCAGCAGGCTTAGTTTAATATGATGATGGAAGAAGCAACAATTTCAGCAATACCAACTTCGGCCGAGGGCCTGAGCCGTATAGACGGCCGCGCTAAAGTAACCGGCGCCGCTAAATATTCTGCCGAGTACAAACCGGACGGCATGACTTATGCCGTTTTAGTGGGTAGCACAATTACAAAAGGCACTATTGCTACTATTGATATAAAAGCTGCCGAAAAAGCGCCGGGTGTGTTAGCGGTGGTAACCTATCTGAATTCGCCAAAAGTACCGGGACATCAAAAAGCTAAAAACCCGGGTAAGCCCGAAGCCAAAAGTGGCCCGATAAAGATCTTTGACGACAGTAAGATCTTGTATAACAATCACCCGGTGGCTATGGTAATAGCCGATACTTTTGAGCGCGCACAGTACGCGGCATCATTAGTTAAAGCAACTTACAACAAAGAAGCACATGACACCCATCCGCCCGAAGATATCAGTAAAGGGAAAGAGCCCTGGGGTGGAAAAGAAACTACACGCGGTACAAAGGACGCGTGGCAAAACGCCCCTGTTAAACTGGAGCAGGAATACACTATTCCCAACGAATTTCACAATCCGATGGAGTTGCACGCCATCATCGCCAAATGGGATGGGGACGATAAGCTTACCGTTTGGGATAAAACCCAGGGCGTACAAGCTACCCGTGGCGATATTGCAAAAGCCTTTAAACTGAAGAATGAAAATGTGCAGGTTAACTCCAAATTTGTTGGGGGTGCATTTGGTAGTGCATTACAAGTTTGGCCGCATGAAATTGCAGCTATTTTGGGTGCAAAGCTGGTTAACAGGCCGGTTAAACTGGTGTTAAGCCGCCCGGATATGTTTACCGCTGTGGGCTATCGCCCGTACACCTGGCAAAAAATAGGAATGGGTGCAACCGCCGACGGTAAGTTAGTGGGCATTACCCACCAGGCTGCCGGCCAAACATCATCATATGAGGATTTTGCAGAAGGGCCGGTTAATACCAGTAAAGGCCTTTACGCCTGCCCTAATGTTACCACGCATTACAAAATTGTATCGCTGGATGTAGGCACCCCTACCTGGATGCGCGGCCCCGGCGAAGCAACAGGCGCTTTTGCGCTTGAATCTGCCCTGGATGAGTTATCCTACAAACTTAAAATAGATCCGATAAAACTACGGCTGATCAATTACGCCAAGGTAGATCCGGAGGACGGGAAGCCATACAGCAGCAAATACCTGGACGAGGCTTATGAAATGGGCGCTAAACAAATTGGCTGGGACAACCGCAAGGCCGAGCCTGCGGCCAACCTGCACAATGGCTGGCTGGTAGGATACGGAATGGGCGGCGGCATGTTTGGCGCTTATCGCGATAAAGCCTCTGTTAAGGCGATTATGGGTGCAAACGGTATGCTTACCCTGCAAACCGCTGTAAGCGATATTGGCCCCGGTACGGGAACCGCCATGACACTGATAGCCGCTAAAGAATTAGGCATATCGCCAGATAAGGTGATCTTTGAAATGGGCGACTCATCTTTACCCGAAGCACCAATGCAAGGCGGGTCGGCTACAACGGCTACAGTGGGCGGCGCTGTTTACGATGCCTGCCGCGATCTGAAACAAAAATTTCAAAAGCTGATTGGCAACGGCGGATCAGACAATCCCGATTATGCGAAGGTTTTAAAGGATAACAACCTGCCATCGCTGGATGTAACGGTGCAGTCGTCCTTAGGTTCCGAAGGGCGCAAATATTCCATGCAGTCGTGGTCGGTGCATTTTACAAAAGTTTTGGTGCACCCTACAACAGGCGTGGTAAAGGTAGATAAGGTAGTATGCGTGGCAGACTCGGGCAGCATTGTGAGCCCCAAAACGGCGCGCAGCCAAATTGTGGGCGGGGCTATCGGCGGTATTGGTATGGCCCTGATGGAAGAGGGTGTGATAGATCAGCGTTATGGCCGTTACGTAAATAACAATTTAGCCGATTATCATGTGCCCGTAAATGCAGATATCCCACAGATCGAAGCGATGTTTGTAAACAAACCTGATCCGCAGATAAATGCTATGGGGGCTAAGGGCATGGGTGAGATTGCGCTTATCGGAATGTCTGCCGCGATAGCGAATGCTGTGTATAATTCCACCGGTAAACGCGTGCGCGACCTGCCTATAACACCTGATAAGTTAATTTAAGCACCTCGGGGGTATTGGTACTCAAATGCATATTTTCAGAGCTTAGCATTGGTAATACGATCACCCAATCGGAGATTTTTTCAAAGCCGTAGCTACAGCCACAATGTTGGCAGCTGCGGCTTTGCCTGTTTCTAACGTCCACTCTTTACGGTTATCAGATTTAAGGTAGCTATCACCCGGGCCGGGGCCGTTATTCCAATAAGTGTAAGATTGGGGCGGGATAGTGAAGCCGAGGTCCATCAGCGCACCGGCAATTTCTGTCACCACATGGCGGGCGCCATCTTCGGCACCGGTTACTACAAACCCCGCTACACGATTAAAGGTAAGCGGCCTGCCCTGTTCATCCTTTTCCTTGTAAAGGCCGTTCATCCGCTCCAAAACCTTTAAGGCCATGCTGCTCATGGTGCCCATCCAGGTTGGCGAGGCAATGATCAGTATTTCCGATTCAAGCATTTGTTTCAGTATCACCGGCCAGGTATCACCATCGCCCATGTCAGACCAACTGCCCGGAAGGATGTTATGGTCGGCCACACGGATAAGCGTCGTTTCTACCTCCAGCTTTTCCAGTTCGGTCATAAATTCTTTAACCAACGCCTCGGTATTTGAGCGGTGAGGCGAGGGCTTAAGGGTGCAATTCAATACCAATGCTTTCATCGGGCGATTTAAGTGGTTAGTCCTGGGTAATCGGCTGATGATGTTTGTGGCAAGCTTCGGCACACTGGCGGCAGGCTTCGGCACAAGCCTGGCAGTGGTCGTGTTCATGCATGTCGCATTCTTTAGCACACATAATGCAAATCTCTTCACAAAGCACTAAAAACTGGTGGGCAATTTCAGATTCGCGTTGCAGCAGGCGTGCCGTTAAAGAGCAAATGTCGGCACAATCACGGTCAAGCGTAACACAGCGGACCATCGGTTTTACATCATCCTCATTTAAACAGGCAGTAGCACAATGCTCGCAGGCGGCAACGCATGCCAACAGTTTTTCCAGGATGGCGGTATGATCATGTCTTTCCATAATGTTGTTATATACTATAACAATACATCAGGTTTAAAAAGGTTTTGCGTTAATTGAATTGCTACCAGCTTTTAAGCTTTTTAATATAGGCCGTAAGCTCCCTGGCAATAAGCGCATGTTCAGTAATATCCGGGTGATGATCGCAACCACTGTTGAAACTGCGCGAAAAAAAGAATTTGCTCACCTTTGCATCGCCGCCGGCATTAACAGCAGCAACAACGCCGGTTAGGTATCGCTTTAGCATAGCCAGGAATTTTGCATCTGCTGCCATCGGGCTGGTAAGGCACACAATATCTGCCTTAGGATATTTGCTGCGCACATCCTTAATAAATTTTACGTAGGCACCGCAAAATTGAGCAGAATCCTGCACCCCATCATTCTGGCCAAGACACATGGTTACTACATCAGGCTGATAACTTTTGAATTGATAAGCGCCCTGATTGGCACGAAGGTTCATTTTATCGAATACCTGCGGCATAGTAATTCCCATGTCGCAGCAGCTGTGTATAAGTCCTATCCCTGCAACTGCGGTGAGTTGCCATTGCGCGCTTAAAGCCCGCGATGTACGGGCACCATAACTTTGGTAAGCGTTATGCTGATCGTACCAATGGCCGGCACCACAGGCAATTACAGATACATCGCTCCCTGTTCCTGATGTAATTGAATCGCCAATGTACTCAACAGAGCGGACCGGCCTTGCGGGCGGTGGTAACAGTTCGGCGCATCGCAAGCCTAAAAACTCCAGGTAGCCAACCCCGGATTCGGTATCTTTACAAATCACTACTGTATGCGCAGTGTTGGATAACCCGCTGGCTATGTTAATGGTATTAATTTTTCCTTTTGTTTGCAGCCTTACCGGCGGTTTGTTATCAATAATAACTTCTATATAGTTAAGGCTGTAATCGCCTAATGCCTCATCGTTGATCAACAGATCACAATCCGGTCCCTTAAACCTTGCAGTGATGTAAATCCCCGGCGACCAGAATTTTGGTTTCTGCGGGTCGCTAAAATCCACCCGCCCCGTGTACTGAAAATATTTATGATCGGCCCTAAATACCGGCAACTGCGGCGCGGGCTTGCACGAGCCAAGTACCGTAAACAATAAAAGGTTGATAAACAGTGCAAGCGGTTGTTTGATCATATCCGGATAAATTTAGGCAAAACATAAGCAATAAAAAAGGCAGCTACCGGGTGGTGCTGCCTTTCAAGGGAATTACCGCTATAATTATTTTTGCTGATCGTCCGGCTCATCTCCGGCAAGGCCAACTACTTTGTAAACCTTGTTGTTTTCGGCGTCTTTTTGCTCCTGAAAGTAGGTACCTTCCGGTGATACAAACAGTTTCTCACCGTTAACTTTTATCTTACGGCTATCATCCGGCAATACTTTTACAATATCGCCAACCTGCAGCTGTGCTTCATCGTAAGCGCCATTCGTATTAGAATAGTTTGTATCGCCGCTGGTATAGTTAGGGTCGCCGCCACCGCCTTCTTCGGTATTCAGCTCACCATCTTTACCGGCAACTTCGTACACTACAGTACCGTCATCTTTAGTAACTGCGCGGTAATAAACACCGTTCGATTCGTAGTACTGCTCACCATTTATCGTAATAGCCTCGGCTTTTGATGGCAGGGAGTTGACCTGTGCACCAACCGGCGGTTCAACTACAGTATATTGGTTGTTGTATTGCTGATAGTATAAACCATCGCTGTAATAATACTGAAGGTCGCCATAATAGAACGGATAGTAACCAAATGGTAACACACCAATGCTAAAACCTATACGTGGCAGGTAGTAAGAATTATAGTAACCACGGTGGTTGTAAAAGCCATAGCCAAAATAGCGCGACCCATAGTAACGCGGCCTGTAACCAAAACCGCCGCGGCCATAATTGCCCCTGCCATAATTACGACCGTAATTGCCACGGTAACCAAATGCAGAACGGTTACCAAATGAAGAGCGGTTGCCAAAGTTGCCGCGGGTAACACCATTGTTAAATCCGGGACGGCCGAAAGCGCCCCTGTTTTGGAAACCGTTGGTTATAGAACCACTACCCGGGCGAGAACCTCTGTTGAAGCCCCCCTGCGAAAAGCCGCCGCCACGTTGAGGTGAAATTGCAGACGATTGTGGCCTGTTAAAACCACCCTGCGGCCTGCTGATGCCAACACCGCCAGAGGGACGGCTAAAACCGCCACCACCAGAGGGCCTGCTGAAACCACCACCGCCGCCGCGGCTAAACCCACCACCTGATGAATGGCCACCGCCGCCACCAAAACTGCCGCCGCCACCTCCGCCGCGCGCACCCCTTTGGGCACTCACGGGCAGCGCTAAGAACAGGCCTAAAAGCCCGCTTAGTGTTAATGTTAAGAATTTTTTATATGTAATTTTCATGATGAAAGATTATAATAGCTCAGTTTATTATGCTGATGTATTTAAGACTATAAACCGCACCAACGGTTTAACCTGGGTTTAATTATTTTTAACAAAAAGCCAGCCATTGATCTATGTGCCTTAATTAGGGCGACGAACATCAGATGTCTTCTGAGATAAATAAGAACGGCTCGTTAAAACGGAGGGTAAAAAAGCCATCGGCAATTGTATGGTAATTTGCCGCATTTGAAAGGGTTAAGCCGGTGGCCTGTAAACTGCCAAATGGCGATAAAACCGTAATAATTTCTGCTGCGGGCTTCCACTTACTAAACCCGGTTGTAACAGGATAGATCTTCTTATCGCCGAAAAATATCACCAGGTTGATTTTGTCCGCATATCGCAAAAAATCTTCCGTCCGGAAATCGTCAGTAATAATGTTTACCGCTTTGTAATCATTGGCAATCAGGAAATCTAACACGGTAGCAACAACATTCCCATCGGTTTTGATCAGCCTGACATCCGACTGCACATCCAACACATCGTTGCTGATCACTATATCGACTCTAATCCCCTGGGAATTCATCTGCTCGGCGGTAAGTGGCGTGGTAATTATGGTTGGGCTCCATTCCAGCAACTGCCCTAAAAATTCGTCGTCAAAATTATCAAGCCCTAAGATCAGCAAGGCAGGTTCTTGTTTTTCGCGTATGATATGATGAGATGACATACTATTTTTTAAGTGCTGGTGTTTACCTTTAACAAAGATAAATAATTAAGCAATTTAATATCTAAGCCTAGTTTTGGAAGAAAAAGCAACACCTGCACGCCGAAAAATTATCCATATTGATATGGATGCTTTCTACGCGTCGGTAGAGCAGCGCGACTTTCCGGAATACAGGAACAAACCTTTGGTGGTTGGCGGCCTGCCGGAAGGGCGCGGTGGGGTGGTTGCTACCGCCAGCTATGAGGCCAGAAAGTTTGGGATACGCTCGGCCATGCCATCTAAGCAAGCGTTAAAGCTATGCCCTCATGCTTTATTTGTGCGCCCCCGCTTTGCGGTATATAAGGATGTATCGCAGCATATCAGGGAGATATTTAGCCGCTACACCGACCTGATAGAACCCCTGTCGTTAGATGAAGCTTACCTGGATGTGACCGAAGATAAGCTGGGCATTGGCTCGGCCATTGATATTGCCAAAGAAATTAAACAGGCCATTAAAAACGAATTGAATTTAACCGCATCTGCAGGGGTTTCGGTAAACAAGTTTGTGGCTAAGGTAGCGTCAGATATGCAAAAGCCGGACGGGCTCACATTTATCGGCCCGTCAGCCATTGAGAACTTTATAGAAAACCTTCCCGTTGAAAAATTTTATGGAGTGGGCAGGGTAACTGCCGATAAAATGAAACGGATGGGATTATTTACCGGCGCCGACCTTAAGAAGCTAACTGAGCAGGAGATTAAACAGCATTTTGGCAAAGCGGGCAGCTTTTATTACCGAATTGTGAGGGGTATAGACGACCGCCCGGTACAACCCCACCGCGAAACAAAATCTGTAGGTGCCGAAGACACTTTTGCTTATGATCTGACATCGTTAGAGGAAATGTATTCGGAGTTAGAAAAAATTGCGCTTGTGGTGCATGACCGCCTGGTAAAGCACCAACTTAAAGGCCGTACGGTAACAATTAAAATTAAGTACAGCGATTTTAGGCAGGTTACCCGTAGCCAGTCATTCCCTGCCTTTTTAAATGAAACAGATACTATTTTAAACACAGCCAAAAACCTACTGCAACAAGCCTTTACGGACACTGACCGTGTAAGGCTGCTTGGTATCACCCTATCAAATTTCACGGCACCTATACCGGTTGAGAAAGCGCCTTCAACTCAATTGACACTATTTAATCTTTAGCCTTGTGTTATAATTACACAACGCTACTTCATTTAGAAGTAAATGATTATCAGCGCATAACCATTAAAAAATATAATTAAATTAGCGCTTTAGTTTAACCCCTGCTATAACTGTTGAAATCCATGAAACGCTTATTGCTTGTTATAGGCATTATAACGTTTATAGTTACGCTTAGTCGGCAATCTTGGGCGCAATCCAATCAGTTAGTTGATAATGGCGCTTTCACTACTTCCATCAATTTCTTAAATACCGGCTGCAGTTACAATTGGGTAAACAGCAACCCCCAGATAGGGTTACCAGCACGCGGCACCGGCAATATTTCTCCTTTTAAGGCAATAAACAGCGGGAATAACCCGATTGTTGCATTCGTAACAGCATTAGGTGCAGCAGGTTGCCCGGTAATCACTTTAAATATCACGGTTAACCCTACAGTACCGGTTATAACCATTACCAATCCGGATATCACCTTAAACACCGTTTACGGTACGCTGTCGGCTGTTGGAATCTTTACGGTATCAGGCAAGTACTTAAGGTCTGGGGTTGAGATAAAACCTCCCGCCGGTTTTGAAGTAAGTGCGGATGGTATAACGTTTTCAAATTTAATTGCCCTGAACGATGATAATGCAGATCTAAGCTATATTAATTTGAACCCGGACGTTGCCCGTACAACTACTACGGATAACGGCACCACAACGTTTACCGCCACGGTTGAAAATAGCGTAGAAGCGATTAATGTCAGACCGGTTACGGCATCTGCAGCAGCTTCTGTCAAAATAAATGGGGTTGACTTGCCGGGTGGGGCATCGTCCGGGTCAATATCCTTGAACCCCGGGCAAAATGTCATAGCTATAACCGTCACAGCCCAAAACGGTATCACTACAAAAAACTACGCACTTAACATCACCAGGGCAGGTTCGTCCGACGCCACGCTATCAAATTTAAGTACCGACCAGGGGACAATCAGCCCAACATTTACACCGGGTACGCTGGATTACACTACCACTGTTTACAATGGCGCAATTACCGTTACCCCGACTGTGAATAATTCCGGCGCGACAGTAAAGGTTAACGGACAGGTGGTTGCGCCAGGCAGCACATCAGGAAGCATCAGTTTACAAAACGGCCCTAACCAGGTACCGGTTACCGTTACCGCTCAGGACGGCGTAACCGTTAAAACGTATAATTTGACAGTTATTAACACCAAATCGTCTAACGCCGGATTAGCGCAACTGATCACAACACCATCGTATACGCTTAACCGCACGTTGGGAACTACCAATTACGTTACAACAGTGCCATCGGGTGTTAATTCGTTACAGTTAATAGCGGTAGCGAGCGATGCCAATTCGGTAATAAAAGTAAACGGAATAATTACGGCATCCGGTACGGCTTCGGCACCTGTTACGCTTAATAGTACAGGCACTACGACCATCACAACCACCATAACCGCACAGGATGGGATAACTAACCAAACTTACATTATAACGGTAAACAAAAGTTCGCTAACCAACACCAGCTTTGCAAGGTTTACACTTTTGCCTTTTTCATATTTTACTCAAATCGGTAACACACGTAACTACAACGTTTCGGTTAGCTCAACCCTCGCCACTGTTCAATTAGCTGCTACTGCCAATGACGAGCAACAAGTGATTAAAATAAACGGCGTACTGATATCATCGGGGGAATTTTCCAATCCTATACCGTTAAATACAACCGGCACAACCAGCATTGCGGTTGGAATAACTGCACCAAATGGCACGACTACCGTCACTTATACCGTTATCGTGAATAAAAAAGGATCGTCAAATGCTAACCTTGCCAAGCTTTCGCTAACTATACCATCAACAATAGGTCAGGCGTTAGGCACTCAAAATTACACCACTTCTGTAAGCCTGGATGCCACAAGTGTACAGGAAATTATTACCACTGTCGATCCAAATGCGAAGATTAAAGTAAATGGTGTTGCGGCTACCTCGGGTGCGCCATCTCAGCCTATCCCGCTAAACGCAACCGGCACTACTACTATTACTAATGTTGTTACAGCCGAGGATGGGCTTACTACCCAAACTTACTCGCTTATCATCAGCAAAAACGGCTCGTCCAATACCTCGGTCTCTAACATCACATTATCACCTAACTCAACGCTTATACAGGTACCGGGCACGAACGACTTTACCACCTCGGTTGCTGCCGACGTTAACAGCATCCTGCAGACAATTACGCCACAGGATAAAAATGCAACCTTGAGAATAAATGGTGCGCTTGCAAGTGCAGGCGTTGCATCTGAAGCGATCCCCCTGAACCCAACAGGAACTACTACAATAACCACAGTTATAAAAGCACAAGATGGCGTATCCAGCAGAACTATAAAGTTAATAGTGAGCAAAAATGGTTCTACCAATACCGCTATCAGGCAAATCTCATTAACACCTGCCGAAACCCTTACCCCAATTTCGCAGTCCGCCTATTTAACCTCTGTCGCTCCATCGGTTAACAGTGTGCAGCTATCTGTAATTCCCGACGATCCGAATGCAACGGTTACCGTAAACGGCACAGCTGTTAGAAATGGGTCCGCATCTGTTCCTGTGTTACTCAATACAACAGGGAGCACGGTTATAACTACTATTGTTACCGCTCCGGACAGGGTAAGTGCCAAAACGTACACTGTAACCGTGAATAAAAATGGATCGACCAATACGGACGTTAGCCAACTTTACCTAACACCATCTGTCAATCTCACGGCTATTGATGGCACAAACAATTATATCGGTTCTGTAACGCCGGCGGTAACCAGCGTCCAGCAAACTATTATACCAGCCGACGCTAACACTACCATAACCGTTAACGGTCAACCGGTTATAGCCGGCACCGCTTCGTCCCCCATACCATTAAATACAAATGGAAGCACCATTATCACCACAGTAGTGACCGCGCCAGACAGATTTACCACAAAAACTTATATTGTTACCATTACTAAAGGATCGAACAACGAATTATTAAGTCCTTTAACTGCCGACCTGGCCACTACTCCAATTTACGCCCGACTGGCAGCTACCGCACCGGCCGGCACTTTAAACGACAAAATTATCGTAACTAGTAGCGGTGCGGATGATGCAATTATCAACCTGGTTGATTGTATAGTTAAGCCTGCGCCACTCACTATAGGTACAAATAACGTCACTAAAACTTACGGCACGCCCTTACCCGATGATAACGCATCTGACAAATTCAAGATCGTTGCGGGTGCTTTAAAAAATAACAATACGGTTAGCGCTGTTGCACTTAACTACAATGCAGGTGCAGATGCATTAGCCGCTGTTGGGAAATATCCCGGCGCCATTACGCTGTCGAATGTATTGGGCAGCAATGGTTTTTTATTAGCTAACTATGAAATAGTTTACGCACCGGGCGATGTTATTGTTGAACCGGTATTGCTTACGGTTACCGCCAATAACCTGACGAAAGATTTTGGCGCGGTTAACCCGCCGCTTACACTTACATATACCGGGTTTGTAAACAATGAGGAGCCTGAAAATTTATTGATCCAGCCGACAGCGTACACCAACGCCATAACACGCTCGCCAATTGGGGAGTATGTAATTAGTGTATCAAACGGCTTATCACCTAATTATTTGTTCAAATATTTGGCAGGTGTACTCACTATAGGCGGAGAACATTTAAAGATCTTCGTCCCCAATACTTTTACGCCTAATGGCGATGGTATTAACGATACCTGGAATATCGGCGATGTAGATGCCTATCCCAATACCACCATCGAAGTCTTTAATCGCCAGGGGCAGAAAGTTTTCAATTCATTAGGCTACGGTGTGCCATGGGATGGCACCTATAAAGGACTATTACTTCCGCCAGGCAGTTATTATTACCTTATTAAAAACAATGTTAATACCATGTCAGGAAATCTGATGATCATACGATAAGTATTGTGAATCGGGTACTTTAATGCTTCCTTATTCTTCTCCCATAATTATTATAAAGTTTCAACCAGATTTCCGGAGCTTAAATTAGTTTCTCAGCATATCACGAGTAATATATTTGCATATTTTATAATATTTAAAAACAATTATCTTAAAAAATTGAGTTTTTTATTGACATATTGATTTTTAAAGTATATTTTTAACTTATGCAATCCAATAAAGCAAAAAATTTTGTTTTTATGACGTCAATATTTATGACTTCAATTGCTATTCTAGCTTATTCTACCAAAATAGTTCCATATCCGCAACCAAATTTAAATATTAATTTAAAAGTTAAGTCGATTAATGTGGATACCAAGGCTAAATTTTATAAAATATTGCCTTCTCGAAGTAAATATAGCTCAATAAGCATACAAAGTGATGATTTACAATTGGGATTTTCCATGTCAAATGAAAAATCAATTTGTTTTACCAATATAAGGATGAGAAAATCATTTTTAAAGATGTCAGCGCGAACGGCAATTTTGACTGACCGTTAAAATCACCAACCACCCCTTAAAAACATAAACGCACAACTAACTTAACTTATCACAAATAACTAAAAAAATGAAAAAAATTGTACCCTTTGGCATTCTTGTTATTGTAGTTATCCTGGCTTTCATGTTCCCGGGTAACGTTGCAGCTGCAAAACCGGCAACCACTTATAACGGTGCGGATATTGCCTGGTTACTTATCTCTACGGCGCTGGTATTATTAATGACACCGGGCCTCGCTTTCTTTTACGGCGGTATGGTACGTAAAAAGAACGTCATATCTACCATGTTGCAAAGCTTTGTATGTATGGGCCTGATCACTATCATCTGGGTGGTATTTGGTTTCAGTATGGCATTTGGCGAAGATGTTGGCGGAATGGGTTTGATAGGTAACCCTAAATCATTTTTTATGATGCAAAATACTTTAGGTGTGGCCTGGGGTACAATTCCAGTAATCCTGTTCGCTATGTTTCAGTTAAAATTCGCGGTTATTACCCCGGCGCTAATTACCGGTGCATTTGCCGAGCGTATCCGCTTTAACTCTTACTTGATTTTTATCACACTATTTATTGTAGTGATTTACATCCCTCTTGCTCACGCAACATGGCATCCGCAAGGTATTTTCTTTAAATACGGTGTGTTAGATTTTGCCGGTGGTACCGTTGTGCACATGAGCGCCGGCTGGGCAGCGTTGGCATCAGCATTGTATCTTAAAAAGCGTACCGGGGCAGAAGAAGTTCATACCCCTGCACGTATCAGCTACGTAATATTGGGTACCGGCTTGCTGTGGTTCGGCTGGTTTGGCTTTAACGCCGGTTCAGCATTAGGGTCAGGTGAATTGGCAGCTACCGCTCTGGCTACTACCACTACCGCGTCTGCAGCGGCTGCAATGTCATGGATTTTCTTTGATATCTTAAGAGGTAAAAAACCATCGGCGATGGGTGCCTGTATCGGTGCTGTTGTTGGTTTGGTTGCGGTTACACCCGCTGCCGGTTTCATTACGGTATCAAGCTCATTAATTGTAGGAATTGTTGCCGCGGTGGTAAGTAACCTGGTAGTGATATGGAGAAGCAAAACAAATATCGACGATACACTGGACGTTTTCCCTTGTCACGGTGTGGGCGGTATGGTTGGTATGCTGATGACCGGTATTTTCGCTACCAAAGCAGTCAACAGCGCCGGTGCCGAAGGCTTGGCTTATGGCGAAACCGCATTATTTATCAAACACGTGGTTGCACTGGTTGCCGTATCGGTATTCGCGTTCGTAGGAGCATTTATTTTGTTGAAAGTTACCGACCTGATCAGCCCGTTACGCGTAACCCCTGAAGAAGAAATTGCAGGCCTTGACATCTCACAACACGACGAAGAACTTTAAATTGCATTAACTAAACTGACTCATAATTAACTAACGAAGAAAGGGGGATGCGAAAGCATTCCCTTTTTGATTTAAGCTGTTTGTTGGAGCTAATTAGCGTTGATAATCTGAAGGAATTGCATGTTATCAGCACTAAAGCGAATGCTTTTAATCCCGTTTATAACTGCAATCCTAATCCGGCCGCATCGGTCAAAACCCATTTACCATTAACCATGTCCGGCGTTAAGTACGGGTTATTGCTGGTAAGCAACGGGCCGTCTAAATCAGCCCAATCACACTGGGGGGCAAGGGCAGCGGCAGCAAGGGTGGCACAACTGGTTTCGCTCATACAGCCTATCAATATTTTCATATCAAGTTCACGGGCTTTTTTGATCATCATCTGCGCTTCATGCATCCCGGCAGATTTCATGAGCTTGATATTGATGCCATGGTAAACACCTTTTGCTTTCGCCACATCAGGCAGGCGCTGCACGGCTTCGTCGCCAATGATGGGAATTGGGCTATGCTCGGTAAGCCAGGCGTTGCCATCCATGTCGGTTTTAAGCATAGGTTGCTCTACCAGCCTTACACCCTGCTCTTTTAACCAATAGACCATATCCAGGCTCTGTTTGCGGTCGGTCCATCCTTGATTGGCATCTACATACAGCGGCACATCGGTAACCGAGCGTATAGTTTGAATTAACTCTTTATCCGTATCGCGGCCCAGCTTCACCTTAATAACTTTTAAGCCTTCGGCCTCTTTAACTTTTTGGACAACTATTTCTTTCGTGTCAATTCCAATTGTAAAGCTTGTTACCGGCATTAAACCGGGGTTGCTGCCTAGTAGCTGCCAGCAAGGTTTGCCTTGCAGCTTGCCATCCAGATCATGCAGGGCAATGTCAATTGCCGCTTTAACAGCAGGCAGCCCTTGGGCAATGCTATCCAGGTAACCGATGATCTCGTCATAATTGAATGGATATTTAAAATTTAACGGATCAACCTTGTCTAAGAACGCTAAAGCCGTCTGATGGCTTTCGCCCATGTATGGCACCATGCTCGCTTCACCATAACCGGTGTGCCCTTCGTGCGTAACCTGAACCAGCATTAATGGGGTAGAATTGCGGGAGAATTTGGCAATAGTAAAAGTGTGCCTCAGCAGTAGTTCGAATGGTTGGTAAGTAAGCTGCATGTCAAATATCAAAGCTAAAGTTTTACAATTAAAATCCTGCTTATCTTTGCCGCCATGCCGGCACAAATTTATTCCCCGTTCCAAAAATTCAACTTCAGCAATAAGCAGTGCTTTCTGAGCGGGCAGATATTGAACAGCGAGGAAGAAAAGATCCAGGTTTTTCCGCAATGGCTAATGACACTTTACAACCTGGAAGATCAGCCTTTTAAACTGCTCGATGAAACAATCGCCACTTACAAGGATTTGAAAATCCCTTGTTCGGCTGCCATAAACGACGAATTTTTAGAACCGCTTGAAAAAGATATCGCCGCAGCATTTGCCAATGGTTACGATGGCGTAAAGGCGTTAGACACTAGCAAACTTTACCGATGGGCTGCAAAGCTGCTTTACGGTATCATCTTTAACGAGATCCAGGCGGGTATCCGGCTGATGCATTCACAGGGCGAAGATTTTAATATATCACAATCCATTATCCATAAATTCAGCCACCTGCATATGATGCTGCAGAGCATCAACCTGCCGCTGCACTTTGAGGATTTTACCCCATACAGTTTGTTTTTGTTCCGGGTAGATAATAACGAGGCGGAATTTGGTTACCGGGACGAGATCAATACCCAAACTTTTGCCTTGCGCATAAAAGATTTTGGGCTGGTGATTTGCCTGCAGGACAACGGCGCCAACGGCATGTACCATCGCGAAATTTATGATCAAATAAAGGGCGATACGCTGCATCCCATTCAGTTTGAAGAGTTTTCGGGACGTGTTTTTTACTCCAACTACCTGTTTAACCGCTTACCCGAGTACAATATATTGCCCGTTGGCGATGAGATCTATATCGAAGCCATGCCCCTTCGCGGTATGAGCAGCAAACCACTGTTTGACGATTGGATAAATAAAACATACGGCCAGGTTTTGGAAAATTTCTGGAAAAACTGGGGGTTCCTGCTGTTAGAGATCATCAAAAATCCCGAAAAGCCGATGAGCTTTTTATTCGACAAAGACGGTAATAAGATCAATGCCGCGGATATTGAACTGCCTAACTAAAATTTAGTGATAAAATCATGCACCACATGCGGGCTAAGCGCAATGGTGATCACTAATCCACTAATAGCGCCAAACAAGTGTGCATCGTGGTTTACGTTATCTCTGGCGTGCTTTGACGCAAAGTGGCAATAAACCAGGTACAAAATTCCGAAGATCCAGGCAGGGATAGGAATTGGAATAAACATAATACCCAGGCTGGCCAGCGGGTTATACATAATATAGCTGAATATTACGGCGCTTACCGCTCCCGAAGCGCCCAGGCTATTATACCAGATATCTTCTTTATGTTTTTGGATAGATGGCAAATCGCTTAAAATCAAACTGAGCATATAAAGCAGGCCGAACTGCCAGTGCCCTATCAACTCCTCTAACTGAAAAGCGAAGAAAAAGTACGAGAACATGTTAAACAGCAAATGGTTCCAGTCTTTATGGATAAACCCGCTGGTGATCACCGCGTACACCCGCTCACCGCGCGATACGCCGTAAGGGTTCAATATAAAACGGGCATAGATGTTTTCATCATTAAATGCCCAAAGCGATGTAGCAATAGTTAAAATAAATATCACGGATGCCACAGGGGCATACTGTAGTAATTCCATTATTTAAGATCAAGTTTGGTGTCGGTTAGCAATCGCCCGATGGGGTATCGCATAAATGTTTTTTCGAAGTAAGGCGAATTGCGGTAAACAAAATTTAATTGTTGTGCCGCACTGTTGGCCAAAGCGGGGTTGGCCGCCTTTTCATCGTCAAGCTTTTTGCGCAGCGCCGGGTCGTTCTTTAATAGGTCGGCAGCAATATCTTCAAACACATAATCAGAAAAATATTCTTTTTGACCTAATACCGAATCGAAGAAGTTCCAGGCAAAAAACGAATCTACTCCCTGCGGCTCCAGCGTTTCTACAATGTAACGGTTAATGGGCTGGTTTACATAAACTACATAATCGCCCTCATAAAACCTGATCTTGCTGTTTACCGGGTTCAGCTTAACATTGGTGTGAATGTAGTGGCCCTCATAAGGCCGTGTAGCCGTTTTGTAATCGCCAATGTAATACATCTGCAGGTTCAGGGTAGTATCATGGCTCAGGCGGCTCATGGCAACCCTGTTCAATTTAAACAGATCTATCACTTTTGCCCAGGCTTGCGGTATAATGTAGGCAACGGGTTTATCAGCTGTTGCGGTTGGTTTATAAGTATTAAAAAACTTAACGGTTTTAGTGTACGGCTTGCTGCGGTCGTAATAAAGGCGCTTTAACCCGCTTACTTCACTGGTTTTGTAGCCTGCCACATAGCCTTTAAAGGTGATGGTATCCACCTTATTATTATCAACCGCCCATGCTAAACCAAATGTTTTTTGATTGCTTACTTCGGCATCAACACGTTTTTTCAAGTCGCCAAGTTGCTTTGCATCCCGTTGGCAAATAGCAATGAGCTGTTGCATAAAATTATAAGTGGCCTGCAAACGCTGGGCAAATGGTTTTAGCATGTGCGTCTCGGTCATGTAGCTGATAATGTTGTGCTGGGCTGCAAAACCGGTAGAAAAGCGCGGCGTTTCCATAAAACTTACAATGCCGGAGTCAGGCAGGTCCTCTTCACCGGCACCATAGGGAATCATCTCATAACCGCTCTTTTTCATCCCCTTGTATAGGTCGGCGGTCATGGTTTTGGCTGTATAATCGGCCAGCAACGGGTTTTGCTTATCCTTTTGCGTTTCTATCAGCGTCATCACATACTGATAATCGGCACCATCGCTAACGTGGTTATCTAATAAAACTTCGGGCTGCCAGGTATTCAGGATCTGTGCAAAGGCTAAAGCATTTTTACTATCGGCCTTAATAAAATCGCGGTTTAGGTCAAGGTTGCGGTAGTTGCCCCTGAACCCATAAGCCCCCGGTCCGTTCTGGTTGGCACGGGAGATGCCCCGGTTCATGTTACCGTCAATATTGTAAACTGCTATAAAGCATATCACCACATCTTTTGGCAGTTCGTTTTTTTTCAGCAGGTCTCGGGCCAGCATCATGCTGGCATCTATCCCTTCGGGCTCACCGGGGTGGATGCCGTTGTTAATGAGCAATACCCTTTTATTTAGCTTTTTGATCTGCAGCGGGTCAAATACTTTATCTTTAGAAAGTACTACCAGGGTAAGCGGCTTTCCAATATCTGTCATCCCGTAATTGAACAAGCGCATTTGCGGCTGTTGTTTGGCAAGGTTCTGATAATAGCTCATCACCTCGGCATAAGTTGCCGTATAATTTTTATCCCTGCTTAGCTCAAAGGGCGTTTGCTGCGCGTCAACTTCTAAACAGTAAATCATCGAAAGAAAAAATATCAGGACTCTTTTCATAAGTAATACTTTGGCTGGCTACTCATCAAGCGCGGCAATTTCGGCCTGTTGTTTTTTAGGCTGGCTGGCCCTAACCAGGTTGTAAGAATGATCAATCATCTGGCGTAGCTGTCTATGGGTAAGTGAGCCATCGGTGCGCACGGTATTCCAGTGCTTTTTATTCATGTGATAGCCCGGTTGCACTTCGCTATACTGTTCGCGCAGGTCAACAGCCATCTCCGGGTCGCATTTTACGTTAAAACTATGCTCGCCCAGTCCCGACAATAGAAATAATTTATCGCCAACCTTAAAAACAAGGGTTTCTTCGCCAAACGGAAAACTTTCGGTTACGCCGGCCTTGCCAAGGCAATACTCGCGGATCTCTTCAATATTCAAAACGACTGGCCTCCGCGTATGGGTTTAGTGTATGATACTTCGTTACCAAAATTAACCCTTAAGCCCACCGTAATCTGGCGATACTGGCTTAGCGCGTTGTTCCTAAACTTGCTTGATGGGTCGTTGTAGCCGTCCAGCCCTTCGCCAAATACAACACTGTGGTTATACCCTAAAATCAGGCCGACAAACGGTTGGTTGTACTCACCATAAAGGCGTATTTCATACCCGGCACGCAACGGGATCATCAGGTTGACACCGCTATTATCACCCGGAAACACATAGTTTGGATCATCTAAACTGGTGCGCTGCACGGTAAGGTCATTACTTATTACGCCCACGCCGGTACCTAAAAAGAAGTTTTTCAGAAAGTTTTTGAAGAAGCTGTTGTCATAATCCATTACCTCGCCGGCATACAGGTCGGCATGTACAATAAGCGCTTTGTATTTGTTAGAATATTGCCTGCGGTACAGGTCACGGTCGACGGTAAGGCCACCACCGGTAAGTTTACCAAACTGAAACTCAACAGCTACCGGTACATAGGGGCTGTAATTGTATATTATGTTAAGGTTGTAAGCCTTTTCATCGTAATTGCGCTTAACATTTGTATAGCCTCTAACACTGCTGGCACCGATACCTACACCAAGGGTATTATAATTGTATTGCGCATTTGCGGCTAACGCAGTAAGTGTTATGGCAATAAATAAAATGAGCTTTTTCAATGTGATTTATATATAGGATATTTACAAAATACGGTCTGTGCTTTATAACACCTGCAAAAATATAATAATCTACTAATATAGGCTTTTATGGTTTTTAATACGCCCTTAAGTTTTACCGCTACCGAAAGATTTTTAAGATATGTAACGATAGATACCCAGTCCGATCCCTCATCACCAACCTGCCCATCTACCGAAAAGCAAAAAGAGCTTGGCCGGGTACTGGTGCAGGAACTGCTTGCTATGGGCGTTACCGACGCTCACCTGGATGAATTTGGATATGTGTACGCTACTATACCCGCCAATTCCGCAAAGCCCGATATACCGGTGATCTGTTTCTGCTCGCACATGGACACCTCGCCGGATTGCAGTGGTAAAAATGTAAAACCTATCATTCATAAAAATTATGATGGGGCCGACATTGTTTTGCCTGATGATACAACACAGGTGCTAAGGCTAAAAGACCATCCCGACCTGAAGAACCAAATAGGTAACGATGTAATTACAGCATCGGGCACAACGCTGCTTGGGGCAGATAATAAGGCGGGGGTTGCCGAAATCATGGATGCCTGCTACCAGCTCATGCATCATCCGGAAATAAAGCACGGCACTATCAAAATCTTGTTTACACCCGACGAAGAGATTGGAAGAGGTGTGGATAAAGCCGACATTAGCAAGATTGGTGCATTTGCCTGTTACACCATCGATGGTGAAAGTGCTGGAAATATGGAAAATGAGACCTTTAGTGCAGATGGTGCCAAACTCACCATCAACGGCATCAGCGCGCACCCGGGTTTCGCAAAAGGTAAAATGGAAAGCGCCATAAAAATTGCCGGACTCATCGTCGCAGCGCTGCCACACGAACTATCGCCCGAGGGAACGGAGGGGATGCAGGGCTTTGTACACCCCGTCGATATAACAGGCCACGTAGAAACTGCAACCATTGATTTTATCATCCGGGATTTCGACGAACAAAAACTGTCTAACCATGCCGATGTGATCAGGAAAATAACGGAAGAGGTTTTAGTGAACTTTCCAAACGCTACTTATGTGCTAGATGTAAAGCCACAGTACCGCAATATGAAAAATGTTTTGGCCAAATATCCGCAGATTGTTGACTATGGAATGGAAGCTATCAAACGCGCCGGGATGGAGCCCAAACTTTGCAGCATTCGCGGTGGTACCGATGGCTCGCGGCTGTCTTTTATGGGGTTACCCACGCCAAATATTTTTGCAGGCGAGCATGCGTTTCATGGTAAAGAAGAATGGGTTTCTGTACAGGATATGCAAAAAGCGGTAGAAACCATTTTGCATTTGTGCATGGTTTGGGAGGAAACTGCACCGCCCGCAAAAACCGTAATTACTATTAAATGATCTATTTTAAACATTGAACGCCGAAAGATATTATCTACCGGCGTTCACGTTTATAATCGGATCTTCTTTCTTTAATACAGCAAATTATCATAAGGGTACCTTGCCGTATGCACCTCTTTCACATATTTGTAAAGCAGGTCTCTGAATTCATCTACATTCTCTTTCTGAGTAGCCGATATAAAAATAGCAGGGCTATTGTTTTTGGCCATCCAGCTGTGTTTGAAATCATCCAGCGTTAACGGCTCTTCGGTCACATCAACATGATGCTGTTCGGGCACAAAAGCATCTATTTTATTAAATACGGTAATAATGGTTTTGTCAATAGCGCCCAGGTCCTTAAGCGTTTCATTTACCGTACGGATCTGATCTTCAAAATTAGGGTGCGATATATCTACCACGTGTATTAAAATATCAGCCTCGCGCACTTCATCAAGTGTCGACTTAAAGCACTCTACCAAATGGTGGGGTAGTTTGCGGATGAAACCAACCGTATCTGACAGCAGGAACGGAACATTCTCTATCACCATCTTACGCACAGTAGTATCCAGCGTAGCAAAAAGCCTATTCTCTGCAAACACTTCTGATTTGGAGAGCATATTCATAATGGTTGATTTACCTACGTTGGTGTAACCAACCAATGCTACCCGGATAAGTTGCTGGCGATTTTTGCGCTGCGTTTCGTTCTGGCGGTCTATCAGTTTAAGGCGCTCTTTTAAAAGCGAGATCTTATTCAGGATCAAACGCCTGTCAGTCTCTATCTGGCTTTCACCGGGGCCGCGCATACCAATACCACCCTTCTGGCGCTCAAGGTGTGTCCAGAGGCGGGTAAGGCGTGGCAGCAGGTACTGCAGCTGTGCCAGCTCAACCTGCGTTTTTGCCTGCGCGGTTTGTGCACGGCCGGCAAAAATGTCCAGGATAAGGTTACTGCGATCCAATATCTTTACCTGCAGCTCGCGTTCGATATTACGCAGCTGCGATGGCGAAAGCTCATCGTCAAAAACTACGATGTCAATTTCTTCGGCAGCAACAAACTCTTTTATTTCTTCCAGTTTACCGGTACCAACAAAAGTAGACCGCTCCGGCCGCTGTAATTTTTGGGTGAAATTTCTCACCGTATCGCCACCGGCAGTTGCCACCAGAAATTTTAACTCTTCTAAATATTCTTTTTCCTGCGCTTCGGTTTCGTTAGGTGTAATAACCCCTACCAGCACAACTTTTTCCTGCTTCACAGCAGTATCAAAAAATTTTGGCTTCATAAAAAACAATTATCAATTAAACAACGGGGCAATAAAAGATATCACCCCAATAATAACTCGCTATTTGCGGTTATGTTCACATAGTTACGTGTTTTGGAAACGCCTTGCAGCACTTCCGTGAAAATTAAATTAATTGCAGGTATTAACGGCGCAGACAATGCGCGGATACTACAGGGGCCTATGCTAAAATTAAGTAAGGCGTTTGGGAAGTATTATTGAATGTACATGATGATACAAAGATATTATAAAACAGGGCTATTTACAAATGGGTTGGCGTTACGAACCAGCTACTGCTTAGCTGCCTTATTTTATCCACCAATTCTTTTCCAGATGCAGCTGTACCCTTGCACGGGTTATTGATGTGTACCACCATTTGCAAAGTTCAAGCCGGTCCATCCCATACATGCTCTTTTCCAAAAACAAAAACACGTTGTTCCACTCGCCGCCCTGGGCTTTATGGCAGGTTACTGCATAACCGTAAGTGGCCTTTAGGCAACCCAAAAATTCATCTTTGCGCATTGCGCTATGATACTCGGCCGAGTTTGCCTGGATCTGTTTATCATTCATCCGGTAACTAAAATCAACCATCAGCTCACGGGTCTGATCCTCGGTTAAGTTACCTTTAATGTGGTTTACCGCATCTAATGACAGCATCAGCGTAAAATCTATCTCGGTAGCAATAGGCCTTACTTTTACTTTCTGAAACTTCATATCAGCCTTAGTCACTATGGCACCCAATTCGCGTATTTCAACAAAATCGCCGTTGGATAGCGGCACCGTATAATTATTTTGTGTCACCAAAAGCACTTCGGCAACTTGTAAGGGGACGTATCCGTCGCCAAAAAGCTCCTGTCGCATTTTACGGTTAATTTCCTGTACGGCGCGGTTACTGCGTGCAATGGCTAAGGTTTCATTTGGGCCTGTTGAACGGTAAACTTTCACATAGGCGTCAAATAGCGCCTCGTTAGACGGATGGAGTTTAACATTATTCAGATCGGAGGCGGGTAGCTTAGGGAACCGTTCCCAGGTGCTTTGCTGGCTCATTTCGCGCACGGCGGCAGCAAGCCTTAAAATGTCATTACCGGCAGTTACACGCTCTATCTTTTGCAGCGTGAACGATACGGCCACCCGGTTTTGCACGGCGAGCCAGTTAGTATCAAGCGCCGGGCTGATGTTTTGGCCTACGGGCGGCAGCTGGCAGGGGTCGCCAACAAAGATGATCTTGTTGTTGCCTGCAACCTTAAAAAAGTCATCAAGCAGATTACCCGATCCAAAATTGGTAAATGATGCGTCCCTGGATGCTTCGCCAGACAGCATGGACGATTCGTCGACAATGTAAACGCGCTTTTCTTCATCGGCCGAGCGTACCAGGAATTCTAAACTCATCTGGTTTACATCTGCCGGGCCGGAGTTGCCCCTGGCAATGTGTTCAATGCCATCAACCTTACTAAAATTGTAAAGCTCGCCGTGAACGGTTTTGGTTTCGAAACCGGTTTTACCTTTAAGTACCGTTGCAGCCCGTCCTGTGGATGCCAGCATGCAAAAATCCTGTTCAGTATCCGTGAGCATTTTGGCCAGGCGCTGCATCAAAAAAGTTTTGCCGGTACCTGCATAACCCTTCAATACAAATACATTAGCTGCAGGATGCTCTAAAAACTTTTCGATAGCCTTAAAGGCTGCCTTTTGTTCTACGTTTAAAGTGATCTCGGCCGACATTCCGGCTAAGATATCAATTTACAGCAAAACTAAAAAAGTTAGCAATAACTTATTTCAAATCCTTCACAAATTCGCGCATGGCTGCACCGGGATCCTGCTCCTTCATAAAATTCTCACCTATCAGGAATCCGTTAAAACCTGCTTTTTTCAACTCTTTAATAGTGTCTGTATTGCTAATGGCACTTTCCGAGATCTTCATAAATTCGGCTGGGATATGCCCGGCCAGTTTAAAGGAGTTTTCTACCGATACGGTAAAATCTGCCAGGTTGCGGTTGTTCACACCAACGGCATCAAGGTTAGTATCGATGCTGCGTTCCAGTTCTTCCAGGTTATGCACCTCTAACAGCACGTTCAACTCCAGGCTTTTAGCCAATGCCGCCAGGTTTTTAATTTCGGTGGGGGTAAGTATGGCGGCAATCAGCAGGATGATATCTGCACCCAAAGATTTTGCTTCGATAACCTGATACTCATCTATCATGAAGTCCTTGCGCAAGATGGGAATGTTAACGGCACGCCTTGCCCGGGTAACATCCATTTTGCGGCCCATAAAAAATCCGTAATCTGTTAGTACCGAGCATGCAGAGGCGCCCGCCGAAGCGTAATCTTTAGTTACGTCCTTTACCAGTGCATCATCATTAATAATTCCCTTTGAGGGCGATTTCCGCTTAAACTCGGCAATGATACCGGTACGTTCAGGTGCCAGCAAAAAATCTCTGAAAGAGTAGGTTTCCCTATGAAAATATTCCGACTCTTCCAGCACGGTATAAGATGTGCGCACCTTATCCCGTTCCACTTCTTTCTTTTTGTGGGCAACTATTTTATCGAGTATGTTCATTTAATTCAAATCTATAATAAACCTATGTCATTTCGAACCATAGTGAGAAATCCTGATACTACATGCTCAGACGCCTGTAATAATGAACAAGATTTCTCCTCGGTCTTCGCTCCCGCCACCCCACTGCTCGTTCGAAATGACAGGTAGGGGATCTATGCGTTTAACCAATTTTGCATCATTTCTTTACCGTATTCCGTCAGTACCGATTCCGGGTGGAACTGAACGCCGCGCACATCGTAATGCTTGTGCCGCAGCGCCATTACAGATCCATCCTGCTCATCAATAGCGGTTATTTCCAGTACTTGCGGCAGGTCTTTTTCTACCACCCAGGAGTGGTAGCGGCCCACCTTAAAAGTTTCCGGCAGCCCGGCAAACAGCTCTTCGCCGGCATCTGTTACCTTTATAGGTGTGGCAATGCCATGCATTGGCTGGGGCAGGTTATAAAGCTTGCCGCCAAATACCTCGGCAATGGCCTGCTGGCCAAGGCAAACGCCAAACATACTTTTTGTGGGCGCATATTTTTCTATCACTTCCAGCAGTAAACCTGCCTCGCTTGGGATGCCCGGCCCGGGCGAAAGAATGATATGGTTAAATGCATCTACATCAGCTATATCGAATTTATCATTACGCCACACCTCACACTCCCGGCCCAGCTCATTAACCAAATGCACCAGGTTATAGGTGAACGAATCGTAATTATCTATTATTAAAATCTTTTTCATTATTCCTAATCTCTAATCTTAAACTCTGATCTTTTCTATAGCGTCTCTGCCAATTCAAGTGCTTTGCGCAGTGCAGCTATTTTGTTATCTACTTCTTTTAATTCACTCTCTGCAACAGATCCTGCCACAATGCCTGCGCCCGCCTGGTAGTGCAGTGTGTTGTTCTTGCTCAGGAACGATCTGATCATGATAGCGTGGTTAAAATCGCCGTTAAAGCCAAAGTAGCCGATAGCCCCGCTGTAAAAGCTGCGTTTTGTTTTCTCATTCTCGTCGATGATCTCCATCGCGCGGTACTTGGGGGCACCACTTAGGGTACCTGCCGGGAAAGTATCCGCCACAATTTTGAATGATGACGTACCCTGCTTTAATTTACCGCTCACGTGCGATACCAGGTGGATAAGGTGCGAATAGTATTGTACCTCTTTAAAGGCCTTTACGCTCACCTGCTCGCAGTGGCGGCTCAGGTCGTTGCGGGCAAGGTCAACCAGCATCACATGCTCGGCGCTCTCTTTAGGGTCGGCTTCCAGCTGGCGGGCCAGTTCGGCATCTTTTTCGTCGTCTCCGCTGCGTTTAAACGTACCCGCTATCGGGTAAATGCCGGCAACGTTATTTTTAACCGTGATCTGCGCCTCGGGCGATGAACCAAAGATCCGGAAATCACCAAAATCAAAATAGAACAGATAAGGCGACGGGTTGATAGATCGTAGTGCCCGGTAAACGTTAAATTCATCTCCCAGGAAACCGCGGGAAAACGCCCTCGACGGCACTATCTGGAACACATCGCCCCGGTAAATGTGCTGTTTCATTTTTTCGACAATGGCAATAAACTCTTCGTTGGTGAGGTTAGACTTTTCCGTTTCGCTGCTTTTAAAGCTATATTCCGGGAAGTTCTTGTTCTTGATCAGGTCAGCAATTTTTTCCAACCCATTGGTTTGGGACTGTCCCTGCACCTGGTTGTGAAAAATGTACAATTCATTTTTAAAGTGATCTACTGCGATGATGTATTGGTAAATATGATATTGCATCACCGGGATCCTCCGGGTGGTATCGTCTGACTTTTTAAGCTTAATGGTTTCAAAGTGTTCAACCGCCTCATGGGTAAAATAGCCAAATAACCCGTTGGATATTACTTTACCGGTTTGCTCATTTGCATCAAAACGCCCTAAAAAGCGGGTGATCTCATCGGTTAGTTCAAACGTACCCGGGGCTTTAGTTTCTTCCGCCCCGTCGGGGAACTTCATTTTCAGCTGATCATCGTCAAGCACAAAACCGCTTATTGGTGC
This sequence comes from Mucilaginibacter sp., assembly GCF_964263795.1. Classification (GTDB taxonomy): domain Bacteria; phylum Bacteroidota; class Bacteroidia; order Sphingobacteriales; family Sphingobacteriaceae; genus Mucilaginibacter. The sequence continues at coordinate 158,073 of NZ_CAXVWK010000020.1, forward strand.
GCAACAAATGTAGCTCATACTATTTTCGCGGCTATGATAGTCCGAGCTTTCCAGCAGCAGCGAATTAGGGAACACATCACGCAAACGCAGGTAGATGCTTACCGGGGTTGTAGTATCGGCAAGCAGTTTTTTTTGGGTGGTGGTAATTTTATAAGTATTCATTTTATCTCAGAGTATTAAACAAAAAAAACCGGCGAATTGAGCGTTCGCCGGTTTCAAATTAGGTTTATATTTGATTAGTGTACTATATATCAAAAACTATCCGGCTGCTATGTTTTGCATAGTGCCACCAATTGGTATTATGAGTAGTTTTTGTCATATGTGGAAACAAATTTATAAAGAAATTTGAATTACCAAATTTTTTTCTTCTGTTTTTTAGTGGGTTACGCCAAAGAACGGGCGCTGGCTCTGCACAATGGCTACCGCAACTACAATAAACGCCAGGATATAAAATATCGCTATGGAGCGGTGCTTTGCTTCGGGCAGCGCCGCTTTTTTGGATTTGCTGTGGCCGATAGTGATCAGCACTATCGCAAATATCATCATCGTGATATGCTCCACCGTCCAGTACCGGGCCATCGGGTCTTTCATGGTTGTTTTGGCAAATACTACAAACGGACTTAAAAAGTATAAGACCAGCCCCAATAAAAATTGGGTGTGAGCCGATATCATGGCAAACAGATTAAGCTTGCGGTTGCCATCGGTATATCCTTTTTTGCCCAACCAACCTGCAAGGGCGCCAATAATTGCTGCAAGGATCAAAATAATTACGATGTAACGGAAACCGGAGTGGAAATATTTGAAAAAGCTATACGCGGTCATGACCTTATTTTTTTTGCTACTAATATAGGTATTAAAATATTTTGCCTTATTAATTGTAACAAACTTGTGCGCCAATAGCTGCTAAAACACTAATAATCTTGAATATTTATATATTTAATGCGATTAACTTAACTGACAAACTAAATGAAAAAACTTTTACTCTTTTGTTTCTCGGTACTCACGCTGCATGTGGGTTACGCGCAAGAAACTTTTCCGGTAAACGGCTCGTGGGACATTCGCCCGGGGGCTTATGCATTCACCAATGCAACCATTGTAACCAGTGCCGATGCCAGTATCAAAAACGGCACGCTACTTATTAAAGACCGCGTGATAGAAGCTATCGGTGCGGATGTTAAAGTGCCTAAAGGCTATGTAACGGTAGATCTTAAAGGTAAATTTATTTATCCCGGCCTGGTTGATGCTTACACCACTTATGGTATGCCCGAGGCGCCGCGCCAGGCATTTGCTGCCGGCGGTTTCGGCCGCTCATCTGTACCGGTATCTACCAAGCCCGGTGCCTACGGCTGGAATGAGGCCATTAAGCCGGAGATGAGTGCCAAAACGGTTTTCCATGTAAATGCTACCGCTGCCGAAGCTTTAAAAAAGAACGGTTTTAGCACTGTGCAATCCCTTATTCATGATGGAATAGCACGCGGCACATCCATTACCGTTAGCCTTGCCGATGAGCGCGACAATTATGTTATCCTGAATGATAACACTGCCGCGCATTACTCGTTCAGCAAAGGTACCGCGGCAACCAATTACCCGTCGTCATTAATGGGCAGCATTGCTTTACTGCGCCAAACTTATTATGATGCCCAATGGTACAAAACGCAAAAGCAGGAGTACAACATCTCATTAGATGAATTTAACCGCACGCAAACCCTGCCGCAGATCTTTGAGGTGAGTGATCCGCAAAGCATTTTCCGCGCCGCCAAGATCGCAAGGGAATTCGGCAAACAGTATATCTTTAAAACTGATGGATTGGAGTACCAGCGTATCGCAGCTGTAAAAGCAACCGGCGCATCGCTTATCATCCCCTTAACCTTCCCTGCTGCATTTGATGTAGAAGATGCTTTAGATGCCCGCAGCATAGGCTACGAGCAGTTAAAGGGATGGGAGCTTGCCCCAACCAACCCCGCAACTTTAGAAAAAGCAGGCGTTAAATTCGCCATTACCTCATACGGCATAGCCAATGCGCGCGATTTCTGGACTAACCTGCGCAGCGCCATCAACTACGGCCTTACGCAAAAACAAGCCTTAAATGCCTTAACTACTATCCCTGCAGAAATGTTGGGCGTAAGCGATAAAGTAGGCACCCTGGCAAAAGGTAAGATGGCCAGCTTCCTGATCACTTCTGACAGCTTGTTCAAAGCTGATAACGTGATCTATGAGAACTGGGTTGAAGGCCGCCAGTACGTTGTATCGAAAATGGATGTGTCTGACCTGCGTGGCAACTATACCATGGCGGGCGATGGCTTTGCCAACACCACGCTCAAAATAAGCGGCACACCTGGCACCTACGAAGCAAACGTGGAGCGCACCGGTGCCGATAGCGCTAAAGCGCGTGGCACCATTACCCGCACCGGCGATGATGTGAGCATATACTTTAATCTGCGTACTAAACCGGCAGGCGTTATCCGCCTGGCGGGCCATATATCTTCTGCATCGCCGTTAACCATACGAGGCAACGCGATCATGCCCGATGGTTCGCAATCGGCATTTAGCGCGGTTTATGCCGGTGCGGCACCCGCAGCGCAGGCAGCCCGCCCCACCCCAAAACCAAGCATTGCTGTTGGCCCGGTCGTTTATCCGTTCACCGCCTTTGGTAACGCCGAGGCACCAAGAGCCGAAACTGTACTATTTAAAAATGGCACCGTTTGGACAAACGAAAAGGAAGGCATCCTGCAAAATGCGGATGTGCTGATAGAAAACGGTAAGATAAAAGCCGTAGGAAAAAATCTATCTGCCGCAGGCGCTAAAGTGATTGATGCTACCGGTAAGCACATTTCTGCAGGTATTGTTGATGAACACTCGCATATTGCCGCTACAGGCGGTATTAACGAGGGTACACAATCGGTAACATCAGAAGTCCGCATCGCCGATGTGATCGACGCGGAAGATGTAAACATTTACCGCCAGCTGGCCGGCGGTGTTACAACATCGCACATCCTGCACGGCTCGGCTAACGCTATAGGCGGCCAAACCCAGCTAATAAAAATGCGCTGGGGTAAATTACCCGAGGAAATGAAGTTTGAAGGCAGCGATGGCTTCATCAAATTTGCATTGGGCGAGAATGTGAAGGGTAGCAATAACAATGTTCAATTTGGCCAGGTGCTGCGTTTCCCGCAAACACGTATGGGTGTTGAAGAGGTTTATGTAGATGCCTTTACCCGTGCAAAAGAATACAAAGCGGCCCGCGCAGTTAAGGGCAGCACCGCCCGCCGCGACCTGGAGCTGGATGCCTTATCCGAAATTCTGGATAGCAAACGGTTCATTACCTGTCACTCCTATGTACAATCGGAAATTAATATGCTGATGCACGTTGCCGACTCTATGGGCTTTAAGATCAACACCTTTACCCACATATTAGAGGGTTATAAGGTGGCCGATAAAATGAAGGCGCATAACATTGCCGGATCGACCTTTAGCGACTGGTGGGCTTACAAAAACGAGGTGGCCGAGGCTATCCCTTATAATGGTAAGCTAATGCACGAAGTTGGTTTGGTAACCGGCTTTAACTCAGACGATGCCGAGATGGCACGCCGCTTAAACCAGGAAGCCGGCAAGGCAGTTACTTACGGCCACATGAGCCAGGAAGAGGCTTTAAAACTGGTAACGCTTAACCCGGCTAAAATGCTGCACGTAGATAACCGCATTGGCAGCCTCAAAGCAGGTAAAGATGCCGACGTGGTTTTATGGTCGGCTAACCCGCTATCAATTTATGCTGTGGTTGAAAAAACTTATGTTGATGGGATCCCTTACTGGGACTTATCACAAGCTGCCGCTAAACAAAAAGCAATGACTAACGAGAGCGCCCGTATTGTGCAAAAAATGCTGGAGTCTAAAAACGCCGGCAACAACACGCAGCGCCCTGCATTTGGCCGCCGCCCGCGCCTTTACGAGTGCGAAAGCTTAGAGGAAGACAACTTTGTAGTTGCTGATGAGTACACCGAAATGGAAAAAGTGCGCTCGGCAGAGAGAAGAGCAGCCAAAATCAAGTAAACCCCCTAATTAAGAAATCAACATGAAAAAAACTATATTAACGTTAGGAGGATTATTGCTTGGCATTAACCTCATTTACGGGCAGGCAACCATATTGCCGGCAAAAGCACAAAGCAAACCGGTGGTAATTACCGGTGGCACCATTCACGTAGGCAACGGCCAGGTGATCAACAACGGGTACATTACTTTCGATAAAGGTAAAATAACCGGTGTTGGCGAAGGTGCCGGCCCAACAGGCGCTTATGAAGTAGTTAACGCTTCAGGCAAACAAATTTACCCTGGCTTTATAGCACCCATGACCACCCTCGGATTGGTAGAAGTGGAGTCGGGCGCCCGCGGTACGGTTGATGATGAAGAAACCGGCGACCTTAACCCGCATGTACGCTCGATTGTTGCTTACAACACCGATTCTAAAGTGATCCCTACTGTACGTACAAACGGCATTTTGCTGGCGCAGCCTACACCTTCGGGCGGTACCATTTCAGGCACATCGTCTGTAGTACAGCTGGATGCCTGGAACTGGGAAGATGCTACTTACAAAAAAGACATGGCAGTGCATTTAAACTGGCCGTCTGCCGCGGCAGGTCGTGGCCGCAGGGGTGGTTTTAACCCTGCAGTACCTGGTGTAGCGCAGGAAACCCCTGCCGAGCGTGCGCAAAAATCTATCGATGCCATTACACGCTTATTTGTTGAAGCAAAAGGCTATGCTGATGGCAGCAGGCCGGCTACTGCAAACATCCGGTTCGAGGCGATGAAGGGATTATTTAACGGCACTAAAAAGCTGTTTGTAATTGCCGATGGCGCTAAACAAATTATGCAGGCTGTTGCTTTTGGCAAGCAAATGGGTGTACCAGTAGTAATTGTAGGCGGCAAAGAGTCTTACCTGGTTACTGACGTTTTAAAAGAGAACAACGTACCGGTAATACTACGTGAAACACAAACCTTGCCGGACAGGGATGAGGATGACGTGTACCTACCTTACAAATTACCCAAAATGCTGCAGGATGCAGGTGTGCTATACGGCCTTACCGGTATCGGTTTTTGGCGCCAGCGTAACCTGCCCTTCGAGGCCGGCGAAGCTGTTGGTTACGGTTTAACTAAAGAGCAGGCGGTATCGATGATCAGCCTGAACAACGCCAAAATTTTGGGTATCGATAAAACCACCGGCTCTATAGAAACCGGTAAAGATGCCAACCTGTTTATTTCAACCGGCGACGCGTTGGATATGATAGGCCTGAATGTAGAGACTGCATTTATCCAGGGCCGCAACATCAACCTGGATAACCTGCACAAACAGCTTTACCGTAAATTCAGCGAGAAATATGGCTTAAAAGCCGATTAACGCAATCGAATATCTTTTAATTAATAGCGATGGGTTTATACCCGTCGCTATTTTTGTTTATGCGATGCCCTACCACTTTCATGAAAATTAGCACACTGAAAAGCAGCCGTTCACGATTGTTACAAACTAAAAAAATCAAATAGCTGATAATGAGTCGTTTGTAATATTTCGCAAGTGTTCACGGCAGTGAACGTGAACACTTTATCGGGGAAAACTGAATTTCCCCATCAGCACCGCCGGGTTACTGCCGATCTGCAACGGCTCGCCGCACAGGGCCTCATTACCTAACAAGGCAAAAAGTATGGCCTCTTTAGCATCGGGATCAATGCCTAAATCCTCAGTGTTACCTATCATTATATCCGGTAAGGCCTTTTTTAGATAGTCTGTCACAAACGGGTTCCTGGCACCGCCGCCACTGGTAAAGAGTTTAATGCCATTAAGGTTAAAATTTGCCCGGATAAACTGCGCTATCGACCTCGCGGTAAACGCACTTAAAGTAGCCACAAGGTCGGCTTTACTGATATTGAGCAGCCGGGTTGCCTTTTGTGCATCTGCAACATATTCAAGATTAAATAGTTCAGGGCCGGTAGTTTTTGGCAGGGCCTCATTAAAAAAAGGGTGGTGCAAAAGAGCATCCAGCAACGTATCATTTACGGTACCCGAGTAAGCTATTTCAGCATCCTTATCATAAGCCTTGCCGAAGTATTTACGGCAGGCGGCATCTATCAAAGTATTGCCCGGGCCAATATCTGTACATATGATACGGGAGTTGTCGCCATTACCGGGCAGATAGGTTAAATTGGCAATTCCGCCAATGTTCAGCAAAATACGGTCCTCACCAGGTAAGCTGCCTAAAATAACATCCCCATATAATGCCAACGGCGCACCCTCTCCGCCCGCAGCGATATGTTTTTGACGGAAGTCGCTTATGGTTAAAATTCCGGTACCTACGGCTATATGGTCGCCATCGCCGATCTGCAGGGTAGCGTTGCCGTACCCGGTTTGGTTATGCTGATGTTTTGGCGCATGATAAATGGTTTGCCCATGGCTGGCAATGAAATCTACATCGGTTGCCGCTACACCCCATTCTGTTAATGCCTGCAAAATTAACTTTGCATGAAAACTGCCGGTAAAAGCATTTAAAAGGGTTACTTTTTTCAAAGAAACCTGCTTTTTTGCAAACACTTCCTGTACTCTTTCTTTAAAATCCGCATCGTATGGTATAGTGATAAAGTGCTTTAGTGTGAACCGGGTATTTGTGCCATGGCCGGTAAAACTGCAAAGAGCAATATCCAAACCATCCAATGATGTGCCGGACATCAGGCCTATACCCAAAGTTTCATTTTTCTGTGCTACGTCGACTAAATTTTGCAGGTTATGGTTTAATTTCGGCATGCCCTAAATTAATTGTTTTAGCGCCCGGCGCAAATAAAAATAAAGTGGCCTTTATTTAAATAGTTGAATATATTTGTTTTGTAACCTTTATAAACACGATCAACCCCCTGATTATGGCAAGATTAAACTTATTGGAAGAGACGCGTTATGAGAAGCTGCCGGTAACGGTTTATGCCGATCAGGCAACGGCATCGGTAGCAGTGGCGCAGCGCATCGCAGCGCTCATCCGCACCCGGCAGTCCGAAGGCAAA
>NZ_CAXVWK010000021.1:0-58455 GCF_964263795.1 Mucilaginibacter sp.
CTACCTTCATGTTAGGCCTAAGCTGTTTGTTATTACGCTCATCCAACTGCACATCAAAATTTACAATGCCATTTTGTACCGATGGATAAACATTTAATACGTGCCCCTTTAACTGTGCATCGTTAATGCGCACTACCACCGGCATGCCATTGTGTAATTGATCTAGGTAATTATCACTTATGCTGCCGTTCACTTTAAAGCTGCCCAGATCGGCTATACGGGCAAGGGCATCTCCTTCGTGCACGGTGGCACCTATATTTTTGTTAACATAGGTTACAACACCGCCGCGGGTTGCAACAATATTTGCAAGCTGTAATTTACGCTGCAGGCCGCTCAGGTCATTTCGCTGTATGGCAAGCGCAATTTCGGCTTCCTTGATCTCGATCTGCATAGTTTGCTGTTTGCTCCGGATCTCGTTCTCCAACTGCTTTTTCTCTAACTGCGCAACCTTTAAATTTAGCTCAGCTTGCTCTATCCCTTCGCGGGTACCGCCGCCGGCTTTAAACAGGCGTTTAGCATTCTCGACCGCATCAATAAGGCTACTGATACGCAATTGCTTAATATTGTTGTTAGATTGAATATCGAAAAAGCTTTTATTCAGATCAAGCTTCAATTTGCTGATCTCGTTACTTTTGCTCTGCATTTGAAAATTGATTTTTTCAAATTCTGTTTGCGCTGCTGATTTATCAAGCGCCAATATCGACTGACCTGCTTTTACCTTATTACCGGCATCCATTACCACATTTTTTATAGATGCGTTGATAGGGCTGGTAAGTATCTCTTCAAACTCAGGCAATATTTCGCCGGTGGCATTTAACGTATTCTCTACGCTTCCTTCACTTACAACGGCCGTAGTTATTTCACTCCTGTTTATACTGCTCTTTAAAGTGGTACGCAACATCCATACAGCAGCAGCCAGTAAGAATAAGGCAGCTATCCCTATTAAAATTCCATTTTTCTTTTTGCGGGCAATAACATCCTGCTCAATATTCTGATCCATTTTAGTATTTAAAATGAACAGCTATTTACAAGCAATGTACCAAACTTAATATATTGATTATCAGATTTTTAATTAATTTAAGTTTTTAAAATTTGCCCGATATCGGACAAACTTATCCGTTATCGAAATGAGGCAATAAGGCACGTCCCGAAAAGCGAATATATCCGGGCGGTTTAATATGCTCATCTGGGTAACAATTAGTAATTTCATCAAAAATTATCTACCAATAAAACCCGGATACTCATCCCTTTAATAGAGATAAGAATATTACCAATGTTTAGGCGAACCGTTTTACTGTTCATTTTTGCTGTTGCCATCGGCCCGGCTTCCTCATCGCGGTTATTTGCGCAGGGTAATATTGGATTCGAGAACGGCAATTTCGACAATTGGGAGTTTGCTGTAGGCAGTATCGAAACCAACGGTAAGATAACTACATATCCATCTATTGCAGTCCCAGGCAGCTTTACTATCTTGAAAAATGACGGATCAGACCTAAAGGATAACTATGGCAAGTTCCCGGTTTTTTCGCCAAACGGAAGCAAATACTCCGTCAAATTGGGCAACGAATTGTATGGCAATACCGTACAACAAATGTCATACACGATAACCGTACCGCCAACCGGCTCAAGCAGCATTGTTTTTGATTACGCTGTAGTTTTAGAAAATCCCGGGCATGAACCTTATCAGCAACCCCGGTTTACGGTGAAGGTTTATAATGTTACCGACGATAAGTACCTTACCTGCCCTTCCTTCGATTTTATATCCTCTGTTAATTTGCCCGGATTTAAGTACAATAGTGATGGTGTTTTTTTTAAAGACTGGTCATCGGCAAGTATCAACTTAACCGGATTGAACAACAAAAAGATAAGGCTGGAATTCACAGTGAACCATTGCCCTTTTGGCGAGCATGCAGGGTACGCTTACATTGATATCAATGAAAATATCAGTACGCCGGTAGGTGGTAATAACTTTTGTAAAAACCAAAGCAACATCACCTTATCCGGCCCGCCTGGGTTTGCAAACTATTCCTGGTCGACAGGTGATTTAAAAACACCGTTAGGCACCGGGCAGTTCCTCACTATCCAGCCTCCGGCAGATGCAACTAAACTGGCTCTCACAGTAACGCCATATAACGGTTTAGGATGCCCGGATACTTTTTATTTCGACGTGAACGGGATCAACAGCGATTTTAATTTTGTCGCTACGGATGCCATTATCAGTTGCCCGGGTACTTCTGTTGATCTAACGGCACCTTCCATTACATCCGGGAGCAGTCCGGGACTAACGTTTGATTATCTTACCGATTCCTTTGAACTATTATCCGGGCCATCGCGGATCACTGCAAATGGCTTGTATTATATCAGGGCTAAAAACGCTGGCGGGTGCAGTAATTTATTGCCGGTAAAAGTAACATTTGAGTTGCCGCAGCTACAGATAATTGTGCCGCCGCCGGTAAAATTTCCTGAAACGGTCGATCTTTCTGCAACCTTTAGCAAGCAACAAGGCGTTTCATACTATTACTATACCGATGAAGCAGCCAGTGAGCCTTTGGTGGACTTTACAGCTATCGCAACAACTGGTAAATATTATGTAAAGGCCGAAACAGCTGACGGCTGTATAAATATCCAACCTGTTAGTGTTACTGTGTCGCCGCCAGACCCGTTCACGGTAACCGCGCCAAATACATTTACCCCTAACAATGATGGTGTCAACGACACGTTTACAATTTTGTTAACCGGCTACATCAAGTTCAACGGATTAAAAATTTATAACCGCAACGGCAACCTGATCTTTAAAACAAGCGATGCAGCGCAGTTTTGGGATGGCACCTATAACGGTCGGCCTGTACCAAGCGGAACATATTATTGGATATTTGACGGATATGATAATTACTACCGTAAAAAAGTAACCGGTTCCTCTTTTATCACAGTTATCAGATAGCACAGGGGCGAAATTTTGTCTCCCCGCTCATCGATATTTACAATATGTCATAGAATTAATCGATTATGATTATTAGGTGCAATGTTTTAATTTTAGATTTTAGGCGGTAATAAACAAGCTTATTATATAATCATCAAATTATGAATACAGATTCGAATGATATCAGTAAATGCCCGTTTTTAAACGGTGAGATGAAACACAACGTTGGCGGCGGCGGCACCCGCAATAACGATTGGTGGCCTAATCAGTTAAAACTGAATATTTTGCGCCAGCAATCCACATTATCCAACCCGTTAGGTGAAAATTTTAACTATGCCGAAGCTTTTAAGAGCCTTGATCTGGAAGCAGTAAAGCAGGATTTGCATGCACTTATGACAGATTCTCAGGATTGGTGGCCTGCCGATTTTGGTCACTACGGTGGTTTATTTATCCGTATGGCATGGCATAGTGCAGGCACTTATCGTATTACAGATGGCCGCGGCGGCGGTGGCGCAGGCTTACAACGCTTTGCTCCGCTTAACAGTTGGCCTGATAATGTTAGCCTGGACAAGGCGCGACGCTTGCTGTGGCCTATTAAACAAAAGTATGGGCAAAAACTTTCATGGGCCGATTTGATGATTTTGACCGGTAATATTGCGCTGGAATCAATGGGTTTTAAAACATTTGGTTTTGCAGGCGGTCGCGAAGATGTTTGGGAAGCTGATGAATCTGTTTACTGGGGTGCAGAAACGACCTGGCTGGGTAACGATAAACGCTATGCCGACGGGTCACCGGGTGCAGTTGACGGCCATGGTATTCTGGTGTCTGACGAAGATGCCGATGGAGACATTCACTCCCGCAACCTTGAGAAACCTCTAGCTGCGGCGCATATGGGATTAATTTACGTTAACCCCGAAGGACCGGACGGTAACCCCGACCCGATTATGGCAGCAAGGGATATCCGAGAAACTTTTGGCCGCATGGCTATGAACGATGAAGAAACAGTTGCGCTGATTGCTGGTGGACACAGCTTTGGTAAAACGCATGGTGCGTCAACATCAGACCATGTAGGCAAAGAACCAGAAGCATCAGGCGTGGAATTGCAAGGATTTGGCTGGGCCAACCAATACGGATCAGGTAAAGGCCCGGACACTATCACCAGCGGCTTGGAAGTAACCTGGACAAAAACACCCACCCAATGGAGCAATAACTTCTTTGAAAATCTTTTCGCTTTTGAGTGGGAATTGACCAAAAGCCCGGGTGGTGCACACCAGTGGGTTGCCAAAAATGCAGAAGCAATTATACCAGATGCTTATGATGATGCTAAAAAGCATTTGCCTAGGATGCTTACTACCGATCTTGCTTTAAGGGTCGATCCTGCGTATGAAAAAATATCAAGGCGGTTCCTTGAAGATCACGAAGCTTTTTCGGATGCTTTCGCGCGTGCCTGGTTTAAGTTGACCCACCGTGATATGGGCCCGCGTGCACGTTACCTTGGCCCTGATGTACCACAAGAAGTTTTGCTTTGGCAGGATCCTATCCCGGCGGTTGATCATGCAGTTGTTAACGAAGGCGACGTTGCCGGCCTGAAATCAACAATCCTGGCATCAGGGTTAACTGTATCAGAACTGGTATCTGCTGCCTGGGCATCGGCTTCCACATTCCGCGGATCGGATAAGCGCGGCGGGGCAAACGGTGCACGCGTTAGGTTAGCACCGCAAAAGTACTGGCAGGTAAACAACCCTGCCCAGTTGCAAAAGGTATTGAATGCGTTAGAAGGTATCCAAAATAATTTTAACGGCAGCCAAACTGATGGAAAAAGGGTATCACTGGCAGATTTAATTGTATTAGCCGGAAGCGCTGCGGTTGAGAAAGCAGCAAACAATGCCGGATACAACGTTAATGTACCATTCACTCCTGGCCGTATGGATGCCTCACAAGAGCAAACAGATGTGGAAGCCTTTACTTACCTGGAGCCTGCTGCCGATGGTTTCCGTAACTACCGCAAAGCACAACTTTCTGTATCTACAGAAGAATTACTGATAGACAGGGCACAATTGTTGACCCTTACAGCGCCCGAACTAACGGTACTAGTTGGCGGCTTACGCGTATTGGAAACAAACTTCGACGGTTCTAAACACGGAGTATTCACATCGCGTCCAGGTCAGCTTACAAACGATTTCTTTGTAAACTTGCTTGATATGCGCACAGCATGGAAAGCCAAAGACGGCAGTAAAGAAGTGTACGAAGGTACCGATCGTTCTACGGGCGAAGTTAAATGGACAGGTACGCGTGCCGACCTGGTTTTTGGATCAAACTCGGAACTGAGAGCTGTGGCAGAAGTGTATGCAAGTGCTGATAGCAACGAAAAGTTTGTGAAAGACTTTGTAGCAGCATGGGTTAAAGTCATGAATCTGGATAGATTCGATTTAATTTAAGCACGCAATAAATAACATGTAAACGCCTTGAACGTTATGTTCGAGGCGTTTCTTCGTAGCTGGAATTGCTTATTAAATGAGCCGATTAGCGGACTAATCGTAAACAATTTGCGCTTGGCAACGCTTTAACATAATTACAATCGAAATCCGGGCACTTACCGGGCAACTATAAATACATTGATATGAGTACTGAAAAAGCAATTTTAGCAGGAGGATGTTTTTGGGGAGTGGAAGAATTGATCAGGCATCTTCCCGGCGTTACCTCAACTGTTGTAGGATATACAGGCGGCGACGTACCTAATGCAACTTACCGCAATCACGGCACACATGCCGAAGGCATAGCCATAACATTTGAGCCCGAAACGATTAGCTACCGCGAATTGCTGGAATATTTTTTCCAGATTCACAACCCAACCACCCGCAACAGGCAGGGCAATGATGTAGGGGCTTCATACCGTTCCGCGATATTTTACTTGACTGATACGCAACGCGATACTGCAAACGACCTTATTGCCGAAATGGAAGCATCCGGTATCTGGCCAGGAAAAATTGTTACAGAGGTGGTTCCCGCAACTGACTTTTGGGATGCCGAAGCCGAGCATCAGGATTACCTGCAAAAAAATCCGTACGGCTACACTTGCCATTACGAAAGGCCCGACTGGAAATTGAGCTAAATAATTACTGTAGAAGATCCGTATTGACCTGATGCGGAAAGCGCCTGGTGAGTTCCTTTAATTTAGCGCTTACTATGTTTGCGCAAAACGGTTTATCCGGATTACTATAGTAATAATTTAAGTATTCGGCACTGTTAACACTAAATTCTTTAAAGGGCAACACTTGGGTTATGATCGGCTCATCAAAATTCGGCTGCAGGTTAATGATCGCCTGGCGGGTTATATGTTCTTGCTCCTCATTAAACGTATACACTGCCGAACGGTATTTGCCACGCATGCTATGATTTGCTGTACAGCTATGCGTATGGAGATGAACTGCTACTAGCAGCTCCAGCGAAATCTTTTCAGGCTGATAGTTTACAATAACAGCTTCAGAAAATTTGCTTGCACTACCTTCAGATGCTATCCACCCCTGCTGCACTTCTGCAACTCCTTTAAGCGATTGAAAGATGGCCTCGGTACACCAATGGCAGCTTCCTCCAAAACCTATTCTATCCATCTGTTTACAACGCAATTTCATGGCATTGGTTTATGATGTTAGTTATTTCCTAGGTATAATAATCGGTCTGATTTATTTGGATTAGAATAAATTTATGATTTACTTTGAAATACAAAGTACTTTATAAAAATAAAAATGCTTAAGTTTAATCGTATCTATTTTATTGGGGCAACTTTGTTGTTGTTAACTGAAATTTTGATAGCTGTTTACCTGCATGATAATTTTATTCGCCCTTATGGTGGCGATTTCCTGGTGGTGATACTGATCTATTGCTTAGTTAAAAGCTTTATTAATTACAATGTAAACTGCACTGCCGTCGCTGTATTGATCTTTGCCTATCTAATTGAATGGAGCCAGTGGTTTCATTTGGTGAATATTATGGGGCTGCAGCATTCATTACTGGCGCGCACAGTAATGGGTACAGATTTTGCATGGACGGACATGTTAATGTATACGCTCGGGATAATGCTTGTCTGGGTTGTTGAACGAATAGTAAGATGCCTGTAAAATATTTTGTTGAGGAACAATCGATAGTTCGTAAGATCTGGGGCAAAGCCGATACAGTACTATTTATTTTTGCTGGAGCCGCCGCTGAATTTGCATTAAATAAGGCCGTAGATTGGCTATATTTTACCGGCAAACTTCCGGCCGATCCTCTGGCCAGGCTATTTTCCACCGTTACTTATTCACGGCAAATTCTATTTTCTACGGAAGAAGATGCCTATTATGCTATCAATCAGATAACTGCCATACACAAACATGTGGAAGGCGCCCGTGGTGCTCAAATACCCGACTGGGCATACCGCGATGTTCTTTTCATGCTCATAGATTATACTATCCGTTCGTTCGAACTGCTAGACCGGAAATTAAGCCTTGACGAGAAACAGCAAGTTTTTGAGACCTTTTACAAATTAGGCTTGCATATGGGGCTTCGGGGATTACCGCAAAACTACACCGCTTGGCTTACCATGCGTCAAGATCATTTAGAAAAAAATCTGCAATACAGCCCGCTAACGGCCGACTTATTTAAACAATATAGAAAACACCTGGGAGGGCCAAGATATTGGCTTATGTGTAAAGTACAGGCACTGTTAGTACCTGCCCGGGTAAAAGAACAGCTCAAATTAAAAAACGGTAATCTGTTAAATCCGTTGCTCTATGCTTACAAGCTATTTGCCGGTTCAAAGCTAAGCAGATGGTTTCGTGACGCTATATTGCCTGCAAAGTACAAATCTCAGATAGTGGCTATGGATAGCTGATCGCGTTAGTTTCATTGTTTACACTTTACCTTAATCGAGTACGGTTTTTCACGTCCTTTTATTGTCTTATTATTTAATTAGAAATTAAAACAACTTGGTTGTTTATAGCTTTATACTAATAGATATTTCTTAAATCTAAAAAAGAATCATGGCAAAAAAAGAAACCGGTACCGAACCGAAATTCATTACAGCTGCGCCTGCTGACGGCGAAAATCCATTATTGGAACTTTTTAAAGATGGTATAATGGACATCTATTGGGCCGAAAATCATTTAGTAAAAAACTTACCAAAAATGATTAATGCAGCAAATTCTGATGAGCTAAAGACTGCCATTGGCAATCACCTGGAAGAAACTAAGGGTCATGTAACCCGTTTAGAAGAGGTATTTGGGTTGCTTGATGAAAAAATTATCGCCAAAAAATGTGATGCAATGGAAGGTCTTACAAAAGAAGGTGAAGGTATAGTTGAAGGAACTCCAGCCGATACAGATGCGCGTGATGTAGGAATTATAATGGCATCTCAAAAGGTTGAACATTACGAAATTGCTACCTACGGCGGTTTAGCATCTCTCGCTACTACTCTTGGCCTGGCTGACGTAGCATCGCTGCTTGAGCAAACATTGGCCGAAGAAAAGGCTGCTGATGATCTATTAACACAAGTAACCACGAATATTACTGCTAAAGCCTAATCTATGCCAGTTAAAAAGAAAGCCGAGAAACCGGCTACCGAACCAAGTAATTTGAAAAGCGAAAAACTTGGCCAGTTTCGGGATGATGCTAACGGCCAGTTAATGACTACTAATACGGGTACTAGAATAAACGATGATCAAAATTCCTTAAAAGCGGGTGATCGTGGCCCTTCCTTACTGGAAGATTTTATCCTGCGAGAAAAGATCACTCATTTTGATCATGAACGTATTCCTGAACGGGTTGTGCATGCCAGAGGCTCTGGCGCGCATGGTGTGTTTAAACTTTACCAGGAGCAATCGGCAATTACTAAAGCACAGTTTTTAAACGATACGGAAATTGAAACGCCTGTTTTTGTACGGTTCTCTACAGTTGCAGGCTCACGCGGCTCTACCGACCTCGCGCGCGACGTGCGCGGCTTTGCGGTACGTTTTTATACTCAGGAAGGTAATTTTGACCTGGTGGGCAATAATATCCCTGTGTTTTTTATCCAGGACGCTATTAAATTTCCTGACCTGATACACGCAGTTAAGCCTGAACCAGACAACGAGATTCCTCAGGCCGCATCTGCCCATGATACCTTTTGGGACTTTATTTCCCTGATGCCGGAGTCGGCGCACATGGTCATGTGGGCCATGAGCGATCGTGCACTGCCACGCAGTTACCGGATGATGGAAGGTTTTGGTGTACACACCTTCCGCTTTATCAACGCAGAAGGCGTTTCCAGCTTTGTGAAATTTCATTGGAAACCGCTGTTAGGTGTACATGCCGTTGCATGGGATGAGGCACAAAACATTTCAGGCAAAGACCCAGACTTTCATCGCCGCGATCTTTGGGACGCTATTGAAAGCGGCGCTTTTCCGGAATGGGAATTAGGCGTTCAAATCGTATCCGAAGAAGATGAATTCAAATTTGAGTTTGATCTTTTAGATTCTACTAAACTCATACCTGAAGAGTTGGTGCCTGTACAGCGTATTGGTAAATTAACCCTTAACCGCAACCCGGACAACTTTTTTGCCGAAACCGAGCAAGTAGCTTTCCACTTAGGTCATATCGTACCAGGGATCGACTTTACAAATGACCCTCTTTTACAGGGCAGGTTATTCTCCTATACTGATACGCAATTGTTGCGGTTAGGCGGGCCTAACTTTCAGCAACTGCCTATTAACAGGCCGGTAGTACCTGTGTACAATAACCAACGTGACGGATTGTCCCGCCAAAATATTGATGCAGGTAAAACCAGCTACAGTCCAAATTCACTAAACGCCAATTCACCGGCTCAGGTTAAAGAAAGTGAAGGCGGTTTTGTAAGTCACAACGAACGTATTGATGGGCGCAAGATCCGGGCGAGAAGTAAAAGCTTTTTAGATCATTTTAGCCAGGCAAGGTTATTTTTCAATAGCCAGTCTGACCCGGAGAAAAACCACATTGTTGACGCATTGAGTTTTGAACTTGGGAAAGTTAAAACAATAGCTATATGTGAGCGAATGCTGGGTATTTTATCACTTATAGACAAGAGTCTTGCAGCTGAAGTTGCTTATGCATTGGGCTTGCACGTACCGCAATCACCGGAAAGGCCGATAAACAAAAGTATTCCGGCGGATGCTCCTATTGAAGATTACGAGTCTGTGCAGGTTGAAGGTTCATTGACCAAATCTGATGCACTAAGCATGACTAATACAATTAAGGATAGCATCCAAACCCGTAAAGTGGCGATTTTAGCGGCAGATGGCGTAAATGAAAAAACTTTGTTTGCAGTAAAGGCAGCAATAGAAGCCGAAGGCGGAGCAGTTAACGTAATTGCGCCAAGGCTGGGCTTTATCACGTCGCTTAACGATGAGCAGATACAGGCCGACGAAAGTTTCCTGACAGCGGCCTCTGTACTCTTCGACGCAGTTTATGTGCCGGGCGGAGCAAACAGTGCTGCTTCAATCGAAGCCGATCCGGATGCTGTACATTTTTTAAATGAAGCATTTAAGCATTGTAAGGCAATTGCAGCAGATGCTGATGCTATGCAAGTTTTAGAAGCTACGTACTTTAGTAAGAAAATTGAAAATGATGAAGGTGTTATCCTGAGTGACAATGCTGATACTTTAGCAACTAATTTTATTGAAGCTATTAAGCAACACCGTTTTTGGGAACGCGAAAAACCGAGAAAGATACCGGCTTAGTCAATAAAAAAAGCGCCTTAATAAGGCGCTTTTTTTATTGATTTAAAACAGCAATTGCGCCTTCGTTACCTTGCTGCAGTGCAATATCATAAACAGATAATCCCCTTGTATCAAGTAAGGTTTTATCCGCACCGGCATCAAGCAATTGCTTTAACATATCATTACGGCCAAACATCGCCGCAAACATCATGGCTGTACCACCATTGCCATGTGTTTGATCCAGATTTGCTCCCCTGTCAATAAGTAGCTGGGCAATATCTGCATATCCTTTAAAGCACACACCCATCAAAGCGGTGTTTCCGCCAAAATCAGCACCGTTAATATCTGCACCATTATCTATCAAAAAACGAGCGGCATCGATCTGATTATTATAACAAGCGATTATCAACGGTGTATACCCTTTGGCATCCCGCGCGTTTATATCAGCCTTTTGTTTTAGCAACTCTTCTAATACCGGTATATCGCCTTTCCTTGCGGCGTGTATAATCACTTCATTTAAATCCACGTTTTCCATAGAAACTCTTGTTTATAATTCAAAACTCTTACTTATTTAGCTAAAGGCAATGTAAACCAAAACGTACTGCCTAATCCTTCCTCACTTTTTACGCCTATATCACCGTTATGCCTTTTTATAATTTCCGAGCAAATGTAAAGGCCTAAACCAAGCCCTGATCCCTGATGTCCCGATGGGTCTACCCGGTAGTAGCGATCAAACAAATGCCCGAGTTTTTCTTGTGGTATACCCTGCCCCTGGTCTGTAACTGAAACGGTAACCATATCCGCATTGCTGCTAATATCAACCGTTATCAGGTCCGATTCCGGCGCGTATTTTACGGCATTGCTTAAAAAGTTGGTCAATACCTGGTCTATACGGTGCTCATCCGCATATACCTCCAGTTCAAGCTGGCCGGTTATAGCTATCTGATGTTTTGCAATAATGCTTATGGGATTAGCAACTGCATTTACCAACTGCGATAAAATGAACGTATTTTTATTAAGGTGTATTTCAGTTTGTTGCAACCGGCTCACATTAAGAAGATCTTCTACAAGATAGCTTACCCGCTCAATACTTTTACGCGACTGCATTATCAGCTTAGGAATCATCGTTTGCCCGGGCTTATCTTTGATTCGGTCCATCAGCTGTAACGAGGCCTTGAGGCTGGTGATAGGCGTTTTTAATTCGTGGCTGGCTATGCTGATAAAATCATCTTTTTGTTGTTGCAGGGCTTTATGATCCGTAATATCCAGTACAGTGCCCAGCATCTTTTCCGGATTTTGATTATCATCGTAAAAAACCTTGCCTTGTGCACGGATCCAACGCACAGATTGATCCTTGTGTATTACCCTGGCTTCGTAAAACAAATCGCCGGTTTTGATAGCTTGCTCATGCGCGGCGTTTCTTTTACTTCGGTCTTCGGGATGCGTTATTGCATCGATTGTAAATTTACCCGGCGCTTTGTCAAGGTTAAAGATCTCATTGAACCTGCCAGATACTAAAGGAATATTTGTTTTAAGATCCAAATCAAAAATACCTATCCCTGCAGCGTCAACTGCAAGGCGGCTGCGTTGTTCGGCAACCTCCATTTTACGCCTCGAGGCCACCAGTTCGGTAACCTCTATACCAATTACCATAATGGCATTCACAGTGCCATCCTGTGCCCTTACAGGCTCATAAACGAAGTTGATAAATACCCGTTCTGGAACGCCGTTTCTAATCAGGTACAACTCATGCTCGTTAGCCACATAGGGCACACCCGTATCGATCACATCATTCATCACCGGGGCGTAAGCTTCAGCAGCTTCGGGCACGGCATCCCAAATGGTGCGATTTTCTAACTCATGCCGTTGTTTGCCAACTAAATTTAAATAAGCATCATTTACTTCGATAATGGCTAAGTCGCCTGCACTAATCAGACAAATTCCCATCGGTGCCTGCCTGATCAGATTTCTGAAACGGCCTTCGCTAATAGACAACTCTTCGTTTAAGCTTTGCAAGTACTCCTGCGATAGTCGTAACTCCTCTGTTGCTGCAAGTAATTCTTCATTTATGGTGGCCAATTCTTCGTTACTGGCCCGCGCCTCTTCGTTAGATGCCGTTAACTCCTCATTAGTAGCAGTAAGTTCTTCAACCAATTCCTGTTCCCGTTTTTTACTAAGGTACCTGTTTGTGATATCGATAGCTGTGTGTAATATGGCAAACGTTTTGCCATCACTATTCTTAATTGCCCGGTATTCGTAATCGAAATAAAATGTTTGCAACCGACCATCTACAATGATGTTGGCAGGCGTATCCGTACCAGAAACAGTTATACCTTCATTCCATACGCGTTTAAAAAGGTCTATAAACGGCTGACCTTTTAATTCGGGGAGTGCGTCGGTAAGGGTTTTACCAATTACACTGCGATCTTTACCCCAGGTATTTAACATGGCATCATTTGCCGCCTGAATTACAGCATCTTCAGAAACATGTACAGCTGTTGGGTATTGCGTCATGCAAAGCACATCAATTAATTGCTTGTCATTCAGCAAGGAAGGCGAATCGTTCATTTTAAAGGTTTTGTGCGCCGCAAATGTAATATTTGCAAAAACATTTAACGCTTAAAACCACAGTTTGTGTGATGCAATATGATGTTAGCTTTAATTGCATTGTTGAAACAATTATGGCACGGATAACATTCATATGATATGATTACAGTAATTGGTGTTTTTGATGATATCGACCTTGCCGAAGAAGCAAGTTCTTACCTTTTGGCTAATGAATTTACAGGCGAGAACATTGACCTGTACACACATAACCAGGCAATTGATAATGATAACCGCATAACAAACTTTTTTAGCCATTTGATAGATGATGAAAAGAAAGCCACACATTTTGGATCACTTGCGCAGCAGGGTACTCTAGTAACTGTACATGCATTATCTGCAAGAGAAGCACAGGAAGCGGTAGATGCGTTAAATAATTATGGGGCTCTTGAAGTAAATGCCGACGACGAATCATCGGGCAAAAGTCAGATGATTGAACGGATAGTAGCCGACGACAAAAGGTTACGTACCATTTAAATCCGCCGTTGTATTTCTTCAAATGGTGCGATAAAGTTATCTTGGCTACTTAAAAGCCTTTTTATGAAACGCAGAAACTTCGTTCAAAGCTCCATGATCGCGGGTGCTTCGCTATTGTCAACCGGTGTTACAAAAGGGAATGCAGGTTCCGGTGATTGGTCTGCTACAGGCAAGCCCTTTAATATGAATTATGGCATTCACGATGGCATGTTCAAAACCCACGCCGGTGATAATTTTATTGACCAGATAAAATTTGCGTATGAACAGGGCTTTCGTGCTATTGAAGACAATGGACTATCCGGCAGACCAGTAGACGAGCAGAAAAAAATTGGCGATACACTCGCTAAATTAGGTATGGCTATGGGCGTGTTTGTGCAGCCCGGCCTGGGTAACGATAGCAACATGCTGGCATCTGGTAAGACGGATCAGGTTGATAAATTCATCGTATCCTGTAAACAGGCTGTTGAAGTTGCCAAACGGGTAAACAGCAAACTGGTTACCGTTGTGCCGGGCGATTTTGAACGCAAACTACCTATTGGTGTACAAACCGGTAATGTAATAGAAGCCTTAAAAAAAGGAACAGCCGTGTTAGAGCCTCATGGGATTACAATGGTTTTAGAACCACTGAGCGATAACCCAGACCTGTTTTTAAGAACAGGCGATCAGGCTTACGCGATTTGTAAAGCCGTGGGCAGCCCATCATGCAAAATACTTTATGATATGTATCATATCCAACGTAACCAGGGTAACATTCTGCGGACTCTTGATCTGATATATGATGAGGTCGGCTACTACCAGATTGGTGACAATCCAGGCCGTAAAGAACCCGGTACCGGCGAAATAAACTACAAAAATATCTTAAAACACATCCATAACAAAGGCTACAAAGGTGTAATTGGCATGGAGCATGGCACTGCAGGCGCCGGCAAAGAAGGCGAACTTGCACTGATAAAAGCGTATCGTGAGGCTGACAGCTTTATGTGATAGTGTATTATTCTATGTTACTTGTTAATGCTATTAAACAGTTAGTTGTTGCTGTATAGGTTTTACTAACAAAACTAACTTTATCTAATTATGCAAATGCAGCGGGTGGCAAATGGCATTAAAGCCCGTTATTATAGCCCTATTTGATGAGATACAAACTTATACTGTCTACGCTTATTTGTTTTATTACCAGCTTGCACGTAAATGCTCAAAGCATACAGGACGATAGCATAACAGTTGCTGTTGAACCTGATTATGACAAAGTAGGTAAGCTGCACCGCACATTTTTAGGCGAAAATTACCGTAAGCTTTGGTCGACGCCTGTTAGATTAAAGGTGTTTCGCCTCGAAAGAGAAAAAGGCGGTCTTACCATTTTACAGGCCGGCGGTGGTATGCAAACGAAATCGCTAAGATTACGCGATGCCTCCGGGCAGGAATGGGTGTTGCGCACAGTTCAAAAATATGCCGAGCGGGTATTGCCGCCTACCCTGCGCAAGGGTCTTGCTAAAGATATCTTACAAGATCAAATATCTACGGCCAATCCCTTTGCGGCACTAACGGTGCCACCAATGGCCGAAGCATTGGGCATTATGCATTCCAATCCTCAAATAGTTTACGTGCCCGACGACCCTGCATTGGGTAAATACCGTAAGGACTACGCTAATCATGTTTTTTTGTTTGAAGAACGGGAGCCGCTTGAATCGGACAATACCGACAATACAACAAAGGTTCAGAAAAAATTAAGGGATGATAATGATGTAAGGGTTGATGATAAATTGGTTTTAAGGGCCCGCTTATTTGATATGGTCTTAGGCGACTGGGACCGACACGACGACCAATGGCGATGGGATAAACAAAAAGATGGTAAAAATACGCTTTACACACCTATCCCACGCGACCGTGATCAAGTGTATTATAAAACATCAGGTTTTTTCCCATGGATTGTTGCGCATCAGTGGCTAAAGGCAAGGTTTCAACCGTACAAAGAAGAAATCAGAGACATTAAAGCCTGGAATTTTAATGGGCAGTACTTTGATCGCTATTTCTTAAATCAGGTAAGTGAAGACGATTGGAAAGAGCAGATCAGCTATATCCAAACACACCTTACAGACAAGGTGGTGGAAGAAGCATTTAAACGCCTGCCGGCGGGTATTTACAAACTTTCGGCACCGCAACTAATTACCATATTAAAAGCACGTCGCGATAACCTGAGCAAGCAGGGGATCGAATACTACAAATTTCTGGCACAGGTTGTAGAGATCCCTATGACTGATAAAAAGGAGCATTTTAATATAAAACAGGAAACAAACGGTAGGCTTGATGTAACTGTCAATAAGATCACGAAAGAAGACAGCATTGCACAGGTGCTTTACCATCGCACTTTCGACCCAACAGAAACCAAAGAAATTCGCCTGTACGGTTTTGATGGTAAAGACATTTTTAATGTTACAGGCGAAGGTAAATCGCCAATTGTGGTCAGAATGGTTGGCGGCGATGGTGTCGACAGTTTTTTAGTGGCGCCTGAGGTACATAATAAAGCCAGATTGTTTATTTACGACCGATCGGACGAGAAAAACATTTTTCCGCAAAGCGCTGCTGCCAAGCTGCGTTTATCTACTGATACTGCGGTGAATAGTTACAACAAAAAAAGTTACCAATTTGACCGACTTGCACCGGTAATACTTGGGCAGTACAACAATGATTACGGCTTATCGATAATCGGCGGGTTTTCTAACATAAAACACGGCTTCCGCAAAGAGCCTTATGCTCAAAAACAAGAGGTGCTGGTTGATTATTCGCTTGCAAGGCATTCATTGTTGATCACTTATGACGGCGACTTTAAGAAAGCGATTGGCAATAATGACCTGATGATCAATGTTACATCTAGAGGGCCTAACAGTGTAAACAACTTTTTTGGTATCGGCAATGAAACCGAATTTATAGACAAGGGTAAAAAAGAGATCGAATTTTACCGCAACCGCTATGATCTGGTCAATGCAGATATAGGGCTTGGGCGCACCTTTGGCAATATTAAAATTAAAGCCGGAATTGCCGGGCAGTATTATCACAGTTCGCTTGACAATAACGAGAAGAAATTTTTAAATACCTATAACATTAATAACCCGCAGCAGGGTGTGTTCTCCAATCAGTTTTATGCCGGCCTTGTAGCCTCGGCTGATGTTGATACGCGCAATCTGCCCCACTTTGCCACCAAAGGAGTTTTCTGGCACACAAGTTTACGCGGTTTACAGCAGGTAGGTAACGGTAACGACAGGTTTGGGCAAATTTTATCTGAGTTTAACCTTTACCTTAAGCCATTTAAAAAAACTGATTTCACAATCAGTAATCGTATTGGCTTAGGAACTACTATGGGTGAAGCTGCTTATTACCAGCAATTAAAGCTGGGGGGAATCAATACACTGCGTGGTTTTCATACCTGGCGCTTTACCGGTAAAACAATGGCCTATAATGGCCTTGATCTGCGGTTAAAGACGTTTGACTTTAACTCGTACTTATTTCCTGGTTCTGTCGGTGTATTGGCATTTAATGACGTGGGGCGGGTATGGTCGCCAAACGAGTCGTCTTCTAAATGGCACGATGGTTATGGATTTGGTGTTTACGTTACACCGGCAGAACTCGTTTTTATCCAGTTTTCTAAAGGCTATTCAAAAGAGGGATCTATTAGTTATCTGGCACTCGGCTATCGGTTTTAATTCCTTATCGCATGGCTAATAAACCAAACACCGATTGTTTTAGCAGACAATTGGCATATGTAGCAAAACGAACGTTTGTGTAATTTTTAAAAGGTTACTGCAACATTATCATAATTTCTAATTGAAAATCAAAGAGTTAAGCTCGGTCATCAAACCCTTAAAAGCAAAAAAATCCTTTGGCACGGTATTGGTATAAGTGTTAATATGAAAATAGTACACATCAACGTCAACCAGCCAATTAAAAAGATCGAAACATCTATCAAAGCGATGTTGCGTGTAGAGTACAATAATTTAAAAGCTAACGTAAGGTTTTTAAGCAACCACCCTGCAAACCAGCATTTTCCAGGCTTTATTGCCTGATTATATATATTATCTACCTATGGGAAACGGCTTCTTTTATTTAAAAGAGGCTTTTTTTATTTAAAACAACAAGCCCGCGCAATAAACTTGCACGGGCTTTCTTCTAAACCAGTGGTGCTACCCTGTCCATTACTTTATCCATGGTAATAGGTAAATCATTTACGCGTTTACCGGTGGCATGAAATACAGCATTGGCAATAGCAGGTGGTACTGCCACCAAGCCGATCTCGCCTAAACCCTTAACACCTAAATCGTTCACTATCTTATCGTCCTCTTCTACAAATATTACATCGAGTTCGTTAATATCTGCATTTACCGGGATATGGTATTCGCTTAGGTTATCATTTACAAATTTACCAAACCGATGATCCATTACAGATTCTTCGCGCAGGGCTTTGCTTATCCCCCAAACCATACCGCCCAGGATTTGGCTACGTGCGGTTTTTGGGTTTAATATCTTACCTGCAGCTACAGCAGTAATCATCCGCGTAACTTTTACGATGCCAAAATCCTCGTCAACCTCCACTTCAACAAACACTGCGCTGTGCGTAGCACGTGTATATTTGCGTTGTTTCATCACATTTGGCCAACCCATGTTTTTGCTTTTAAGCTGCTTCTCCTTAGTAGCCGATACAATTTCTTTGTAAGATAAAGGTTTACCGCCGTTCTTTTTCAAACGCAGGCCGCTATCTGTAAACTCCACATCGTCAATATCAGCATCGCTGAAAGGGGCAACCAATTTTCCAGCCTTTTTTAACAGCTTTTTTTGCAGGCCAAGGCAGGCGGCCTGCACCGCAGTACCTGTACTTGCAGCAGTAAAGGACCCACCGGATATTGGTGCAAACGGCATATCAGAATCCCCAAGCTCAAATGTAACGTCGGCCATATCCATACCCATAAAATCCGCAGCTATCTGGCTCATGATGGTGTAAGTACCTGTACCCATATCGCAAGTTGCGCTACGTACGGTAAGCTTGCCATCTGCATTTAAAATAGCCTCGGCACGTGTAGGCATTTGCATAGCTTCCCAAATACCAGACGCCATGCCCCATCCTAACAATTTATTATCGCGCCGCATCGAACGTGGCTCTGGGTTCCTGTCCTTCCAACCAAACTTATCCGCTGCTTGCCTGAAACATTCTTTTAACTCTTTACTTGAATACAGTTTGTCTGTAGTTTCATCCACATCTGTGAAGTTTAACAGCCTGAATGCTACAGGGTCCATCTTAGCGTTGAATGCCAGTTCATCAATAGTGATTTCTAAAGGATGCACACCTGTTGCACCGCCTGGTGCACGCATATCCATCGGACTTGCCATATCCAACGGGAGCAATTTGTATTGCAATTTTGCATTAGGCGACGGATACATCATATTAGACCAATTCACAACAATTTCTGTGTAGTCTTCATATTGCGATGTCTCTCCAATCCCTTCGTGATTTATTGCCTGGATTTTTCCAGTTCCATCAGCACCAAATTTGGTTTGCTGATAAGTTGCCGGTCGGTGACCGAACGTAAACATTTGATGACGGTTCATGCTCAACCGTACGGATTGTTTAAGATCCAGCGAAGCCATCACCGCTAAAAAAAGTTGATAATTGGGTCGCAAACCAGATCCAAACGCACCACCCACATAAGGTGATATTACTCTTACGTCTTTAAAATGCAAACCAAACACATTGGCAACGTATAGCTGGCAATTTACACTGCCCTGAGTTTTGTCGTAAATGGTAAGTTTTTTATCTCCTTCAAAAACTACTGTAGATGCAAAAAGTTCCATTGGATTGTGGTGCTCAACACCATGAACAAACGTACCACCTGCTTTAATAGCTGACGATTCGAAGACCTTATCCGCATCTCCTTTCGGTTTGGGCGGGCCGGGCTTTAAAGCGCTGGCCAAGCCCTTTTTAGGCTTACGTGCTTCATTTAAATGAGCATGCAAATCGGTTTCAAAATCTTCCACCTCGTACTCCACAGTGATCAATGATGCTGCATATCGCGCCTGTTCAAAAGTATCGGCCACAACCATTGCAATCGGCTGTCCGTTGTAAACTATCTTGTTGTTATGCATCGGTATAAAAGGTTTGCCGGGCGGCGCATCCATATCCGCATAATTAAGGCTTAACCATGCTGTAGAAGGTCTGTTTTCATGCGTGTATATTTTTATAACGCCATGTACAGCCATAGCGTTTTCCAGATTGAATTTAACGATCTTGCCTTTAGCAATCGTACTGTTCACAACATAGCCATAACGCAAACCGGGAACATTAAACTCAGCTGCATATTTTGCGCTGCCGGTAACTTTAGCTTCGCCATCTACCCGGCTTATGGGTTGCCCTACAAATTTCTGCTGCATAATATTATTTATTGAAGTTAGCTGCCGATAAACAATTGCGTATAATAGCCCGCCTGGCAAGTTCTATCTTAAATTCATTATTTTTAAAACCCACTGCGCCTTCTAAAATCATTTCCGCCGCGGTTTCAAAATTTTCCCTGGATGGCGTTTTCGATTTCAAAAAATCTTCTGCTTCCTTTTTACGCCATGGCTTATGTGCCAGTCCGCCACATACTATACGGGCTTCGGCAATAACCCCATCCTTTAACTCAAGCCCGGTTGCAACGGCAACCAAAGCAAATGCATAAGATGTACGGTCGCGTAATTTCAGGTAGGCATAGTTTTGGTTAAATCCAGTCTCAGGAAGGTCTATCGATGTGATCAGCTCACCATGTTGCAGGGTGTTGTCAAATTGCGGCTCATCGCCCGGCAACCGATGAAAATCAGCAAACGGAATAGCCCTTTCACCCGCGGGGCCGGTTATATTAACAACAGCTTCCAGTGCAGCCAGTGCATTGCACATGTCGCTCGGGAACACCGCTATACAACTTTCACTTGCGCCCAAAATAGCATGAATACGATTGTATCCGCCAATGGCCGAGCATCCGCTACCCGGCTCCCGCTTATTACAGGGAGTATTTACATCATAAAAATAGTAGCAACGGGTACGCTGCAATAAATTCCCTCCGTTGCTGGCCATATTGCGCAGTTGTGCCGAAGCACCGGCAAGTATGGCTTTAGAAAGTAAGGGGTATTGCTGTTCAACCAGTTCATTATACGCTGTATCGGCATTGCGCGCCAGTGCGCCTAATCGCAAGCCGCCACCGGGCAGCGTACTAATCTGGTCAAGCCCGATGATTTTGTTTATATCGATTAGCGCATTCGGCCTGGCAACATTCTCTTTCATTAAATCGAGCAGGTTGGTGCCGCCGGCTATAAACTGAGCATGTAAATTACCGGCCAATTGTGCTGTTGCGGCAGTAGTGTCAGCCGCTTCGGTGTAAGTAAAGCTATTCATAATTCCCGGCCTCCCTTACCTCCATAATCGCTTCAACTATATTGTTATAAGCCCCGCAACGGCATAAATTACCGCTCATCAATTCTTTTACGTCCTCCCGATTGTTTACATGACCTTCTTTAAGCATCCCTATGGCAGAGCAGATCTGCCCAGGCGTGCAATAACCGCACTGAAAAGCATCGTACTTAATAAATGCCTGCTGTACCGGATGTAACGATCCATTACCTATCCCCTCGATAGTGGTGATTTCTTTGCCGTTTTGCATCACAGCAAGTGTAAGGCACGAGTTAACGCGTTTGCCGTTTATCAATACCGTACAGGCGCCGCACTGACCATGGTCACAACCTTTTTTGGTGCCGGTCAAATCAAGTTTTTCGCGCAGTGCATCAAGCAATGTAACCCAAGGTTGTACAGCCAGTTCGTGAGCCTGACCATTTATATTTAGCGTTACCTTATGCATAGCAGGTTCAGTTACCGGCGCATCTTTTATGGCAGTTATATTATCATCCATATTACGGGAATTACTTTATAGGAAAATAACCGTAACGTTATACAGATGTTTTGCCAAACGCTGATTTTGATTTATTTAGAAACAATCAACATACAGCGTAGCAAATTGCCTACCGAATTGGAATAAAGCTAACTGAGTTGTTAGAAACGGTTGAAGCAGCTATTATTTATTTTTTAACCCTATCTGATGATTAGTGTAATCCATCAGGTATTCGTTATTAAGAAAAAAATCGATGCTGATGATACTACGGAAATCGTTGGTGTTGTTTGGATTTTGAACCGTGGTTAAATTAGCATTATTAGTTGTAGTGTAACTGTAAGTAAACCCTTTGCTGGTAGTAATAGTAACTGTTGAGTTTGCCGGCAGTGCCCCTATCGCATTCTCGCGGATATTTTCGATAATTGTTTGCGTAGGATTGCCGGTATCGAATAGAAGCTGCGCTGATGTACTGGTGCCATTGTAAACAATCGTCCCCGGGATATTGCCTGAATAACCGCCTGAATTGTTAAAATTGAGCGGATGCATAATAAACCCGGTAGATGCAGCCTTATCAGTTGGCGTTAAACCGATTGATAGCAAACCGCTGACATAGTTACCCGCCGAACTGAACGACGAGGCGCTTAAAGCCGACAAACGGTAACCCTGAGTTAGATTTGCCCCCAAATCAAAATAACTAAGTGGGCTTAAAATCAGGTTGCTTGCAAAACTATAACCGGGGCCAACGCCCATGATATCTGCCGAATGGGCAGGCAATTGCGTATTGGTAATGCTATTCATTACTTTATAATAAAGGAAAAACGGAATCCTTTTAGTTACAATACTACCATTGTTATCACCAAATGTAAAAGTTGTATAAGCAACGTTGCCGTACTCTTTAGTAAGATTTGTTGCATCACCGTAACTCATTACAGACGTTCTGGAGGTAATAGTAATACCGTTGACATTCACAGAATCGCCGGTAAACTGAAACCCGTTAGCGGTGATCATTGATGCAGGGATTATGCCGGTGGCATCCAACGTTAAACCCGATGACCCCGTATCAAAAACGGTATAATAATTCACCGTTTGCGTACCTACTCTGGTAACCGGAATAAACAATCTTTTTGATGTGCCGGATGAATATTCATACAAACCCAATGTTGCCAGGCTTTTAACAGTTGCAGGGCCAGTGTTGGTATTTGATTCTTTCTTGCAGGACGTTATATTGGATATGACTATCAAACTGCAAACTATAACGGTGAGAAATTTTTTCATTTAAATGGATTACACTGCATATACGTAGTAAGTTTAGCGAGCGGCTTGCAGTTCAAATTAGTTATTAGTAATTACCAAATATAATGGTAATGGTTTGTCATCTTATCAAATATAATGGGACAGTCTTTTATCGGCCTTATCATAACACAAATTCGATTTGTCGATCTATAGATTATAACAGACAGTTGTACCGACAAAAAAATTAAAACTATTTAATGCTGTTTGGGTTCATAATTCTTTAACAGTTGTTTAACGTTGTTAAGACGATTTACCTATCCGATTATTTTAAAGCAAACTGTATTGAAAGTACTTTCCGCAACCTTCGTTTTTATCGCACTTAGTATTGCCACGTTTTCACCTTTAACAACACGTGCACAAACCGCCGGCGACGTCGCCAAATTAGTTGATAGTTCGGCTAAGACTGCCCCTCCTGTCAATTTAAAACCGCTACCACCAACACCTAAGCGTTTTTGGCGTGGAGCATATCAGCTTGGGCTTGCACAGGTGGTACCATGGAGCTATGGCCGTTTTGTGGCCGATGCACCATACTCACGTGTAACCGGCGAATCGATCAAATACAATTTAAATCCTACCCATTGGGCCTTTGATAAAGATATTTTTCAAACCAACCAGTTTGGCCATCCCTACCAGGGTAGCTTATATTTCAGTGCATTTCGTACCAACGGATACAGTTTTTGGGAATCTGTACCGGCCGCATTCGCGGGCAGTTACATGTGGGAAACCTTTGGAGAGAACGAAGCGCCCTCCCCAAATGATTTTGTAAATACCAGCTTTGGTGGTGTAGTACTCGGTGAAATGAGCTATCGCTTATCTAATAAGTTGGTAAACAACCATACCACCGGCTTTAAACGGCAGCTCACCGAAGTTGCCGGTTTTTTAATTAATCCGATGAACGGCCTCAACCGTATTATCGATGGCAAATGGGGTAAAGTAGATTACAAGGCAGCCAACCGCGATTCATCAAGGATCAGCGCGGAATTTGATCTGGGTGTCCGCAGCTTTAACGCCAATAATTCAAATTTTGTAAAATATGGCAAATTTGGATTGTTTGGCCGCGTTAAATTGCTTTACGGTAACCGATACCAGGACTACGAGACCCCTTTCAGTAATATTTACATATCTGCCGAGATGGGGAAAGATGATAGCTCATTAGTAAACAATGTTAATGTATATGGCTCACTAATAGGCTGGGAGATCAAATCAAATCAAAAATTGCAGCACCTTGCTATTCTATCTGCAAATTATGACTATATCCGTAATGAGGCATTTTTCTATGGTGCACAAAGCGTAAAGCTGAACTTGTTTTCGGAATATAATATCACTAAGATGTTTACCATCAATACAGCGTTTGCAGCCGGCCCTGTTATTTTAGCTGCCGTGCCGGATAAATACCGGTACAACGGTCGTACCTACAACTATGCATCGGGTGTGAGCTTAACAGGCGGCGGCGGTATTAATATCTCCGACAGGATCTTCGCCAGTGTGGATTACCGCGGCGGATGGCTGCAAACCATCAATGGCAACAAATCGCACTACTTTTTACATACGGTAAATAGCGAGTTCAGGTATTTTACGGGTAAAAAGCTTTCGCTGGCGTTTGAACCGGGCTATTTTATTCTACGCGGCTACTACAAAGACTATCCGGACATTGATCAAAAATATCCGTTCGCGAGGTTTTCAGCAAGGTATAGCGTTAATCTTTAAAATATACCCAAAAACTTTTTCCGTTTCTTCTTCACTACTGGAACCGCTCTGCGCCTGGCCGTTGCTATCGAGTCGGCACGGGCTTTACGCTTTTTCCAGGCGACGCGTTTGATCTCTGTTGCAGTGATCGCGTCTATTACCGGTTTGTCGCTGTACGGATCTAATACGTATGGAGGGTGCATATAGCCTTTGCCTGTGGTATAAATTGGCCGGTTATCTATCACCGGTGGTTTTTTAGTCAAAAATGCAAATAACGACAAGGCCATAAAAACAATGGCAACTGTAACAAGACCGGCAAAGGCCGCCTTCGATATAACCTTAATTGACCCGTTTTGTACATATCTGCCTTCAGCTTTATTGTACTTTGCGCCCGCTGCAATGGCAATAGATTCTAATGAGGTTATCAATTTATCTTTTTGCGGCTTGCTTTCCTGCTGTTGGCTCAACTCGGCCTGCAAGCGTTCATTTTCTTTCAGGAGGATGCCCTGCTGACCCTGAGTGTCGGCAGACAGGCTGCCGTTTACAATAGCGTCCTTCAGTTCTATTGCGTTGCTATACCTGTTCTCCGGTTTTTTTTCCAGGCACTTGCTTACAACTTGCAGCAGCCATTGTGGTACGTGTAGTTCAATAGCTTGCTTTTCGGCTGGCCAGCTTTGTGGTAGCGCAGCACGGCGCGCAGCTACAAGATCGGGAACAGGGGCCTCTAAATGGGCTATCATCACACTATTGCGGCCTGTTTCATGATTTCCCTGCAGCGGGAACGGTACCAATCCTGTAAGTAATTCATACATGATGATCCCGAAACTATAAACATCTGTTTGTGGGAGCATATGGCCTTCCTGCTGCTCGGGTGCCATAAATTCTATAGCGCCTGCATTACGGATACTTGTACGGCGCTGCTCTTCGGTCATGATGGCAAGGCCAAAATCAAGCAGCACATAGTTACCTGTGTGTATATTGTATTTAACGTTGTTGCTTTTAATGTCGCCGTGCTTGATACCAACCTGATGACAATGCGCCAACGCGTTAGCCAACTGATAAGCCACGCGGCTAACTTCCTGCAGCATAAAGATCTTTTCATGCGGGGGCTGCAGCAGTTCACATAGATCCGGCCCTTCAATATACTCCATCTCGATGTAGGGCAGCGAACCGCTCTCCGTAATCCCAGAACTCAGAAACTTAACAACATTTGGATTAGCAATTTCATTTACCTTTTGCAGCTTGGCCACCTCGTTTTGAAAGTTGCGAAAGTTCTTATCTTCGTCACTTTCCGAATAGATTGGAGTTGGGAGCAACTTAACGGCAGTTATAATTGGCCCCATCCGCCTGCCCTTGTAAACAGAACCCTGCCCGCCTGTTCTAAGTGCGCCAAGGTTTTCTAATCCCTCTGTTATGGTAAAAACTTTACTCATCCGTAGCAGGTTGGTAGCTAAATTCTAAAACAGCCGATTCGCCAAGAATAATCTGATCTCCCTCTAATAATTGGTGGCCAATAGTGGTCGAGCTTAATTTGATCACATCTTCGCTTTTCTCACTTCTTATCTTGATCTTATTTCGGGGTGGTACGCCGCCTTCATCCGCAAAGATCATAAACTTGCCTGCATCATTATTCCACTCAATATGCGCGTGTTGGCGGCTTACATATTTGTTTGCGGCATCACCGCTGTCCGACGGGAATGCGATGATATTGGTACGGAAGAAACCGTCATCGGCTTGGGCCTTTTTATCCCGCCCGATATTGATCTTGTCTGAGTTTGATGTGATATTATATTCTTTTTTATCCGTCTCGCCGCTTAAGGCGCGTACGTAGGCCGATGCACTTTGTTTAATAAAGTTTTTATTTGTCTTGATAAAAAAAGCCGCATCAAGTTTAGCCGCTTTTACAGCCTCATCAGGGATTTGCTGATTCATAACAACGTCCATCGTCCAGTTTTCGGGCAAGGCAACAGCGTAATCGTCGGCAATACGTTGTACTTCGTCTTTAAAAACTTCCGGTTCATCAGCGTAAACGGCAGCTTCGTAAACCGCACAATCTGATGATGCACAGTTGATGTAAAGGTTAAGGCCTTTAATATTACCGCCTTCGCCGCCCTCGGCTTTTTGCAGTTCCTGCTTTACAAATTGCAACAACTCGTATCGGACACCCTTAACGTCAGCCGGACGATCTTCTTTATCGCTTTTAAAAATATTAAACATTTACCTGCGTATTTTAAATTAACCGATGACAGTGATATATTTCATAACCCTGCTATTATTTAGTTGTTTGCTGTTATACCTTTAATATAACCTTTTTTAAGCAAATAAGGAATAACGTGCTGACCGGCAAGTTTGACCGCATCTGATGAACCTTTTGTAGATTCGACACGGATACAAACCACCATATTGCCCGGCCCGTTAGCTTTAGGCGCAAAAAACACGTACCAGCCATCATTTATCTGCTGCTTTTTCCAGATCCGCTCCGGTGTACCGGTTTTACCTGCAACCGCCAGCCCCAAAGTAGACGCCTTAGGTGCACTTTGCTCTATCATATACCCGCGCATTAAATGCGCATATTTAGGATCGTTAGCTATTGGTATGCCGGACTTTACTGCAACTGCCGAATCACTCACCTTTAGTACGTAACGGTTATTGAGCATGGTGCCGTTATTGGCAATGCCCGATGCCAGCCTTGCTACTGCAGCCGGGGTAGCGATCAACTCGCCCTGTCCCCATGACATACCTGATATACCTTTTGCCCTTGTTCTGCGAATATTGTTAGGATCGTAACGCGGTTTAGTATTAAATTCAGTTTTGCGCCACAATTCGCGCCATTTTTCTTCCTGGGTTGCGTTCTCTTTGTCGCGGCCATAATAATAACCGCCAACCCCATGCAAAAACATCCCGGTTTTTAAATATAACGTGGCCATATCCTCCTGCAGATGCTCTTGGTTGGCCAGTTTAATAAAGTACACGTTATTTGATTTCGCTACCGCTCGCTCAAGCGTTATCAAACCTGTTTCATCGGGCTCAAAGCCTTTGGTACGGATGCGCTCCCACGATGCGACATTAAATTTTTTATCTGCGGCTGCCAGGCCCAACTTATTGAATGATGCCAATGATGTTACCAGCTTAGCGGTAGAACCCGGCTGTGTTGCCAAGGTAAAGCCCAGGTCGCTTGTTGTAAGCCAGCCTGCCAATTGATTTTGCTCGGCATAGCTCATGGTGAGCTTTTCCCAGTTGCGTACAGGTGGTAAAGGATACACCGCCGAGGTTAGTACATCGCCCGTTCCGGATTCCATGATCACAACTGAAACACGGTTATCAAGCAAAGCGGTATCTGCCGCTATAGAGTTTTGGATGCTGGTTTGCAGGCCGGCATCCATAGTTAACTTAACATCACGGTTGCGGTTTTTAAATGCTTCTACCTCGCGGCTGTTGATACCTGCAATTAACAACGGTGATAAAGCGCTAAAATCTTTTTTAACAACCGTCATTTCCTTTACACCACGGGCAAGGAAACGGTTTTCACGATAGCGGTTAGCCGTAACGTTAAAGTTGCTGGTGGGTAGTTTAAACCCGCGTAGTTCGGCGGCGTGCTCATATTCGGCAAAGTAGCCGTTGCTGCTGCCATTAAATACCCCTGTGTTCGCGTCGCCAGTCCAAAAAAACATCTGCTCTTCAAACGGATAATACCTGTCGAGGCGCTTATGCATAGCCGAATCAATATTGTACCCCTGTGCGCCGGCCATTGCCAGTTTAGCGCGTTGTTTACGTACTAACTCAGGTTTGCTGGTGGCCAGCAACACACCTTCACGGTCATATAAGTTACCGGCTTGCAGGCGGTTCATCAAGATCGCTATTCGGGGATTGTAACTGAACATGCGGGCGCCGCTTTTATCGGCAACTAATGCGGGTTGTACCACCCATTTTTTATTATCGAACGAATATCTGGAAACGTTTACAGCCATCAGCAAAATGCCCATACAAGCGGCGATCAAAGCTGGCACCAGGTTCCTGTCCTGTTGTTTAGATACATAAGCCATTTGCACCGGTGTGCCCCTTACAAGCGATGCTGAAAGTAAAAATCCGGACGCCAGCAAATTTGCCACTAACGACGAGCCGCCATAGCTTTGAAATGGTAACGATACCCCGCTTAGCGGCAAAGCACCGGTGGAACCGCCCGCTATCAAAAGAAACTGTACAAACGTGGAGATACCAATGCCCGCGCAGAGATAAAACAGGAATGGTGTTCCCGTTCGGCGGCCAATGATAATGGACCTGTGCAGATATAATAGAAATAATATAAAAATGCAGGCGATACCGGTCCAACCGAATTCCTCGCCCATAGATGGAAGGATCATGTCGGTATGTGCCTCTGGAATGGTTTTGGCAAATCCTTCCCCTACACCCTGGCCTGATACGCCTCCGCTGCTCATAGCCCAAAGCCCGTTAGCTACCTGGTCACCACCATATACTTCATTGTTCCAGGCATCCTGCCAGATGGCTTTGCGGTCTACCAATCTTTGCACCGGGCCGGGAAACATCTTTCCTAAATAAGGGATCTGGTCGATGGTTAAAAACGCTGCCATGATCACTAAAACCATTATGGCTGATTCGCTTAGCGAACGGCGTTTAAACAACATTAACAAGGCTACCACAGCGCCGGTTATCAGCGCCGATATCCAAACATTTTTAACCACCCATGATACGATAACATACAATACCACAGCCCCTGCCATAAACATAAAATCGCCGCGGGAGAAAGAGAACAGCGCAATGAAAGTGAAACAAACTACCATTGCCGGGCCCAAATCTCCCAGTAATAAAAATAGCATTAGCGTAACCAGTATTGCGATCAGCGCGAAGGAAAAAAACGACCAGCGTTTTGTCCAGCTGGTATATTCGCTAATCAGCTTTTCATTAGCTGCAAAAAATCCGGCAAGAAATAAAATGACCAGGTATTTTACGATCTCGCTGGGCTGGAAACCAAAAAGGTTTACTTTAACACCACTACCCTCGGGGCCTGTACCAAACCTTATAGTAAGTGCCAGTAAAGTTGCGGCTAATACAGCCCAGGGCCATCCGTTAGCCGCTTTGCGGTTTTCTTTAAAAACCAGCATCCTGTAGATCAGCGAATCGGGTGTAAAACGACGCAGGTTAAACTGTAAGATCACGATCATGGCAACCAAACCAATGCCCAGGTACATCAGGGAATCCTTTGCAAAGAAACGATCGCGCAGTGGGTCCTGTAAACTGAGCAAGGTCAGGAATGACATCCCGGCAAGCAGCATTACTACGGGTAAAATCAATTGATCGGCAGTGCTAAACTTCCAGGAGAGGATAATGTGCACTAACAAAAACATGCCTACAAAACTTCCCGCTATAATCCAGAACCATTGATTAAATTCTGCGGGGGTGCGGATAATAAATGATTTTTCCTTCTTTAGGATGTTGAAGTCGCGGGTTGAAAACAATTTGATGGTATGCGGCGATTGGTTAAAGGTAAAACTTACATCTTCACTTAACCCCTCCACACCCTGGGATGTTCCAAATTGATAACCAGGTTGCAAAGGCAATACTTTATAGGCCTTACCGGCAGGCAGGTTTTTAAAGCTATAGTTACCCTGTGGATCTGTACGGGCATAAGCGGTTAGCTCCTGCAAATGGCGCTTTCCTGCGCTATCTGGCAAGAAAACCTTTTTAATGCCATTACCGGGTTCTGTCAAAAGCTTTACATCCTGTACTTCTTCGTCGTTGTAAATGCTGTCTTGCGGCAATATCATATCCAAACGGATCAATACACCCGGCACAGGTTGCTTTTTACTTAAAATACTGCCGCTGATACTGTAGTTGCCCATTGCCAGGTCGGTAACGGCCGGCAGGGTTGGGGGATTTTTGCGCTCTTCAACAAAACGGAGCGAATCATCTCCTGTGTAACCTAAAAGCGACCGTGAAGCTGCTATCCTATTTTTAAAGGACTCGCCGCCATTAACAAAGGCATCATCAGCAATTAGGTAATACTTACGCTTATTTAACTCGCCTACGTTGTCAATTTTTTGGCCGGTGCCGATATTATCAGCAATGGTTTTGGTGATTAGGTCGATGTCACGTTTATCTTCCAGATAGTAGCCTTTAATGAGCATTTCCCTGGTTTTCTCAGCCGGATCTTTGGCATTTAAATTAACGATCGTTCCGTCCTTCAGCCGCTTATCTACATCGGCAAAACGCGTTTGCAGTACCGTAAATAAACGGAAGAACAAAAACAAAAACAGAGCGGCTATCAACAGCAAGAACAACCGTTCCTTTAACCGGCTTACAGTTTGGGGTTTATCGGGTTCCATTAGGCTTTAGTATAACTTTGGCAGATGTATCTTCTTTTAATTTTGCACCGGGCATGTCGGCAGTAATAAACTTTTTATTTGATAGCAAATACTGCTTCTGGACAGATACACGACAATTAGAGAACTGGGTACCACGTAAAAACAAGCCGGTGTTAAAGAGGGACACTGCAACATCAAAATCTTCAAACTTAATATTATCCAGCACAATAACCTTGCATTGAGCAGCAATATCCAAGGCAGGGCCATGATAGGCAGTATCGCGTTTTAAAACAATGTTACCTTTGCCCCTTATGTAAAGTGTATCCTTTAAAACGTGCAAAGTATCGCTAATAATAATAACCTGTTTAAACGCCGTATCCGACAGGTTAAGCGTATCTTTTTTTAAATTGTTCAGCATGTTTTGCAGCTTAATCTCGTCCCGGTTACGGAGAGGTGCATCTTTAGTCGCTCCTTTAATAGTTACATTAGCTACAGGCTGTATTCCTTTTTGCCATTGCAGGTAAAGCCATATACTGCTTGCAGCAAGGGCCAGACATAAAACAGCCAGTAAAATAGTTAAACCGTAATTTTTTTTTGCAGTCGCCGGATTGGCAGTTACAGTTTGATTGGTCTTGGATGATACATTCCCATTGTCGGGTTTTACTGCGAGGTAAGGTTCATCAGCGTTTTTTTTTAAAACGGCTGCAGGTTTTACAGCCTCCGGCCTTTGGGCGACCTTGTTGTTTTGCACCAACACTACTGTAACGTTGTCTTTACCCCCATTGCTATTTGCAGCAGTAATCAACTGCGTAGCCTTATCTGTTAGCGACGTATCCTGCGTAAGAATGGCCGACATGCCGGCTTTATCTACCAGATCCGTCAACCCATCGCTGCAAAGTAAAAGCATATCGCCGGGCAGGAATGGCGAAGACCCTGTTTCTATAAAACTCTCGTCGGTATCTATTTGCGTGGTAAAACCCAGTGCTTTATTGATCTCGTTACGTTTTGGATGGTTCATGGCAGCGGTTTCCGTCAACCGGCCTGAGTCTTCCAGG
Organism: Mucilaginibacter sp.; assembly: GCF_964263795.1. GTDB lineage: Bacteria > Bacteroidota > Bacteroidia > Sphingobacteriales > Sphingobacteriaceae > Mucilaginibacter. Next base: position 31,963 of record NZ_CAXVWK010000021.1, read on the forward strand.
AAACCTACAAATGAATGGTCTTTAGAGATTTTTACTAATGATTCGTCACGAAGCAGGTATAACCGGGTATCGCCCACATGCGCATAGTAAAATATGTTGTTCGCAACATCCGCAATGGCCACTGTAACTACACAGGCCATACTTTCTAAGCCTACCTCAGTTTGCTTTTTGTTAAAGATGGCGGCACTAGCCTGCTTTAAAGCATCGATCATAGCGGGGATATAATCGCCATCAACCTTACTCATATGCCTGGTAATTACATCTTTGGCAATTGCCGAAGCTACTTCTCCGCCATTATAACCGCCTACCCCGTCAATTACAGATGCCAGTACGATGCTATTGCCTAATGTTTCAGCAATAAAGGTATCTTCATTATTATCCCGGACACGGCCGGTATCAGTTATTCCAAAATAGTTTTCAGCCATTGCGTTTTCCTGATTGTTTGATATCGATAAAATGGGTCACCAGCAGGCATACGCCAATTGCTAACAAGCCGATAGATAATAATTGTGACATTATGCTTTGAAAAGATTTAAACCAATGATCCCGTTAAGCAGCATACGCGAATTTACCGGTAGCTTAATCCACTTAGGTGCATTAATATCGCTTCGCTCGACTGTGATTTCGTTTAGTGTGGTGATCTCTCCAAATGATGCCAGGTAAAACTTACCGTCGGTTTCATTATATTTTATTTGCAGATGCGGGGCGTTAACCCATTCAGACGGTATGGTGAATATATTGGAGTCTTCGCGCGTTTCGTCACTTCCGGACACGATGAGATCGTTTTCCTTCATCAGATACTCAACTTTCTTACCTGCAAATTGCTGATCTGGAATAATGGTCTCTAACCGGGCTATGGTGTTATTACCCGGCTTCTTTTCTATTTGCGCCTCTGTTTCCAGTTCTTCGTGGTAAGGAATTTCAAAATAGCCCTCGCTATAGTAAGTAAAACCTTTAAGTATATCCTGGTCAACGTCAAACGTTTGGGCTATACCGGTTTGGCGGGGTATAAAAGTAACCCGCAGGTTCTCTTCTTTTTTGTTATTATTATCCGGCAGCAATTTGCCAATGAACCCTTTATCGCCTCGTGCATAATCGGGATGGGATACCAATCTAAACACCCACTTAGAGCCGGATGGCTTCACTGTTTTTCCTGCTGTGCGGTGTTCTTTAAGAATCTCATAAAATTTTTCAACTGTTTCCTGAACAATCAGTCCGAAGATACCTTGCTTATTAGCAACAAACTCTTTGTAGTCGTCCGCATTAAAGCTGATAATAAACTCATGGTAAAAAACAACGCGGTCGGCAAATGAAAGCTCGGTGATAGACTCCTGAAATTTCTCGATAATGTAACTATAAACCGTATCCGGAGTGAGGGCTTTAGCCTTGGCCTTTTCGCTGGTTTCGTTGGTCAAAAACCAATCCTGTATGCCTATACGCTGCCAAAAGTTGGGAGTAGATGCCATTTAATTGCTGAAAAGATAAAGGTAATACGTGTTAATGAACATAAAAAATTTGCAGATGTTTGGCGCCGCCGTAAAAACTATTGATCGGGCCGAACGGTAGTATCGGGAGCCAGATTTTCTGTACTATCCGGCACGGTAACCGGTTTTTTCACCACTTTAACGGTATCTTTTTTAGGCTTTACTGTATCTGCTTCAGTGGTACTATTTTCCAGTCCCGCTGCCGAACCATAATTTGGCGGAACTGCGGATGTATCCCTGTTATTTTGCAGGCTATCAACGCCGGAAGTGACAGGATTTGCCTGCCGTTTGTAAAAGGTAGAATAAACGGCCATTCCCATAAAAAGCACAAGCAACGTCATCACTGTATAGTAAAACGGCTTAGATAACGATACCCGCGAATCATCCTCTACAGACTGGGTATTTACCTGTTCAGCATTTTGGTACTGTAGCAGTTCTGTCTTTAATCTTTCGTTTTCGCTTTGAAGTGCTATGGCATTCAATCCGGCTTGCTGGCTGTTACCATCCGCTGCCGATAAACTACCTGTAATTATTGCAGCATCCAGCTCCTTACCACTGGCGTACCTGTTTTCCGGATTTTTTTGCAGGCATTTAGCTATTACCTGCAGCAGCCATTGAGGCACCTGCATTTCCTGCTTAATTTTAGTTGCATCCCACGTCTCGGGAATGGCAAGTTTACGGGCGCGCAACAGATCAGGCACTTCCGATTCAATGTGCGCAAGCATCACCGAATTACGGCCGGCATCGCCTCCTCCTACCAACGGAAAAGGCACCTGCCCTGTCAACAACTCATAAAGGATAACACCGTAGCTATAAATATCTGTTTGTGGCAGCATTTTACCTTCGTGCTGCTCAGGCGCCATAAACTCTATAGCCCCTGCGTGGCGGATGCTGGTACGGCGCTGTTCTTCGGTCATGATCGCCAGGCCGAAATCCAACAATACATAATTGCCGGTGTGAATGTTGTACTTTACGTTATTGCTTTTAATATCGCCATGCTTAACACCTACCTTGTGGCAATGGGCAAGTGCCCCGGCTAATTGATCGGCAACACGGATAACTTCTTTCAGGCTGAAGATCTTGTCATGCGGGGGTTGCAATAGTTCGCCCAGGTCCGGGCCTTCTATATACTCCATCTCAATAAAAGGGAAAGACCCGCTATCAGTAATACCCCAGCTCAGGATCTTTACCACATTGGGGTTGGGTTCCTCGTTAACCTTTTGCAGTTTAGTCACCTCGTTACGAAAGCTGCGGAAGTTCTTATCTTCCTCGCTTTCGGTATGGATGGGGGTTGGCAGTAGTTTTATTGCGGTGAGGATTGGCCCCATACGCCTGCCTTTATATACAGAACCCTGCCCGCCGGTGCGAAGCGCACCCAGGTTTTCCAAGCCTTCTGTTATAGTAAATACTTTGCTCATTAATAGTCTGTTTCGCTGCGGTTGATTGTACACAGAATTTACAGACTAAATTACATTTAATACGCGCAATTGTTGTAAAGAAATGTAATCAACTCAAATTGAGTTGAAGTGAACAATTTGATCGCTTACACCGCCACTCTCGACATTGTTTTCATTACTTCGGCAAACAGCTTGTAAGAGTACAACCTTGATGAATGTTCAAATATGTGCGATGTAGCCATCACCTCGTCTACACCGGTTTGTTCTAAAAACGAATTCATACCTGATTTGATCGTATCCGGGCTGCCAATAAAGGCATACGCAAGCATTTGCATAACCGCCTCTTCTTCAAACACATTCCATATGCTATCCATGCTGCTAACGGGTGGTGGCAGTAACTGGCGTTTGCCGGTAACTATACCCATAAACAATTGCTTTAAAGATGTCGCCAAACGCTCAGCTTCAGAATCGGTATCTGCCGCAACCACGTTAACGCAGGCCATTACATACGGGCTTTGCAGGTACTCGGAAGGCTGGAAATTGTCCCTGTAAATATTGATAGCCTCCATGAAATAGGTAGGTGCAAAATGGCTGGCAAATGCGTATGGCAGGCCCATTGCAGCAGCTACCTTAGCACTATCTGTACTTGAGCCTAAAACCCATATCGGCACATCCAGCCCTTCGCCGGGGATAGCACGCACTTTGGCGGTAGCATTATCGGCCGAAAAGAAGTTTTGCAGTTTTACAATATCCCGGGGGAAATTATGTGCGGCATTAAAGTTTTCACCACGGATGGCATAGGCTGTTGTTTGGTCGGTACCTGGCGCCCGGCCAAGGCCAAGGTCTATCCTGCCCGGATACAGGGACGCCAACGTACCAAATTGCTCGGCAACAATCAGCGGCGAATGATTAGGCAGCATTACACCACCCGAACCTACCCGTATGGTTTTAGTGCCACCAGCTATGTAACCAATCAAGATGGGCGGCGCCGAACTTGCAACGCTTATCATGCTATGATGTTCTGCAAACCAATAGCGGGTATACCCCAGCTTTTCAGCTTGTTGGGCCACATCCATGCTCTTTTTGAAACTCCCGGCAGGGTCGCTGCCTAGTGTTACGGTAGCTAGGTCTAAAACGGAATATTTTATATCAAGTGATCGTTCTGTGCTCATTTTAGTATTGTTAAAAGGCTTAACCGCAAGGCGGTTTCTGTTAACATTCAAATTTAATGCTAAATAACAAGCCCAAATACCGGCAAGGGGTATAAATGACTTTAGGCTCACAAACTGGCGCTATTATTACATCAAATTAATATCTTAGCGCATCGAATAAGTTAACGCTATTCAAATACTATCTATCCGGCACAAATGAGTAACAGCAACGCTATAAAGATTTCCCTTACTGATACCGTTTATACCATCATCGGCATATTATTTTGCGGGTTTGCGTTGAAAAGTTTTTTAGTACCAAATGCGTTTTTTGACGGGGGCGTTACGGGTATATCCCTGCTGATACATGAGCTTTACCACGTTAACATCGCCTATGTTATTATTATAGCCAATATCCCTTTTATTATCATGGGGGCTTTCCAGGTTAACAAAACGTTTGCGGTGAAAACATTCCTGGCAATTGTTGGGGTGGCGCTATGTCTTTTATATATCCCCTATCCCGAAAAAATCACATCAGATAAGCTATTGGTGTCCATCTTTGGCGGTGTGTTTATGGGTACAGGTATAGGCCTGGCCATTCGCGGCGGCTGCGCCCTGGATGGTATAGAGGTGTTGGCATTATACACCGGTAAACGCATCAGCTTTACCATCAGCGAGATCATCCTGGGCATCAACATCGTTATCTTCCTGATAGCGGCCATGAAGGTAGGCCTGCCAACATCGCTCTATTCTATCATCACCTATTATACCGCATCACGCACCATCAATTTTGTGATAGAGGGGCTGGAAGAATATACCGGGGTTACCATTATATCCGCACAAAACGTACTGATAAAAGAAATGCTGGTGAAACAGCTTGGCCGTGGTATTACGGTTTATAAAGGTGAGCGCGGTTTCCTGAAAGAAAGCTTTGATGTAAGCCATCCGGTGGATATTGTTTTTACGGTTGTTACCCGTTTAGAACTTAGGCGACTGCGCAATATGGTACACGACATTGATCCAAAAGCTTTCATTTTTACCAGCATTATTAAGGAGGCAGCCGGTGGTGTACTTAAACGCAGGGCAAGGCACTAAAAAGCATAAATATTGGCAACCCAGCCTTCAAAAAAAGTGAATAAAGGTTAACAAAGGTTTACACTTTTTCGCTTTTAAAGTGTTAACATTTTAAAAATCAGGTACTTACAAAAAACGTGGGTTAACATGATTTTGGCAAAAAAAGTGCCGTTTGCAATTAACTAACTATTTGCTTAACGAAGTGTGTTCAGACGGAAATCAAGGTCAGAAATTGAAATTTAATTACTCCACCACTTCGTAAGTGTTTACCGGCTTAATTTTATTTTTGAGGATGAATTCGCCATTGGGGCGGCATTTAAATGATTCCTTAACCTTCTCATATACATCTTCAGTGATCACGATCTGTCCGGCAACCGCAACAGACTGCAGGCGCTGGGCAAGGTTAACCACATCGCCTATAACGGTATAATCTAACCGGCGTAAGGACGAGGAACCTATGTTACCTGATACCATATCTCCGGAATTAATCCCGATGGAAATTTGCGGCTTAAAGTTCTTCTCGCCTACCGAAAATTCTTCCTCATCGGCCAATTGTAACTTTAATGCGAGTGCGGTGTCGATAGCCCTGTCCAGATGATAATCGCCCCTAAAAACGGCCATTACGGCGTCGCCCATAAACTTGTCAACGTGGCCGCCCTGGGCAATAATTTCTTTAACTATCTTATCAAATAATCCGTTTAGTAAATTTACTACAGTGTTTGCCGGGATGTGCTCGGTAATAGAGGTAAAGCCGCAGACGTCGACAAACATCACGGTTGCCTGGATAGCCTCATTTTTCATCAGGCTGCTTTCAAACTCCTTGTGCGACATGAACTTGAGCACATTCTCGTCCACATACATCTTAAGGATGTTGTTCTCTTTTATCGCGCGGAGCGTGGCCTGCATCTCTTTGACATGGTTAATGGTTTTTTCCATGGTAAGGTCAAGGTCGTCAAAATCTACCGGCTTGCATACAAAATCGAAAGCACCACGGTTCATGGCAGTACGGATGTTCTGCATATCGCCATAGGCAGATACCACAACTGCTTTAAGCATGGCATTAGCTTCGGGCAGGCGGCTTAACAGCGTAAGGCCGTCCATAACGGGCATATTGATGTCCGACAAGATAATATCCAGATCGGGGTGCTCTTTTACCTTTTGTAAAGCTTCTTCACCGTTCTGTGCAAAAATAAACTCGTATATATTCTCCCTGATCTTTTTACGGAACTTTTGTTTTACCAAAATCTCCAGATCCGCCTCATCATCCACTACCAATATCTTGGCCATTATTCGCTAAGTGTTTTTAGTTTTTCTTTTAATAAATTAAAATCCAGCGGTTTGGTTAAAAAGTCGTCGGCACCTTTGTCCATTGCCTGCCGGTAATTTTCGTCGTCACCATAAGCGGTTATCATCATCACTACCGGCTGGGGCGGCATATTGTAATCATGGCGAATATGCCCAAGCAACTCAATACCACTCATCCCTGGCATATTGATATCTGAAAGGATCAGCACTACTTCAGAGTGTTTTTCCTGCAGGTATTCCAAAGCCTCTTCGCCCGATTGCGCAAAATTAAACTCAACCTCATGGCTTTTGATCTCCTTACGAAACCGCTGTAAAAAAAGGGGTTGAACGTCTGCTTCGTCGTCTACTACTAATATTTTCATATGGCGCTTAAAGATAGCTATTTCAATTTATGCAGGGTAGTATGTTGAAAGTTACCTGCCATTGCCGGCATACCAACTATTAGGTTAAAGGCAGGTTGATGATAAATTCCGTTCCCTCACCAACTTTGCTCTCTATGTCTATTTTACCCTTGTGCGCTTTTACAATAATGTCGTAGCTGAGCGATAAGCCAAGTCCTGTGCCTTCGCCGGCAGGCTTTGTGGTAAAAAATGGCTGCATTATTTTATCCTTAATTGCGTCAGGGATACCGCTGCCATTGTCCTTTACTCTTATTTCGATGCCTTTAGGCCCATTGGTTACGGTATGAATAGTACGGGTACTCACTTCAACCTTTGGTCTAAAATCCGGGCCGGCGGTTTTCTTTTTATCATGTACCGCATAAAAAGCATTGGTAAACATGTTTAATAATACCCGCCCAACATCCTGCGACACGATGTTAATAAGCGGCAGGTTAGGATCAAGATTGGCAACCAATTCAGCATTAAAGGATTTATCCTTGGCGCGTAAGCCGTGGTACGCTAAACGGAAATACTCGTCGGCAATGGTATTAATATTTGCGGGCTCTTTAATATTGCTGCTGGCGCGGCTGTGCTGAAGCATGCCTTTTACAATACCATCGGCACGCTGGCCATGATGGCGGATCTTCTCCAGGTTACTTTTTATATCGTTCGCTATTGCTACTACCTCTTCCGTATCGCCTTTGGCCAGTTCTTCTTCCATTTCGCCAATCAGTTCCATGCTTACTTCAGAAAAATTGTTGACAAAATTTAACGGGTTTTGTATTTCATGCGCAATCCCGGCAGTAAGTTCGCCCAGTGAGGCAAGTTTTTCTTGCTGTATCAATTGCGCCTGGGTAGCCTGCAGCTCTTTCAGGGCGCCTTGCAATTCATCTTTCTGGCGGGTAAGCTCAGCTGTACGTTCAGAAACCATGGCCTCCAGTTCAGATTTACGCTCATTAATGCGCTGAATTTCTTCGCGTTGTTTTTTTGACGTGGCAAAACGGGCAAAGATCCATCCAAATGCGGCTAACTCGGCACACTCGAAAAAATTATCGTATTGGTTATAAAATTTAGGGACAATCAGTTCCACACATCCGTTAAGGATAGCCATAAAGGCCAGCGGATAATGCGCAAAGACTAATACGCCAAAGGATTTAAAATCGGGCTCCTTGCGCATGTAAGACATGACCCCCAGCAGCAGTAAACCGCCAAGAATATTACAGATCTCGTCATCGAGATAGTTGACACAGACAAACCAAATTGCTATCACACCAAAGGTGGCTAACTGCAGCGTACGGTTCCATTTGTCGTAAACCGGTGAAAATTTAAGTGATTTTCTTACCCGTGTGATCAGTAAAAATATCGCGAGGAAAATAAAAACATGCATTCGTGAGAATAGGATTTGATAACTACTAAACTAAGGTAATTATTTATAGCGAACTGTGCGTGTACCGCCGGTAATTAGCCTCATAAAATACTTTTACAAATGTTTGCGTAACCAAATGGTTACTTATATATTTGTAACCGAACGGTAACACATTATGAGACGAGACGTATTCCAGGCGATAGCAGACCCTACCCGCCGAGACATTATCAATTTGCTGGCCAACAGCCAACTTAATTTAAATGCGGTTGCAGATAACTTTACGATAAGCAGGCCCGCAATATCTAAACACATTAAAATACTGACCGAATGCGGATTAGTTATAATCAAACAGCAAGGCCGTGAACGCTACTGCCATGCTGATTTGAAAAGACTAAAGGAGGTAGCCTCCTGGGCAGATCAGTACCGTGCATTTTGGACAGGCAAACTTGATGCCCTAGAAAATTTTTTGGAGAACGAACAAACTAAAACAAAAATAATTATGGAAGCACAACCGCTAATTGTGGAGCGAACGCTCAACGCGTCGGCAGGCCGTATCTGGCAAGCCTTAACAGATAACGACCAGATGAAAAACTGGTATTTTCAATTAGAGCATTTTGAAGCCCGCGTAGGTTTTGAATTTAAATTTAAGGGCGGCACTAAAGAAAAGCAGTACCTGCATAAGTGCCGAATTACGGCCGTTGAACCTGAAAAGAAACTAAGCTACACCTGGCAGTACGACGCTTTCCCCGGCCAATCTGAAGTAACGTTTGAACTTTTCCCGGAAAGTGATGACAAAACGCTGGTCCGTATAACCCACACCGGGTTGGACAGTTTCCCGAAAGACGACCCGAATTTTGCTGTCGCAAGCTTTACCAAAGGCTGGAATCATATATTGGGCACAAGCCTGAAGGCGTTTGTAGAGGCTTAAAAGAAAATAAACAACAAAGCCGGGATTTTGTCCCGGCTTTGTTTATAGTGGTATTTTATTATTATTTGTTAGGTACACGTGTTGGTGTTACCGGTACCGACGGCGCTGTTGGTGAAGTTGGCGTCATTGGTGTTGGTGATGTTTGCGGCACAGTTGATGGTGTTGGGCTGCTTGGCATTGTAGGCACCGACGGATTTGTTGGGCTCGTAGGTGAAGTTGGCACCGTAGGCATAGTTGGTGACGTTGGCGTAGTCGGCATGGTACGCGGCGAATTTGGATTTGTAGGATCTACCGGCGAATTTGGATTAGTTGGTGTTGTTGGGTAAGCCGATGGATTAGTATTACGCGGCGTTGTTGTGCGCGGGTTTGTTGTACGGCCCGGCGTAGTACTGCGTCTTTTAGGCACAGTATCTTGTTGTACGGTTACTGCACCATCTGTTAATATTGCTTTATCCGTTGTATTTGTTGTTTTTGCTGTTGCATAACCTAATGCACAGGTTGCGGCCATGGCCATCATTAAACTTATCTTTTTCATAGTATTATTTATATAATGGTTTATAATAATTAACTTATAAATACAACTATTAACCACAATAAAGGTTTTCATTTTTTTTAGAAAAGGAAGTTTAACTTTTCTGGTTACCCTGAACGATAGTGCAAGTGCTACAACTTTACCGACAAAGGTGCGCCTGTGTAAATAATTTTTCGATCGATCTTAGCGGTGACACCGGTATCAGACCCATGACTGCCATTTACCACCACTACGTTGAAAACGCGCTTCTTCAACATCCCGGGGAAGCTGCCCTTTGTCGCTGAAATATTTAATCTACGCAGCTTATCATTGTAAGTTAACGTAAATGTTGCCTTTGCACCTTTTTCATAATTGTAGTTATCGTTCTCGTCCTCATAGAACTTAAACTCGCCGTTTGCACCGGGGTAAACACGCAACTCGATATTATCGGCAGGCTTTTCTGTGGCATATTCCATTACCGGCCCCATCGGGATAACAGATCCTGCTTTTACATACAGGGGCAACATATTCATCGGCACGTTTACATTTAAGGTTTGGCCGCCAGGGGTGGCCTCACCCGTCCAGAAGTTGTACCATTTGGTGCCGGCCGGTAAATATACACTCCGGGTTTTGGCTTTAGCCGATGCATTTGCACCGGTGTAAAGCTGGGTGGTAACCGGGTTTACTAAAAAAGCCGGGCCAAACATATACTGATCAGGGATATTGTAAACATTTGCATCGTCCTTAAAATCAAATGCCAGCGAACGCATCATGGTATAATTTTCGGTAGTTACGCGACCTGCTAACGAGTAAATGTAAGGCAGTAAGCGGTAACGAAGGTTATCAAAGTTCAGCAGGATCTTACGGGTATCTTCATCCCAGTTTTTTGAAAAAATAGCCCGCTCTCCCTTACCGTGGATGCGGAATATAGGGCTGAATGCACCAAACTGAAACCAGCGGGTAAACAATTCTGTGAATTCCGGTTTCGACCAATCCGGAGCTTTCCAGCCATAATGGTAGCCGCCAATATCTGATGTCCAATATGGGATGCCCGATACGCAAGCGTTAATGCCTTGCGGCACCTGGTTTTTAAAATTGGCGAATGTACACTCAATATCTGACGACCATAAAGTGGCCGCATTACGTTGTTCGCCCGCAAAAGACTGCCGTACCAAAAAGAATGCCCGTTTACCCGGGATATCACGTCGCCAGCCCTCGTATACGCCTTTGGTATGCTGCAACGAGTAAGTATTAAAATAATCGATGCCCTTCCCTATCGAAAAATCGGCTTTACGCCGCTCATCAAGCAATGCGCCATTATCCGGCTCGCACTGGTCTATCCACCAGGCATCCCAGCCATACCGCTTAACCAAACTATCCCTTGCTTGCTGCCAGTAAAGTTCGCGTGCTTTAGGGTTGTGGGCATCGTAGTAGGTATCAAACGTATGCGTGACCACATTGTCCCAGGTAATGGTGGTTAAGCCACCTATCTTTTCTAACGCGTCGTAATTCGGCGTGCCTTTGCCAAACACCGGCCAGATAGAGATCATAGCATGCAGGTTGGCCTGGTGCAGGGCATCCACCAATTTTTTAGGGTGCGGGTACCGTTCCGGTTTCATGATATGCGAGCCGATTGGCAACGGATCCCAATAGTACCAGTCCTGCACCAGCACGTCTACCGGGATGTGGTTATTGCGGTAATTATCTTTTACTGTTAAGATCTCGGCTTCGCTCAAATACCTGTCTTGTGATTTAAACAGCCCGAAAGCCCATTTGCCAAACATGGGAGCCTTGCCGGTAGCAACGCGGTATAAATCAATAATATGATCAAAATCCGGCCCGTAAAAAAAGTAGTAATCCACCTGTTTACCACTCTCAGACACGTATCTGAATTTAGTGTTCCCATCTTCGGCACCGTAAAAGTTAGATGCCGAGTAATTATCCCACATCAGGCCGTAACCCCTGGTAGATAACATTACAGGGATGGCCCCCGTTAGGTATTTAATTGCCATATCCTGGTTACGCCCCTTGTAATTGATAGATAAGGAATCGAGCGGATGGCAACCCAGGCCAAACAGCGCTTCATTTGCCGGGGATGTAAAGGCAGTGCTGCAGTTATATGTATTGATGCCGGCGATGGTTGCGGCCGACATGGATTTGTTGCTGTTGTCTTCGGCAGTTATGACTTTACCAGCCAAATCCATATAGGTAATCGCGTTGGTTGCCTTATTGATGCTTATTTTAAGTTTCGCAGTGGTTATGATCACATCTGCACTATTGTCTTTAACCTGAAAGTTAACCGGCTGCAACCATCTGTTATTTACCACCAGCGATTCCTTATTATCGAACGCAGTAAGAATAGTATACTTAACCTCAATGATATCGGCCCGGCAGATATTGATCTTCATCAGCCCTTTTTCCAATCTGAAAACAACGCCGTTTGCTGTTTTGCTAAATGATTTTATAGCTGCATTAGCGTTAACCGCAAAGCACAGCAATGCCACAAAAAGTGCCGAAGATTTTAACCGGATCATAAGGTTTATATTGGTGAAACAGTGCTAAATATAAGCAATGGTCGGCAATATATGTCAACACTACATTTTAATCGTAGTGGTGACTACAACAACCGCTACTTTAACATCACTTTTGTGGCGCCGTATCCAAACTTTTCTTTACGGGCATCCATAAAGGTTTGTACTTTGGGGTGCTTGCTCAACAGCTTATGCAGCTCGTGCTTTAAAATGCCGTTACCTGTTCCGTGAATAAAGGTAATATCCGGCATTTGGTGTACAATGGCGCCATCAAGCGCGTGTTTAAAGGCGTTTACTTGTATGTTCATCATTTCGCTGCTGGTCAAAAATTGATGATCGTCACGCAATTTTTCGATATGCAGATCAAACTCCTGAACCGGCTTTTGAACTTCCTGCTTTTCTTCGGCAGGTTTAAAAAAACTTTCCTTCAGTTTCTCGGCGTCAATCAACAGCTCGGGCTCATCCAGCTGTATAAGCCATCCCTGCTGCTTTAATATCGGGATGATTTTTTTTGCACCTGCAAAATCTTTTGCTTTAAACTGCTCAGACACATTCAGGGGCGCGGGCACCTCCTGATTCTGTCTGGTATGGTAAAGCACCTGGGATAGAAATTTAGGCCATAATTGCAGATCAGACAACTTTGCCGAGTACACTTTTGCCGCTGTATTAGGTTCGATAATGCCGGCAAATTCGCCTTTAAAGCTTTTTTGCTGTTCGGTTGTTAATGAGGCTAAAAGCTGGTAAGAAGTTTCATTCAAAATATACAGATGCACTAAAGCGTTTGCCTTTGCATCGGGCACAACGGCAATAAAAACGCCTTTACTTTTAAATTCACCTGGCAAAACGGTTGTAACCGGCGCCACATAGTCTTCATCATGACTTTCAGCGCCATGTCCGTGTACATATGTTACTTTAGCGGCAAGAACCGGGATCTCAAAATCATCTTCTACAGTAACACCTATCATTTGTTCGTCGATTATCTGCGTTACATAGCCTTCCAGCTTTTCATCAACAAACCGAACAAAATCACCTAATTTATATTTCATAGTTTTATAACGTAAATGCAAAGGTATTAAATACTGCAACACCATTTTTTTACTTAGATTTACATATCCAATACTGTTAACTTTGATGCTTCAAAGTTTTTCCGTTACTAAACGTTTTTCTATTTTTGAGCTATGCCTACTACCCCTCAAATCAATGAATCGTATTTAAAATCGATTTTTCAATATCAGCTTAATCGGATTTATAATGGTAAATGTTTTTTAAAAGATAACCTGGATCATTTGATCAGCCTTGCATCTTTCCGGGCCCTGCAATTGGCAATGGGCGAGTTTGGCAGCGGCGTGCATAACCAGATATCCCGTATGGACGATATTTACCGGTTAATTGGCGAAAAGCCGCTCGACACTGTTGGTAATCCTATTAAGTCTATCATTAAAGACGAGTTTTTTATAGATGAAAAGCAGACCATGCCGGTACTAAATGATCTGGATATCATCCTATACGTTCAATTACTGGAACATGTAAACATCACCACTTACAGGATGCTTATCATGATTGCTAAGTTGTTAAAGTACAACGAGATTAAACAGTTGCTTACAGAAAACTTTGACGAGTCGGCAGAAAATGATCAGTTGTTTACACTGATAGCCAAGGAATATATCACTACAGACTAACGATTACAGCCAATTTTAAAAAAACAAAGCCGTACATAAAGCACGGCTCTGTTAGTTATTTAATACCCCTACTAAAATAACTTAAACAAATAAAAAAAATTAAATTAAGCCCTGCAAGGCTTTCAACTGTTGGCATTGTAACAATTCGTTTACTCAAAAATCGAATGTGCGTTACTCACTTATCTTTTTAAATTTGCCATTTAACAAATCGTTTTAGCAAACTGTACCCCTTTATGAATAAAATTAAATTATTGTTGCTTACGCTTGTAAGTGCCACGCTGCTAACGCAAGTTTACGCACAGCAAGGCTTATACATGCCCCGCGAAATTAAACAGGCCTATGTAAAAGGCACCCGCTCTGCCGATGGTAAACCCGGCGCCAGGTACTGGCAAAACCGCGGCAAATACAATATTTCTATTACCACCAACCCACCGGGCCGCCTGGTTAAAGGTACCGAAACCATCACCTATATCAATAACAGCCCGGATACACTAAGGCGCATTAACATGAAGCTGATCCTGAATATTCACCGCCCCGGTGCTGCGCGCGAAGGACATGCAAGTGAAGATTATCTGACCCAGGGAATCCAGATAGATACCTTTTTGATAAATGGCCAAAAAAAGAACTGGAACAACGCCACCATGGGATCTACCAATCAGGCTGTTAGTTTAAGCACGCCACTGATGCCGCGCGATTCGATAAAACTTAATATTGCCTGGCATTTTGATGTAAGCAAAGAGAGCGGCCGCGAAGGGATGATAGATTCTACCACCTATTACCTGGCCTACTTTTACCCCCGCGTTTCTGTATATGATGATTATAACGGCTGGGACCGCATAGAATTTGTAGACTCCAAAGAGTTTTACAACGACTTTAACGATTATACCCTTAACGTAACTGTGCCTAAAAACTTTATTGTCTGGGCAACAGGTACGCTACAAAACCCTACACAGGTTTTACAGAAAAGCTATGCCGATAAGTTAAAAAGATCCATGACGGATGATAGCACCACGCACATCGCCACGCTTGCCGACTTGGCCGCCAAAAAGATCACCGCACAAAACATAGTGAACACCTGGACATGGAAAGCAACCGACATTAGTGATATGGCGGTTGGCATCAGCGATCATTATCTGTGGGATGCCGGCAGCGTTATTGTAGATAAAAAAATCGGGCGCCGGGCCAGTTTGCAGGCAGCATATTCTGAAAAGGGTACCGACTTTAAAAAGTCCGTACAAAACGGGCGTAATGCTTTGGGTTGGTTTAGCAACAACTGGCCGGGCGTACCTTACCCTTTCCCTAAAATGACGGCTTTCCAGGGTTTTGCCGATATGGAATACCCTATGATGGTTAACGATAGCCAGGTTGGTAACGATAGCTTTGCCCAGTTGGTGCAAGATCATGAGATAGCACACACCTGGTTCCCATTTTATATGGGTATAAATGAAAGTAAATACGCCTTTATGGACGAGGGCTGGGCAACTACCCTGGAGTACCTGATCGGTATTGACGAAAAAGGACCGCAGGCGGCAGCTACTTTTTACAAACAGTTTCGTGTGAACGGTTGGATCAATGATCGCTCTACCGCACAGGACCTGCCCATAATTACGCCATCAAACGAACAGCATATAGGTTATGGCAATAATGCTTATGGCAAGCCATCGTTAAGCTACCTGGGACTAAAAGACATGCTGGGTGACGAGTTATTTAAGAAAGCGCTGCATGGTTATATGGACAGGTGGCACGGTAAGCACCCTATCCCCTGGGATTTCTTTAATTCGATGAATAACGTAAGCGGTAAAAACCTCGATTGGTATTTTAACAACTGGTTCTTCACTAATGGCTACATCGATCTGGCTATCGGCGAAACGGTGAAGGGTAAAGATGGCTACACATTGACCATTAACAATGTTGGTGGCTTCGCCATTCCGTTTGATGCAATTCTGACCTATGGAGATGGCACCACAAAAACATTACACCAAAGCCCGGCTGTTTGGGAAGCTAATCAAAAACAGCTATTCCTTACTTTTAAAGCAGTACCCGGCAAAAGCCTTAAATCTGTAATGCTGGATGGCGGCATTTTTGTTGATGCCACTAAAAAAGATAATATATGGGAAGTGAAGTAATCAATTTCGCAAACTAATTAAACAAAAAAATCCCGCCTGAACATCAGGCGGGATTTTTTATATATTATCAACCGGTTATGAATTCTGAATAGAATTGTTCCAGTCGTTAGCAGTAGATTTTGCTTTAGATTTAGCTTCACCGTAACCGTTTTCGGCGTAATCGGTAGCTTTTGATTTTGCGCTGTCAACAGCACCTTCAGCATCGCCAACTGCAGAGTTGAATTTTGATTTCACAGAATCAACAACATCGCTTCCGTACTCTTTAGCGTTGCTAGCGTACTCTTTTGCGCTGTTTGCAGTGTTTTGTGCTTTTTCTTTTGCTGATGCAACAAGATCGTTAACATAGTCAGCAATGTCGCCTCTAAGGTCTTCACCTTTTTCGGGAGCTAATAATAAGCCTAAAGCGGCACCTGCTGCAGCACCCACTAAAAGTGCTGCTATAATTTTTGCTTGGTCTTTCATATTCTTTACTTTTTAGTAGATGATTTGTTACATAGTTAACAAATACCATACCGCACTGTTTAATAAATTAAAAAATAATTTAAGCCGGCTTATTAAGGCATAACAGCGTCATACTTAAGCCCGGCATTAGAACAAAAAAATAGTTAATTGTATTAATAAGAATAGTAAAAAAACTACAATGGATGTAAACAAAATACATAGCCTGATGCGTGATATCCATTTCAGGAAAGAGTTTTACCTGGTTACAATGGTAGCGCTCATTGTATTGATTGTTATCAATTACAAACTCTTACCGGCATTGTCGGGTGACAAAGGTGGGCACCGGTGGGCAAATTCCTTTATTAACTTTCTGATATTTGCCGTAGCTGCGGCGATAGTAATATTTTCAGCGTTGTTTTGGCTCAATGGCAATAACTAACTGCCTGTAAAGCAAAAAAGCACCCACTATTAAAAGTGGATGCTTTTGTAAGCTTAGTTTATTAATATATAATTAATTAACAACTTTTACATTTACTGCGTTTAAGCCTTTACGTCCGTTTTCTACTTCGAACTCAACTTTATCGTTTTCACGGATTTCGTCGATTAGACCTGTTGAATGAACAAATACGTCTGCGCCACCACCAGCTGGGGTAATAAAGCCAAAGCCTTTTGTTTCATTGAAAAATTTTACTGTTCCTTCTTTTTGCATTATTTTATTTATTAAAGGCCGCAAGGTAGGGATAATTATCCGTATTTGCGCATAAACCGCATTATTGTACTTAATGGTGCTGTAAAATGATGATAGTATTACTAAGCAATCAAGCTACAATTGCCAGGTGGCGGCCGTGAAGGGTATTCTCAGAATCTTTAACTATCCCGCGTATCTTCTCATCCAGTTCATTAATGGTTAGCTCCATCATGGCAAAATAAGTAAAGTCAATGTTTTCCATCTTTAGCAAATCCATGATTCCTAACAATGAGGCGACCGGCCTGCGCAACTCATGGGATTGAATAATAGCAATCCGGTTCAGCGCTTCGTTCTGTACGTTAATATATTCTTCCTGCCTTTTGTGATGCGTAATATCGGTTGAGTTTAGCGCTACCCCTATTACCTCGCCGCTGGCATCCCTTACCGGGATAAAGGTGGTAACCTTCCAGCACGCAAACGGGGTACCGGGCATCATCATCCATTCGCGTTTGGTAGTACGCCCGGTAAGCGCAACGCTGAAATATTTTTTAAACTGGCTAAGCAATAAAGGATCGGTATATTTAAGTATCGAGTCGCCATTGGCCAGTTTGTGCTTAAAAACGTTACGAATAAATAAAGCAGCCGACTTATTAAAGGCCAGTATCTCGTACTTTTTGCCAACCAGGATATGGGTATCATTAGTACTATCGAACATCGCCTTCAACTTCAGCTCCGATTCGCTGATGGCCAAGTTCTGCTGCAACTCTTTATGATGTTTTTCTTCCAGTGAATTAATGCTGTAATTTAGTTCCATTAAATTAACCACCTGCTTTGCCATGATGCCCAAAGTTTTTATCTGATGGGCGGTTAACTCGCGTGGCTGCATATCAATAATACAAAGGCTGCCTATGGCAAATCCATCTTTAGTGATGAGTGGCATACCAGCATAAAAGCGCACATTTGGTTGGCCGGTAACTAACGGATTCGTCTTATGCTCGTCATCCAACCACATATCGGGAATGATATGCAGGTTGGTTTGTTCAATAGTATAATTACAAAAGGCAACGCTCCTGTCAGTACAATTTATTTCGGTACCCACTGCGGCTTTAAACCACTGGGTATTTTCATCAAGCAGGGTAACAAGCGCAACCGGTGTTTCGCATATATCAGACACCAGGCTCACCAGATCATTCAGATCTTTAGTGATGCCTGCATCAAGTTGTTTAAACCTGTCGACAGCGGTTAGGCGTTGACGCTCTGTGTATTTTATCATCTACAAAAACTATATTATTAATACGCAATTATTATCGTATTAATTATTATAAATGCTGCAATTTAACTGTTGCATTAAGTATAAAAGTCAATGCTATTTAGTATGGGGTTACAGTTACTAAATACGGTATAATACACTAATAAGTTTCGTAATAACGCGAATTAATAACTAAAAAGCCCCAGGTGATAAACCATAGGGGCTTTGCCAAATATCTAAACCAGGACATAATCAGGTAGACTGGATGTAATTCGACCGTGTTAATTTCGACAGGCGCCTAAAGGTTAGGGGTAAACACATTGTAAAATTATACGTTTGTTTCCTGTACCGTAGTTATTAATATGCCGGGCGACTACTATTGTGAATAAACGCTTTTTACATGATCGCGCAGGTTGTAACCCGATGCCATTACTTCGCCATAAGCGCCGGCGGTGCGGATTGCGATCAAATCGCCGCGGTACGACTGCGGCAGATCAACATCCTTGCGGAAACAATCCGTGCTTTCACAGATAGGGCCAACAACGTCATATTTTATTTGAGGTGCGGGTTGCAAGGTGCCCGGCGCATTCGCTTCTTCAATCATTGCTCCCCGCCCCCTGCTCAAATTCTCGATAGCATGATACGCCTGATAAAGCATCGGTCTCATCAGCTCCGTCATGCCGGCATCCAATATCAGAAAGTTCTTTTTCTGTCCATTTTTTACGTACAGCACCCTCGATATAAGTGAGGCGGATTGTGCTACCAACGCACGGCCCAATTCAAAGTGTACTTCCTGCCCTGGCTTTACGTTGAGGAATTTTTTGAAAACACTGAAGTAGCTTTCAAAATCCGGGATGGCATTGGTGTCCGGGTTGTAGTAATCTACGCCTAGTCCGCCGCCTGCATTTAAAATCTTTACAGCAAAGCCATGGTCTTCAAACCAGTCCTGCATTTCGTTTATACGGATGCAAAGGCTGCCATAAACTTCCATATCGGTAATTTGCGAACCGATGTGAAAGTGTATTCCCAGGAAATTTAAATTGGCTGATTTGCGCAGCGTATCCACCACATCATTCAACTGCCAGGTGTTAATGCCGAATTTATTCTCGTCAAGGCCGGTAGTTATATAATGGTGTGTGTGTGCATCAACATTCGGGTTAATACGGATGGCCACACCGGCCACTTTGCCCTTTGCCGCAGCCAGATCATTAATAATCTCCAGCTCCTGTACCGATTCTACGTTAAAGCAAAAGATGTCGGCATCCAACGCCAGGTTAATCTCCTTGTCCGATTTCCCAACGCCGGCAAACACCACCTTATCCTTACCGAAGCCGTGTTCGATAGCCGCCTTAACCTCGTTGCCGCTAACGCAGTCGGCACCAAAACCGTAGGCTTGCACCGTATCTATAACCCTAGGGTTAAAGTTAGCCTTCATGGCATAGTGCACATGAAAGTTATGTTTGACTGATGCCTCGCGGCAGGCATCAAGCGTTTGCTTCAATGCATCAAGGTCGTAATAGTAAAACGGCGTCTCCAGGTCAGCAAAGCGCTGTATAGTATTGTTATTGAACATCTTTATAAAGTCAAAATTAAAAAGCCAAAAGTCAAACTGACTTTTCTAAACCGGGATTGCAGCACACAACGCAATCTTTTGGCTATACAGAGTGGCTCTGTAAGTCGGGGATTGCTTCGTACCCCGCAATTACGCGTATGATTGTAAGCCCTGCGTTCCGGCGAGGGTTTGGGTGGGGTTCCTAAAACAACCTGTTATGCAGGCTTCTTAATACCTCTACCTTTTCCTCGGTCTTAACCAATAAGGACATGTTATGGTCGCTGCCGCCGTAGGATATCATCCTTAAAGGGATATGCTTTACGGCCTCCAGCACACGGGCCGCGTAGCCATGCTTCTCGGCGCCAAAATCGCCAACCACACATATTATTGTATGGTTAACGTCAATATCAACAGATCCAAACTTACCTAACTCGGCGGTGATCTCGCCCAGGTAAGTGGTATCATCAATAGTTAACGATACCGCCACCTCTGATGTGGTGATCATATCGATACTTGTGCGGTAACGCTCAAAAACTTCAAAAACCCGGCGTAAAAAGCCATGAGCCAGCAACATACGGCTGCTTTGTATCTTTATAGCGGTTATTCCGTCCTTGGCAGCTATAGATTTGATCTTGTCCTTTTCGCTGGTATTAGTTATCAGCGTACCTGCTGCCTGCGGATCCATGGTATTTAACAACCGTACCGGAATCTTATACTTTTGCGCCGGGAACACACTTTGCGGATGTAGGATCTTTGCACCAAAGTAGGCTAGCTCGGCAGCCTCGTCAAACGATAGCTGTGCAATAGGCGTAGTGCCCTTAACAATGCGCGGGTCGTTGTTATGCATCCCGTCGATATCCGTCCAGATCTGCACTTCTTCGCTGCGGATACCCGCCCCTATTAATGATGCGGTATAGTCGCTGCCACCGCGGCGCAGGTTATCGATTTCGCCAAAAGCATTGCGGCAAATAAAACCCTGGGTAATAAAAAGGTTAACGTCCGGGTGCTTATCCAGCAAAGGCGGCAGCTCGGCAGCAATGTGCTCTACCACCGGCTCGTTATCCTCGTCGGACTTCATAAAATCAAGTGCGGGCAATAGAACCGATGGCACGCCGATTTCTTTCAAATAAATATGGTATAAGGTAGTCGAGAGCAATTCGCCCTGCGCCAAAATGATTTTGTCTTCAATAGGCGTAAACAAGTCGTTAGCCAGCGTGGTAAGCAATTTAAAATGATAATCGATCACCTCTTTACCCTGGGCTAAAAACTCTGGCTTTTGTAAAAGCTCATTAATAAAAATTTCGTACTTATTCTTCAGTATAGCAATTAGCTTTGCGGCTTTCGCCTTATCGTTTTCCAGGTAGGCCTGGCCAATTTCAACTAAACTATTTGTAGTGCCCGACACCGCCGAAAGTACCACGATCTGCCGCTCGGCCGGATCAATTATATCCAGCAGCTTTTGCATACGGGCAGGACTGCCAACCGATGTTCCGCCAAATTTTAAAACTTTCATTATTTGTTTTCGTTTACCATAAATGATTGATATTCTTGTATCAATATTTGAGGCGCTAAAATTAGGATTTTAAACCATTATATCTAAAATGAGTACAATAAAATTTGGAACGGATGGCTGGAGAGCGATCATTGCCGACGACTTTACCGTAGAGAATGTAAAACGCGTAGCCTATGCAACTGCATTATGGCTTAAACAAAATTTTGAAAACCCAAGTGCCGTAGTTGGTTGCGACCCTCGTTTTGCAGGCCCTATGTTTGCCGATGTTACCACCACCGTGCTGGCATCTCAAGGCATCAAAGTATTCCGTGCCGAAAATATTTTCATCTCTACTCCAATGATATCTTTAGGTACAGTGCGTAAAGGCGCCAGTGCAGGTATCATCATTACTGCCAGCCACAACCCGCCGGCTTATAATGGTTATAAAATAAAGGCATTTTACGGTGGCCCTGCTACCCCTGATGATATTGAAAAAGTTGAATCACAGATCCCTGAAACGGTTAGCCTTGACCTTAAATCGGTAGCTGATTACGTTACCGACGGTACTGTTGAGTATATCAATTTAGAGGATATGTATGTGGAGCATGCTGAGGCCAGCTTCGATATCCCGGCTATTCGTGATAGCGGCCTGCAGTGGGCTTACGATGCCATGTATGGTGCCGGCCAAAATGTAATGCGCCGCCTGTTTCCGGATATTACCTTTCTACATGCCGACTATAACCCAAGTTTTGACGGCCAGGCACCGGAGCCTATCCAGCGTAACCTGCAGGAGTTTGAGCAGCTGATCAAACTGTCTGAAGGTGAAATAGCATCTGGCCTGGTTACCGACGGTGATGCCGACCGCATAGGGTTATATGATGGTGATGGCACCTTTGTCGATTCGCACCATATCCTGCTTTTGCTTATCCATTACATGTACAAGGTTAAAGGGGAAAAAGGCGAGGTATACTCAACCTTTTCTTGTACCAGCAAGATCCAGAAACTATGCGATGCTTACGGATTGAATAACACCGTTACCAAAATTGGCTTTAAATACATTTGCGACCTGATTGTGAACAGCGGCAAAACCTTTATGGTAGGCGGCGAAGAATCTGGCGGTATCGCGGTAAACGGCCACATCCCCGAGCGCGATGGCGTTTGGATAGGTTTGATGATTTGGGAATTTATGGCCAAGAGCGGCCGCAGCCTGCGCGACCTTGTAAACGAAATTTATGACGTAGTAGGCAAGTTTGCTGTTGAGCGCTATGACCTGCATGTAACTGAAGAAAAGAAACAGGCTATCATCAGCCGTTGCAAAGGCGGTGTTGAAAGCTTTGGCAACCTTAAGGTAGTTAAAACAGAAGACCTTGACGGCTTTAAATTCTTCTTTGAAGATGAAACGTGGGTAATGGTCCGCCCATCGGGTACCGAGCCGGTTCTGAGGGTTTACGCCGAGGCACCATCTACCGCAGAATCATTTAAAATATTGGATATCGTAAAAGCAGATTTGTTAAAATAATCTGCATCCAACAACACAATATGAAGGCTTGCTTTGGCAAGCCTTTTTTTGTTTAATGCATATCGGAAAAAAGCGCACAACTATTAACAAAGGTTTACACTTTTTTGTGAAAAAATTACTTAAATAATTGACTATAAATAACTTACAAAAAACGTGGGTTAACATGAATTTGCCTGGATTTGAGCTCGTGCCAAGCCGGCCTTTTACCGCTATCCAGATCGTTACCGAAGCATTTTTTGCCCGCTAACTTGCCATACTCTTAAGACGCTTTTGCTGCAGCTTAGCAGCACAGTTGCTTTTAGATTTTATTTGCAATTTAGTGGTGATATATCGCCCGGAACAGGCACATACTATTAAACGATTATCTGATTATGAGCAATCAAAAACCAGTGGGAATAGAACAACTCATTATGCGGCTTTACCAAACGGCATTCCCGGCTGTGGCCAGGTATGTAAGCAAAATGGGTGGCAGCTTTGATGATTCGAAAGATATATTTCAGGATGCACTGGTGATCTACTATGAAAAAGCTGTTGTCGGTAACCTCGGGCTTAAAAAAGCCGACGAGCAAGCTTACATCTTAGGTACTGCCAGGCATTTGTGGTTAAGAAAGTTTAGCAGGGATAAAGGCAACATGCCCTTATTGGATGGCTTCGATGTGGCAGATGAGCAGGAAAACGAAGTATCAGCAACCAGGCTGATGCATTACCTGCAAACCGCGGGCAAAAAGTGCATGGAACTGTTAAGCGCTTTTTATTATGATAAACTGCCCATGCGGGATATTGCAGGCCTGTTCGGCTTTACAGGCGAGCGATCGGCCACCGTCCAAAAATATAAATGCCTTGAAAAAGTAAGGGAAACCGTTAAACAAAACGCATTGGCTTATGAGGACTTCGTTGCTTAAGATCAAAGAGATAGATGACCACCTGCAAGGCCAGTTGCCGCCGCAGGATGCTGTGTTGTTTGAAGCGCGCTTATTGCTTGATGCAGAACTTGCAGATCAGTTACACTGGCATAAACAAACGCTGGCAGCGGCAAACCGTTATGGCCGCACCAACCTGCGCAACCTGATAGAAAACGTTCATCAGCAACTGTTTACCCAACCTGCCCATTCCGGTTTCAGGCAGAAGATCCTGCAGCTGTTTAAATAAACCAAACAAATGGAAATGAATAAAAATGAATTCCGCAAATATGCGGTGAGGCACCGCCATGTCCAATCGTTACACCTGGACAAGTACATAAGCCAGGTAAATACCAGCCTGCTGCCCCAGGGCATGACACCGCACATCATGGAAGAGCGCCAGCTCAACATCTCGCAGATGGATGTCTTTTCGCGTTTGATGATGGATCGCATCATCTTTCTGGGTACCGCTATAGACGACCAGGTAGCCAACATCATTCAGGCGCAGTTGCTATTCCTGCAATCGGCAGACGCTAAACGCGATATCCAGATCTATATCAATTCACCGGGAGGGTCCGTTTACGCAGGCTTCGGTATTTACGATACCATGCAATTTATAGCGCCGGATGTGGCCACTATCTGTACAGGAATGGCAGCCTCCATGTCGGCAGTATTATTATGTGCCGGCGCAAGCGGCAAACGGGCGGCATTACCGCACTCCAGGGTAATGCTGCACCAGCCGTCGGGCGGTACACAAGGCCCCGCGTCTGATATTGAAATTGCCGCAAGGGAAATTGCCAGGATCAAACAAGAACTTTATGAGATCATTGCCAGGCACAGCGGCCAGCCCTATGAAAAGGTTTACACGGTGTCTGACCGCGACCACTGGATGATCGCTCATGAGGCGAAGGAGTTTGGCATCATCGACGAGGTACTTGGAAGGACGGACGCGGTTTAAGGTTTCCCTCATGGTTCAGACTAATTCTCAAAAGTTCTGATTATTTGTATCAAGCAATTCTTTCATTCTGTAAATTCTGATTATTTTTAGATGCCAACTAAACGCTAAATGAAATACCTGCTGCTGTTATTGCTACTGCCTTCATTCGTGCTGGCACAAAAAAAGCCTACCAACCAAAACCTGTTCGATACTATTCCCTTCATCCCTGATCATACTACTCAACGGCTTGCCGAATTTGCCAAACAGCCGGTTACACGGGGCGGCATCATCTTTTTAGGCAACAGCATTACAGAAATGGGCAACTGGCCCACACTGCTTAATGACACTACCGTATTAAACCGGGGCATCGGCGGCGATATAACCTTCGGCGTATTAAAACGGCTGGATGACATTACCAACCGGCAACCCAAAAAGCTTTTCATCTTGTTGGGCATAAATGATATTGGTAAAGACATCCCCGATTCGGTGATCGCCTATAACTACTTTAAGATAATCAGGCAGGTGCATGCCAAAAGTCCGGCTAGTAAAATATTTGTACAAAGCATTTTGCCGGTAAATGCCAAACACGCCAGTTTTCCGCAGCATTATGATAAGGGCGAGCACATCCCCAGGGTAAATAAAATGCTCGAAGAAAATGCAAAGGCTTTATCTTATACCTACATAAACATAGCGACTTTATTATTAAATGCCCAAAAGGAAATTGCCGATGAGTATACTATAGAAGGGCTTCACTTAAAGCCGGCGGCCTATCAGGTGTGGGTAGCTTACCTTAAAAAAATGAACTATTTATAACCTTAAATATGAACAGAACTAAAGTTGCCATTATTGGCGCCGGCTATATCTCTGATATTCACCTGGAATCGTACCATCGCTTTGTACCCGAGGCCGAAGTAGTAGCCATTTACGCCCGTAACCTGGATAAGGCCAAAGCATTTGCCGAAAAATACCACATCCCCGCGTTTTTTGACGATGTAGACAAACTGCTTGCCGAAACCGAGGCAGAAGTAATAGATATTTGCGTGCCCAATTACCTGCACGCCCAGGTGTGCATTAAAGCCGCCAAAGCCAAAAAACACATCATTATTGAAAAGCCGCTGGCGGTTACTTTAGAGGAAGCCGACGAGATGATAGCTGTTTGCAAAGAAAACAACGTGAAACTGATGTACGCGGAAGAACTTTGCTTTGCACCAAAATACGAGCGTGCCCGCCACCTGGTAAAAGAAGGGGCCGTTGGCGATGTGTACATGCTTAAACAAGCCGAAAAACACAGCGGCCCGCATACCGATTGGTTTTATGATATTAACCTGGCAGGCGGCGGTGTTATTATGGACATGGGCTGCCACGCATTAGGCTGGTTCCGCTGGATGATGCCGGGTGCAAAGGTTAAGGATGTTTACGCTACCATGAGCACCGTTTTACACAAAGGCCGTACACAGGGCGAAGATAACGCTGTGGTGATAGTGGAATTTGACAACGGTGTTACCTGCGTTGCCGAAAGCAGCTGGGCCAAACATGGTGGTATGGATGACCGTTGCGAAATTTATGGTACCGGCGGCGTGGTTTATGCCGACCTTTTTCAGGGAAACTCGGCGTTAACTTATAGCCGCGATGGTTATGGTTATGCGATGGAGAAAGCCGATACATCGCAAGGATGGAGCTTCACCATATTTGAAGAAGCCTTTAACCAGGGCTATCCGCACGAACTGAAACATTTTATTGAATGTGTCCGCGAAGATAAAACACCGGTAGTTACAGGCGAAGACGGT
>NZ_CAXVWK010000022.1:0-23224 GCF_964263795.1 Mucilaginibacter sp.
GTAATAGATGTTAACGCTGCCTTGCGTACGGTACTTGTGAAGGGCGTTATTGTCCCCTTCAGAGCGCCAAAGTCTGCCAAGTTGTATAAAGCGATTTGGGACGATAAAACAGGTTCACCCCTTAAGCACTACAGTATTTTACAACAGCAGGCCCTGCAGCAGCGCCTCGGCGACGCGTATATGGTGGAGCTGGCCATGCGCTACCAAAGTCCTTCAATAGAATCGGCATTGCAGCG
This sequence comes from Mucilaginibacter sp., assembly GCF_964263795.1. GTDB lineage: Bacteria > Bacteroidota > Bacteroidia > Sphingobacteriales > Sphingobacteriaceae > Mucilaginibacter. The sequence goes on from NZ_CAXVWK010000022.1 coordinate 237, forward strand.
TTTGAAAGATGCACTGGTGAGCGAGATCCAGGTGATCGCACTGTTCCCTCAATATGCATCTGCCAGCACAGGCTCTGTTCATGAAAAGGTGATGCGCATTGTAAAGGATTGGCAAACCGTGCCTAACATTTCGTTCACCAATTCGTTTCACGATAATGCTTTGATGATAGAAACGTTTGCCGATAACGCCGCCAAACATCAACCGGAAACTTACGATCATATTTTGTTCAGTTTTCATGGACTGCCACAGCGGCAGCTGATCAAATGCGACCATACCCATAGCTGGTGCCTGAAACAAGATGGCTGCTGCAACACATTGAACAATACCAATAAGTTTTGTTATTCGGCGCAATCGCATGATACCGCGCGGCTTATTGCCGAAAAGATGGGTCTTAGCCAGGGTCAATATACCGTTTGCTTCCAATCGCGCCTGGGTAGCGATCCGTGGGTGCAGCCTTACACGAGCGAAATTATTAAACAGATGGCAGCCGAAGGTAAAAAACGATTGCTGGTGTTTTGCCCCGCTTTTGTGGCCGACTGCCTGGAGACGGTTTATGAAGTAACTACCGAATATGGCGATGAGTTTAAAGCCCTTGGCGGCGAACATGTGCAATTAGTGGAGAGCCTTAATGACTCGCCTAAATGGATAGATGCGCTTGAAAAGATGGTGTTAGAAAACTAAGAGCAGTTTTTTTAAAGCGGGCAGTGTCCCTTTGAGTGCGGTCATCGGGGTTGGTATCCGGCAACAATTCAGTCTGTTTAGTTTTGTTAAAAAGACATCCGCATTTGAATGCTGAAAAATTACTGTCCCGGCAGCATTTCGCTTACTATCTTCGCTGATAGTAAACACAATGGAATGCCTCCGCCAGGGTGAACGCTACCTCCGCAAAAATACAAACCTTGTACTTTAGACGATCTGTTGGCATGGCGCAAAAACGCTGCAAACTGGTTATTGGAACTGGTGCCGTAAATAGACCCTTTGTATGATGAGGTTTTGCTCTCGATACCCCGTGGGTCAAGTATGGTTTCGCAAACTATCAATGAGGCAATATCTTCACCCAGTATTCTGGATAATTTTAGTTGGATGCTGGTGCGGGCGTCGGCTATAAGCTTGTCCCAATCCTGCCCGTTGTCTGCCGGAACGTTAATCATTACAAACCAATTTTCGCAGCAGGCCGGGGCATCATCGGGTTGATGTTTACTGCTAATGTTAACGTACACAGTTGGGTCGGTATAAATGGTTCTTTGCTGCCAGATATGGTCAAATTCAGCCCGATAATCGGCACTGAAGAATATATTATGCAGATCCAACTGCGGGAAACTTTTTTTAATGCCCCAGTAAAAAATCAAAGCCGAGCTGCTCCTTTCCTGTTTTAATGTTTTTTTAGGGTGTATACCTGGATATTTAGCCAAAAGCTTTTTGTAAGTAAACCACACGTCCATGTTGGATACTACTAGATCAGCAATAATATTTTGGCCTTTTGCCCTGATACCTTTAGCGTTGCCGTTGATAACGACAACCTCATCCACATAAGTATCATAGTGAAACTTTACGCCCAAACCTTCTGCCAGCGTTACCAGAGATTGCGTGATGCTATACATTCCTCCCTCGGGAAAATAGGCGCCAAAGTGGTGTTCCAAATGAGGAATTACATTTAAGGTAGCCGGTGCCTGGTATGGGTCAGACCCATTATAGGTGGCATATCTGTCGAAAAACTGGACTACCCGTGCATCTTTAAAGCTATGGGCATTTGCCCTGTGCATGGTTCGGAAGGGGTCAATCTTTGGAAATTTAAAAATTGAACGCATAGTATCCCACCGTATATAAGTTTGCAGCCGGTGTAATGAACGCTCTAAAAATACATGATTGGTGATGCTGTAAATGTCGCGGCTGTTAGCCAGGTGTTTTACTATCGAAGCAGCCGGTTCCCCGGTTTGAGTTTCCATCTCACGCGCGAATTTGCCGGTATCGGCATAAGCGTTAATCCTGGTCCCGTCTTCATAAAAATAGCGGCATACTATATCCAGCTGTTCATAAAGAAAATAATTTGCAGGGTTTTTACCGGCAAGCCGAAACAGCTCATCAATATAGTGCGGCATGGTAAGCAGGCTAGGTCCGGCATCAAAACGATAGCCATTTAGCTCAATTTCAGATAATTTACCTCCGGGATAGCTATTGGCTTCAAACACCTCTACCGCGTAACCCTTTACCGCCAAACGGATGGCCGAGGCAATCCCGGCAATCCCGGCACCAATAATTACAGCTTTTTTTTGCGGCATGCAGTAAAGATAAAGTAAAAGGCGTTGATAGATGAGTGAGATAAAATATCACGCAATACTTAATTGTGGATGACGAAGACTTATCTTCATCATCCACAAATTTTAATATCCACCAATCGGCATTACCGAACGCTTACTCGTGCAATCCTTCGCCAATCTCTTCAATGGTTTTGCGGTTAAAGGCATCCAGGTCGGCAGGGGTACGGCTGGTTACCAATCCGTTATCTACAACTACTTCTTCATCCACCCATTCGGCACCCGCGTTTGTTAAATCGGTTTGCAGGGAAGGGAACGAAGTTAACTTGCGGCCGCTGATCATGCCGGTTTCAATCAGCAATTGCGGACCATGGCAAATAGCGGCAACAGGTTTGCCCTCATCCAAAAAAGCCGATACAAATGCTACTGCATCTTTATTTTGGCGCAGCTTATCAGGGTTCAATACTCCGCCGGGCAATACCAGCGCGTCATAGTCGTCGGGGCTAACATCTGTCAATACCTTATCTACATCAACTTCAATTCCCCAGTCAGTTTTATCCCAGGCTTTTATTTTGCCGCTTTTTGGCGATATGATATGTACAGTTGCGCCTGCGGCTTCCAGTGCCTCTTTAGGGCTGGTTAATTCCACTTGTTCAAATCCTTCTTCGGTTAGCAGCGCTACCTTTTTGTTACTTAAATTAGCCATAACTATATTTTAATAGGTTATAATGTACCTAAACTACAAGGCTAAAAATTTAAAGTTTTAAGAAAGTAGAATTTGACAATCTTTAGATACGCGACGATGCATAGTTGATAAAATTCACCGTCAGACCATAATCTTCGGTGCCTTTGCGGCGGATGAAAAAGAAATCGCGGGTAATGTGCAAGCCCTCAACGGGCACTTCCACCAGGTCGCCCTCGGCCAGCTCGCGCACGATCGACGGGCGGGGCATAAAACCCAGGCACTGATCGGCCAGCAGGAAATTTTTCAGTGCCTCGGTACCGCCCAGGCGGATCTTAACGGAAAGGTCGGCCGGTTTAATATTCAGGGCAGACAAAGCTTTAAGAACAGCGGTTAACGTTCCGGAACCACGCTCACGAACGGCCAATGGTGTTTTTATAAATTGTTTAAGCGTTAGCGACTTCCCCGCCAGCGGACTTTTAGCCGAACATACAGGGATTACCTCGTCGCTCATGAAAGGTTTGTAACTCACAGTGGTAAGTTTGCTATCTGCCTCTATAATACCCAGGTCAACCTCATGATTAAGCAGCGCATTTAAAATATACTCCGAGTTGCGGTTAACCAGCTGTACACCAACGCTGGCATACTCGCGCTGAAACCCTGATAATATTGACGGTAGAATATAAAGTGCAATGGTTGTGCTGGCTCCCAGCCGCAAATGGCCGGCAGCGTTTGAGGCATTGCTGAGGATAGACAGATCGTAATCGATCTTGCGCTCTATCTCTGTAGCCTGTAAAAGATATTCGTTAAGTTTTTGCCCCGCATCGGTTAGCAGGATACTGTTACCTTTGCGCTCGAACAAAGCCACCTTATACTGATCTTCAAGCGCTTTAACGTGCTTGCTAATGGCCGGCTGTGTTACAAACAGCACCTGTGCCGCCTTGCTAAAACTTAGGTTAGCAGCAACTTCCATAAAAACACGGTGAGCGAAAGAGATCATTTGGCTAAGGTACTTACCTTTTCGAAATACTTGCCGGTGAATTTATAAGTGATAAACTTTCCGGTTGCCCGACCCTTGTCTGTTATTACAGGGAGGTAAATACTATTTGTAGTTATATCAAAAGAAATAGCGGGCACATCTTTCCAATCAGAGACTTTGCCAGTTATCTCCCAGTCGGCTATTGTACTAAAATCATAATCGTAGTATAATTTATTGTGTAAACCCGATTTCGTTCTAATCAAATTAACGGCCTTATTTAGTTTGCCATTTTCTATAGCAAACACTTTTATCCCTTCGCCTACATCTTTGGTAGAAAAAATTGTTCCATATGTAGCCAGGTAATAAGTTTTGCCCGCCGCTTTAAAAGTATACAAACGCTTATAAAACGGCACATAATTATCTTCCGCACCACGAATAACTTCGGCAAAGGTTTTTTCACCTACTCTGTATTGTAAAACATTGAAAAAAAAATGCATTGTGCCGCCTGTCCAGGTATCCCAGGAAAAAATCCTGAATTTCAAATCATCGGAAGTGACAATATCCAAATTTTCTTTTGTAAGCGATGTAAACGTTTGGTTTATGGTACCGGGATATTTAATGGAGTACGCTTTAAGATTTTCACCAAAAGCGTTATTCGCTGCCTCGAGCGAATCACCGATGATTAATGGGTTTTCATTTGGGTGATGGCTCCAGTAGTCAATTCGTTTAAATGATTTTAGTAGGTTAGCTTCAATAGCCTTTGGGCTCTGCGCAAATGCAACCATCGATATAAAAGGGTAGGCAGTTGATAAAAGCAGTCTGGCAATTTTCATAAAATAAAAATAGGGATAATCTCCAGATCATCCCTATTAAATGTATTTAAGTAAAGCTGGTAACTAATCTTCAATTAGCTAATCACCAATCTCTAAACTACGCCTCTACGGCCTGCCCAACCAAATGCTTTTCAACCAGGTATTCGGCAATCTGGATGGCGTTAGTTGCTGCACCTTTACGCAGATTATCGGCAACTATCCAGCAATTAAGGGTTTTTTCCTGGCTTTCGTCGCGGCGAAGGCGGCCAACAAAAACTTCGTCTTTATCGTGCGCGTCAAGTGGCATCGGGTATTTCAGGTTAGCTACATCATCAACCACCACAATGCCCGGCGAATGCGTTAATAAGTTACGCACGTCGGCCAAGTCAAACTCATGCAGAAACTCAATGTTAACCGACTCCGAATGGCCGCCCATTACCGGGATGCGCACGGTGGTAGCGGTAACTTTAATGGTATCGTCGCCCATGATCTTGTTGGTTTCTTTCACCATCTTCATTTCCTCTTTGGTGTAACCGTTCTCGGTAAACACATCAATATGAGGTAAAACATTCAGGTCGATAGTGTACGGGTAGGCTTTAGGCCCGTCTATGCCTTTACGCTCGTTCATTAGCTGCTCAACAGCCTTAACACCCGTTCCAGTTACAGATTGGTAGGTAGATACTACCACACGTTTAATTTTATATTTATCGTGCAGGGGCTTTAAGGCCACTACCATTTGTATCGTGGAGCAATTTGGGTTAGCGATGATCTTATCATCCGCGGTCAACACATCAGCATTTACTTCAGGTACTACCAGTTTTTTGGTAGGATCCATACGCCAAGCCGATGAGTTATCGATAACAGTTGTACCGGCTGCTGCAAACAGGGGCGCCTGTTCTAAAGAAGCACTGCCGCCAGCACTAAAAAGTGCCACATCGGGTTTCATCTTAATCGCATCCTCAACAGAAACCACCTTATACTGCTTACCCTTATAAGTAATTTCTTTACCAATACTTTTTGCGGAAGCTACGGGGATCAATTCTGTAACGGGGAAGTTGCGTTCTGCCAGAACCTGCAACATTTTAGTGCCTACCAAACCGGTGGCACCAACAACTGCGACTTTCATTTGTTAATAAATTATGGTTTTGAATAAACCTCAAATATGGGACTTTTTTGCCAAAATGACTACTAATTTGTCTATTAACCTTTGTTTTGGCAAAAATTAACGGATTACGTCCAAATTTTTACCTTTGTACCCAAACCTTTGAATGCATGAGTGAAAAGATTTTAGTGATTGGCGCCAACGGGCAAATTGGTACCGAATTGGTAACCGCTTTAAGGGGTATACACGCTGCCGAAAACGTTATAGCATCTGATATTAACAGCCCTAATTATGCCATACGAAATGGCGGCCCATTTGAATTTGCCAACGTACTGGATAAAGATAATCTGCACCATATATTTGATAAGCACCGCCCAACACAGGTTTACTTGCTGGCAGCCATATTATCTGCCGTAGGTGAACAAAAGCCTAAAATGGCATGGGATTTAAATATGACCGGCCTTTTGCATGTGCTTGATTTCGCGGTGGAATTTAAAACAGCTAAGGTGTTTTGGCCCAGCTCAATAGCGGTTTTTGGCCCGCATTCGCCGCAGTACGATACCCCGCAATACTGTGTAATGGATCCTAATACCGTTTACGGTTTTAGTAAACTGGCCGGCGAGCGTTGGTGCGAGTACTATTTCACCAAATACGGCCTTGATGTACGTAGCTTGCGTTACCCGGGCTTGATTGGCTGGAGAGCGAACCCCGGCGGCGGAACAACAGATTACGCCGTACACATTTTTCATGAGGCGTTAAAGAACGGGACGTATCAGAGTTTCTTATCGGCAGAGACTGCTTTACCAATGATGTATATGGATGACGCTATCCGCGCTACAATCAGTTTAATGGACGCGCCTGCAGAAAGCCTGACCATCCGTTCGAGTTACAACCTGGCCGGTATCAGCTTTACGCCAACGCAGTTGGCAGCGAAGATCAAACAAACACTGCCTGATTTTGAGATCAGCTACGCAGATAACGACCCGCGGCAAGCCATTGCCGATAGCTGGCCTAAATCAATAGACGACAGCCAGGCACAGCAAGACTGGGGCTGGCAATTGGAGTATGATCTGGCAAAGATGACGGATGATATGTTAACGAATTTGAAGAATACCTTATAATAATAAACTAATTATATTTGACCATTAACCATGGTCAATGGACAATAGATATGGGAAGAGCATTTGAATTCCGTAAAGAGAGAAAATTTAAGCGTTGGGCCAAGATGGCCGTTCAATTTACGCGTTTAGGAAAAGAGATCGTAATGGCGGTTAAGGCCGGCGGTGGCGACCCTAACTCTAACTCGCGCCTGCGCACTGCTATCCAAAACTCAAAGGCTGTTAATATGCCTAAAGACAGGGTTGAGGCCGCTATTAAGCGCGCTACCAGCCGTGATGAAAAGGATTACGAGGAAATTGTGTACGAAGGTTATGCGCAGCATGGCGTAGCGATTTTGGTAGAAACCGCCACTGATAATCTTAACCGTACAGTAGCAAACGTACGCAGCTATTTTACTAAATATGGCGGCACATTGGGTAAAACCGGCTCGCTGGATTTTATCTTCAGCCGTAAATCGGTTTTTACCTTTGACCCGGGCGACCGCGACCTGGAAGAACTTGAATTTGAACTGATAGACGCAGGTTTGGAAGATCTGTTTGTTGATGCAGATGAGGAAGGGAACGAAATTGCAGTAGTCCATGCAGCTTACGAAGATTTTGGCAAGATGCAGAAAGCGTTGGAAGGTTTGGGGATCGAAACCAAATCGGCTAAATTGGAGCGTATACCGTTATCAACCACGTCGGTAACTGAAGAACAAGCCGTTGATGTACTCAAAATTGTTGACCGCTTAGAGGAAGACGATGACGTACAAGCGGTTTACCATACCATGGCGGAGTAAACCAAAAATCTTGTCATTGCGAGGAGCGCAGCGACGTGGCAATCTCCTCGCCAATGCGTTTCGATTTGCGTTCGACAAGGTTGCCGCGCTATCGCTCGCAATGACACAGTGATCTTTTGACTTTAAACTTTTGACTTAATTATATGCCACTATTTTCATCGCGTAAGGAAGAAAAAAAAGTTAAGGTAACTTTTGCCAACGGATTGCTTTTTGTAGAGAAACCGGATGGCAAGCAGCAAGCGTTTCCATTAGAGTGGTTTCCTAAATTATTGAACGCTACCGATGAAGAGCGCGAAGATTGGCAACAGACCGATAAAGGCATTAGGTTTAATAGCCTGGATGTGAACGTTGAAATTTGAACATGTGCTGATTTGACGATTTGAGAATGAGTTTAATTTTCAAATCGTCAAATTTTCAAATTAACTAATTGTCATCATGACTTTCGAAGAGTTTTTTAAAAAGAAGAGGATAGATCTGGCTGCTTTGCAAAGCGGAGAGCCGGCGCTTTACTCGGAATTTAAAGGGCACTTTAACCAGATGGGCGAAAAAAGTTTTGACCATACCAAAAAATACTGGTTCAATAAGCTAAGGCAAACTTACCACCTGGCACCGGAATTTAAACCGGAAAAGGTGCATATTGAAAATCAATTGGCCGAGCAAACCATTACCGAATCAATCCTGGATGAAAAAATACCTGCGCCGTCTGTGGGCTTCAAGCCCAGGTTCAAACCCGGTATCGGCAGCAAACCGGCCGAAAGCAACAGTGATGTAAAGGACCCCGCACCAAAAGAAAGTGCAACTGTTACGCCCGAGGTTAATGAAGCCGCCGCAACCGGCGACCAAAACCCTACTTTTGTGCAAGAGCAAGCCGCCATGCAAGACAAAGCGGATGCCATGCCGCGGACTACTGACGACCAGCCTGCTGAACCCGCACCGGAAGCCCCTGCCACAAAACCGGCCGGTTTTAAACCACGCTTTAACGCGGCTATGTTGAACAAGCCTAAAGCAGAAGAAAGCGAAAGTGTCCAAAATTCTGGAAGTCAGGAGTCTACATCCGAAGATCAGTCACAAGCAACTGTGCCCAAACCTGGTTTTACCCCCAGGTTTAAAGCAGGGCTAACCAAGCCGTCACCGGCCGCAGAAACTGCCGCGCAACCTGCCCCTGCTGAAGAACCTGAAGCGCATGTTCCGGCTGAGGATGTACAAAAACCCGCCGGTTTTACCCCGAGGTTTAAAGCGGGTGTAACCAAAACCAAACCGGCAGAATCGGATGCCGGTGAAGATAATAAAGCCGAAGAAACAGCTGCACCTGCAGAAATACAGGCCAAACCTGTAGGGTTTAAACCCAGGTTCAACGCAAAATTGACCAAGCCGAAACCGCCCGAGGGCGAAAATTAAATCCACTAATAAATACAGATATGGATCCGGAAGAATTGCTGAACGAAAAAGGTAGCGAACAAGATAAACCGAAAAAAGATAGTCCGCTGGTAAGTTTAGAACGCGACCTTAAATTTTTTAACGACTCGATAAAAGAAGTAGCGACCGATATAATGGTGGAAGGGATTTCGCAACACCCCATATTTGTGGCGCACCAGCACGAGCTAAAAATAGGGGAACTGATCCTCGACCGCAATGACCTGAATACCAACTGGAGCATCCACGCGTCAACGCTTGATGAATTTGTTGAGCGCGGCATTATCAAACCCGAACTGAAAGAGCGCTTCATCAATACCTATAAAAATCCTAACGAGTTTATGAGCGTATTTGTGGTGACGCCGGAAGGGGCTAATTTTGTGTTTTATCCGTATGTAAAAGGGTAACGGAGTGCAAAGTAATATCTTGGATATCGCCCCATCACTGGCAGAATACTTTACAGATGTAGAACCGAGAGGTGATTTCAATTCGGTTAATCTTAGCGAATCGACAGATACCATTAGCCAATACCGGCCATATTTTGGGTTGTTGCACGATAGCAGGATTTTGGAGTCGATAATATCGCCTGACCAATTTTTCTTACAACTCAATGATTTTACTACGCATGTGTTTGCAGATGCTTTAGTCAATAGAAAACGGTTAGCTATAAATGACGATAAACTTGTTTTCCGGATTGATCTAAATTTCAAAATCGTCAATTTAAGTTTCAACACTGTAGATGAGGAGGGCTTTATTAAGCAGATCAAGCCGTTAAATATCGATGAGTATCTATATGAAGACGTTATTTCAATAATCGACGGAATTACTAAAGTTGGATTGGTTGTGTGGTCTAAAGGAAAAGGCAATAATTCGGGGCGATATATTCTGTTATTGATCAACGCCAAAAGTATATCAGTATCTGAACATCAAGAAAATGATTGGCAGGCCGTCTTTAGCAATTCTTACGATTTATATTATAATCGTTTTAAAACTGAACTGAAAAAGGGAACATACCTATCAGACCAATCGCTTTGTGAAAAATTGATAGATGAAATTGATGAAAATATTGGTTAACGATCATTAATATTATATTTGTTTCCAATTACACACCATGTCTGATAAAAAGATCCTGATATTAAACAGTACGCAAATACAGCAAAAGGTAGACCGTATTGCTTACCAGATCCTGGAAGACAATTTTGATGAAACGGAGATTTTAATAGCGGGTATTCTGCCGCGCGGCAACTTTGTAGCCGAACGGTTGAAGGCCGTATTAGATAAGATAGCACCCTTTACAAGCAAACTGCTCACTATTCAACTCGAAAAAGAAAGCACCAGTCTGAGCGCCAGCATAGATTTTGACATTGAAGAGTGCAGCAATAAAGTAATCGTACTAGTGGATGATGTGCTTAACAGCGGCAAAACGCTGGCTTATGGCTTCGGCGTTTTTTTAGATGTGCCGCTCAAAAAGCTTCGCACAGTAGTACTGATAGACCGTAACCATAAAAATTTCCCTGTTACTACAGATTATGCCGGGATTGCGCTCTCTACTGTAATTAAAGAACATGTTGATGTAGTGATCAATGTGCCCGGCGAAGAGGATGCCGTATATTTACGCTAAATGCGATAGGTAACAATCACTAACCTGCATATCTCATAAGTTAAAAGATGTTAAATACCGATACCTTATATATAAGGTAAGGTTTTGTCGTTATATATTCGTCTGCTAAATAAATAATTGACTGATTTATAATATTCAACTATCTTTGCAAAATGTTTAAAAAACAACTACTTCTATTTTCAAGCGTAATGCTCTTCATGGTTATTGCGCTTGGCGGTTGTAAAAGCAAGTACGAAAAGTTAAAGGCAAGTAACGATAACGCTAAAAAATACCAGGAAGCGGTAAAGCTTTATAATAAAAAGGATTACTCAAAGGCGCTTGGTTTGTTTGAAGACCTGGTAACCCGCTATCGTGGCCGCACAGGTTACGAAGACCTGTATTATTATTATGCTTACACCAACTATAAATTGAAGGATTACACCGCTGCACGGTACCATTTCAAGACATTTGCAGATACTTATCCATCAAGCCCAAGGGCCGAGGAGTGCCGGTTTATTGCAGCTTACTGTTTTTACCTGGATTCGCCGATATACTCGCTCGATCAGGAAAACACACAAAAGGCTATCGAATCTTTACAGTTGTTCATCAACCTTTATCCCAAAAGTGACCGTGTTACCGAAGCAAGCAAGCTGATTCAGAATTTGCGTGATAAATTGGAAGAGAAGGCTTATGCTAACTCAAAGTTGTACTTAACCATTGGCGATTACCAATCTGCAGTTATTGCGTTTAACAATATGCTGCGCGATTACCCGGATACCAAGTATGCCGAAGAGTTGGAGTACCTTATCATTAAAGCACAGTTCGAGTACGCTAACGTGAGCCGCGAGGAACGTAAAGAAGAGCGTTACAATCAAACCATTTCATACGCCGATCAGTTCACAGAAAAATATGTGGGTAGCAAATATTTACGCGACGTTGCCGATTTAAAAGGCGATAGTGAACGTGGCATCATCCGCAACAAAAGGGTACTGGCCGAGGCTACTGTTAACCCGCGCTTGGCAGAGAAGATCGCCAAAAAAGATACCGCTAATACCGGCCAGCCGCCGTCAGTTAAAGGAAGAGATAATCAGAAAATACCAGCTAATAATTAAATAAAAAGACATGACCGTTAACAACACAAACAAACCAGCTGTAGCAAGCAGCACAGTAACCCGTGATTTGCGCGAACTGGATGTGAGAACCGACAATATCTATGAGTCGCTTGTAATTATGTCAAAAAGAGCAAACCAGATCTCTAACAATATAAAAGAGGAACTACACCAAAAACTTTCTGAATTTGCGTCAGCAAACGATAACCTAGAAGAGGTGTTTGAAAACCGTGAGCAGATCGAAATCTCTAAGCATTACGAAAGAATGCCTAAGCCAACTTTGGTAGCCGTTCAGGAATTTTTAGAGAACAAGATTTACTACCGTAATCCTGCTAAAGAAGCAAAAGAATTGTAGAGCGACTACATCCCTTAGGTGTATAAGAACTTAGTTAAGCCCCTGTCATAAATGACAGGGGCTTACTTATTTATTGTAGCTGTTATTTATATATTTGATAACGATTCCTCTTTTAAAAAGATAGGGGGTAAAACTTCATGCTGGAGAATAAAAACATATTATTAGGCGTCTGCGGTAGCATTGCCGCTTATAAATCAGCTACGTTGGTACGCCTTTTAATAAAGGCTGGTGCAAACGTGCAGGTGGTGATGACGCCCGATGCTACAAGCTTTATTACTCCGCTTACACTGTCAACCCTGTCTAAAAATCCGGTTTACACCAAATACTTCGAAGAAGAGACCGGTGAATGGAATAACCATGTAGAATTAGGCCTTTGGGCCGATCTGATGATCATTGCACCGGCAAGTGCAAATACCATGGCTAAAATGGCAGGCGGATTGGTTGATAACCTGCTTACAGCCATTTATCTATCGGCCAAGTGCCCGGTTTATTTTGCCCCGGCGATGGATCTGGATATGTGGAAGCATGATTCTACGGGAAGCAATATCGGGAAGATTCAAGCTTACGGCAATATTATGGTCCCGCCCGGGAACGGTGAACTGGCCAGCGGGCTGCATGGCGAAGGCCGAATGGCCGAGCCGGAAGAAATAGTTGCCTTTCTAACCAATGATGTTAAAAGCAAACTGCCACTTTACGGCTTCTCAATCTTAGTAACGGCCGGGCCAACTTATGAAGCGATAGACCCGGTGAGGTTTATCGGTAATCATTCATCTGGTAAAATGGGCTTTGCTTTGGCCGATGAGTTAGCCGCATTAGGTGCGGATGTTACCTTAATTGCCGGTCCTACTGCACAAGTATGTAAACAAAAAGGTATTGAACGGATAGATGTGGTTAGTGCCGCCGATATGTTGAACGCTTGTTTACAGCATTTTAATAATGCAAGGGTCTGCGTAATGTGTGCCGCCGTGGCTGATTACACGCCGGCAGAAGTTGCTACGCAAAAGATAAAAAAGCAGGATGGTGAGCTGAATATTACCCTCAAAAAAACGATTGATATCCTTAAAACCCTCGGCGAACAAAAAAGCAACGGTCAGCTATTGATAGGCTTTGCGCTGGAAACGCAAAACGAAGAACAATATGCCATTGAAAAACTACAACGCAAAAACCTGGACCTTATCGTACTGAATTCGTTAAATGACAGTGGTGCGGGTTTTAAAAGCGATACCAATAAAGTAACTTTGATTGATAGCGCGCTTACTAAGACGGTTTACGATCTGAAAAGCAAAACCGAAGTGGCCCGCGATATTTGCACCCGGATTGTTGAAATGATCAAACAATGAAAAGAACACTCATCGTTACTCTTCTCCTTACAGCCTGCTACATAGCGCAGGCGCAGGATCTTAACGCGAGGGTAAAAGTGGTTGCACCTAAAATTCAGATCACCAATAAACGCATTCTGCAAACGCTGGAAACAGCCATGAAAGATTTTTTAAATGGCCGTAAGTGGGCGGCAGACCCAATTACCCCTAACGAGCGCATTGCCTGTAACTTTGTTTATAACGTTACCAACTGGGACGGCGGCAGCAACTTTAGCGGCGAACTGCAAGTGCAATCATCAAGGCCGGTATTCAATTCTACTTACACATCAACCTTGTTAAACATTAACGATAAAGACGTAGATTTCACTTACACCGAAGGGCAGACGATTGACTATAGCGACCAGAATTTTCAAAGTAATCTCAGCTCGGTGATGGCGTTTTATGCTTATATCATCGTTGGAATGGATTATGATTCGTTTTCACGCTACGGCGGTTCACCTTATTTTTCAGCTGCTCAAAACGTGGCCATCAATGCGCAGACATCATCTTTTAAAGGCTGGAAAGCTTTCGACAGCAACCTGAACCGCTATTGGTTGGTAGAAAATCTGAACAATAAGCTTTACAATAACCTGCGCAATTTTATTTACGATTATCATCGCAACGGTTTGGATATAATGGCGGATAATCCCGCTAAGGGACGTAAAGCGATAGCCGCATTGCTGCCTGTGTTACAACAGGTAGACCGCAAACGTTTAGGATCGTACCTTCCACTGGCATTTTATACGGCTAAAGATGATGAATTGGTGTCGCTGTTCAGCAATGCATCGCCACAAGAAAAACTGCAGGCCATGAATATTCTTACCGCTGCCGATCCCTCAAACGGCGGCAAATACCAAACGCTTTCAGGCAGGTAAGTTCTTCAAAAAGGCGCCAAACGTTTTCGCAGATATTAAAATTATCTATCTATTCCTGCGTTTACTATCCAATGGTTACCTTTACTCTTTTTAAACTATAGTCAATTATGAGCAAACGGTGGGTGTTAAAAGATGCGGCAGATGACAGTACAGTACAGCAACTGTCGGCGGCGCTTAACATCAGCCCGATATTGAGTGCCCTGTTGGCACACCGCGGCATAACCAGTTTTGATGAAGCTAAATACTTTTTCCGCCCCAATGAGTTGCACCTGCATGATCCTTTCCTGATGAAGGATATGGAAAAGGCCATCAACCGGATTGAGCAAGCCATTGCAAACCGGGAAAAGGTTATGATATATGGCGATTACGATGTGGATGGTACTACCGCTGTGGCGTTAACTTATAGTTTTTTTAGCAAGCTTTATGATCAGTTAGCGTATTACATCCCTGATAGGTATAAAGAAGGCTACGGCATCTCCAACCAGGGGATCGACTATGCTGCAGAGAACGGTTTTACGGTCGTTATCGCTTTGGATTGCGGTATTAAATCCGTCGATAAGATCGCCTATGCAAACACAAGGGGCGTCGACTTTATTATTTGTGATCACCACCTGCCAGGCGACGAGTTGCCGGCTGCAGTAGCTATACTTGACCCCAAACGCCAGGATTGCGACTACCCTTACAAAGAGCTATCCGGCTGCGGCATCGGCTTTAAGCTGATCCAGGCATATGCCGAGAAGAATGATCTTCCATTTGAAGATGTGGCGGAATACCTTGACCTGGTTGCCATCAGCATAGCATGTGATATTGTACACATCACCGGCGAGAACAGGGTGCTGGCACATCTGGGCACACAAAAAATAAATACCAACCCCTGCATTGGCGTAAAAATGCTGATGGAAGTGGCCGGTAAAACTAAAGACTATACCATATCTGATGTAGTGTTTTTGTTAGGCCCGCGCATCAATGCTGCCGGCCGGATAGATGATGCCAGGCATGCTGTCGAACTTTTGATAGCCTGCCATGAAGATGCCGCCCGGGAAAAAGGCGACATGATCAACATCCGCAATACGGAGCGAAAAGGCCACGACTTGCAGATTACGGAAGAAGCGTTAAGCGTAATAGACAACAATGCTGCGCTCATCGCCCGGAAATCCACGGTGGTATTTAATGAGAATTGGCACAAGGGGGTTATTGGCATAGTGGCATCGCGCCTTACAGAAAAATATTATCGCCCAACTGTTGTGCTCACCCGGTCTAACGGGCATGTGGCCGGTTCGGCACGTTCGGTTTTGGGATATGACCTGTACGAGGCACTTTGCGGCTGCAGCGACCTGCTCATTCAATTTGGCGGCCATAAATATGCGGCTGGCCTTACCATGAAGCCGGAGAATGTGCCTGCCTTTATGGAAAAGTTTGAAGAAGTAGTAAGCACTACCATTACAGATGACCTGCTGGTGCAACAAATTACGATAGATGCTGAACTGGAATTAAAGGACATTGATTCGAAGTTTTACCGCATCTTAACGCAGTTTTCGCCATTCGGGCCGGAGAATATGTCGCCGGTTTTCATTAGTAAAAATGTGTATGTTAGCGGTAACGCGGGTTTAGTTGGCGGTAATCATGTCAAAATGTTTATTATGCAGCCAGGTTCGGCAGCATTTAGCTGTATAGCGTTTAACCACGCTGAATATTTGCCCTTACTTAAAAACAATGTACCATTTGATGTTTGCTACACCATCGAAGAAAACATCTGGCGCGATCAACGCACAATACAATTAAACATTAAAGGAATTAGATTTAAGTAAAAAGTCAAAAGTCAAAAGCAAGCTTGACGACTATGCATTTTGAATTTTAACTATTGAATTTTGAATTGATGATATTACGGGCAGAAAATTTAGTTAAGAAATATAAGCAGCGCACCGTTGTTAACGATGTTACGTTTAACGTTGCACAGGGCGAAATTGTGGGTTTATTAGGCCCCAACGGTGCCGGGAAAACTACGTCGTTTTACATGATAGTAGGATTGATTAAACCTAATGAGGGCAAGATCTTTTTAGATGATCAGGATATTACCGGCGACCCGATGTATCGCCGTGCCCAAAAAGGCATTGGTTACCTGGCGCAGGAGGCATCCGTTTTCCGGAAACTTTCTGTAGAGGATAATATTAAAGCGGTGCTGGAGATGGGCAAAATGACTAGGGATAAGCAGCGCGATAAACTGGAAGAATTGATAGACGAGTTTAGTTTACACAAGGTTCGCCGCAACCGTGGCGACCTGCTATCGGGTGGTGAGCGCCGACGTACGGAGATTGCACGCGCACTTGCTGCCGAACCGAATTTTGTACTGCTGGACGAACCCTTTGCCGGTGTAGACCCAATTGCCGTTGAAGAGATCCAGGCTATGGTCGCTAAATTACGCCACCGCAATATTGGTATATTAATTACTGACCATAACGTGCAGGAAACTTTGTCGATAACAGATCGCGCTTACTTGCTTTTTGAAGGGAAATTGCTAGAATCCGGCGTTCCTGAAGTTTTAGCTGCTAATGAAATGGTAAGAAAAGTTTATCTTGGGGCAAACTTTGTTTTAAAACGAAAAACGTTTGCGCAATAGGGTTTTAGATTACTAATGACTGATGGTTGCTAATGGGGTAAAACGCTCTACAGCTTAATCATCAACTATTAACTATTAACCAATTTATGACCATTTTTAACTCCGTATTCACCTGGTTCATGAAAAAGCGTATCCACCAGATAGAGCTTTTTATGAAATATCCTAATGAAGTACAAGAGGAATGGTTTGAGCAACTGGTGGCCGGTGCCGAAAATACGCAATGGGGCAAGCAGCACCACTACAAAAGCATCGAAAACCTGGCACACTTTAAAGAACGTGTACCGATTCAAACTTACGATACCCTAAAGCCTTATATCGAGCGTATGCTCACGGGTGAAAAAAATGTGCTTTGGCCGTCAGAGATCCGATGGTTTGCCAAATCATCGGGCACTACGAATGATCGCAGCAAGTTTATTCCCGTAAGCGAGGAGTCGTTAGAAGAGTGCCACTTCAAGGGGGGCAAGGATATGCTTACCCTATACTTCAACAACCGGCCCAACGCCCGGATTTTTACCGGAAAAAGTTTAACACTTGGTGGTAGCCACCAAATAGGTCAGCTTAATTCAGATACTTCTTTTGGTGATCTCTCAGCCGTGCTGATGAAAAACCTGCCGCTTTGGGCCGAGTTTTATCGTACTCCGCACCTAGATATTGCCCTGATTGAAAACTTTGAGGAAAAGATTGAAAAGATGGCTTATGCCACTAAGGATGTAAACGTGACCAGCATCAGCGGCGTACCTACCTGGAATATTTTACTATTTAAGCGAATCCTCGAGATCACCGGTAAAAATAACCTGCTGGAAGTTTGGCCTAACCTGGAGCTGTATTTTCACGGCGCGGTTAACTTTACCCCTTATCGCGATCAATTTAAAAAACTGATTCCTAAGGATGATATGTACTACCTGGAAACGTATAACGCTTCTGAGGGTTTCTTCGGCATACAGGACCTGGAAGAGCCAGGCGACCTGTTATTGATGCTTGATTATGGCATCTTCTACGAGTTTTTACCGCTTGAGAACATCAACGACGAGCATCCGGAAACACTCACACTCGACGAGGTGGAACTGAACAAAAATTACGCGCTCATCATCAGCACCAATGCCGGTTTATGGCGGTACATGATAGGGGATACCGTGCGGTTTAGCTCCTTGTCGCCTTACCGCATCCAGATTACCGGCCGTACAAAGCACTTTATTAACGCCTTTGGCGAAGAACTGATCATTGATAATGCCGAGCGTGCTTTAGCCGAAGCCTGTTCTCAAACCGGTGCCATCATCCGCGATTATACCGCGGCACCTGTTTATTTTAGCGACGACAAATGCGGTGCTCATGAGTGGCTTATAGAATTTGTAAAAAAGCCCGCCGAATTTGAACGCTTTGTAGACCTGCTCGATGAGAACCTGCGCCGTGTAAATTCTGATTATGATGCCAAGCGCTTTAAAGATATGGCCCTGCGCCGTCCGCAGGTACACAAAGTAGCCGATGGCACTTTCTTCAACTGGATGAAAGAAAGAGGAAAAATTGGTGGCCAGCACAAAGTACCACGTCTGGCTAACAGCCGTGAATACATAGACAGTATTTTAAAGATGCTGGAATTGGTTGGATAAAAAACGTTGCTAACCTGTAGCAAACCTGCAAGTTATCACGTAATGTAATAAAAGCCAATCATGAAAAAACTCGTATTACTTACTGTTATCGTTATAACCCTTGCATCTTGCAAGAAAGAGAAAGTTGTTGTTAGCGAAGGTGTTTTTGGCACCTGGGAGCTGCGCACCATATTTGGCGGTTGGGGACAAACCCAAACTTTTGCCCCGGGTAAAGGAGACCGTTACTACTTTGGCGTTGGTAACACCTACGCCAAGATTAAGGATGGTAAGGAAGAAACAAAGGGTACGTTCAATATCAAATATTCCGGCGAAGACAGGGGTTATAAATATGGGTTAATAACTTTTACCAATCCTGCTTACTCTGATGCCTTTAGCGTAAAGGGCGACACCATCAACATTGGCACCAACGCTGCCGACGGGCCGTCATACCAGTTTATCCGTGTAAAGTAGTAACCGCTTCAAATATTTTTACAGCTTCAACCGCTTCTTTAACATCGTGCACACGTAAAATATTGGCACCATGCATTAATGCTATCATGTTTAAGGCCGTTGTTCCGTTTAAAGCTTCGTCGGCAGTAACATTCAACAATCCATAGATCATTTTTTTACGGGAGATTCCCGCAAGCACCGGTAACTGTAAAGTGTCAAAGCCCTGCATTTTATTGATCAGCTCATAGCTATTCGTCGCTTTTTTAGCAAACCCAAAACCCGGATCGAGGATAATATCGTGTACACCCAACTGCCGCAATTGGTAGATTTTTTTCAAGAAGTAGTTGTACACTTCAGCAAATATATCTTCATAGTTGGTTAACCCGGTCATCGTTTGCGGGTTGCCACGCATATGCATTAATATATATGGTACCTGCAGGCGGGCAACAGTTGCGAACATATCAGTATCTAAATCACCTCCGGATATATCATTAATGATATGCGCACCGGCTTTGATAGCGCCTTCGGCTACAGTTGCTCTAAAGGTATCTGCAGATATAACAGCTTCAGGATAATTTGCAACAATAGCCTTAACAGCAGGCAGCAGGCGGTCGGTTTCTTCATGTACAGAAATATCGGTTGCGCCCGGGCGCGAGGAGTAAGCCCCCACATCTAAAAACGCAGCACCATCAGCAAGCATTTTACCCGCCTGCTCTAAAATGGCATCGATACAGGTTTTACGGCTGCCGGCAAAAAAAGAGTCGGGCGTTATATTGATAATGCCCATCACCTTCGGCGTCGAAAGATCAAGCAATTTGCCGCCCGCATTAAGGGTTGCTTTTTTCTGAAAAAATGTATCTTTAGCCACTGGAGATATTGTTGCGATGTTGAAAGGTTACAAAGTTGTAAAGTTAAATCGCTTTATAAAATCTTTCTTTCTCATAACATCAACATTCCAATCGTACAACATTTCAACTTTACATTAACTTGAGCAACACAGCAGCAGAATACGAAGCGGTTACAACCATTTGCAAAGGCCTTTTCATGAAAAAGACCCGCGATTATGGTACAGCATGGCGCATACTACGTCCGGAATCTATCACCGACCAAATTTTTATCAAGGCCCAGCGCATCCGCACGCTCGAAGAAAAAAAAGTAGCTAAAATTAATGAAGATATTACCGGTGAATATATCGGCATTGTAAATTACTGCATCATTGCTATGATGCAGCTGGATATTAAGCCCGAAACGCCTTTTGAATTAGAAGCGGGCCACGTAGAAAGACTATTCGATGAAAAGGCCAACGAAACCAAAGAGCTGATGTTTGCTAAAAATCATGACTATGGAGAAGCCTGGCGCGATATGCGCATCAGTTCACTTACCGATCTGATACTCATGAAGCTGCTGCGCGTTAAGCAGATCGAAGATAACAAAGGTCAAACCCTTGCATCAGAAGGGGTTAAGGCCAACTATCAGGACATGCTTAATTATGCTGTATTTGCGTTGATTAAACTGGGTGTAAAATGAAAAATGGATTAGTGTGGTTTTGCAGGATAGCGGTTGGCCTGCTGTTCATCTTTTCAGGATTGATCAAAGCGAATGATCCGCTGGGCTTTTCTTATAAGTTGGAAGAATATTTTGAGGTGTTTCACCTTACCTCGCTTAATGGTTTTGCGTTAAGCCTTTCTATTATTTTATGCGCCCTGGAGATGATCCTTGGCTTCGCGTTGCTTATCGGCGCACGTGCTATATCAGTTATTTGGGGATTATTGCTGCTGATTATATTTTTCGGGTTCCTTACCTTTTACTCGGCATACTTTAAAGTAGTACAAACCTGCGGCTGCTTTGGCGATGCTATTCCCCTTACCCCATGGCAATCGTTCGGTAAGGATATGGTGCTTTTGCTGCTGGTAGTGGTGATATTCGTTAACCGCAAAACGGTTAAAAGTCTTTTCACCAACAAAACCAGCGATAAGCTGCTTATAGCTGCTACGTTGATTTTTATAGGGTTTGGCCTTTTTACTGTTAACTTTTTGCCGGTTATAGATTTCTTACCTTATAAAGTAGGGGCTAATATCCTGCAAGAAATGCAAACCCCACCTGGCGCTAAGCCTGATGAATTTGAGATAACTTACCACCTCACCAACAAAAAAACCAAAGAAACCAAAGTAATGACGGATAAGGAGTACCTTAAAACCGCTATTTGGAAAGATACCAACTGGGAAATAAAAGGCAACCCCGAAAGCCGGCTGGTTAAAAAGGGTTTTGAGCCAAAGATACGTGACCTTGCCATACAGGATGCCACCGGTAATAATTATAACCAGGAGCTATTGTCGAGTCCGTTCTATAGCTTATGGATAGTGGCATATAATTTAGATGACACCAACAAGGATGCGTTAGGTCGTATAAACGCTTTATCTGCCAACCTTATCCAGAATTTTAACACAAGGGTAATTGTCCTCACATCCAATGCGCCGGCAAATGCCGAAGTTTTTGCAAAGAGCCAAAAGCTGGTAGCCGAATTATTTTATGCTGATGGCGTTCCTTTAAAAACCATGGTGCGTGCCAACCCCGGCATAATGCTTATCAAAAACGGAACGGTAATAAACAAATGGCACTATCATAATATGCCGAAGTATGAGGATCTGGTTAAAAACTATTTGGGTAAACAATGAGCCTGATATTTTTAACCGGCTTTATGGGCTGCGGTAAAACATCCTGGGGCCGTAAGCTTGCTGCGGCTGTAAATTATCACTTTATAGACCTTGACCATAAACTGGAAGCTGATGCTGAAATGACCGTTGCCCAGTACTTTGCTGCGCATGGCGAAGAAAAATTTCGCCGGCTGGAATCAGAGATTCTCAAAACGACTGTTTATCCTGAAAAGACGGTGATATCTACGGGTGGCGGCTTGCCCTGCTTTTATGATAATATGGAGTGGATGAATAATCACGGTGAAACCTTATATATTCAATTGTCGGCGAAGGCGCTGGCCAACCGCTTAGAGAACGCCAAAACACCGCGCCCGGTGTTGCAAGGAAAAAAGGGTGATGATCTGATAACGTTTATAGACCACAAATTAGCAGAGCGGGAAAGCTTTTACTTGCAGGCAAAGCATATTGTAAACGGTATAGATATGAGTTTAGAAGTTTTAAAGCAAACACTGGGTCTGCTGTAAAATCCGGTAATATATACTCAATGTACAGCATCTCCAACTGCTCGTTATCCTATCTGAAAAATTTTCCGCCTAGTTTTCAGCGTGTTAAATTGACACTAAGCGATTTTTCTTCGTAGCATTTGCGAAATTGAAAAAGCTGCGTACCTTTGCAGCCCGCAAACGAAGAAGCGGTATGTTCTCTGAAAAAATAAGCAACTAAAAATTAAAAATTAAGTTGCAAATTCAACAAAGGTTACTACCTTTGCAGCCCGCTAAAGAGGAAACGAAATAGCGATTTGTACATTGAAATAGCGACTTGAAAAATTAAAAATAAAGTTTGCAAAATGATCAAAGGTTGTTACCTTTGCAACCCGCAAAAGCCGAAAGGAAATGTGGGAAGTTCATTGAAAAGCAAGCTTAAAAAATATAAAAATAAAAGTTTGCTAAATTAAAAAAGGTTGCTACCTTTGCAGTCCCAAAACGAGGGAGTCGAAAATCGGAAACGATGTGAGGCGAAGAGTTAAAGTTCAAAGCAATTTTGAACATCTTAAAATCAGAAGGTTTAAGCCGCAATGGCAGACAACATAAAGCAGATCCGTGAGGTGAAGCGCAAAGTTCTTAAAAGAGATAGAGAATAAATTATGCAGCGTAACATCAGCTTTCGATCCGGAGGCTGACAAGTTATAAGCGAAGCTTAAGGAGTGGGATATTGTAAGAGAATATTTTTTTTACAAGTTTCT
>NZ_CAXVWK010000023.1:0-24300 GCF_964263795.1 Mucilaginibacter sp.
GATACCGATGTATAAAAGCTAAATGTTGATATTGAGACAGGGCTTTCTTCCAGCTTTTCAAACTTCGCCAACAAAGAATCATCCACCTCACAACAATATGCTTGCAGTAAACTTGTCGGCAGAATCTCTAATTTAAAGGCGTTCATGTTATTCGATAGTCGGCTTACAATGTTAAATAAAAATTTCCACTGACAGGTTTTTAAGGACGTCGGCTAAAGCTGTCTCATCACTTAAAAATTCCTTCCTACCACCCATTTCACGCCGAATTTCGGCAACTTACTATGCATGCATAAAAAACATACTAAATACCGTTTTAAACTTTGGTATAGCATGATAAAAATTATATTTGTATAATTACAATTTAATAAGAATTAAATATTGAAATTAAAATATATAAAGAATTAAATACTTATTTTAAAAATTATTTTAAAGTCTTGCTATTCCTTAAGGCTATATCTAACTTACATAAACGCAATCCAGATCATATCACTTTTCGTGATTTGACGGTGTTACGCGCAAAACGTTAAAATGAATATGAGTTCATCAGCAGATACTTCTACCGCTATAGAATTAAATAAATATAGCAAAACCTTTACGCAAGACCCTACACAGCCCGCCGCGCAGGCCATGCTTTACGGCATTGGCCTTACTGATGATGATATGCAAAAAGCGCAGGTTGGCGTAGCCAGTATGGGTTACGATGGTAACACCTGCAACATGCACCTGAATGACCTGGCCAAACTGGTAAAACAAGGCATCTGGGACGAAGATTTGGTAGGCCTCATCTTTCATACGATTGGTGTTAGCGATGGTATGAGCAACGGAACAGAAGGCATGCGTTACTCGCTGGTTAGCCGTGACATTATTGCTGATTCAATAGAGGCAGTTACCGGTGCCCAGTATTATGATGGCCTGATCACGCTGCCCGGTTGCGATAAAAATATGCCGGGATCTATTATGGCGATGGGCAGGTTAAACCGCCCGTCGATAATGGTATATGGCGGTACTATTAAACCCGGCCATTGGAAAGGCGAAGACCTGAACATCGTATCGGCATTTGAGGCTTTAGGCAAAAAAATAGCCGGGCAGATCACCCCCGAAGATTTTATGGGTGTAATAAAAAATGCCTGCCCAAGCGCAGGTGCCTGTGGTGGCATTTACACGGCTAACACCATGGCGGCAGCTATCGAGGCATTGGGGATGAGTTTGCCCTACTCCTCATCAAACCCCGCCTTAAGCGACGAAAAGAAAGCCGAATGCCTCGCAGCAGGTAAGGCAATCAAAATATTATTAGAGAAAGACATTAAACCAAGTGATATCATGACCCGCGAGGCATTTGAAAATGCCATGGTGGTAATTATGGTATTGGGCGGCAGTACCAACGCGGTTTTGCACATGATAGCAATGGCTAAAAGTGTAGGCGTTAAAGTAACGCAGGATGATTTTCAAACCGTAAGCAACCGCATCCCGGTTCTTGCAGATATGAAGCCGAGCGGCAAGTACATGATGGAAGACCTGCACAATGTGGGCGGCGTGCCGGCGGTTATGAAATACTGCCTGGCGCAAGGCTGGCTGCACGGCCACTGCCTAACGGTTACCGGCAAAACCATTGCCGAAAACCTGGCCGAGGTGCCTGAAATGGATTTTGAATCGCAAAAGATAATTCTTCCTGCCGAAAACCCGATCAAGGCAACCGGCCACTTACAAATACTGTACGGAAATATTGCCGAGGGCGGCAGCGTAGCCAAGATCAGCGGTAAAGAAGGCACCCATTTTGAAGGCCCTGCAAGGGTGTTTGATGGTGAATTCGAGTTGATCGCCGGCATCCAGAGCGGCCGCGTTCAAAAGGGCGATGTGGTGGTTATCCGCAACGTGGGCCCTAAAGGTGCGCCGGGCATGCCCGAAATGCTAAAACCAACGTCGGCCATTTTTGGTGCCGGCTTGGGCAGTTCGGTCGCACTCATCACAGATGGCCGCTTTAGTGGTGGCACGCATGGCTTTGTGGTGGGCCACATCACGCCCGAAGCTTTTGACGGTGGTGCTATCGGCCTTATTAAAGATAACGACCAGATCATCATCGACGCGACCAAAAATACCATCAACGTGATATTAAGCGACGAGGAAATGGCTGCCCGCAAGGCCGCATGGCAACAACCGGCCCTAAAAGTAAGCAAAGGCCTTTTATACCGTTACGCCAAAACAGTAAGCAATGCGGCAGAAGGCTGCGTTACGGATGAGTTTTAATAAGAATCAGAAATAGAGATAAAATCAGTGCAATCGGTGTAATATGGAAACACAAACAATCACACAAGAGATAGGCGCAATTACAACAGAAGTTGCAAAGCCAACCACCATTGAGGTTTCCGGATCAGTAGCTTTACTGGAAGCGCTGATTGCGGAAGGTGTGGAAACTATTTTCGGTTACCCTGGCGGCGCTATCATGCCTATTTATGATGCCCTTTACGATTACAAAGAAAAGCTGAATCATATCCTTGTCCGCCATGAGCAGGGCGGCATCCACGCCGGCCAGGGTTACGCCCGTACATCAGGCAAGGTGGGTGTGGTGTTTGCTACAAGCGGCCCCGGCGCAACCAACTTGGTTACCGGTTTGGCCGATGCACAGATAGACAGCACCCCATTGGTTTGCATCACCGGACAGGTATTTGCCCACCTTTTAGGTACAGATGCTTTTCAGGAAACAGACGTGATCAACATCACTACCCCGGTTACCAAATGGAACTACCAGGTGACTGATGCTACCGAAATTCCGGAGGTGATTGCCAAGGCATTTTATATCGCCAAAAGCGGCAGGCCCGGCCCGGTGTTGATCGATATTACCAAGAATGCACAGATCCAGAAATTCGACTACGAGGGTTACATCAAATGCAACCATATCCGTAGTTACAGGCCAAAACCTATTGTAAGGCCGCAATACATTCAACAGGCTGCCGAATTGATTAATCAGGCCAAAAAACCGTTTATTATATGGGGACAAGGCGTAATATTAGGTAGTGCCGAGCAGGAGTTTAAAACCTTTATAGAAAAGAGCGGCATCCCCGCGGCATGGACAATCCTGGGTGCAGGCGCTATCCCTACAGACCATCCGCAAAATGTAGGTATGTTGGGAATGCATGGCAACTACGGCCCAAATGTATTAACCAATGAGTGCGATGTACTGATTGCCATTGGTATGCGTTTCGACGACCGTGTAACAGGTCGCCTGGATAAATATGCCAAACAGGCAAAAGTGATTCATTTGGACATTGACCCGGCCGAGATAGACAAAAATGTAAAATCTACAGTACCGGTATGGGGCGATTGTAAAGAAACCCTCCCCCTGCTTACAGCAGCCGTTGAGGCAAAAAAGCATGACGAGTGGCTGGCTTTGTTTAACGACTATACCCAAAAAGAAGTTGACGCCGTAATTCACCAGGAACTAAACCCAACCACCGGCGAGATGACCATGGGCGAAGTGATCAAACAACTGAACGATATTACCAAAGGCGAAGCAGTTATTGTAACGGATGTGGGCCAGCACCAGATGGTAGCTTGCCGTTACGCGCAGTTTAATAACACCCGCAGCAATGTTACCAGTGGCGGCTTGGGCACTATGGGTTTTGCATTACCGGCAGCTATAGGCGCTAAATTTGGCGCACAGGAGCGTAAGGTTGTTGCCATTATTGGCGATGGTGGTTTCCAGATGACCTTACAGGAGTTGGGTACCATTATGCAGAGTGGTGTTAATGTAAAGATCATTATCCTCAACAACCGTTTCCTGGGGATGGTGCGCCAGTGGCAGGAGCTGTTTAATGAGCGCCGTTACTCGTTTGTGGATATTCAAAGCCCAGATTTTGTAATGGTAGCCAAAGGCTACGGCATTGAAGGCAAAATGATTGACGAGCGCGCAGACCTAACCTCATCCTTACAGACGATGATAGATCATAATGGCTCTTACCTGTTAGAGATCATGGTGACCAAAGAGAACAACGTATTCCCAATGGTGCCGCAAGGTTGCAGCGTAAGCGAGATCAGGTTAAAGTAACATCCCCCTAAAGAGAACAACATGGAAACCCAGGATAACGAAAAGCAGGAATTTAATATAACGGTTTACACAGAAAATCAAATTGGTTTACTGAACCGTATTGCTATTATCTTCACCAGGCGCAAGATCAATATTGACAGCCTGAACACCTCCCCTTCCGAGATCGAGAGTATTCATCGGTTCAATATCGTGATCACCGAGTCTGAAGAAGTAGTGCGCAAGTTAACCCGCCAGATAGAGAAACAGGTAGAGGTTTTAAAAGTGTATTATCATACCAATGCCGATGTGATATGGCAGGAATTGGCGCTCTACAAGGTATCGACAGATGTTATAGCCGAGCAGGTAAGTGTGGAGCGCTTACTGCGCGAGAATGGCGCCCGTGCGGTGGTTATCCGCAAGGATTATACAGTATTTGAAACCACCGGACACCGCGAAGAAACCGACGCGCTAATCAAAATCCTGCAGCCTTACGGCCTGATAGAATTTGTACGCAGCGCGCGTGTGGCCATCATAAAAAACAGCGAAGGCTTCAACACCAAGCTTCGCGAATTTGAAAGACTGGAACCGGGCGAAGAAGTGGCCGAGAACGAATATCTGAACAAAGGCCAAAAGGTATTTACGATGTAAGATCAGAATTCTGAAAATTCTTAAATTTTGTAAATCCTGATTCAGACAAAGAACAGAACTATTATAAATCACAATAAAAGATCAATCGGCGAAATCATCTGAATCGATGAAATCACCAAAATCAAAAAACAAAAACAATGGCAAAACTAAATTTCGGCGGTAGTGAAGAAAATGTAGTAACCCGCGAAGAGTTCCCTTTATCAAAAGCTCAGGACGTTTTAAAAGACGAGGTTATAGCTGTAATTGGCTACGGCGTACAAGGCCCGGGCCAGGCGCTTAATCAAAAGGATAACGGCATTAACGTAATTGTTGGCCAGCGTAAAGGCACTAAAACCTGGGATAAAGCGGTAAGTGATGGCTTTGTACCCGGCGAAACCCTTTTTGAAATTGAGGAAGCTTTAGAAAAAGGAACTGTTATTTGCTATTTATTGAGCGATGCAGCACAAATTGCTTTGTGGCCAACCGTTAAAAAACACTTAACTCCCGGTAAGGCATTATATTTTTCTCACGGTTTTGGGATCACTTTTAATGAGCAAACGGGCATAATCCCTCCAGCCGATGTTGATGTATTTTTGGTTGCGCCCAAAGGTTCAGGTACGTCATTACGCCGTATGTTCCTGCAGGGCCGTGGCTTAAACTCAAGCTACGCTATTTTCCAGGATGCTACCGGTAAAGCCTTTGAGCGTGTTATCGCTTTAGGTATTGCTGTAGGTAGCGGTTACCTGTTCGAAACTGATTTCAAGAAAGAAGTATTTAGCGATTTAACCGGCGAGCGTGGTACGCTGATGGGTTGCATCCAAGGTATTTTTGCGGCACAGTACGATGTGTTGCGCGCAAACGGCCACTCACCTTCAGAGTCTTTTAATGAAACTGTTGAAGAGCTGACCCAATCGTTGATGCCATTAGTTGCTGAAAATGGTATGGACTGGATGTACGCCAATTGCTCAACCACCGCACAGCGCGGCGCTTTAGACTGGTGGAAAAAATTCCGTGACGCTACCAAACCGGTATTCGAAGAGTTATATAACAGTGTTGCAACCGGTGTCGAATCGCAAAAATCTATCGACAGCAACAGCAAGCCGGATTACCGCGAAAAGCTGGATGCGGAATTAGCAGAATTGCGCGAAAGCGAGTTATGGCAGGCAGGTAAAACCGTACGCAGCTTACGCCCGGAAAACCAGGCTGTAGAAGCATAAATTTCTTTAGTAGCAAGTATCTAGTATCAGGTATCAGATTTTTTGATGGCAGATATTAAGTACTTGCTACTTATACTGAACAATACTGGTATTAAGCGCCCGGGGTTGCTTGATACTTGATACTAACTACTTGATACTAAAATGGGACAAACATTATTCGACAAAATTTGGGATGCGCACGTCGTCAGTAGCAACGAGGGTTTTCCGGATATCTTATACATCGATACACATTTTATACACGAGGTTACCAGTCCGCAGGCATTTGACGGTTTGCGCGTAAGGGGCTTACCTGTTTTCAGGCCGCAACAAACCGTTGCCACTGCCGACCACAACGTACCTACATGGGACCAGCACTTACCCATTAAAGAAGAACTTTCCCGCTACCAGGTTGATATGCTTACCAAAAACTGTGCGGAGTTCGGCATCGAACTTTACGGTTTGGGGCATCCCTTCCAAGGTATCGTCCACGTTATAGGCCCTGAACTGGGCATTACGCGCCCTGGGGGCACTTATGTTTGCGGCGATAGCCATACTTCAACACACGGCGCCTTTGGTGCCATAGCGTTTGGTATAGGCACCTCGCAGGTTGAGCAGGTTATGGCAACCCAGTGTTTATTGCAGCAGCGCCCAAAACGCATGAAGATAGAAGTGAACGGCAAGCTGCAAAACGGTGTTGGTGCAAAAGATATCATCCTGTACATTATCTCGCAGATCTCGGCCGCCGGCGGTACGGGTTATGCAGTTGAATATGCAGGCGATACAATCCGTGCTTTGAGTATGGAAGGCCGCATGACCATCTGTAACATGAGCATTGAGATGGGTGCCCGTTGCGGATTAATAGCGCCGGACGAGACAACCATTAATTATGTTAAAGGCCGGGAGTTTGCGCCAAAAGGCGAAGATTGGGATAAAGCCGTTGCTTACTGGCAAACTTTGTACTCTGATGAAGATGCAGAATTTGACAGTGTACTAAGCTTTAACGCCGAAGATATTGAGCCGATGATCACCTACGGAACCAATCCGGGCATGGGCATTGGTGTTACACAGCACGTGCCGGAGACTGCTTCGTTCGAGCAGAAAGAACAGGGCTCCTACAAAAAGGCGCTGGATTATATGGGCCTGCACGATGATGAACAATTATTAGGCAAACCTATAGATTATGTATTCATTGGCAGCTGTACCAAT
Source organism: Mucilaginibacter sp. (assembly GCF_964263795.1). Classification (GTDB taxonomy): domain Bacteria; phylum Bacteroidota; class Bacteroidia; order Sphingobacteriales; family Sphingobacteriaceae; genus Mucilaginibacter. The sequence goes on from NZ_CAXVWK010000023.1 coordinate 7,051, forward strand.
AGCCGTATTGAAGACCTGCGCCAGGTAGCCGAATTTGTAAAAGGCAAGCACAAATCCGATAACGTTACGGTATGGGTTGTACCTGGTTCTAAACAGGTGCAGGAACAAGCTATTCGCGAGGGGCTTGATAAGATCTTTGATGCGGCCGGCTTCCCGCTGCGCGAACCGGGATGCAGTGCATGCTTGGGCATGAACGAAGATAAGATCCCCGCAGGGAAATATTGTGTATCTACCTCTAACAGAAATTTTGAAGGCAGGCAGGGCCCTAACTCACGTACGTTTCTGGCCAGCCCGTTAACAGCGGCGGCAAGTGCCATAACAGGAGTGGTTACAGATATAAGGGAATTTTATTCTGAATCAGAATTTTCAGAATTAGAGAATTAATAGAATGTTATTAATCTAATGGAAAGGGATGAACTCACATATAAGGTAATTGGATGCGCTATGAAAGTGCATAACACCCTTGGAAATGGGTTTCAGGAAGTTATTTATCAACGTTGTTTGGCTATTGAGTTAGCTAAAGCAGACGTGAAATTTGTGAGGGAAGAAGAACAGCCTATTTTCTATGAAGGTATAAATGTAGGAACAAGAAGAGCTGATTTTATAGTTGAAGGGCGACTGTCTGTAGAGTTAAAAGCACTTATTAACTTGGAGGACGTGCATTTAGCACAAGCGAAAAATTACACAGTGGCCTACAATTATCCTTTAGGCTTATTGATAAACTTCGGCAGTCAAAGTCTTCAATACAAGTTAATATTTAATCAACGATATAATTTACAACAACCTCAGAATAAGAAAACAGGCATTCTGTAAATTCTTAAATTCTGTAAATTCTGATTCAGATGACCAAAATATTTAAACATATCCAAACCAGCGCGGTGCCCCTGCCTATCGAGAATATCGATACGGACCAGATCATCCCCGCACGGTTTTTAAAGGCCACTACCCGCGAGGGCTTTGGCAATAACCTTTTTCGCGACTGGCGTTTTGATAACGACGGCAACCCGAAGGCCGATTTTGTATTGAATGAACCAAAATACAGCGGCAAAATATTGGTTGCCGGCAAAAACTTTGGTTGTGGAAGCAGTCGTGAGCATGCTGCCTGGGCACTGGCCGATTATGGCTTTGATGCCGTGGTGAGCAGTTTCTTTGCCGATATTTTTAAAGGCAATGCATTGAACAACGGTTTGCTGCCGGTACAGGTGAGCGATGATTTTTTAAAAAAATTATTTGACGCCATTGATGCTGACCCACATGCCGAAATTGAGATCGACCTGGTTGATCAATTCATCCGGATCTCGGCAAGTGGCGAGCAGGAAAGCTTTGAGGTAAATCCGTACAAAAAAGCCTGCATGACCAACGGTTACGATGATATTGATTACATCCTGAGTAAAAAGGAACTGGTTGAAGAATTTGAGCAGCAAAGGTAAAAGGCAACAGCCAATGACTAATTGCCAAATGACAAAAAAGTAATGAACCAACAAAAAGAGATCAAACGCGAAGGCAAAGGCACTGCAAAATTATTTGACGAGCGCAGCCTTGCTGCCGACTATGCTACCCTGCCTCCCCTTATCCAACAAGGCTGGCAAGTGTTGGATATTGGCTGCGGTACCGGAGCTATCTCTAAAGACATCGCCAATTTAGTTGGCGAAACCGGGCATGTTACCGGCATAGACCACACGGCCTATTTTATAGAAAGCGGGCGGGAAACGTATGCGGATGTTAAAAACCTGGATTTGATCCATGCAGACATCTTTATCTACAGCCCGTTAAAAAAATTCGATCTGATAGTAGCTGCAAGGGTATTACAATGGCTCAGCAATCCGCAAGAAACAATTGCGAGACTTAAATCGATGCTGAAACCGGGCGGCATTTTATCAATTCTGGATTATAACCACGAGGCACTGCAATGGCGGCCGCAACCTCCGGTAAGCATGCTTAAATTTTACGCTACCTTTTTGAGGTGGCGCGCCGATGCAGGCATGAATAACCATATAGCCGAAGATTTGCCCGGCTATTTTGAAGAAGCCGGCTTTAAGGCAACTGAGGTACTTGATGCCAGTGAAACTTACACAAAAGGTGAAGCTAATTTTGAGCACAAAGCAGGTATCTGGTCGTCCGTTGCGCAAATGACCCAACTGGTTGAAGAAGGTTACATTACCGATGATGACAGATTACAGGCTATTGCCAAATACAATGAATGGATACAAAGCGATGCGCAGCTGATGGTAATGAAATTAACAGAGGTGCGCGGGGTTAACGAATAATACAAATGGGAATCACAAAGAAAATATTAGTAATACCCGGTGATGGCATCGGCCCGGAGGTAACTACCTGGGGCAAAGCCGTACTGGAAAAAATTGCAGGGCAATTTGGCCATCAATTTACCTATGATGATGGGTTGATGGGCCACGTGGCTATTGAAGCTACCGGCGAGCCCTTGCCCGAAGAAACATTAGATAAGGCTAAAGCCAGCGACGCCATACTTTTTGGGGCGGTTGGCCATGCCAAATATGACAACGATCCATCGGCAAAAATTCGCCCGGAGCAGGGCTTATTGAAAATTCGTAAAGAGTTGGGGTTATACGCCAATCTGCGCCCAATTATGCTTTTTGATGAGCTGCTGGATGCATCCAGCTTAAAGCCGGAGATACTGAAAGGTACTGATATCCTTTTCTTCCGTGAGTTGACGGGCGACGTATATTTTGGAGAGAAAAAACGCAGTGAGGACCGCCGTACCGCATCTGATCTGATGATCTACCACCGTTACGAGGTAGAACGTATAGCCACAAAAGCTTTTGAAGCTGCACGCACGCGCAGCAAACGTTTATGTTCGGTAGATAAAGCTAACGTGCTGGAATCATCGCGCCTGTGGCGAGAGGTGGTTCAGGACCTGGCTAAAGAATATCCGGATGTAGAGACCGAGCACATGTTTATTGACAATGCCGCCATGCAGCTGGTTAAAAACCCTAAAAAGTTTGATGTGGTGTTAACAGCCAACCTTTTTGGCGATATCCTTACTGATGAGGCATCACAAATCGCAGGCTCCATGGGCATGCTGGCATCTGCCTCTATTGGTGATGGTACGGGTTTCTTTGAACCTATCCATGGCTCAGCGCATGATATTGCCGGGCAGGACAAGGCTAACCCGCTGGCATCTATCTTATCGGTAGCATTAATGCTCGAGATCAGTTTCGGATTAAAAGATGAGGCAAAGAAGGTAACTGACGCTATCGACAAAACTTTAAAAGAAGGTTACCGCACCGGAGACATCGCCGATGCCAAAACCGACCCGGCTAAAATTTTAGGCACAAAAGCTATGGGCCAAAAGATATTGGAGTATTTAAGTCAAAATTAAAAAGTCAAAAGGCAAAAACGACTTAATGACTAATGACCCAAAAAGATGAAATGGAACGCTGATTTATATGACGACAAACATTCTTTCGTATTTCAATACGGCGAGAATGTGTTGGAATTGCTGGGTGTAAAGTCCGGCGAGCATATCCTGGACCTGGGCTGCGGTACCGGTTACTTAACCAGCGAAATCTGCAAACAGGGCGGCGTGGTTACGGGCATTGATGCATCTGCCGATATGATTGCTAAAGCGAGAGACAGCTATCCTGATATCGACTTTGTTGTGGCCGATGCTACGGCCTTTAGCTTTGAGGAGCCCTTCGATGCGGTGTTTTCTAACGCGACATTGCATTGGATCAAAGATGCTGATGCGGCCATCAAACAAATTTACGACGCCCTTAAACCCGGTGGCCGCTTTGTTGCCGAAATGGGTGGCAAGGGCAATATGCACCACATGGTTGCAGCAACCAAACAAGTGTTGGCCAATTATGGCTATGACAAGGTTGATGAAAATAATCCCTGGTATTTCCCTTCGCCGGCACAATATGCCGCCAGGCTGGAGCAGCAGGGTTTCAGGGTTACCTACATGGCCCATTTTGACAGGAAAACCCTATTACAGGATGGCCGGCACGGCGTTGCGAAATGGCTTAGGATGTTTGGACCCTCGTTTTTTACAGCGGTACCTGAGAATGCCTTGCCCGAAATATTAGATGAAATTACCGGCTTGCTGGAACCCCATTACAACGATAACGGGCAATGGTACACCGACTATGTACGATTAAGATTTATAGCAATAAAAGAGTAGTAGGTGATACGTAATATGTTTTACGTACCGCCAATAGTTCAAAGCAAAATACGTAATACCTAAAACGTAGCACGTAAAACAAATAAACTAAAAAATTATGTTACACGACCCTAACCGCGTTTATGTTTTTGACACCACGCTTCGCGATGGCGAGCAGGTACCGGGCTGCCAGTTAACCACGCCCGAAAAGATCGAGATAGCCCGCGAACTGGAAACGCTGGGCGTAGATATTATTGAGGCAGGCTTCCCTGTGTCAAGTCCGGGAGATTTTATGAGTGTTGTCGAGATCTCTAAAGCAGTAAAAGAGCCGGTGGTTTGCGCCCTTACGCGCGCCAACAAAATGGATATCGATGTTGCTGTAGAATCATTGAAGTATGCCAAAAGGCCGCGGATCCATACAGGGATAGGCGCTTCTGATACCCACATCAAACTGAAATTTAACAGTACCCGGGAGGAGATCCTGGAGCGGGCTGTCGATGCGGTTAAATACGCGAAAAAATCGGTAGAGGATATTGAGTTTTACGCCGAAGATGCCGGCCGGGCTGATGTTGAATACCTTGCCCGCATGGTCGAAGCCGTTATCGAAGCAGGGGCTACTGTAGTAAATATACCCGATACTAACGGTTACTGCCTGCCCGATGTGTACGGAAGTAAGATCAAATTTTTAAAAGAGAATGTTAAAAATATTGATAAGGCTGTTATATCCGTACACTGCCACAATGATCTGGGGCTGGCTACCGCCAACTCTATCGCCGGCCTGCAAAACGGCGCCCGCCAGATAGAAGGTACTATCAATGGTATTGGCGAACGTGCCGGCAACACCTCTATCGAAGAGGTCGTGATGATCCTGAAAACGCACCAGGTTCTTGGCCTGCATACCAACGTAAACAGCAAAAACTTTTTTGAAATGAGCCGGATGATCAGCAGCCAGATGCGGATGCCGGTACAACCAAACAAAGCGATTGTGGGCAGCAATGCATTTGCGCACAGCTCGGGCATTCACCAGGACGGTTTTTTAAAGAACCGCGAAAACTACGAGATCATTCGCCCGGAGGATGTGGGCTTCCCAAGCGCAAGTATTGTTTTAACTGCGCGCAGCGGCCGCCATGCCCTTAAATTCCACCTGGAAAGGTTGGGCCACAAATTGGATAAAGATGAGCTGTACGAAGTTTATAAGAGCTTTTTAACCCTTGCCGACCGTAAGCTGGATATAAATGATGATGACCTGCAGGGCCTGATGGCTTACAGGTTAGTAAAGAACTAACTTATGGATACTGTAACGCAAGCGCATTTAGATTTTGATGCCGCCTACCAAAGGCTAAAGGATGTTGTTAGGCATACACCACTGGAGTACAACGATGGCCTTTCGGCCAAATATGAATGCGAGATCTATCTGAAGCGTGAGGACCTGCAAATTGTACGCTCGTACAAATTGCGTGGTGCTTACAACATGATAGCCCAACTAAGCGACGAGCAATTAAGCAAAGGCGTAGTTTGCGCCAGTGCAGGCAACCACGCCCAGGGTGTGGCTTATTCATGCAAAAAACGCGGCATTAAAGGTGTTATTTTTATGCCCGAGATTACGCCCAAGCAAAAAGTAAAGCAAACAGAGATGTTTGGTAATGGCAATGTGGAACTGGTTTTAACCGGCGATACATTTGACGATTGCCTGCGCGAAGCACTTATCTATACCGAAAAGCATGGCATGGCCTTTATTCCGCCGTTTGATGACCTGCGTGTTATTGAAGGCCAGGGAACTGTGGGTATTGAAATTTTGCAGGACCTGCCGGATATAGAGGTGATTATAATGCCTATTGGCGGCGGCGGGCTCGCGGCAGGTACAGGTACATATTTAAAGCAACACTTGCCTGGCATTAAGCTGATTGGGGTTGAACCGGAAGGTGCACCATCCATGCTCACCGCTATCAATAATGGCGATAATACCGCCCTGTCGCACATTGACCGCTTTGTTGATGGTGCCGCCGTTAAACGTGTGGGCGATAAAACTTTTGCTATTTGCCGGGAGATATTGGATGATATGCTTACCGTGCCGGAAGGCAAAGTTTGCACCACCATATTAAAACTTTATAATGAAGATGCGATAGTGGTTGAACCTGCAGGCGCGTTATCCGTAACCGCGCTTGATGCGGTTAAAGACCAAATAAAAGGCAAAAAAGTGGTTTGCGTGATCAGCGGAGGCAATAACGATATCGACCGCATGCAGGAGATCAAAGAGAAATCGCTACTGTACGAAGGGTTAAAGCACTATTTTATAGTACGCTTTCCGCAGCGCCCGGGCGCATTGAAACTTTTTGTGAACAACGTACTTTCGCCGGGAGACGACATTACCCGTTTTGAATTCATCAAGAAAAACTCAAAAGAGAACGGCCCTGCCCTGGTAGGTATCGAATTAAAAAACGCCGAAGACTACCCTTCTTTACTGCAACGCATGGAAGAGCACCGGTTTGAGGTGATTGAATTGAACCGCGACCAGACGCTGTTTGAGTATTTGGTGTAGTTAATCAGCTATGTCATTGCGAGCTAAAGCTAGGCTCCCCGCAATGACATATTTGTTAATAAGCCTGTCTCTCCAATATCTTCATGGCTTCTTTAGCCGCTATCTGTCCGGATATCAAAGCCGGTGGCACGCCGGGGCCAGGCACGGTGAGCTGACCGGTGTAAAGCATATTTTTGATGTGCTTTGCCCGCATGGCCGGTTTAAAAAATGCTGTTTGGGCAAGGGTATTAGCCAGGCCATAGGCATTGCCTTTAAACGAATGATAATCAGCTTTGAAATCATTTAACGCATAGCTGCGTTTCAGCACAATGTTATTGCGGATGCTTTGGCCGGTAATGTCTTCAAACCGGTTGATCATCAAATCAAAGTACTTCTCCCGGGTAGCATCATCATCGGTTAGCCCTGGTGCAACAGGCATCAGAAAGAAAAGGTTTTCACCTCCTGCCGGTGCCGCATCCGGGTCTGTTTTAGATGTACAGCAAACGTAAAACAGCGGCTTGGCAGGCCATTGCGGTTCTTTGTAGATCTCTTTTGCATGCTGTTCAAAATCCTCGTCAAAAAACAAATTGTGGTGCTGAATATCGGGCACTTGTTTATCCAGACCGATATAGAATAACAAACTTGAGGGAGACATTGTACGGGTATCCCAGTACTTTTCGGAATAGTTACGATCTGGCTCTGAAAGCAGATGCTGGTCTACATGCTCATAGTCGGCACCGGTAATTACAAAATCGGCAATTAGCTCGCCCCCTGTAGTCACAATCTTACTTACTTTACCTTCTGTCGTTTCAATCTTTGTTACTTCAGTATTCAGCCTGATGTCTATACCGTAACTTTCGGCAATACTCACCATTGCTTTTACAATCTCATTCATTCCTCCCATTGGGTACCATGTACCCAGTGCAAGGTCGGCATGGTTCATCATGCTGTACATAGCAGGCGTATCCTGGGGGGTAGCCCCCAAAAACAACACCGGGAACTCCAGCATCTTAATAAGCTTAGGATTCTTAAAGTATTTGCGCACATGGCTGCTCATGCTGGTAAGCAACTGCATGCTCAGGCTTTTCCGGATCAGGTTAAAGTCGATAAACTCCGTAATGGCATGCGAGGGGCGAAAAACGTATTCGCCCATACCTACTTTGTATTTGTAGGCTGCCTGCTCCAAAAATTTGCGCAGGCCGGTACTGCTGCCTTGCTCCGTCGCCTCGAACAAGGCTTCCAATCGCCCCATATCCGCAGGCACATCCATTACATCATCCTTACCGTAATAAATGCGGTAACCGGGATCAAGCCGCTTAAGGTTGTAAAAATCGGCAGGTTTTTTTCCGAACAAGGCGAAAAAATTTTCAAATACATCGGGCATCCAATACCAGCTGGGTCCCATATCAAATTTAAACCCGTCTTTTTCCCACACACGTGCGCGCCCGCCGGGCTGGTCGTTTTTCTCCAATACGGTTACGCGGTAACCTTCCTTTGCCAGTATGCAAGCCGATGCCAATCCCGCAAATCCGGCTCCGATGACAACTATATGCTTTGATTCGCCCATCAGCAGCCAAATTAAGCAAATTGTAGCAGCCTTCTGAAAAACAATACAGCAATCATTTTGTACCTTTACCGTAACCGACCCGTGCGATGACTTTATTTGATGAAACCTGTTTTGAGTGCAGTAAACTGATCACTATTAAATATAGTACATCGTTCAGCAACGGCATTAAGGCCTTTGAAGAAAGGTTTAGGTATCCGGTTTACGCTATTTACGGTTTTGTACGCTATGCCGATGAAATTGTAGATACCTTTTACGACTATAACCAGCGCGAATTGATCGACGAGTTCCGTGAGGAAACCTTTAAGGCTATTGACAGGGGCATCAGCACTAATCCCGTTTTGCAGTCATTTCAGCAAGTGGTTAATCAGTATGGCATCGAAAAAGAACTGATCGAATCTTTCCTCAATTCCATGAAAATGGATTTGGATAAGACTGCTTATGATGCCGACGGTTACAAGGTTTACATTTACGGTTCGGCAGAAGTAGTTGGCCTGATGTGCCTGCGGATATTTGTTGAAAACGACTGTGACCTTTACGACCGGCTGGTACCAAAGGCCCGTAGCTTAGGCTCGGCGTTTCAGAAGATCAACTTTTTGCGGGATATCAAATCGGATTATGAGGACCGCGGGCGAACTTATTTCCCCCAGGTAGATTTTACCAACTTCACCCAGGCCGACAAAACCTTTATCGAAACAGACATCAAAAAAGATTTCGACGATGCGTTAGAGGGCATTAAATTGCTGCCAAAAGGCAGCAGGTTGGGCGTTTATGTTGCTTACGTTTACTATTTACAGCTTTTTAAAAAAATAAAGGGCACAAGCGCAGGTACGCTGACACAAAAGCGGATAAGGGTATCAGACACAAAAAAATTCGGTTTATACTTAAAAGCTGTGTTACATCAAAAGCTTAACGTAATTTAGCACAACTAATAGCTCTGTATGCCGATGCTGCTTAAATATAAAATTTATTTGCTTTCAGCATTTTGCCTGTCGCTGGTAACCATAGGGTTTAGTGCAGCTATTTATAGCGTTGATGTGGCCGAACCTAATCTTCATCAGATCCGCAAGCTGCTGGTTACAGCAATTGACAGCAAAAAAACCACCGATTCGTTATACACCAACCTGGAGAACATGAAGGAGCGGTCGGCGCTTTTAAATGGTTATATAGGTACACTCGAGGCTTTAAAAGCAAAACACGCCTGGAACCCTTACTTTAAGGTAAAATATCTCAACAGTTCAGAAAAAACATTTGTAAAAGCGGTAACCCGCGATCCTCACAATATCGAGATCAGGTTTATGCGTTTCTCGATAGAGCATAATGTGCCGGGCTTTTTAGGTTACAATAAAAATTTAACCAGCGATAGGATCGAGATCATTAAACAACTGGACAAACAGTACTATGCGCAGGCCGATAAACCGCTGGTTAAAACCATTATCAGCTTTTTAATAGCTTCTGAGCGCTGTACACCTACCGAAAGCACCGACCTTAAAAAGCATTTAGCCGCCCTTTAGCTGTGAAATACACTTACTTGCTTATCAACTTCTTTACTATTCTATTTCCGGTGATTTTATCTTTTGATAAGCGGGTTGCCTTTTATAAAAGCTGGCGGTTTATTATACCGGGAATGGCCATAACTGGATTGCTGTTCCTGTTTTGGGACGTACTGTTTACCATCCATGGTGTATGGTCGTTTAACGATAAGTACATTACCGGGATTGAATTTTTCGAACTCCCGGTAGAAGAGATCTTATTTTTCCTTACCGTACCGTTTGCCTGCATTTTTATATACGCCTGCTTAAATTACTATATTAAGTGGACTATAAATCAGGACGTTGCCAGAAGCATTTCCGGCATCATCGCGCTGGCATCAGCATTTATTTTGATGGGCCATGCAGATAAGCTTTACACGGCGGTAACTTTCAGCCTTTTGGGTGTGATACTTATTGCATTATTATTTTTCGTTAAAGCACCATGGCTGGGCAGGTTTTACATGGCTTACCTGGTATCATTGATTCCATTTTACGTTGTTAACGGATTGCTTACTTCTATCCCTGTTGTGCTTTATAACGACGAACAAAACATGGGCGTCCGTATCTGGACCATCCCGTTCGAAGATCATTTTTATAGCATGGCCCTCCTAATGATGAATATCGCGTTCTTTCAGTATTTTAAAGATAAAAAAGAAGCGGCTGTATGACGGAACTACCAACTTATACCCGCTCGCAATTAGCATTGCGGAACGGACAGGACAAACCCCAGATCTGGGTGGCCTACAAAGGCATTATTTATGATGTAACCGACAGCCGGCTATGGAGAAACGGCAAACATTATGAGCACTGGGCCGGCCAGGACCTAACTGCCGAACTTGCCGACGCCCCCCATACCGAAACCGTTTTTGAAAAATTCACTGCGATTGGAAAATTGTAAGGTAGTTACCTTATAATTAAACTAATAAAGACATTTCTGTCTCTTTTGTGGGATAAATAAGTGAGGACCTAAATTTCCATAAATGAAAAAGCCCGCTTTTACAAGCAGGCTTTTTCTATATAATTTGAGTTTAATTATTTTAGTTTTCAGCGTAGATTGGTTTTGCTACACCGTTATCATAAGCTTTCAAATTCTTTTTAAGCAATTTGCGGGCTACGTGGATACGGGTTTTAACGGTACCAATTGGTATGGTCAAATGATCAGCAATCTCGTGATATTTGTGGCCTTCAAAATACATGGTGAATGGCACATAGTAATCTGATGGTAAACGGTCTAAAGCGCGTTTGATATCATCCATTACAAACTTTGCTTCGCCCTGGTTTTTAGTTGAGCTGAATACCAGGTTAGGTGATGAAATTTCATCGCTCTTGGTTACGAAAGTGCTCATCTTAACAAAACGGCGGTAGTTGTTAATAAAGGTGTTCTTCATGATTGTATACAACCATCCTTTCAAGTTGGTACCTTCTTTAAACTTATTGTAATAAGTAATGGCTTTCAACATTGTATCCTGAACAAGGTCGTTAGCATCGTCGGCGTCATGAGTAAAGTGTAAGGCGTATGACCTTAATGAACTTGCTTGACGTAATACCAGGGTGTTAAACTCAATCTTTGTCATTCTGTTAATGTTTTGTATTGAGTAGTATTCAAACATAGTACCAACTAATTTTGTATACATAAATAACTACAACTGGTTGGCATGCCGTCAGACAACGCTGTTTACACAGCAACTATCAACAAATAAAACATAATCAGCTGTAAATCAGGCTTTAGCATTTTTACCGCAAGCGGGAACAGCAATAGGGTAACCTAACGGTAATAATTACTTTAACTTACTGGAGATGAAGTTTTAATGAAATTTTCTTTGAAGTAAATATTTTAACTAATAATATTAACCTCGCGTTGTAGGGTAACGCCAAATTTAGTGTACACACTGTCTATGATTTGCGACGACAGGCTATACACTTCTGCTCCGGTTGCTCCGCCATGGTTTACTAAAACCAGTGCCTGGTTCTTCCATGTGCCGGTGTTGCCAACAGTTTTTCCTTTCCAGCCGCATTGTTCAATCAGCCAGCCTGCAGCCAGCTTAACCATGCCTTCGCCTGCAGGGTAATTAACCACATCAGGGAATTGTGCTGCAACAGGTGCAAACTCGGCAGCAGTGATCACCGGGTTTTTAAAGAAGCTACCGGCATTACCAATAGTAGACGGATCAGGAAGTTTGGATACACGGATATGCGACACCACCTGCGATACATCTTTAATAGTAGGCTCCGTGATGCCACGGTTGGCCAGTTCCTGCTCTATTGCTCCGTACTGGATGTTAATGTTGGGGTTTAAAGACAAACGGAACTTTACCGATACAATAATATACCTACCGGACAGTTCGGTTTTAAATACGCTTTCGCGGTAGCCGAACTTACATTCTTCTTTATTAAACGTGCGGATATTGCCGGTGGCTATCTCTACGGCCTGGCAGCTGTCGAACACATCTTTCAGTTCGACACCATACGCGCCGATGTTTTGAATAGGTGATGCCCCTACCGATCCAGGGATCAGGCTCAGGTTTTCCATACCAGCATAACCACGGTCGACACAAAAGTTTACCAGGTCGTTCCATACCTCGCCTGCACCGGCTTCTACAAAAACATCATCGTGACTGATGCGGTGTTCGATACCGCGGATGTTCAGGCGGATCACCAGGCCATCAAAATCCGAAACCATCAGCATATTACTGCCGCCACCCAAAACCAGGCGATGCATTTGCAGCCATTTTGGATCGGCAAAAAGCTCGGCCACCTCATCGGCGTGGCTGATCTCTACAAAATACCGGGCATTGGCATCGATACCAAAAGTGTTGAAGTTTTTAAGCGATACGTTTTCCTGGATTTGCAGCATGACGGCGAATTTCGGAATTTTATTTTAAAGCTTGTCGGCTTTCTACCTAAACCATTTCTTCCCCACTACCAGTAACCCGAACTCTTCCGAAGGATTTTTTTCTGTGGTTTTATGGTGGATCTTATGTGCGCGACGGATAGCCATCAGATAGCGGTTATCGCTTTTAAAGGCTTTAAAGCGATTATGAATAAACCAATCGTGAAAAATAAAGTAGATGCACCCGTAGGTACTGATACCCGCGCCAATCCAAAACCGGTAATCTAAAGTAGAGTGCCCTACCCACATCATCCATAAGGCTAAGGCTGCAAAGCCAATGCTGAACAGGTCGTTCAATTCGAACCAACCGTGACGTTGTTGGTGGTGCGTTTTATGGATAAACCACAACGGCCCGTGAAACAGGTATTTATGCATAGCCCAGGAGGCGAGCTCCATAACAGCGATGGTTGTTAGAATAATACCTATGTTAATTATTTGTTGCAATGTTTTAATGTTGAAACGTTGGAAAGTTATTTCTTTTTCTTGTCAGCCTCAAATTTCACCAAATAATCAATCAAAGACTTTGTTTTAGATGAAAACTCAACGCTTTTCTCGTACAACCTTTCGTAGAGTTTTTGATCAAGCTTACCAGCTTGGTTAAGTATAACTAATTTATTCCTGAATTCACCCGAAGATCCTTTAGCGTATCTTAAATATCGGACAAAATCAGGATTATTATTATACTCAAAACCTTCGGCAATATTATCTGACATGGAACATGCAGCGCGTCTGATCTGGTCTCTCATTCCCCAGTCAGATTTTAAAGGTTCAGAATCACAAAGCAGATAAATTTCAACAGCAATAGAAACAGCTATTTTCCAAATATCTAAATCTTCAAATCTATCGAACTTGCCCAAAACGTTTCAACATTAAAACCTTGCAACATTATAACAATACCTATATATGTATGGCCCTGTTTTCCGTTGCCGCTAAGCATGCTTCGCGCATGGCCTCAGTGTAGGTTGGGTGGGCGTGACTAGCGCGGGTTACATCCTCTGCACTGGCGCGGAATTCCATGGCAATAACCGCCTCGGCAATCATATCGGCAACACGCGGACCGATCATGTGTACACCTAAAATTTCATCAGTAGTGGCATCTGCCAACACCTTAACAAAGCCATCCAGGTCGCCACTTGCACGGGCACGGCCGCTCGCCTTGAACGGGAACGACCCTGTTTTATATTTTGTACCGGCTTCTTTCAACTGCTCCTCGGTATAACCAACAGCGGCAACTTCCGGCCAGGTATATACAACACCCGGTATCAGGTTATAATTAATGTGTGGTTTTTGTCCGGCAATCAACTCGGCAACAAAAGTACCCTCGTCCTCTGCCTTATGAGCCAGCATGGCGCCTTTTATCACATCGCCAATAGCGTAAACACCTTTAACGCTGGTTTCCAGGTGCTCGTCAACCGTTATTTTGCGGCCGCGCTCTTCTACGGTAATGCCAATTTTATCAAGCCCTAAACCATCGGTATAAGCTACACGGCCAACAGCAACCATACAATAGTCGCCTTTAAGTTCCTGTTTTTCGCCTTTAGGGTTATCAAATGTAACCGTAACCTCATCGCCGTTTACAGTAGCGCCGGTAACCTTATGGCCCAGGTAAAACTCCATACCGATTTTTTTCAGCACCTTTTGCAGCTCGCGGCCCAGGCCTTTATCCATGGTTGGGATGATGCTATCCATAAATTCAATTACAGATACCTTAGCGCCTAAACGCGCATAAACCGAACCTAATTCCAGACCGATAACACCGCCACCTATTAGGATAAGGTGTTTAGGGATCTCGGGAAGTTTTAAAGCCTCGGTAGATGTGATAATGCGTTGTTTATCGATCTTCAGGAAGGGCAGGCTGGCCGGTTTTGAACCGGTAGCAATGATCACCTTTTCGGTGGTCAGCTCGGTAGCTTTTCCATCAGCAGTGGTAACAATAACAGTATTCTTATCTTTAAACGACCCTACACCTACATGCACGTCAATCTTGTTCTTCTTCATCAGGTAGCTAATGCCGCTGGTATTGGCATCAACAACTTCCTGCTTGCGTTTGATCATCTGGCCAAAATCAATGCCCAGGTTGTCTAACTTAATACCATGCGTTGTAAACGTATGTGCAGCGTTATGGTAGTGTTCGCTCGAATCAAGCAGTGCCTTTGACGGGATACAGCCTACATTTAAGCAGGTACCGCCAAGGGTGCTATACTTTTCGATAATTGCTGTTTTTAAACCGAGCTGGGCGCAGCGTATAGCTGCAACATAACCACCAGGACCCGAACCTATAACGATAACATCATATTGCATAGTAGTAGTATTTATGGCTGGCAAAGTTAAGGAATGTTTACAGGCTTATAAATAGGCAGATGATTAAAATGTTAGGGGGCTGACAGAGCGTAGATGCGCGGATATACATACTTCAAATATGCATTTGAAGCCCTATTTGCCGTCGTGTTTTCAAAGAGAAAAAAACTACTTCCAATCATCAGTTAAAGCTTCATGTCATTTCGAACGAGCAACAGCAAGGAGAAATCTTCTTGAACTGTGCCCAATTAGGATGCGTCATTCGCTGTTATCGCTTTTCTCTTAAACACAACAACGTTATCACTGACAAATCTTCGCTTCAAAGCTCCCTTTAATGTAGCTGTTCTGGAACCTGGCATCTACTTTACCAGTTACTTTATCTGCGGTTATGGACGTGATCTCAATTACGCTATCGGATGAGAATAATGCGCCATCCGTAGAATTAGGATCGTCGATCAGTACATAAATGTCGTTCTCTGTAAATTTGCCTATCTTTTTAGGAACACTTAACCTAACCGAAAATCTGTTAATATCGGCGGCGCAATCATCATTCTTATTGGCCGACAAATAAATGTTAAAGAGGTCTCCCGGCTTGTAGTTTTGATAGCTAAAACTAACCGTGCGCACCACGGCATTTTGCGCGGTAAATGCGGAACTATAGATCATGCCGGAAACCGGAGTTGCCGGTGCTTTGGGCTGCGGCTGCGGGTTATTTTTTTTACAGGATAGCATTAAGGCCAGTACAGAGATCAGGTAGAGTTTATTTCTCATTATGGATTTGTTAGATGATTTGATAAGCCATTAACCGCCCCAACCGATATTTGTTTATCCGTAAAGCTCCTTTAATGGGCAATCCTATTGGCAAAAACTCTGTAACACTCTTAACACCGTTCGTATTATTATAATATACTTATTAAATTAGCCACTACTAATCCCCACATCAATGAAAAAAATCTACGCCTTATCATTATTATTAACCATCGCCTGCAGCGTATCATTTGCGCAGGGCAGCTATGTTAAAGATCATTTCACCAAAAAAGATGTTTACATCACTATGCGCGACGGCGTAAAGCTGTTCACCTCCATCTATACGCCAAAGGATGCTTCAAAAACAAACAAGTATCCTATTATGATGCAGCGCACGTGTTATAGTATAGCCCCTTATGGCGAAACTAAATATCCGGGCAGCTTAGGCCCGTCAAAATTCATGATGCAGGAAGGTTACATTTTTGTATACCAGGATGTGCGCGGCCGCTACAAAAGCGAGGGTACCTGGACTAACATGACCCCGGTTATCGACAACAAAAAAGCAAAAACTGATGTAGACGAAGGCAGTGATACTTATGACACTATAGACTGGCTGGTAAAAAATGCAACCGGCAATAACGGCCGTGTGGGTCAGTGGGGTATCAGCTACCCGGGATTTTACACAGCAGCCGGCATTTTATCCAACCATCCGGCGTTAAAGGCATCATCACCGCAGGCACCTATCTCTGATTTCTTCTTTGACGATTTTCACCATAACGGCGCTTTACTGGAGTCGTATTTCTTTACTTACCCGGTATTTGGTGTGCAAAAAACAGATACCACATCAAAAGCATGGTACGGTGAACAAAATATAAAAACCGGCACCCGCGATGGTTACCAATTCTTATTAGATATGGGCCCGCTTAAAAACGCCGACAAGTACTACAAAAACAACTTTTTTTGGCAGGAAACCATTAACCACCCAAGCTATGACGAGTTTTGGCAAAAACGTGGTTTGTTAAAACACTATAACAAAGTTAAACCTGCGGTAATGCTGGTGGGCGGCTGGTATGATGCCGAAGATTTAACAGGCCCGCTTGCTATCTATAAAACTATCGAAAAGAAAGACCCTAACGCTTACAATACCATTGTGATGGGCCCGTTTGGCCACGGCAGGTGGTCGCGCGAAACCGGCCACACCATGCACAGTAATGTGTACTTTGGCGATAGCATTGCTACGTTTTACCAAACGCAGATAGAGCAGAAATTCTTCAATCACTTTTTAAAAGGAAACGGTGATAAAAACAGCGGCCTGCCAGAGGCTTACATGTACAACACCGGTAAAAAAGAATGGGCGACTTTTGATAAATGGCCATCGCCTGCGGCAACACACCTTAAAATGTATTTAAGTGCCGATGGCAAACTGGCTAACAGCCAGCCGGCAGGTGCCGGTTCTACCTCTTTTGTAAGCGACCCGCTTAAACCGGTTCCTTACACCGAAGATAATACCACCACTATGGGCTTTACCCCGCACAATTACATGAGCGAGGACCAGCGTTTTGC
>NZ_CAXVWK010000024.1:0-40400 GCF_964263795.1 Mucilaginibacter sp.
ATTACATCAGGGTTTTTGGAAGCCCAGGTATAAGCCAGTTCCGAAGCTTTGAGGCATGAATCGGCAAGTCCCGGCAGTTGTCCGCGAAACCTGGCGAAGATCCGCGCAGCCTGTGCAGTAACGGCAGCAAAATCAAGTGTAGCTGCTGTACTCTTCTGTACCACATACCGTGTTTCTATGGCTTTTTCCGGCATTATCATACCATCAAACCGTGCATTGGTCAATTTATGGTAAACCCCGCCGTCATTAGGGTCTTGCATCATCAGCATCCATCTCAGGTTCCATAATACTTCATCGAGTACATCAGGTATCTGGTTGTCGCTTTCCGGAATATTCAATCTAACGGTTTTCATATGATCCGGAAAATCTTCATAAAGCGACAGAAGAGTTGCTGTGCTGATGCCACTGTTTACGATGTACTTATTGTAGTCGCCGGCATCATACCATCCGCCAGAGGCAGATACTACAGTACTCTCGGGACGTTGTGCAGTCGCCGCGGATGAGTGAATTAACACCCTGTTATCCGGGTGCCCTGCTGCCCTGTGCCATTTACCTGCATACTTCTGTATTAGTTCGACAGATGCCCGCTGGTAGTAAAATGCTTTGATTGATCCTCCTGCAACTGATTTGTGAATAGAAGGGGCAATTGTAAAAGGATACGAGTAGCCGGATAAAGGAATATACACCAGGTACGTTCCATTTTTTGCAAATGCAGTAAAATCGGCCACGGCGATTTGCTTACCTCCAAATGTGAGCTGTGCGGCAGGCTTTGACTGTCCGGTAAAGACCGTTTTTTTGTTTAATGTCCGGATGTAGAAGTCACCTTTACCTGCGTTGGTAATAATTGCAATTTTAGTAGCATTAGGATAAAAACCTATCTGGTTAAGACGGATAGAGTTTGTGCCTGTTTCACTTTGCGCACTGGCGTTGACGGAGTAAAATGTAACTATGAAACTTATTGCTGTTAACGCAACGGATTTAAAGACTTTAACATTCATCAGATTATAATTGGCAGCTAAATATAAAATAATAACCAACTATAAACGAAAAAAGCCCCTGCATTTGCAAGGGCCTTAAGCTCTTAATTGTGTGATTACAAAAATGCGTAAGCCAAACTCAAGTTGAACAGGCTTACACGTGTTTTATAGTCTGTGTTGCTTGCCCCCTCATGATAGTTTTGCTTTGACAAGCCGGCTTCATAGCGCAGATCGATAGAGATTTTACGGATATCTACACCTGCACCGGCGGTTAATGCGATATTAGAGTCTTTGTAATCGAAGCGGGTAGCGCTGCTTACTGCGGTACCGAAGTTGTTTTTCTTATCTATTGCGAAGGAAAACAACGGGCCTGCATAAAACCTGCCGCCAAAACCGAATGCACCAATCTTACCGCCAAAAAGCAGGGGAACATCAATGCTGGTAAATTTTGCAGACGATATTTTTTGTGTACTGTTATTAATATCAACGTTTTTACTGGTAACATAAACCTCCGGCTGAAAGTTAAAGCCGAGTGCGCCAAAACGTGCCCAAATACCACCCAGGTAACCTGCGCGGTTGCTGCTGTTAAAGGTACTGGTTGAGTTAGATAAGCTGCTTAAATTGATACCGCCTTTTAAACCGGCTTGTATACTTGGGATAATTTGCGCTTGCGACACAGTGGCCGCTGCCATAAATATGGAAAATGCAAGGAATAATTTTTTCATAGGTTCGTATTTTCTAGGTAAACATCAAAAGTACAAAATTGTGTGGATTGGAAGGGTAAAATAGCAATGCCCGGCCTGCACTGGCAAACCGGGCATTCAGATATTCAACAATTTTAGAGGGTTAATTTGCCCTGATAGTAATCTAAAATTTTATTGTAGATGTAGCAATCGTACCGGGCGTTGATAAGGTTGAATTTGGAGCGATCTAAATTATTTTTGGCAATTACAAATTCAACTGAATTGAGCACACCAGCGTTAAACCTGATCTCTGCTGTTCGGAATGACTCGGTGTAAGCCTCAACCTGTGACGTAAGTACATTAAACCGCTCGTATGCCGATGTCATGTTCAGATAAGCCTGCTCGACATTTTGCCTTAATTGCACCTTTGTAGTTTGCTCCACATAAACGGTGTTTTGCAATTGTATCTTAGCCAGCGTTACCTTATTACGTGTTTGGAAATAATTAAGGATTGGCACACGCAAGCTAATCCCAACATTGGTACCATAGTTATTTTTAAACTGGTCGTAGTAGCTTTGGGTTTGTCCCGCTATTTGCAGCGAACTGGATATGTTGGTAGATAACCCGCCAAACAACGATATGGTTGGCGATAATGCGCCCCGTGCTACGCTCACTCCCTTCTCGGCACTTTGGCGTCTTAAAGTGGCGGCTTTTATGTATGCCAGTTGATTTAAAGCAACGTTGTAAACCTGATCGGCAGAGTTTGGGGTTTGCTTTGATAACGATTCGGCATTAAGCGCCTCTAACCCTACCCTGTCGCTATAGGGGATATTGAGGATCTGAAGCAAGTTAAGTTTGGATGTTTTGAGGGTATTGCCGGTATTAACTACGGCGAGCTGGTTATCGGCATACTGGCCCTTCAGATCTGAAAGGTCTTGCGGGGTTTTGTTGGCCCCCTCCTTTTCCAGGATCTGCAAACGGCTTACCTGTTGTTTAGAAACAGCAAGTTGATTTTTAACCTGGTTCAATAACTCTGTATTATCAAGCACCATCAAATAAGCGGTGATCACATTTATGGTTACCTGGTCTTTTGCCTGCTGAAAATCCATCCGGCCTGCCTGGTAGGCTAACGACGTTTGCTTGATGTTATTAAGGTTTTGCAAACCGCTAAATAAAGTCAGGTCGCTGTTTAACTTATAGTTTCCCGATTTAAACGACTGATTCAAGTACGTGTTGGTTGATGGGTCGATGCCACGGCCATTGCTGATACTGTGGTCAACCTGGCCGTTGATGGTCGGCAGAAGATATTCTTTAGCCTGGTTAGCGTTCACCTTAGCCGTCGCTAATTGCAGTTCACTCTTTTTAACATCCAGGTTGTTCTTAATGGCAATGTCGATACATTGCTGTAAACTAAGTGTGGTATCGGTAGTTTGGCTATGCGCAAAAGCAGGTGCGGCTAAGGCCAGGCCAAAAACTAGGTATTTAAAATATCGCATTGTTTGTTGTAGTTCAGAATTTTTTGGAAGATTCAACCCTTCCATCCAGCAGGTTAATGATACGCGATCCGTATTCGGCATTTTTTTCGGAGTGGGTTACCTGGATGATCGTAACTCCATCTTCTTTGTTAAGCTTGCGGAACAATTCCATGATCTCTTCGCCCTGTTTAGAATTTAAGTTTCCGGTTGGCTCATCGGCTAATAGTAGTTTAGGTTTGGCTATCAGCGCCCGGGCAATACCCACCAGCTGCTGCTGCCCGCCAGACAATTGGGCCGGGAACAGGTCCTTTTTGCCAACAATGTTAAAACGGTCCAACATATCGGCAACCATGGCTTTACGTTCAGCACTTTTAACGTCCTGATAGATCAGCGGTGTTTCGATGTTTTCATAAACATTAAGCTCGTCTATCAGGTGATATGCCTGAAAAACAAACCCGATGTACTGTTTATAAAGGGCAGCGCGCTGTTTCTCTTTCAGCTGATGTACGGGCTGATCAACAAAGTAATGGTACCCTGTCGATGGTTCGTCTAACATCCCTATGATATTTAACAAGGTTGATTTGCCGGAGCCTGATGGGCCCATTATGGATACAAACTCACCTTCTTCTACGTCAAGACTGATATCATTGATCACAAAATTTTTATTGCCGCCAACCTGGTAATACTTTGAAATATGCTGAAGTGATAACATTTTATTGGTTTAAGATTAATGAATTGTTGTTTACTGGTCGCAATTTCTTAATTGATTTGTGAATTTATATATCAATAACATACCAAAATTTTAACACATTGATTATCAAATATATACATACATCTATTCAAAGTGCACTGTTCGCTTATGTACAACGTGCGTACGGTATTGATACAGTTGTTCGGCAATAGCTGGCAGGCAAATGCTTTCTAAATCAAAAAGCCAGGAAATAAGTACTGATGTCTTAATTCCTGGCTTCTGATATTCGGCTTTTTGTTATTCGCTTCTTAAACTTTTAACAGGGTTGGTGAGTGCCGCTTTAATGGCCTGGAAACTAATTGTCGTGATAGCCACCAGCAGGGCCAGAATACCGGCTACAACAAACACCCACCACTGAATATCAATTCGATAGGCGAAATCCTGCAGCCACTTGTGCATAAAATACCATGCAACCGGTGTGGCTATGAAGAATGATATCAAAACCAATTTCATAAAATCCATAGAGAGCATGTTGACGATACCGGATGTAGACGCCCCCAACACTTTACGGATACCGATCTCTCGGGTGCGCTGGTAAGTACTGTATGATGCCAAACCTAATAAGCCTAAGCATGATATAGCAATGGCCAGGATAGAGAAGTTGAAGAACAGCTTTCCAAAACGCTGTTCTGCTCGGTATTGCCTGTCAAAGAATTCATCCAGAAAGAAATAACTGTAGGGCCTGTTAGGCAATATTTGTTTCCATTTACTTTCAATAGCTGCAAGGGTGCCATTAACGTTACTGCCCGATACTTTTACCGATATCAGGTTTAGGTTTTTCAATTCTACCCGCATGCTAAGCGGTGTGATCTTTTCCTGTAACGAGCGGAAGTGAAAATCTTTCATCACCCCAACTATTTTGCCTTCGCGGCCCCATTGTTTAAAGCGCTTGCCTATTGCCTGTTGCGGCGATCTGTAGCCGAATAACCGTACGGCTTCTTCGTTAAGCACCATGGCCTGCGCGGTATCGGTATTCATAAATTCCCTTTGAAAAGGCCTGCCGGCAACCATTTTTATTTTAAATTGGTTGATGTAGTCAAAATCTACAAAGTACAGGTCAAGATTCGCCACCTGCAGGTCACCTTTGCTGTTTTCGATCTCTGAGTAGGCGCCGGCATTACCACCACCGGGTATGGAGGATGATGTGGTGACAGATTTTACTCCCGGCAGCGAGGCTATAGTTTGTTTAAATGCATCTTTGCCTGGGTCGTTATTGGTATCTAACACCACAACCTGGTCTTTGGTAAAACCCAGATCACGGTTGCGCATAAAATCCATCTGATTATACACGATTATCGTACCGATGATCAACGCTATAGAAATACTGAATTGGGCTACAACCAGGCTCTTCCGTAACATGGTACCCTTAGTTCCGGTAGAGAACCGGCCTTTTAACACCATTACCGGTTTAAATGACGATAATACCAATGCCGGGTAAATTCCGGCCAGTAGACCTATGCTTATAGAAGCTACAAACAAAATGATCACGGACCAGGGCGAACTGAATATTCCCGGACTAACGATTTTGCCGGAAAGCTGGTTAAATAATGGTAACAGCAGTACCGATAGTATTACCGTAATTACAAATGCCATTAAACAAAGCACAACCGTTTCGCCAATAAACTGGCCCGCCAGTTCGCCTTTTGCCGCACCTACTACCTTACGGATACCCACTTCTTTCGCGCGCTCTACAGACCGGGCGGTGGTCAGGTTAATAAAGTTGATGCACGCTATTAATAAAATGAAAGTGGCAACAATACCGAAGGTATAAACATTGCTTATACTGCCGGTTTCCTGCCCGCCACGTTTACTGTAAAGGTACACATCTTTCATAGGCTCCAGGTGCAGGGTGGGGAACATCTGGATCTTCCGTTGCTCCACTCCGTTGCGCTTGTCAAAAAAGGCAGGGAATTTCTTTTCGAGTACATTAGCATCCACGCCGGGCTTTAGCAGCAAGTAGGATGTTACACCATAGTTGCTCCACTCTTTGTCTACCCCTTTTCTAAAACGCTCTGTTAAAGACGACATGGAAACCAGCATATCTGCTTTAATTTGCGAATTAGCAGGGAAATCCTGCATTATACCTGTGACCGTAGCAGGGATGTTGTCGCCTGTCAGCAAAACCGTTTGGCCAAGAGGGTTCTGATCGCCAAAATACTTTTTAGCGGTAGTCTCCGAAAAAACAACGCTCATTTGCGCGTTTAATGCAGTTTTTGGATTGCCCTTCAACAACTTAAAATCGAACACCTTAAAAAAGGAGGAATCCGCGCATAAGGTTTGTTCTTCCTGAAATTTGATGTTATCTTTTTTCACCAAAAAGCCGCCGCCGCCTAAGCGTACAAATGATTCTATCTCCGGAAATTCATCTTTAAGATTGGGTGCAAACGCCCAGGAGGTAACGTCTATTTTCAGCGTTTCCGACGGTGTTTTAAGATCGGTAACCACCCGGTAAATTCGGTCGACCTTGGTGTGAAACTTGTCATAACTTAATTCAAAAGCTACGTACATGAACATAAAAAAGCAAGCGGTTATCCCTACAGAGAGGCCGGTAATGTTGATGAACGAAAATCCGCGGTGCCGCCACAGGTTTCGTAAGGCTATTTTAAAATGATTTTTAAGCATAAAATTGTGATAAGGTTAGGTTAAGGTTTCTTTATTCGCTTTTTAAACTTTTAACAGGGTTTACCAATGCTGCACGCACGGCCTTGTAGCCAACGGTGATCCAGGCAATTCCGATACACCCGACAATGGCCAGTACAAATACACCAGCAGTAAGCGGGATGCGGTAGGCAAAATTTTGCAGCCACTCGCTCATCATATACCAGGCGGCCGGCATTGCAATAAAAAAGGATATGGCAATAAGGATCATAAACTCTTTTGAGAAGAGCATAACAATACTGAATACCGAAGCACCCAGTACTTTACGTACACCAACCTCTTTAGTGCGCTGTACGGCCATGAACGATACCAACCCATATAAGCCAAGGCACGATATAAAAATGGCTATGATAGCAAAGATCTTGTAAACAAGCGCCAGTTGGTTTTCCTGCTGGTAAAATTTGGCAATATTTTCATCAAGGAAATAGCCGTTATAGGCGTATTCCGGATAGGTTGCCTCCCATGTAGACCTAATATCGGCCACAGTAGTGCTTAGGTTGCGTGTTTCTATCTTTACCGCAGCCTGTGATTCAAATTTTTTCCGGGCTGTGATAACGATTGGTTTAACCGCATCACGTAGCGAGTTGGTTTTGAAATCCTTAACCACACCAACAATCGGCACCCAGCGGCCGCTGCCCAGTTTAACATCCTTGCCAATGGCATCTTCAGCTTTTTGGATGCCCAGCTTGTGTATAAAGGTTTCGTTTACTACTGCCTGCCTTGTAGTGTCGGCCTGGTCATAACCTTTACCGGCTGCAAATTTCATCCCGTAGGTTTTAAAATAATCTGCATCGCCGTATTTTAAGAAGGTTACGTAAGCAAGATCTTTTTCTGAACGATTGAAGTAAAAATTTTGTCCCCAATTATTATCTGACGATGGCGGATCGGAAGAAAAGCTAACCGATTTTACCCCCGGCTTTTGCAGGAGCTGCTGTTTAAATGCATCCAGTTTACTCAGGCTGATACTATCCGTATAACCAGGCAAAACTAAAATAGCGTTTTTGTTAAAACCTAAGTCGGCCTGGTTTACAAAGTTCATTTGATTTACAGCAACCAGGGTACCGATGATCAGCAGCTGAGCTATTGCGAATTGTGCAACTACCAATGCTCTGCGCAGCGGGATGCCGCCAATGGAAGCAGCTGTGATCTTGTTTTTGATGGCCAGTACCGGCTTAAAGCCGGATACGACCAATGCAGGGTAAATGCCCGAAAGCAATATTACCAAAACCATGGTTACAATAAGGAATAATACAGTGCCCAGGCTAAACAAGCCGATGTTATCCGGTACGCTGGCGATGTGTTTTAAATATGGCAAAGCTATTTTTGCAATTGCGATTGCTAATAAAACGGAAAATAAAACCACTAAACTTGTTTCGCCGATTACCTGCGCGATGAGTTGTTTACGAGTGCTGCCCAAAACCTTCCGGATGCCTACTTCTTTAGACCGCCCCACTGATTGAGCTGTAGACAAATTAATAAAATTAATGGAAGCCATTACGATGATCAGCACAGCTATGAATGATAGCGTACGCAGCGTGCTTTTACTGGTAAGATGATCGCCAAGGGTATTACCTACGCGAGTATCAAAATGCAGATCGGTAAGTGGCTGTAAAACGTGTACGCGGCTATCCCTGCGCCCTTTAGCCTCCACATACTTTTTGGTAAATGGTACCAGTTGTTTTGTTAGCTGGTTAGCCGCTATATTTTCAGGCAATTTTAAAAAGATCTGGTTATTGCTGCTGGTGTTGTCCCAGCTGTCGGCATAGCCATAATCTTTAGGATGTTGTTTCCAGGTGATATAAGATACCATCACTTTTAAGGGGAAATCGCTGTTGGTAGGTGCATCAGCCACAACGCCGGCCACTTTAAGGGTAAGCACATTATCCATTTTAAGGGTACGGCCTACTACATCTTTCCAATCGCCGAAGTATTTTGTTGCCGTGCTTTTATCGATCACTACCATATTCGGTTGTGATAATACATCCTTATTGCCCGTTAACCACTGTGAGCTAAAAATGTCGAAGAACTGCGGTTCCATAAAGAAAACGCCAACCGGCTCGGTAAACTTTTTAGCACCGGAAAGATCGTTAGCATCATTGCCGGGCACGGTTAACTGGCTGCCATAGCTGGAGTTGACGGCAGCAAATTTGATCTGCGGAAAATCATTCCGAAGGGCATTGATAGCCGGCGGCGATGTGCCGGGGTTATAGGTGGTACCCTCGTCCTGGTGCTGCTCTGTTATAAAATGGTAAATGTTTTTATAGCCTTCGAAACTCTTGTTGAAACTTAATTCGAATTGTAATACAACGAAAATGAGCAGGCAGGCAGCAATGCCCACACTTAAACCGGATATATTTATAAGAGAATATCCTTTATGGCGGACAATGTTTCTCCAGGCAATTTTAAAGTAGTTCTTTAACATAGTTATGGCATTAGGCCTAAACTAAGTTAAAACATGTACCATAAATATAAATCACTTATAATGAGATCATTGCATAGATTAGCAAGACGGCAATATGTTCGTAAGTGTAACAGTATGTGTTCGGTTCCGATACAATTGCTTTTAGTGATGCAGCACTAAAAGCCGAAGTGGTCTATGTAAGTAGCCAGATCTTTATCTCCCCTTCCGGATAGGCAGATCACCACATTATCGTCTTTTTGAAATGTCATCTTCTCCAAATAAGCCAAAGCATGTGCCGTTTCAATAGCGGGGATGATTCCTTCCATCTGCGAGCAAAGTAAGCCGGCATTCAACGATTCCTCGTCGGTTATACTCACATAAGTAGCCCTGTTAATTTTAAACAAGTGCGCGTGCTGCGGGCCTATGCCCGGATAATCCAGTCCGGCAGAGATAGAATAAGGCTCTATAACCTGCCCATCGTCGCTTTGCATTAAGATGGTGCGGCTGCCGTGCAAAACACCCTCACGACCCAGAAAAGTAGTGGCAGCCGAATGGCCGCTGTTAACGCCTTTACCTGCCGCTTCAACGGCTATCAGTTTTACATCTTCGTCATCCAAAAAATGATAAAACATACCCATTGCATTACTACCACCACCAACGCAAGCCATCACAAACTGAGGCAGTTCGTTACCGGTTTGTTCCAGCAATTGTTTTTTGGTTTCCTCAGAGATAATAGACTGGAACTTTGCCACCATATCCGGATATGGGTACGGCCCCACCACCGAACCGATAATATAATGCGTATCAACGGGGTTGCCTATCCAATCGCGCAGGGCCTCGTTGGTGGCATCCTTTAAGGTTTTACTGCCCGATGTTGCCGGGACTACTTTTGCACCGAGCATTTTCATACGGGCTACGTTAGGTGCCTGGCGTTTCATATCTACCTCACCCATATACACCACACACTCAATGCCCTTAAGTGCGCAAACGGTGGCCGTAGCAACGCCGTGCTGCCCTGCACCGGTTTCGGCGATGATGCGTTTTTTGCCCAGGCGTTCGGCCAGCAGTATCTGGCCTATGGCATTATTTATTTTATGCGAACCGGTATGGTTAAGGTCCTCACGCTTAAAGAAAATGTTTGCGCCGTATTTTTCAGAATAGCGCTTAGCATGGTACAAAGGCGAAGGCCTGCCCACATAATCGCGCATTAGCTGATTAAACTCCGCCTTAAAGGCATCATCGTTAATGATCTTGATATATTGTTGCCTTAGCTCCTCCACATTAGGGTACAACATTTCGGGAATGTAGGCCCCGCCAAAATCACCGTAATAGCCTTGTTCGTTAACTCCGTACTTCATTATCCTTGTGTCTCGTTTATTAAGTCAAAAGCCCTGTTCAGCTTCTGTATGTCCTTTAATCCCGGTGATAGTTCAAACCGGCTGTTCAGATCAACCCCGTAAAACATGGGGTGGCTGATCTTTTTGATCTCGTTTAAATTGTCCAGACTTAACCCGCCCGATAAAAAGAAGGGAATATCCAGTTTATATCCGTTAAGTACCTTCCAGTCAAATGTTTCTCCAGAACCACCGTGAACTGCCGTTTTGGTATCGAACAGGAAAAAGTCGACATTGTTCTGATAGGCCTTTAACATATCGAAATCAAAAGCCTCATCTACACCAAAAGCTTTGATCACCTGTACTTCGTGCCTGAACAGGTCGCAAAATTCAGGGCTCTCCGCGCCATGCAGCTGTATAGCATCCAGTTTGTATTTGTAAATAAGCTTACTAATGGCATCTTCGTGCTCATTCACAAAAACGCCGGTCTTAGTTATATCTGCACTAATATTATCTAAAAAGAATTCATCCGGGTTGCCTATAAAGCGGGGTGATTGCCCATATAGTATAAAGCCCATATAATCGGGGTGCAATGCCTCGACAGCTTCAATGTTATCCGGAAACTTCAACCCGCATACTTTAATTTTCATACTTAGTTAGCTATTAAAGTTTTAAAGCTCTTCAATGCATTTTTGCTGACTAACGACTCCTCTGCTTCATAGAAACAGTCGGCAAAGCTTTTGTGGGGCGCAATAGTTTTTATAGCCATGGCAGCATTGCTTAACACAACACTGATCTGCGCGGTAGATGCTTCGTCATTTAGCACCTTCGTAAAAATATCTGCCGAATCGCTTACCGTATGTCCGCCTGTAATTTCATCCTCGTTTAGTTTTGTAAAGCCCAGGGCCTCAATACTGTTGATCTTTTCGCCTTCGGCAGAAAAAGTTTTAAAATCGCAAGTAAGCGAGATTTCATCATAACCATCCAGTGCATTAAGGATAGTATATCTAATTCCCGACTTTTGATATAAGTACGCATAAACCCGCGCCAATTCTAAATTAAATACCCCAACCATCTGGTTTTGCGGCTTAGCCGGATTAACCAACGGGCCAAGCATATTAAAAAATGTTTTTACGCCCAACTCGCGGCGGATTGGCGCAACGGTTTTCATAGCGGGGTGGAAAAGCGGGGCATGCAAAAAGCAGATGTTCGCCTTATCCATACTGCGCTTTAAGGCATCTGTATTGTTAGTAAACACGTAACCCAAATGCTCCATAACGTTTGATGAACCACAACCTGATGAAACCCCGTAATTACCGTGTTTGGCTACCTTATAACCCGCGCCAGCCACAACGAACGATGCCAGGGTGGAGATGTTGAAAGTGTCTTTACCATCACCCCCGGTGCCGCAAAGGTCAATCAGTTCGCCGTTTTCCAAGTTTACCGGCAGGCAAAGTTCTAACATGGCATCGCGAAAGCCTTCCAACTCATTGACAGTAATACTACGCATACAATAAGCCGTCATAAAGGCCGCCATTTGGGCGTTATTGTATTTACCCAAAGCGATATTTATCAAAATTTCTTTTGACTGCTCGCGGCTAAATGTTTTATGTTCGAATAGATGATTAAGTATCTGTTTCATAAGCTACCTCCCGGCCCCTGATGGGCGGTACTGAAGTTAATATTGGTTGTTAATTTTAAATGCTTTACCCTGTAATAGGATTTGCAATAACGAAAAAAGGGTTACCATGTGGCAACCCTTTTGTATATCTAAAAACAAAAAATGCGGCTGCCTTACGATTTCTCGTTAAGCCACCACCAATTGTTGTTTACTGTTTGCATTTTGATTGGCAAATATGGAAATAGTTTTCACTAAAAGCAAGCAGATTGATATTTTTACAGGATTCAAATGTTGCGCCAGGGGTTATGCTTATCGATCAGCACAAGTGAATATATCTTAACTTTAATAGCTTTGCAATATAATAACCAACAATGGCCATACGCGAACAAAAGGTAGACCCTCAAAATGATCTGGGCTTTGGCCCGCAGCCGGTTATCAAAAGCCAGCCGCTTATCAATAAAGATGGTTCTGTCAACGTACGCCGTAAAGGCCTCTCCCCTTTCAACACAGCCGATAATTACCACACCCTAATTAAAATGAGCTGGGGCCGGTTTTGGGTGGTTATATTGAGCGGCTACCTTATCGTAAACCTTGTATTTGCATCCCTCTACGTGCTCATTGGGGCCGATAGCCTTGATGGAGCCAGTGGCAGTAACGGGCTTAGTCATTTCCTCGACGCGTTCTTCTTTTCGGCACAAACCATATCAACAGTTGGGTACGGGCATATCAGCCCGCATGGCGTCGTAGCTAACAGCATCGCGGCTATCGAATCAATGTTGGGTTTGCTGGCGTTTGCTTTGGCCACAGGTTTGCTTTACGGCCGTTTCTCGCGCCCAACTGCTAAAATAGTTTACAGTAATAATGTCCTCATCAGCCCGTATAAAGAAAACGGAAAGGGATTGATGTTCCGCATATCAAACCTGAGGCGCAACGTGCTGATCGACCTGCACATCGAGGTGATATTTTCATACAACGAAATGATTGACGGGAAACCTGTAAGGAAGTTTTTCCCCTTAGAGCTGGAACGCAGTGATGTGAGCATCCTAACACTTAACTGGACGATAGTACACCCTTTGGATGCAAACAGCCCCCTTGCCGAAGCTACTCCAGAAGAGCTTGATCGTACACAGGCATCCTTTTCTGTTTTGCTAAAAGCCTTTGACGATACGTTTTCGCAAACGGTACACTCCCGTACCTCTTATCAATATTGTGATATGGTTTGGGATGCCAGGTTTATCCCGATGTTTGATAGAGATGATACCGGCCGTATAACTTTGGATATGAGTAAAATAAATAAGTTCGAGAAGTTTTAAGCTATTTTAGCAGCGCATTCTTCTCCCTGGCAAATACTTTGTAAACCTGTTTATCTAAAAATGCCGGTAAAAATTTGCTAAGCAAAACGGTCAGTTTTCCCTGGAAGGTCATGACCAGAGTGCGTTTGCGATGGATGACACCGTCGACAATCTTCCTTGCCACCTCTTCGGATGTCATCATCTTATCTTCTTCCAGCGTACTTTCCCCCTGTTGAGTACCGTCTTTATCCAGCGCGGTATTGCGGATGTTAGAAGCCGTAAACCCGGGGCAAGCTACCATGATGTGTACACCTGTTTTAAGGTTTTCTACCCTCAGGGCATCCATAAAGCCGTTCATGGCATATTTTGATGCGGAGTAACCGGCCCGGCCTGGCAGCCCTTTATAACCGGCAATTGATGATACGCCTACAATGCTGCCCTGTGTCTTAACTATTTCGGGCAATGCATACCTGGTACAATAAACAGTGCCCCAAAAATTAACATCCATTAATGACTTAAGCACATTCAGCTCAACATCCTTAAACAAAGCGCGCATACTAATGCCCGCGTTGTTGATCAGTATGTCTATCTTCCCGAAAGTAAGGAGAGTTTGTTTGATGAGGGCAGCGCAATCGGCCTCAACAGTTACGTCACATTGTACAGCAAGTGCCTTTGCTTGTGTTTGTTTTTCAATATCCTGCGCAATTTCACACAAGGTAACATGTTGGCGGGCACCTAAAACCAAATTGGCGCCCTGTAAAGCAAATTGATAAGCGAGGGCTTTGCCAATTCCGGAAGATGCGCCGGTTATAATTACTACTTTATTGTTCAATCTCATATTTCGGGGCGAAGATCCTCGGGATGCCAGGTAATTTTATCTCCGGCATGTGGAACAGATACTTCGCTGCGAATATAATCATCGCACCATAAAATTGCCTGATGTAGGCCCAGCTAAAATTTGGCTTTAACTGCTTGCCAAAGTTCAGGATATAAGTTTTTGGATAATAGTAATTTTTGTAACCTGCCAGCCTGATACGGAATGACAGATCGATATCATGGCCGAAACTGCTAAAACGTTCGTCTATCAGTCCTACCTCCTGTAATACTGATCTGCGCAGCAGCATAAACGCACCGTTGATCACATCTACCTCGGTGATATCAAATTCCTCGTCTTCTATCCAGCTGTCTGTATCTGATTTATACAATCTGGATTTTGGAAAATAACGCGCTAGGCCGGTGAACTTTAAAATTGGCGACCAGGCTTTATCAAATCCTGTGCGGGATTCTGTTAAAAAGTTACCGCGCGGGGTTAACATCCTCACGCCAAGGCCGCCGGCATCCGGGTGCTGATCCATAAAATCAACTATATTCTCTAAAGTTTTTTTGCCGCTAATTGTATCCGCATTGACCAGTAAAACATACTCACCGCAAGCTTGCTCTAAACCGGCATTCCGTGACTTGGCTATACCTGCGAACTTTTCGTTTTGAATCACTGTTACTTCCGGAAACTCGTTCTGCAACATCGCAACAGATCTATCTGTAGATGTATCATCAATCACAATCAACTCGTAATCAATGCTTCTGCAAGCCCTAATTAAAGTGGGCAGGCCTTGCTTTAAAAGCGTACACATGTTGTGATTAACTACAACGACAGATAGTTTCATACTTACCCGGATAATGAATTTTCGTACGGTACACGTGTTACGATAGATCGTCCTAACGTAATCTCGTCTACATACTCCAATTCACCTCCAAAAGCTATGCCACGGGCTATGGTTGAGATATTTATATTAAATTGCTTTAAGCGCTTGTGTAAATAAAATATGGTGGTATCACCTTCCATGGTTGCGCTTAAGGCAAAAATTATTTCTTTAACCGAATCATCTTTTAATCTTTCAATCAATGTATCAACCTGCAAATCGGCCGGGCCAATGCCGTCCATAGGCGATATTAAACCGCCGAGCACATGGTACACCCCATTATATTGGTTGGTATTTTCAATAGCCATAACATCCCGGGTATCTTCAACCACACAAATAGTAGTATGATCGCGCTTGTGCGATGAGCAGATCTCACACACAGAAAGATCAGATATATTGTGGCAGGTTCGGCAAAATTGTATCTCGTTGCGCAACCGGCTAATAGCCGAGCTAAATTTAGCTACCTCCTCTTTATCGCGGTTAAGCAAATGCAATACTAAACGCAAAGCCGTTTTTTGCCCTACCCCCGGTAGTTTTGCAAACTCCGCAACAGCATCCTCCAGTAGCTTAGATGAAAAATTCATGGCTATAAAGGTAAGGATTTGCGGCATAAAATCGAGTCGTATCCCTGCCGTAATACCCGGATTTTAGGCCAAAAACCATGTTAACCCATCTTTTTCACAAAATATTGGATATCAGTTTTTTAAATAAATAAAAGGCAAAAAAGTGTAAACCTTTGTTAACCTTTTTCACTGTTTTTTGCGGTAATGGTTATTAACTTTATTCGTTTCGCAAACTTTGCACCGGGTTAGCAATCGCCGCTTTAATTGCCTGGAAGCTTACTGTTATAAAAGCTACTGTAATTGCCAGCACCGCCGTAAGTACAAATACCCACCAGTTGATGTCAATACGGTAAGCAAAGCTTTGCAGGTAACGGCTTACAATTACCCACGCTAAAGGCGATGCTATTATAACCGCCACTAACACAAGTTTTATAAAGTCCGCAGATAGCAGCCCGGTAATTTGTGTAACAGATGCGCCAAGCACCTTACGAATTCCTATTTCTTTGGTGCGTTGTGTAGTGAGCAATGATATAAGCCCTAACAAGCCAAGGCAACTGATTAGAATTGCTATGATGGCGCTTGAGGTAATGAGTTTATTGAGCAACTCCTCTTTTTGATAGTAATCGTCTACTTGCTGGTCAAGAAATTTATACTCAAAAACATTATCCGGATAAGCCGACTGCCACGTTTGTTTAACCCGCTCGATCATAGCTTTCACATTAGGGGTGCTAAATTTAACGCCAACAAACTGATACTCTTTTCGCATGGTGGTGATGTAGTATGGGGATATGGCTGTGTATAATGATGCGTCATGAAAATCTTTAACCACACCGGTAATTATACCGGCTTTGTCGGACAGGTCGCCGGAGGTAAACCGTTTGCCTATGACCTGTTGCGGATCTTTAATACCCAACTTGTGCATCAAAACTTCGTTAATCAAAAACTCCCGCACAGTGTCACTTTCAGCAATATTGCGTCCGGCAACCAATTTTATCCCGAACGTTTTCACGTAGTTAGCATCGCCAATAAGCGTACGGCCGGCAAACTTCTCCCAATCATGTGTATCAAATTTAATAGAACCGCCTTTATATCCCGTTGACGATGGCGCCCGGTAGCAAAAAGAAACGCCTTTGACCGCAGGGTCAGCCATTAACCTGTTGCGCAGGTATTCCGTTTTTCCTTTAATAGCATCAGGTATTGGCAACATCAGAACAGAACTTTTATTAAAGCCAAGATCAGCCGTTTTTAGATATCTTACCTGCATTGTAATAATAATTGTACTGATGATCAATACCTGGGCTATTACATTCTGGGTAACAATCAAGCCTTTCCGGGCAAGCGCTGCTGTATGTGTCTGGCCACCTATCTGGTTCTTTAGCGCGTTGACCGGTTTAAACCGGCTTAATAACACAGCAGGATACGCACCCGCTAAAAACACAATGGACGTTAACGTAAGTACAATAAAACAAAGCAGACGATAATCAGATAGCAGATCGACATGCAGTTGGATCTGCAACCAGCTATTCAGTACAGGAAGCGCTATCAAAACAATAATAAAGGCAAACAGCGCGGAAAAAATAACGATGCATGCCGTTTCGGTAATAAACTGGTTAAATATACTCATCGGCGTACCACCTAAAACCTTACGTGTACCTATTTCCCTGCTCCTCTTAAAACTTTGTGCTATTGCCATGTTAACAAAGTTGACACAGGCAATAACAATAAGTAAAAAGCCAACTCCCCCTAGGGTAAATAACAAAGAACGCTGTATCACCCCAGAAAACCGCCCGTCAAAATGCATTTTGTTCAGAGGCAACAGCATAAAATGGTAAGCTTTAGCCATTTCGGCACCCTGAGCCCGAATGTTTAATTGTGCAATTTTACGTTCAATGGTTTTAGGGTCGCCTCCATTGCGTAAAGACAGATAAACGGAGTTTGTCGAATTGATAGCGCCCCATTGTTCTTTTAAGATGTTAGCTACATCCGGGTAAATATCATTTAATGACGATAGCGATAAGAAGATATCCTGCTTGATGTCTGTGTTTGATGGGTGATCTTTTATCACGCCGGTTACCGTAAAGGTATTTTTGCCGTCAACGGTGATACCCCTGCCAATCACATCCTGACTGCCGAAATATTTTTGAGCGATATTATGACTTATAACTACCGTATGGGGGTTGTTTAATGCATTGCTTTTATCCCCCTGCTCCCAATCGTAATTAAAAATATCAAAGAAACCATTATTTGCTATGCCGATATTTTCATGTTCAGCAAACATCTTTTTACTTTGCAGGCTGTTTTGCGCAATGGTTACGTTTATATCGTGCATTCGCAGTAGTATTCCAACGCTTTTTATTAAAGGTTCACTTGTCTTTACATCGCGTGCAAGTGCCAATGGTGCTCCCTGGTCATACATGGGTACACCATCTTCAAATGTTAACCAGTGCACCACCCTGTAAATCTTTTCAGAATTATTGTGGTACTTATCAAAACTGAGATGGTAAGTAATAAATTGAAAAAGGATGATACAGCAACTGATGCCTAAAGCCAGGCCAAACACATTTATTACCGTATAAAAACGGTTATTGAATAAACTGCGAAGTGCGATTTTTAAGTAGTTGTTAAACATGCCGATACTGGTTTTGATAAAACCAATATCGGTATATAAAACATTAATTGTTAGAAATTTAACATCTCTTAACGTATAAAGCAATTCACTTCAAGAGTGCTGATCAGCTACTCGCTTCTTAAACTTTTTACCGGGTTGGCAATAGCCGCTTTTACCGACTGAAGACTGATAGTGATAAAAGCAATCATCATCGCCCCACCACCGGCGGCAGCAACTATCCACCATTTAATGCCATCGCGGTAGGCAAATCCGTGCAGCCATTGCTGCATAGACAGCCAGGCCAAAGGCGAGGCAATAAGTATGGAGATCAGTACCAGTTTGATGAAATCTTTTGATAAAAGGGTAACGATGATACCCACATTGGCACCCAGTATTTTACGGATGCCGATCTCTTTGGTGCGCTGCTCGGTGGCGTAAGCGGCCAAGCCAAACAAGCCCAGGCAGGCAATAATGATAGCGATACTGGTAAAAACAATAAAGATGCGACCAATGCGCTGTTCGGAGCGGTACACTGCATCAAAATCCTCATCCATAAACGAGTAGGTAAATTCTTCGTTCGTGGCGAAGTTTTGCCATTTGCTTTTTATCCGGGCCAACACACCCGGTATATCTGCCGAATTAATACGAACCGACAACGCCCCCCGGTTTTCGTTCATCACCAATACCAATGGGGTAATATTTTCGCGAAGGGAATTAAAATTAAAATCTTTAATTATCCCGATGATGTGCATCGCTTTTAACTGCTCGGCCTTACTATCTATCGGGAAGTACAACTCTTTATTTATCGGATCCTTAAGGCCTAAACGTTTTGCTGCCGCTTCATTGATGATCAGTGCAGATGAATCTGTTTTCATCTCTTTAGAAAAATTCCTCCCGGCTATCAGCTTCATGCCCATAGTGGCCAGGTAATCTTCGTCGGCTTCCCAAAATTGGGTGGATAAGGCGGTTTTGGCGTTGCGTGTCTGATCCTGAAAAAAGGTAGTGCTGTTGTGGTAATTAGATGTTGGGGTAAAAGGGGTTAACGTTACGTTTTTTACACCGGCCATGCGCTTAAGTTCCTGTTTAAAGGCCTTGGCCTGATTACCCAGGTAATTGGTATTTTGAATTACCAAAACATGATCGCGGTTATAACCCAGGTCTTTACTTTGAATAAATTTAAGTTGATGATAGATCACCATAGTGCCAATAATCAGAAATATGGAGATAGAGAATTGAAAAACCACCAGGAAACTGCGTAGCGCACCGCCTTTAAAACCACTGGCCAGCTTACCCTTTAATACATCGATCGGTTGAAATGCCGATAAAAAGAATGCCGGATAAGAACCCGCAAGGCAACCGATCACGATCACGGCGGCAAGCAGTACAGGTGCCAGCCAGGCAAAGGTATTTGCCGTAAAAGCCAGATCCTTGCCCGCCAGGTTATTAAATGTGGGCAATAATATATATGCCCCTGCTACTGCTATTAATGTGGCAGCAAAAGTTACGATAATAGATTCTGAAAGGAACTGGGCGATCAGATACTTACGCGGCGAACCCAAAACTTTGCGCACCCCTACCTCACGCGCGCGATTTGCGGAGCGGGCGGTAGACAGGTTCATGAAGTTTACACAAGCGATCAATAAAATAAATACCGCAATGGCCAGGAAAATATAAACATATTGAATATTGCTGTTGGCTTCTAACTCCCCATCGCGGTTAGATTTAAGGTGGATATCCGTTAAGGGTGTAAGATTGAGCTTGAAATAGTCGCCGCCTTTTAACAGATCATCATAGCTCATTTTGATAGCCGCTTCTAACTGGCTGCCCACGTATTTTTTTACCAGGGCCGGCAGTTTGGCTTCCAGGGCTTTTACGTTAGAGCCGGGCTTTACTAAAATGTAAGTATTAAAGTTATTGCTTAGCCAGCTATCATCTTTTCCCTCCGGCAATGACGACATCGACATGAACAGGTCGATTTTAAAATGCGATTGTTTAGGCATGTCTTTAATTACGCCGGTTACCTTGTAGTAAAGCGAATCGTTTATGGTAAGCGTTTTCCCGACAGCGGATGTAGTGTTAAAATATTTAAGTGCTGTAGTTTGGTTAATTACCACACTATTAGGGGCGTTAAGGGCCGTTTTAGGGTCGCCCTGTATCATCGGCAGGGTAAACATAGTCAATACGCCGGGGTCGGCATAAATGGCGCGGTATTCCTGTATTTTGAGGTTGCCCTTTTTAACCTGGAACTGCCCGCGCTGCCTGAACCTTACCGCGCTTTCAACCTCGGGCAAATCATTCAAAAAAGTTTGGGCTAATGGCGCCGGTGATTGGCTGTACGATTTTTCGTTACCCCCAAACTTGATATCATCGTTTACACGGTAAATACGACTGGCATTCACGTTATATCGATCATAACTTAACTCGTCAACCACATAAAAAACAATCAGCATACAAACGCACAGGCCCAGTGCCAGCCCGAATACGTTGATAATTGTAAACCCTTTATTCTTTTTCAAACTGCGAAAAGCAGTTTTGATGTAGTTTTTGAACATAATGTTAAATTTTAATCCTGATCCCTGAATGCCGAAAGCTTTCCAATAATAAATATTAACGCACTTATCTTACTCGCTTCGTTACTCCGTTACAGGTTAATTCAGCGGCGCCCTAATGGCAACAACTATCGTGCGGATGATATGGTGATGCTGTTGTCGCCGCGGATCTCGACACGGCCACCACCGCCGTTTACTTTACCTATCACTTTGTCTTTGCTTTTTTCGCCGTTAAATGTGCCGGATAGGCCATAATTTACACGATCGGCACGCAGGTCAAGGTCCATGCCGGCGTTGGATGGCACGCTCAGGTCGATATGGCCTGAACTGGATTCTAACTTAACGTATTTACCAACACGCACCATTTGCGCATGTACGCTGCCACCGCTGGTAGATGCATCTAAACTGCCCGATATGCCGCTTAAATTAACACTGCCGCCGCTGGTGCCGGTAATCAGTTCGCCATCTATTTCACTGCCATTGATGCTGCCACCACTGGTAGTTGCATGGATGTTACCTTTCAAATCATTAAGGCGTAAAGAACCGCCAGATGTTTCTAAGCTGATTTTACCGGAGCAGTTATTAGCAGTGATGCTGCCGCCACTTGTATTAAGTTTAATGTCCTGTTTGGAGTTTGACAGGTTGATACTGCCGCCGCTGGTTTCACCGCGGATGACACCGGTGATATTATTGATGTTAAGGCTGCCACCACTTGTTTCAAAATTCTGATTACCGGTAAGGTTATCAAGGCTAATACTGCCACCGCTGGTATTCAGGTTGGTTTCGGCCTGTTTATTTACATAAACCTTGAAACCAATGCTCAGACTGCGACGCCAGTTATTCATGTTTCTCTTTTGTTTAGCAGTAGCGTGTAATTCGCCGTCGTGTACCGAGATCTCCAGGGTATAGTCCTCGTCTAACCGTTTTTTGATCTCCTCTTTCGTAAGGTTTTGGTTGTTGTTGCCAACAACGTAAACTTCTAAACGGGGCTCTTGCCCGCCGGCAACAGCAATGCTGCCGCCACTGGTGTTTACAAACACGTTTTTGATCCCGTCAGAAGCCAGTGAACGGGTCATGTAAGGAGTGCGGTT
The DNA here is from genome assembly GCF_964263795.1 of Mucilaginibacter sp. GTDB lineage: Bacteria > Bacteroidota > Bacteroidia > Sphingobacteriales > Sphingobacteriaceae > Mucilaginibacter. Next base: position 21,704 of record NZ_CAXVWK010000024.1, read on the forward strand.
ATCTTGTGCGGATGCTGCAAATACTGCGGACGACAAGAGTAACAATAAGAAGTGCTTTTTCATGATAATATTTAGTTTTTTATAAGATGAATACTGTGTTGATTTAGTTGCATTGAATCTCAAAAACAAAGAAGTTTTATGGTTTGCGTTAACCCCCATCCCGTAGATTTACTCGCTTTTTAAGCTTTTGACCGGGTTGGATAGCGCCGCCTTTATTGCCTGCAAGCTAACGGTTGCCATTGCGATGAGCGCAGCCCCTGTTCCCGCAAGAACAAACACCCACCAGCTGATAGCTATTTTGTATTGAAAATCCTGCAGCCAGGTGCTCATAGCATACCATGCTATCGGGCAGGCAATCACTGTGGCAATGATAACCAAACGCATCAGGTCTGTCGACAGCAGGTTTACAATGCTGGCAACGCTTGCACCTAATACTTTCCGGATGCCTATCTCTTTGATGCGCTGCTCGGCAGTGAAGGTTACTAACCCAAATAATCCAAGGCAGGCAATGCTGATAGCCAGAATTGTAAATATAAGCAGGATGGTACCCTGGCGCTGTTCTGTTCGGTACTGTGCTGCGAAGTTTTGGTCGAGAAAATGGAACTCGGCTTTATTTTCGTTATCAAATGTGTTATAAACCCTGGTTATAAAACCAAGTGAAGCCGCAATATTATTTTTGCTGATGCGCACATAAACGTTGTCTTTATCGTTGGTTTCGGCTGGCATGCCCAGTACCATCGGGGCAATTTTGTGCTGCAGCGAATAAGTGTTAAAATCTTTCACAACCCCTATAATGGTTTGCGATATCACTTTCCCCTGCTCGTCCATACCGGTGTTGACCCTGCGGCCAACCGCGTTTTTCCAGCCAAGTTCTTTAACCAGCGTTTGGTTTACGATTATAGCATCCTTAACATCACTTATATTTCCATTGGAGAAATTGCGGCCGTCGGCCATTTTGATTTGCAGTGTTGGTATAAAATCGGCATCTATTAACAAGTTCTGAACGATCTTGGATTGCGAGGTGGCCTTACCATCAGCACCTAAATTGAAATCGCCGCCGCCTATATTATTATTACCTATGGGGTTCCCTGCTATGCCTACGCTTTCAATATTGGGGTTTTGCAATAATTGCTGCTTTAAGGCGTCTACCCTGCCCCTTACACTTTTGCTGATGTGAAAGGTTAGTGTTTGCGCTTTATTAAAGCCCAGGTCTTTGTTCATCACAAAGTTGAGTTGTTGATAAATCACGCATGAGCCGGCTATCATCACAATAGTCACTACAAACTGAAACACCACCAGTGATTTCCTGAACAGAATGGTGCTCAACTGGTTACCCAATTGCCCTTTCATGGCTGCAATGGTTTTAAAACCTGATAGAAACATGGCCGGATACACGCCGCTTAACAAGCCGGTTAGTAAAGAGAAAACCGCAAACACAGCAAGCGTTTTAGCCGTACCAAACTGCATCAGCACCAGGTTTTTTCCGGATAATTCATTAAAATAAGGGAGACTAAACTGGATGATAATGCCTGCAATAAGGGTGGCGATAAACGTAAGTAAAATGGATTCGGCGAAAAACATCGTCATTAATTGTTTTCGGTCTGAGCCGATCACTTTACGCACACCGATCTCCTTTACGCGTACTGATGACCGTGCAGTAGTAAGGTTCACATAATTAATAACTGCAATGAACAGGATCAGCAAAGCAGTGATACTAAATACGTAAACATAAGTAATGTTACCGTTAGCGCCTAGTTCATAACTTAAATTAGAGCGCAGGTGAATGTCGGTTAGCGGCTGCAATTCCATTTTAAATTTCATAGCCCCCATATCGCCCTGAATGTTCTTTTTAAAGAAAGCTGCCGATGCGGCCTCTATGCCTTTATAACTGTCATGATCTTTCAGGAGCAGGTAGGTGTAAATGCTTGCATTGCCCCATTTACCGGTGTAACCAGCCGGCATAGCCCGCAAAGCTTTAAAGGTAAAGTGTGAATTTGCCGGTACATCATTAATTATTGCTGTTACCGCAGTTGGTTGTTCGTCGACTATGATGGTTTTATTATAAGCAGCTTCTGCATTCCCAAAAAGATTTCGAGCAAGTGTTTTTGTTAATACAATGCTGTTTGGTTTCAACAGTGCAGTTTGCGGATCGCCGTATAGGAATTGATAACTGAAAATATTAAAGATGCTGTTATCCGCGAACAATATATTGCCCTCACTTATCTGCTTGTCGCCCAGGGTAAGCCTGGCGCCGCCTTCGGCATCTATTCGCACTGCGTCAACAACTTGCGGAAACCCGGCCTTTAAAGCCGGCGCATAAGGTGGGGATGTTACGGCGATATCAAATTTACCGCCATCCCATTGCCCATGCTGCACAACACGGAAGACCCTGTCGGCTTTGGAATTATAGCGGTCAAAACTCCACTCGTCGGTTACGTAAAGTGCAATCAACCAAAAGGCAGCTATGCCCACTGCCAGGCCAAATACATTTATAAATGAAAAAGCTTTGTGCTTTTGCAAGTTGCGCCAGGCTATTTTAAAATAATTCTTTAGCATAATTGGTATCTGTTTAAGCTAATTACCTAAAATACATACCAAGATAATAACTGTCTGATTAATAGTAGCTTATAAACTATAATTTTTAGGTCTCTGTTCGCATCTGTAACAGTGGGTGTTCGGTTACGATACAATAATTAAACTAACTGTTTTAAAAACAAAAGCCCGGATCAAACTTGATCCGGGCTTTATCACTAATTGTACATACTGAGCTTATTTGGCAATACCGCTTTTAATCAATATTTACTTATGGATTTAAATAACACGCGCTGATGATTATTCGCCGTTCTTTAAACTCTTCACCGGATTAGCCAGTGCCGCTTTTACTGACTGAATACTGATGGTAGCCAGGGCTATTAAGGTGGCACCAACGCCCGCAATAATGAATACGCCCCAACTAATGCTAATCTTGTAGGCAAAGTCCTGTAACCAGCCTTGCATAGCAAACCAGGCCAATGGCATTGCTATAACAATAGCAATGATAATGAGTACCATAAACTCTGATGCCAGCAAGGCGACGATTTTACCCACACTTGCCCCCAGTACCTTACGGATGCCAATTTCCCTTGTTTTTACTTGTGCCGAGTAAGTAGCTAAGCCAAATAAACCCAGGCAGGAGATCATGATGGCAATGGCCGAAAAAAGGTTAAACAGCGATCCTTGTTTTTGCTCGGTGGTATACATTTTAGCATACGTTTCATCTAAAAACGCGTAGGCAAAAGGCACATCGTTATTATACTGTTTCCATTGCGCTTGTGCGCTGGCAATGGCATTGTGTGCATCCTTCCCGGTGGTTTTAATGTATAGATTCCAGCAATTATCGGGGTTATATTGAAAAACCGCAGGCTCTATCTTTTTATGGATGGTGGTAAAGTGAAAATCTTTTACGACCCCTATAATTGTTCCGTTAATGCTTTGAACGCGCAAGCGTTTACCTACAGGGTTTTTCAACCCCATCTCTTTAACCGCGGTTTCATTAATGATAAAGTGCGCCGAATCTGCCACTACGCCTTTAAAGTTATCACCTTCGGTAAGGGTCATTTTAAAGAAAGGGATCATGTCCTTATCGGCATATATCTGGTTGAACCACATGTTAGAGTTAGCAGGTTTACCGTCCCAATCGTTATCACCGGTCGAACTGCCGTCTGTTACAATATTTCGGCCTGCGCGGGTTACAGACAGTACACCCGGATTTTTAAGCAGTTCATTTTTTACTACATCGAAGTGCTGTTTCATATCCTGGCGCATATTTACCAGGATAATGTTCTCTTTATCGTAACCCAAATTTTTATTACGGATGTATTGCAACTGATTACTTATCACTAACGTGCCGATGATGAGTACAATGGATACTGCAAACTGTGTAATCACCAGTATGCGCCTGAACGCCACGTTACCAATGCCAACCGATACCTTACCCTTCAGCGCTTTTAACGGCTCAAATGATGATAAAAGTAAAGCGGGATAGATGCTTGATGCAGCCAGCGTACCAACTAAGGTTGCTGCTATACATAGCCAAATATTATAATTGGTCAGGCTAAAGGTAATTTGCTTGCCGGAGAATTGGTTAAAGTACGGAAGCAAAACAAACATCACCGCAAAAGCTAAAACTGCCGATATCACAAACAGCAAAGCAGTCTCAACCATAAATTGCATAAACAACTGGAATTTATCTGCACCGATGATCTTGCGCATACTAACCTCTTTAGCCCGCAGCATAGAGCGGGCGGTAGAAAGGTTAACATAGTTGATACAGGCTATAATCAATATCATCAGTGCTACAATGGCAAATGTGCGCACGGTCGAAAAACCACCGTCGGTACCATCGGCTTTGTATAAATGCATTTTGAGCAGCGGTTGGGTTAAATAAGGCACCGGTGCATCTTCTGGCTTGTTGCGCTCATGTATGGCCTGCAACTTTTTTTCTAAAGCAATCACATTTACGTTGCCTTTAAGCAACAAATACGTTTGGAAACCAAAATGTGCCCAATCGGCATCCATGGATGATACTACGGTCTTTTTATCATATGACGTTTTAGTTTTGATGTAGGCCTGATAGTTATACATGGAAATAGGTATCAAGATGCGATACTTAAAACTTGAATTGGCCGGGTAATCAGCAATTACGCCTGTAACCTTGCCCTGCTGATCCTGGCCCATCATCACCACCTTGCCTATCGGGTCCTCATCGCCAAAATACTTTTTAGCGGTGCTTTCGGTAATTACAACAGAGCTGTTATCCTGAAACGGATGGCGCTTATCGCCTTTTATCAACGGAAAATCAAACACCGTAAAGTAAGATGGGTCAACAAACGCGAAATCCGGCTCGATAAAGACTTTGTCTTTATACTTAAAAGGCGCATCGCCCAACCACATTATCCTTACGGCATCCTTTACTTCAGGAATTTCATTTTTGGCAAAGGTGGCTACCGGGGCTATGATATTGTTGAATATTTGCTTACTAATGCCGGTACCACCCACAATGCCTACTTTGTAAATATTGTCGGCATTGCTGTTGGCCTTATCAAAGCTTAATTCATCCTGAACCCAAAGCAGCATGAAAATTCCTACGACAAGGCCTACAGTTAGCCCTGCTACATTTATAGCCGCGTAAAATTTGTTACTGGTAATGTTACGCCAGGCTGTTTTTAAATAGTTTCTGATCATGATTTTGCTAATTATGCTGTTTTTAATTCGATCACAATGGATCAATAATTCTTTAATTTGATTATTCGCTCCTTAAGCTTTTTACGGGATTAACCAGGGCTGCCTTGAGTGATTTGAAGCTAACCGTAACAAAAGCTATTATAAATGTTATCAATGCGGCAAAAGCAAAAATCCACCACTGCAGCGGCGTTCGGTACGCAAAGTTTTGTAGCCAGGCGTGCATTAGATAATACCCTAACGGGATAGCGATAATGGTTGCGACAGCAACCGGCTTAAGCAGATCTTTTGAAAGCAGGATAAGTATTTTTGATACTGACGAGCCCAGGACTTTACGAACGCCAATTTCTTTGGTTCTCTTTACCGCAGTGAACGATGCCAGGCCAAATAAGCCGAGGCAGGCGATGAAGATGGCCAACCCTGCAAAAATAGTCAGCATTGTTTGTTGCCTCAGGTCTGTTTTATAGGTAACATCGAATTTTTGGTCAAGGAAGCTGTACTCAAAAGGATAAACGGGTGCAGCCTCTGCATAAGCAGCTTTGATAACAGCTATAGCATTTTGCAGGTTACCTGGTTTAAGTTTAATCACTGCCACCCGCCTGTCTTCCGATGGTGAGATCACCAGGGCATCCATATTCTCTTTTAGGGAAAGGAAATTATAATCCTTAATAACGCCGATGATATGGCGCCTAACACTGTCGCGAACGGTATTTTTAATCCATTTGCCAACTGCCTGGTTAGGTGTAAAGCCAAGTTTGCGAGCGGCAGTCTCATTAATTAATGCCGCATCTGTTGTATCGGTTGCAAAGCGGGGCGAAAAATCCCTGCCGGCAATTATTTTAAGGCCAAGGGTCTTTACGTATTCAAAGTCAGCAAATTCGCTGCGGGGTTTAAAAGTTTCGGGTTGCCCCTCTACCTCAAATGTTTGCAAATCATGAAAACCGCCCGGCTCGCCAGACATGAGCGAAACAGACGCTACAGCCGGGCTGCTTTCTAACGTTGATTTAAATAGCCGGCGATGATTGTAAATATCATCGTTATCTAAATTAACAGTTACAACCTGCTCTTTATCGTATCCCAGTTCTTTTCCTTTAACAAAGTTCAATTGCTTAACAATTACAATGGTGCCGATGATCAGCAATACCGAAATGCTAAACTGCACCACCACTAATGATTGCCTGAAAAAGTTACCGCTTTTGCCTAACCTTAACTTGCCTTTTAATGCCTGTATGGGTGAAAATGCCGAAAGGAAAAATGCCGGATAACTGCCTGCTAAAAAACCGATGATCAAAATAACGCCAATTAGGAAAAGGTAAATTGGCGATGAATTCCAGGAAACGCTTAGCTTGTATCCTAAAAGTTCTTTGTACCAGGGCATGCAAAGCAAAAGCAGGCCAATAGCTAATACGCATGATACGATAGTAAGTAAAATGGACTCGCCTATAAATTGGAGCACCAGGTGGCTTTTGTGTGCACCAAGTACCTTGCGTAGGCCAACTTCTTTTGAGCGCTCTATAGCCCGGATGGTAGACAAGTTGGTGAAATTGATGCATGCGATCAGCATGATCAATACAGCTATGGAAATGAAAATATATACCACGGTTTTATCACCGTGCTTAACCGCATCGAATGAAGATGCCTGATCGAAGTATACGTTAGCCAATGGTGTTAATGACAGGTTCATTTTGATACCGGCGCGTTGCATTTCAGCACCAATATACTTGTCAAGAAACTGCGGAAATTTCTTTTCAAGATCTGCCTTGTTGGTATGCTCGTTTAAAAGCACGTAGGTAAAAAGGTTATTATTGACCCACACTTTAAAATAGCTTTCATTAACGTAGTTGGATATCGGGATGACCATATCAAAGTCAAGGTGAGAGTTCGATGGCACATCCTGGCTAATACCGGTCACTTTTAATTGCAGGTGTTTGTCAAGCGTGAGCACTTTACCCATAGCGTTGCCAGTGCTTCCAAAATATTTTTTCGCGGTAGTTTCGCTCAATACAATGCTGGATGGATTTTTTAAAACGTTTGATGCGTTGCCTTTGAGTAACTTGAATGAAAACAGGTTAAAGAAGCCATCATCAGTCACATAAAGCTTTTTCTCAACAAAGGATTTGTTGTCAAAGGAGATGAGTCCCTGGGTTGAATTGACCCGTACAGCCTGCTTGATATCCGCCGGAAAATCATTAAGCAGCGCCGGCGCGTAAGGGCCCGACAGGTAAGGTACGCCTTGTTTAATCTCTTTAAAGTTGCGCATTACCCGATAAATTTGCTTTTGCTTAGTGTGAAAATTATCAACACTGAATTCGTTCATAATGTAAACGAAGATCATCATGCACACTGTAATACCGATGGTTAATCCAAGTATATGGATAAGCGAAAATGCCTTGTTTTTGGTGAGGCTGCGGTAAGCTATTTTAAGATAATTTTTAAACATAACGATGCGGATTAACGCGCACTCTCAAACCCACCCTACCGCCCCTGCAAGGGCGGTGGGTAGCTATGAGACACACTTAACTATATTAATTCAACTAAATCAGGGTAGTATATTTATACCATAATGTTTTCCATTACAGTTTGGCCATCCAATAAGCGGATAATACGATGGCTGTAACGGGCATCATGTTCAGAGTGGGTAACCATTATAATTGTGGTACCTTGTTCGTTAAGGTCGGTTAGCAGTTCCATAACATCATTACCGTTGCTGCTATCCAGGTTACCGGTAGGCTCATCGGCAAGTATCAGTTTTGGCTTATTAACAACGGCACGGGCGATAGCCACACGCTGCTGCTGACCACCCGATAACTGCTGCGGGTAGTGGTTGCGGCGGTGCATGATCTGCATTTTATCCAATACTTCTTCTACGCGTTTAATCCTGTCTGCACTGCTTACGCCGGTGTAGATCAATGGCAGCTCAACATTTTCAAATACGGTTAGCTCATCTATCAGGTTAAAACTTTGGAATACAAAGCCGATATTGTGCTTGCGCAGGTCGGCACGTTTACGCTCGTTAAAGTGTGCTATCTCGATACCGTTGAAAACGTAACTGCCATCATCCGGATCATCCAGCATACCCAGAATGTTCAATAAAGTTGACTTACCGCAACCCGACGGGCCCATTATGGCCACAAATTCGCCGGTGTTAACTTCCATCGAAAGCTTGTTCAATGCAATAGTTTCTACCTCTTCTGTACGGTAAAACTTTTCAAGGTTTGTAATTTTTATCATTTGGCCTCCCTTAAACCCTTAAGCCGGTTAAGCATAGGGTAAATTTGATTTAATTGTGATTGATATATCTTTAATATTGTTTATTCTGTTTTTGGCTGAAAAGTTACTTTTTCAACACCAGTTCCTGTATGTCGCCATAATTTTCGTAGCTGGATGTTATTACCTTATCACCAACCTTAAGTCCGTTCAACAGTTCATAATTGTCTGTATTGTACCTGCCCAACTGGATATCTGTTTTATAGGCCGTTTTACCGTCTTCGCTTACTTTAAAGATCCAGTTACCACCTGTTTGCTGGTAAAAGCCACCTTTTGGAACCAGCAGTGATGTGGTCTCGTCGCTCAGCGCCAGGCGGATCTGTAGTGTTTGCCCCTTCCGGATGCCTTTAGGCAACTGACCAACAAATTGCATATCCACTTTAAAACGCCCGTTGGTAACTTGTGTAAACACTTTCTTGATCACTAATTTGTATGTTTTATCGGCAAATGTGAAATCACCGGTTAGGCCATTGAAGATACGTGATAAGTAATGCTCCTCCACATCAACCTGCACTTTAAATCCGTTTTGTGCATCTAACTGGCCCAGGTGTTCGCCTTTGTTCTTGCTTTGGCCTATCTCGGCATCCATCGACGTAAGCTGTCCATCTATCGGCGCCCGAACGATCAGATCGCCTACTTTTTTCTTCATCAGTTCAAGTGTACCTTTCATGTTGGCGTAAGATTCGGCAGATTGCTTTACCTGTGCGCTGGTAGATACCGTGTCCTGTTTCAGTATTTGTGATGCCAGCCTTTTACGCCTTACCTGGTAATTGTACAAGTTTAAAGCCGACTGGTATTCCTGTAAACCTATGGCCTTTTGATCATAAAGTCTTTTATCAAGGTTGTAAACGCGTTCAGCTTCTTTAAGTGCGTTATCTACATCAGCCATTGAGTTCAATTTGCTGATGGTATTTTGCTGTGCCTGATCACGCGAGATCTGCATCTGTGTCAATACGTTAAAAACTGCTGTCTGCTGGTTGGCAAGGCTAAGTTCCAGATCGGTGTTTGATAAGCGCAGGATAGGGTCGCCTTTTTTTAGCATCGCGCCATCTTCAACATATTTTTCTTCAACCCGTCCGCCTTCAATCGCATCCAGGTAAATAGTGCTCAATGGTAAAACCACACCGTTAACCGGTATAAATTCCTGGAAAGGTCCTTTCTTAATCTCGCTTATTGTAATGCGTTCTGTATCAACATTTAACTTGCTCTTACCTGATGTAAAAAATATGCTGCCCCCTACCAATAATACCACACCTGTAATCCCGGCTATGGTCATTAGTCGTTTTGTACTCCACGTCTTTTTTTGAATTACTCTGTCCACTGTAGTTATTAATATTTGGTAAGGAGATACAAAAACACATGCCACAATTTAAATAACTGTTTTTCAGTTGATTAAGTAAAATTTACCTAATTGCACCGTACGCTTCTGTTACAGCATGTGTTCGGTTATGATACAATGATTTTTTGGGCGTTGCAAAGGGCTAACCACACATCATACTTGATTATCAAGCCAATGGCTATTATAGCATAAATGGTATGATATTTAACATGCAAACACTAAATTGCAGTGCAGTTTTGCAGCAACCAGTTACTAATCCCTATCCAATAAATGATACTTAAAAAAGCTACCGTTTTAATTGTTGATGACGACCCCGATGTACTTACCGCGGTAAAGTTGTTATTGAAAACTGAAACGCAGGAAATAATTACCGAAAAGAACCCCGAAAACTTAAACTCATTATTACAGCGCAACCAGGTTGACCTGGTGCTGCTGGATATGAACTTTAACAGCGCCATTAATACCGGCAATGAGGGTATCTACTGGCTGCGTAAGATAAAAGAATGGAAGCCTAATGTTTGCGTAATTATGATAACAGCATACGGGGACATTGACCTGGCGGTACGTTCGCTTAAAGAAGGTGCAAACGACTTTGTGGTAAAGCCGTGGCACAACGAAAAATTGATTGATACCATTAAGGACCTTTTGGACAAAAAAGAGGGTGTTAAAACCAGCAAGCCATCCAAATCCGGAAACGGGCAAACTTCTATACTGGGCGAATCGGACATTATGGACGACATTTTCCACAAGGTAAATAAGATAGCCCCAACCGATGCAAATATTTTGATACTGGGCGAAAATGGAACCGGCAAGGACCTGATGGCTAAGGCTATCCATGAGCGATCGTTAAGGGCCGACAAACCCTTTATTAAGGTGGATGTAGGCGCACTGACCGATTCACTGTTCGAGAGTGAGTTGTTCGGGCATAAAAAAGGCGCTTATACAGATGCCCGTGAAGACCGCATGGGCCGTTTTGAAGAGGCAGAGGGCGGTACCCTATTCCTGGATGAAATTGGTAATATCAGCCTTCAGCAACAGGCTAAGCTACTAACCGTGCTCCAGAACCGCCAGGTAACCCGTTTAGGCACTAACAAGGCGGTAGATGTTAACATCCGGCTCATCTGTGCTACCAACGTCCCGCTGACTGAATTAGCTAATGAGAACAAATTCCGGAAGGATTTGATTTACCGGATAAACACGGTAGAAATTAACATGCCGCCGTTGCGCAAACGAGCAGAAGATATTGTGATCCTGGCTAAACATTTTGCCAAAATGTATGCAGGCAAATACTTAAAGCCGACTATGGAGTTTGAGGCTGCCGCATTGCAGAAACTGCGCATGTACAACTATCCCGGTAATGTGCGCGAGCTACAATACACCATTGAAAGGGCTGTGATCATGGCGGACGACCATATCCTGCGGCCGGACGACCTGATCTTTTCAATCCTGGAAACCCCCGGAGAAAATATCATTGATGAAGACAACATACAATTAAGCACGTTAGAAAAAAACGCCATTTTAAGGGTGATAGAAAAGCATAACGGTAATATTACCCGTGCTGCAAAAGAATTGGGCTTAACCCGTACCGCACTGTACCGCAGACTAAGTAAGTATGATATTTAACCGTTACGAATGGCGGCTGGTGCTGCGCGTTATCTTACTTTTTATTGCAATTACCGCTACTGCCATTATTGTTGAGCGGGGCATTTATCTGTATGCGGTAATCACCGTACCATTGGTGGTCTACTCGCTCCTCGATTTGATCCGTTTTAATAAAAAAGCGCAGGACGAGGTGAACCAGTTTGTTGAGTCGATACATTACCGGGATTTTAGCCGGCACTTTGATGTGCGCAAAGCGCCAAATGAGCTAAAGCCGCTCCGTAAAGGTTTCAACGACATCAACACCACCTTTAAACTTATTAGCCGTGAGCGTGAAACGCAATACCACTACCTGCAAAAGATATTGGAACTGGTAGATACGGGCATCCTATCCTACGAGCAGGAAACGGGCGAGATCAGCTGGATCAACGAGGCTTTTAAAAATCTGATCAGCATCCCCTACTTAAAAACCATTCATTCGCTCAACAAGCGCGAGCCTGATTTATATGCCGATGTAGTAAAACTTAAACCCGGCGAGGCAAAGGTGATGACCATTACCCGCGATCAGCAGCAAATAAAGATGCTGGTGACGGCCAGTATTATGCGCAGCGACGAAAAGATGTATAAGCTTATTGCTTTCCAAAACGTAAGTGAAGCATTGGATGAAACAGAATCAAAGGCATGGTCAAAGTTGTTGAACGTGATGACCCATGAGATCATGAATTCTGTTGCGCCCATATCTTCTTTGGCTGATACCATGAAAAACCGGTTGCAGAGCCCGGAAATTGTGGCAAACATACACGGAACCGATCTGGAGGATATCTCATTAGGGATTGACACCATTAAACGCCGTAGCGAGGGTTTGTTGAAATTTACAGAAAGCTATCGCAGCTTAAATAAGATCACCAACCTGGATACCAATAAGGTGCTGGTTCGTAATATGTTCGAGAACCTGGCCAGCCTGATGCGCCCTACCTTAGAGAAAAAGAATATCGAGTTAGAGATTATCCTGCGCGACCCGGCTTTGGCTATCGAACTGGATGTAAACCTGGTAGATCAGGTGATGATCAATTTGCTTGTTAATGCTATCGAGGCCGTTAAAGACAGGGAAAATCCACGGATCACTTTATCCGCCGAGGTTCAGAGTAGCAGTAAAACGCTGGTGAAAGTATTAGACAACGGCCTGGGCATGCCGCCGGAATTATTAGACAAGATCTTTATTCCGTTTTTCAGCACACGCAAAACGGGCAGCGGCATCGGTCTCAGTTTATGCAAACAGATCATGCTGCTGCATAAAGGCAACATACAGGTACAATCTACAGAAGGCAGAGGATCGGCATTTATCCTAACATTTACGAATAACTGATCGTCTGAATTTACGGGATTAAGGTTCAGTCAAAATGTAAAATACCCTGCGTCCTGATTCACGAAAACGCAGTTGAGACGATGTATGGCCCTTTCCTAATAAAACATTTTGCTGAATTAATGGTGGCACAGTGTTGTCAGTAGTAAAAATGACAAGTATCTGATTATCATGCTTTTGTACAAAAGCATAGGCGTTCACGGCGATGAACGTGAACGTTTTGTTATTTTTACGGTTTGTAGTTCTCAACGTGTCTTCTGAAAATACTCGGCAGTTTATCGCTGTAGAAAGATTTTATACCTCTGCATTCATACGCTCGTACCCTGCCAATTCGTCACTTTACCGCGCTTTGGAACGGGCATTGCTAAATGGCTTTCAGTTAATAAGTCAAAATTCTAAACACTTACAATTATGCAAGAAAAAGGAACGATTTCGATACACACCGAAAACATTTTCCCGATAATTAAAAAGTTCTTATACTCTGATAACGAGATCTTTCTGCGCGAGTTAGTCTCTAACGCTGTTGATGCTACGCAGAAAATAAAACGTTTGTCGTCACTCGGCCAATACAACGGCGAATTGGGTGACCTGCGCGTTGAAGTTGCCTTTGATGCCGACAAAAAGACAATTACCATATCTGATAACGGCCTAGGTATGACGGCCGATGAGATCAAAAAATATATCAACCAGATTGCCTTCTCGGGTGCTACCGAGTTTATGGAAAAGTTTAAAGAAGCTAAAGATGCCAATGAGATCATAGGCCGCTTTGGTTTAGGTTTTTACTCGGCATTTATGGTGGCAGACAGGGTTGAAATTGAAACACTGTCTTACCAGGATGGCGCAACCCCTGCCCACTGGACCTGCGACGGCAGTACTGAATTTGAAATAAGCGAAGGCAGTCTGGAAGAACGCGGTACGGAGATCACACTGCACATTAATTCAGAATCTGAAGAGTTTTTGAACCAGCATAAATTGCAGGAAATTTTAGATAAATATTGTAAATTTTTGCCGGTTCCTATCAAGTTTGGCACTACTTCACAAGACGAAGAAGACGGCGTTGACGAAGAGGGCAAACCAAAATACAAATCGGTTGATACTGCTAACATCATCAACGATACCAATCCAATCTGGACAAAAGCGCCAAGCGAACTAACAGACGAGGATTATCTTAAATTCTATAAGGAACTTTATCCTTTTAGCGAAGACCCATTATTTTGGATCCACCTGAATGTTGACTATCCGTTTAATCTTACCGGTGTATTGTACTTCCCTAAGCTGAAGAACGATTTTGAGATCACCCGTAACAAGATCAAATTATACAGCCGCCAGGTATTTATTACCGACGAGGTTAAAGATATTGTTCCGGAGTTTTTAATGCTGTTGCATGGCGTGATCGATTCGCCGGATATCCCGCTGAACGTTTCCCGTAGTTTTTTACAAGCCGATAGTAACGTTAAAAAGATCAACAGCTACATTACTAAAAAGGTTGCTGATAAACTGGCCGATTTGTTTAAGGCAGACCGTAAAGGGTTTGAAGATAAATGGAATGACATTGGCCTGTTTGTAAAATACGGGATGGTAAGCGAAGACAAGTTCTACGATAAAGCAAAAGATTTCGTATTGGTTACCAACACCAAGAAAGAAAGCTTTACTCTACCGGAATACAAGGATAAAGTATCTGCAGATCAGACCGACAAAGACGGCCAAACGATATACATTTACACCAACGATCCCGATAAGCAGGATTCGTTTATTCAATCGGCCAACAAGAAGGGTTATGATGTATTGTTAATGAACTCTCCTATTGATAATCACTTCATTAGCCAGCTTGAGCAAAAATTGGAGAAAACCTCTTTGAAAAGAGTTGATGCTGATGTTGCGGATAAATTAATCAAAAAGGATGATGCACCTGAGCATGTTTTGACAGAGGAGCAATCTGCCAAAATAAAGGAGATCTTTGATAAGGCAATCAGCAAGCCGGCCTTTAAGGTTGAATTGGAAAGCCTAAACCCCGATGAGCTACCGGTAACCGTTACCATGGACGAATTTATGCGCCGTATGAAAGATATGGCAGCCATGGGCGGTGGTATGGGCTTCTATGGCAACATGCCTGATAACTATAAGGTAATTGTTAACGGTAACCACAAGCTGATAAGCCGGATATTGCAGGATGAAAATCCTGACGTGCAGGCACAATTAGCAAAACAAGCATTCGATCTTGCCCTGCTTTCGCAAGGCTTACTCACCGGTGCTGAATTGACCGAGTTTGTAAACCGAAGCGTGAGCCTGATCTAACACACAATAACACGTTATTTCAAGCCATCCGGATAAACCGGGTGGCTTTTTTTATGATAATTTTTGGTTGTTATGGAATAATGTATTTAGCTGCATCATATAACTAAAACTATCATGGGCGCACACTGGCAGAATAGTAGCTGATTAAACTTTGAGCAGGTAAAACAGTCTAATTAAACTAACGTTAATATTATATAAACAACTAAGAATGAAAACTTTATTAAAAATCGCATTTGTGCTTATCATAGCACTTCAAATATACAACCCAGCCTCTGCGCAAACTAAAAAGCAAATTCGCGAGGCGGCAAAAGTCGCTGATGTAAAAGGCCAGCTTGATACACGTAATTTCACATTCCAGGCGCAGTACATGTCCCCTTTGGGTGGTGGCCAGCGCTACCTTAATACCGATTATGATGTTAGGGTCACCAAAGATTCTGTCATAGCATTCCTGCCCTATTTTGGTGTAGCATATTCTGGCGCAGGTTATAATAACAATGAAGATAACGGCATCAAATTTACTTCAACCAAGTTTGATTACCAGGTAGAAAAGAAAAAGAACGGTATATCTTACATTGTAATTAAACCTAAAGATGCACGCTCTACCAATCAGCTTATTTTTAATATTTCGCCAAATGGAGCAACAAACCTGGCTGTGATAAGTAATAACCGTCAGCGCATTAGTTTTGACGGTTACTTAAAAGATTCGCCTAAAACTAAAAAGTGATATCGCCTGTTAGCCTGACATATAAACGATAAGATCATGCTCAGAATAAATGTGCCATCAACAGCAGAAAATACTATAACCGCCAACATTTTTGACGACTATGGTCTTCCTACTACACCAAACGGAACAGATACGGAAATTAACGGCGACCTTATTTTGTTATTTGAAGATGAGGAAGAAGCGGTTGCCTATCTGGATGAATTGGAAGATTACGCTGACGATTTGGACAATGAATCGCCTGCTAAACCAGTGATAAACGGGTTGATTACCGCTATTAACAATGATGAGTTTGTACAGGCCTACTTAGCGTAACCTGTACAAACTCATTCTATACATTCGTTTAAACGTTAAGGTTTTTATTAACGTAAGCAATGCTGCTTTGCATGCTTGCGAACGGATCTTTAGGCATATCATGCTCAACAAAAAAGTTTTGCATTCCTGCGATATTTGCAGCAGCGAAAATCGGTTTAAAATCGATGGTTCCGCTACCTACCGGTAGTATGTTCTCTCGGCTTGCGTCAAGGTCTTTAACATGCCAAAGCGGGAAACGTCCGGGATGGGCTTTGAACATATCAACCGGGTTTTTGCCTGCTTTAACAGCCCAGGCAAGGTCAAGTTCCATTTTTACCAGCTTAGGGTCTGTCTCCGTTAAAAACATATCGTACGGTACTTTACCATCTACAGCCACAAATTCCATATCATGATTGTGGTAGCAAAACTGCATGCCGGCTTTCCTGGCAGCCTCGCCGGTTTTGTTTAACACCGGGATAGCAGCTTTAACTTCATCCAGGGTTCCTGTAGGAATGTTGGCGCAAACCAGGTATTTAACGCCGCCTTCCGCAGCCTCATCAACTAACTGTTGCATGTTGCTGGTTAAGTTTTTCATTGGTGGTATAACCATTGGTTTACCATCTGGTCCTTCGGGCATTTTTGTGCCTGCAGGCATTTTAAACGGCGCGCCCAAAACATGGTGCGATTTCCAGGTCATCCCCAGATCATTGATCATTGCTTTAAATTGTTTAGGAGGCATGCCATAATAACCGCCCAACTTGCTGAAGGCCGATTCGATGTCTTTGTATCCGGCAGCAGCAACTTTTGTTAGCGTGCCTTTAACATCAGCGTCCATCACATTAAAAAAGGTAAAAAGTTGGATACCTACGGTATGTTTAGCCATTAACAAATTGGCCGCTTTGCCGGATAATGCCAGGCTACCAAGTGCAAGCGCACTTGTATTCTGCAAAAATTTACGTCTGTTTAAATTCATATTAATTGGTTTATTGATAACTGGTTAAGTAAATCTAAAGCAATTAATCTGAATTCAAAGAATTTATTGTGTCAAACTAACGCATTACCACTCATCGATAGAGTTAACGAATAGGAACCAACGTTTGCAAATGGAGAATTTGAGGTAGTTACAAACTGCAAATTTAAGATCAGGTTTTCTTCGACCATGACATTTCTATTAATTCGACTATCTCAACGGCAAGTTCTGTCAATGATATAAACAGTTGGCTATTAAACCTGTCCACCCGGTTTGGTGGGCGGCGCCTAAGCCCTCGCCCGTATCGCCGTCAAAATACTCGTAAAATAAGATATGATCTTTAAAATGAGGGTCGTTTTGTACTTTGGCATTCTTGCCGGAAACCGGGCGTAAACCGTTTTCGTCACGAAGAAATAATTTAGATACCCTTCGATAAATTTCGTTGGCAACCTCTTTCAGGTTCATCATCTGCCCCGATCCTACCGGGCACTCAACAGTAAAATCGTCGCCGTAATACTCATAATAAGTATTCAGGCTTTGGATGATCAGATAATTAATAGGCATCCATACCGGGCCACGCCAGTTGCTGTTGCCGCCAAACATCCTGCTGTCACTTTCCGCAGGAATATATTTAATTCCAAAATCACTCCCGCCAACCTTTGCCGTATAAGGATGTTCCAGGTGATATTTTGACAAGGAGCGGATGCCGTAAGGGCTTAAAAACTCATCCTCGTTTAACATGTACCGCAAAATCCCTTTCATGCGGTGGCCGCGCAAAAGGCTTATGAGGTGCTTACCTGTCTTACTGCTTTCATTCCAGTGCGATACCAAACTTGCCAGGTCCGGTCGGTTGGTAGCAAACCAATCCATCCTGCCCTTAAAAATGGGATTGTTCAGGATATCGGTATCATTTAAAACTTCCGTTGCAAACATGGGGATCAAACCTACAATACTGCGCACTTTCATTTTTTCGGCAGTTCCGTCGGCAAAACGCAGCTGGTCATAAAAGTAGCCGTCGGCATCGTCCCATAGGCCGTTATTGCCACCTTCGCCCAGGTTGGCCATAGCTCCGGCTATGTAAATAAAATGCTCAAAGAATTTTGAGGCAATATCAGCATAAGCTTTATTGGTTTCGGCAAGTTCCGTAGCAATCCGGAGTAAGTTAAGGGCATACATAGCCATCCAGCTTGTACCATCAACCTGCTCCAGGTGGGTGCCGTTATTGAAACGAATATTCCTGTCAAAAACACCGATGTTGTCCAATCCCAAAAAACCACCTTCGAAGATGTTGTTGCCTACCTCATCTTTGCGGTTTACCCACCAGGTAAAATTGAGCATCAGCTTGTGAAAAATACGCTCCAGGAAAAAAGTATCGCCCTTGCCATTATTGTTGGCCTTATCTAATTGATAAATTTTCCAGGTAGCCATGGCATGCACCGGCGGGTTGGCGTCGCTAAAATCCCATTCGTAAGCTGGTAACTGCCCATTGGGGTGCATATACCAATCGCGTACCAGAAGATTAAGCTGGCGCTTAGCAAAAGCCATATCAATGCTTGCCAGCGGAATACAATGGAATGCAAGGTCCCAGGCGGCAAACCAGGGATACTCCCACTTGTCGGGCATGGAGAT
>NZ_CAXVWK010000025.1:0-7865 GCF_964263795.1 Mucilaginibacter sp.
ATGGCTTACGACATGTTCCCATTAAAAACCCTGGGAGAGAAAAAAGCATTTTTAACAGAGGCTGTTGAAAAAGAATTTATTTTATATCTGGAGCATGACCCGATCAACGAATGCTGCACCCTGCAACAAACCGAAAAAGGCATTAAAGTAAAAGAGACGTTTAAATTGGGTGAACTTTAACAAGCTATCCCCTAAACTCAAGGATATCCCCCGGCTGGCAATCCAGCGCGGCACAGATTGCTTCCAGGGTTTCGATTCGGATGGCTTTGGCCTTGCCTGTTTTAAGAATAGAAAGGTTGGAAATTGTGATACCCACCCTTTCGCTTAGCTCATTAAGCGACATTTTGCGCCTTGCCATCATTACATCTAAATTGATAATTATCGGCATAGCTTAAACGGTTAACTCCAATTCCTGCTGATTATCTACCGCTCGGGTGTAAAGGTTATACAGCGCGGCCAAAATTATTAAACTCAAATACCACCCTAAGCTGTAAACAGTTTCTTTATATTTATAAGTGGATCCTGGTAGATATTTTAACAGATAATTACTGGTATACCAATTCCTCAAACAAGCTAAAATCACAACCAGCAAATACAAGCCGGATATAATTCTTACCTGCTTCAGATAGCTTGACCGAAACGGATTGTCGGCACTGATTTGCGCAATAAGCCGGATGATAAGCACAGTCATGATTATTTTAACCGCAGCGCCGGAAAGGCTGTCCTGCTCATCGTCCGCACCCAGAAAGAGATAATCAAAAGGGTTGCCGACAGGGACGGTTATCTGCGTGCGCTCCAATTTATACGGCGTACCATATTTCACGTTATTAATAACTACAATGCCGCCCTGCGTTTGCTGCTCAATGTTGATACTCCGTTTTATACCGGAATTTTTAATAACAAATAATACAAGCATTAACGCGTAAATGCTGGCAAAAAGAATCAATATGGTTTTAGTCCGATTGATATTCATATTGAGAGTTTAGATAGTTAGATCTTGTTGTTCTTTCAATTTAGCGCCTTGTTTAAAGGCTTCGGCTATTATAAAGATGAAGATAGCCAGCAGCAGGATCTCAAAGCCGAATGTTGCGCTGTTTACCACGTGAAGCTTGCTGCTTAACAGCATTTTTTGCTCAAAGTAATTAAGCCAGTCAAACACATAATCTAAAACGGGAAAAGCCAATACGAAAATGCCGGTTGTCCTGATCAGGGCTATACATTGCTCGCTGAACATTTCATTTTTGGCAAGCAGTTCAATAAACTGATTGATAGATCTTACAATTTTGATAATTACTAAGCATTCCAATGCCACCACTGCAAATTTGATCAGGTCGAACCAAAATGGTGTGCTGTTTTGGGCTGGTTTATGCACCCTTACATCGGCTGTAACATTAATGCTGCTAAGCGTATAATCGTCGCCCACCTTTAACGTTTCGGAGGGGCTATTCGTTACCAATTGGTGGTTAAGTACTACATCCGGCAATAGCTGGCCGTACGCCGAAGATGTATCACTAATATCGGTTCCGGCACTGTTCCAGCCTTCTATCGCGCCATGGTACACAGCACCTGCAATATTTTGAATAAACAGTAAGCCAAATACAATGTAAACCAGTATTTGCAGCGAGCGGATTTTTTTCATGACCGTAAATTTTCCTTGTACAAATCAAAATATTATTTGTTACAAGTCAAAATTTATTTATTGATTAACAATAAATATTAACCTTTTGCCAATCAAAGAAATTATTGTGATATTTCATGCTGAAGCCATCGCTTAGTTAGTAATATTCTATTATTTTTAGAAACAAATTTGTACGTTTGCACGTTAAATCCTAATCATAAGAACAGAGGCTAATTAAATAAATGAGACAACTCAAAATAACGCAATCCATTACCAACCGTGAGTCGCAATCTCTCGACAAATACCTTCACGAAATTGGTAAAGTGGATCTAATAACTGCCGAAGAAGAAGTAATCTTAGCTCAGAAAATTAGAGAAGGCGACCAGGCCGCATTAGAGCGCCTTACCAAAACCAACCTTCGTTTTGTGGTTTCTGTTGCTAAACAATATCAAAATCAAGGCCTTACACTGGGCGATCTGATCAACGAGGGTAATTTGGGCCTGATAAAGGCTGCAAAGCGCTTTGATGAAACCAAAGGGTTTAAATTTATATCGTACGCGGTATGGTGGATCCGCCAGAGCATTTTGCAGGCCATTGCCGAGCAAAGCCGTATAGTACGCCTGCCGCTTAACCAGGTAGGCTCGTTAAGTAAAATAAGCAAGGCTTTTTCAAAATTAGAGCAGGAATACGAACGCGAACCTTCTCCGGAAGAGTTAGCCGATATTTTAGAAACTACTGTTGATAAAATATCGGATACGTTAAGCAATTCTGGCCGCCATGTATCTATGGATGCCCCGTTTGTACAGGGTGAAGAAAATACACTACTGGATGTACTGGAAAACCAGGAACCTAATACAGACTCTATCCTAATCAACGAGTCGTTATCTGAAGAGATCAAACGTTCTTTGTCAACGTTGACAGAACGTGAGCGCGAGATCATCGTGTTGTTCTTTGGGTTGGGCAGCAACCACCCGCTTTCTTTAGAAGAGATCGGCGAGAAGTTTAATCTCACGCGAGAACGCGTTCGCCAGATAAAAGACAAGGCATTACAACGCCTGCGCCATACATCGCGCAGCAAGATCCTTAAATCTTATTTAGGATAATCGTTTTAACTGATATCGAAAAGCCTCCCCTACCAAGCGGAGGCTTTTTTTGTTACGTAGAATGGCAGCGCTACAATTTATTTAGCCTGTTTACGTATCTATTTATTAATGAACCGCCTTTTCACTCTTACTACTCAATATTATCGTACGCTTTGGCTATATAATGTATCGTTTACCTTATGTTTTTTCGTATTGAGCGGCTTTGGTATGGGGTTCAACGCTGTAAGCCTTTTTTATTGTAAAGTATTTGGTTTTTGCGGTGCGGCCCTTTTGCATTACTACTCTGCAAGCAATACATACTTTTATTACCGTAACGCCGGGATGCAGGTAAGGCGCTTGTTTTTATACGCTTTGCTAATGGATGTCCTCGCTTCGCTCCTATTGATCATACCACTAAACCTCATTCTCCATGCCGCAGCAAGTATTAAAGGTTGATAGCGTACAACTGGAGTTCGACGGGCGCAAGATTTTACAAGATGTGTCCCTTGAATGCAGGCAAGGCGAAATTGTTGGGCTTTTAGGCCGAAACGGTTGCGGCAAATCGTCTTTGCTAAGAGTGATCTTTGGGACGTTGAAGCCAAGCTACAAGTATGTAAGTATCAACAGTGATTTCATCCAAAAAGGCTATCATCATAACCAAATCGCCTATTTGCCGCAGCACAGTTACCTTCCAAAAAACATCAAAATAAGCAAGCTGGCCGGCATGCTGGTCGATCATGGCTCTTGGCCGGATTTTACGGCGCTGGATATCTACCGTGAGCACAGCCATAAAACACCCGCCCAGCTTTCTGGTGGTGAATTGAGGCAGCTGGAAATGCTGATGATTATTTACAGTCGTGCCGATTTCATCCTGCTTGACGAGCCTTTCACTCACATCTCCCCCGTTCAGGCTGATGCTTTTAAACCGGTGATAAAAGCCTGTGCACAACGCAAAGGGATAATTATAACAGATCACCAGTATCAAAACATACTGGATGTGAGCGACCGCATGATTATCATTACAAATGGCTGTACAAAACCAGTGACGGATAAGGCAGATCTGGTTACTTACGGTTATCTTAGCGGTATTTAATATTACCATCATGACGATACCTATCTATCAGGCCGATGCCTTTACCGATCAATTATTTGGCGGGAACCCGGCAGCAGTATGCCCGTTGCAGGAGTGGCTTCCCGACGCTGTGATGCAGAAGATAGCCCTGGAAAATAATCTGGCGGAGACTGCATTTTTTGTTAAAAATCAAAACGGTTATTTGCTGCGCTGGTTTACGCCCGAACTGGAGATAGACCTTTGCGGGCATGCAACGCTGGCTTCGGCACATATCTTATTTACAGAGTTGGGGTATGCTGATGATGTTATAAATTTTGAAACGTTGAAAGCCGGCGCATTGGTAGTAAAACGTGAGGGCGAAAAATATGTGATGGACTTCCCGTCGCGCCCGTCATTTGCGGCTGATCTGCCCGAAGGGTTAGTAGCAGCTTTAGGCGGATCAAAACCTAAAGAAGTGCTCCGCTCCCGCGACTATGTGCTGGTTTACGATAACGAGGACGATATCCGGAATATGGTGCCGGATCATTCGGCATTGGCTAAAATTGATACGCTTGGAGTTATTGTTACAGCACCGGGCAAGGATGTTGATTTTGTATCACGCTTTTTCGCACCGGCTGCCGGCGTTCCTGAAGATCCGGTTACCGGTTCTGCGCATTGCAACCTGATACCGTACTGGGCAGGCAAATTGGGTAAAAACACCTTGCACGCTTACCAGGTTAGCGCCCGCAAAGGCGAACTTTGGTGCGAATTAAAAGGCGACCGCGTAACCATGGCCGGCAAAGCAGTAACTTATTTAAGGGGCGAGATATACATTTAGCAATCTAAATATTTATGTGCTGGTGATGCTCTTGTTAGAACGGCGCACTGCAACAGCCGCGTGGCAGACATTTGGGTATCAACTTTTTTTTCTTATCTTAAAGGTCTGATTTTTTAGACCCGGTATAATCCCCTAATGCAGCTTACTCAGTTAGAAATCAAGGGCTTCAAAAGCTTTGGCGATAAAATCACCATCAACTTTAATGAGGGTGTTACCGCTATAGCCGGCCCTAACGGCTGCGGTAAATCTAACGTGGTCGATTCTATCCGCTGGGTATTGGGCGAGCAGAGCACCAGGGCCTTACGGTCGGAGAAGATGGATAACATCATCTTTAACGGTACCAAAACGCGTAAAGCGGCCAATTTAGCCCAGGTATCCCTTACTTTCGATAATACCAAAAACCTGCTCCCAACCGATTTTTCGCAGGTTACGATTACCCGGAGGTTGTACCGAAGTGGCGAAAGCGAATACCTGCTTAATGATGTGCAATGCCGGTTAAAGGATATTACCGATCTTTTTCTGGATACCGGTATTGGCGCTAACTCCTACGCGATTATAGAGCTAAAGATGATCGACGAGATCATTAATAATAAAGAAGGTTCGCGCCGTAACCTGTTCGAAGAAGCATCCGGTATCTCTAAATATAAACTTCGTAAAAAGCAAACATTCAGTAAGTTAAAGGACACAGAGGCCGACCTGGAGCGTGTGGAAGACCTGCTTTTCGAAATTGAAAAGAACCTGAAGACACTGGAGAACCAGGCAAAAAAAACAGAGCGTTACTATCGCCTTCGCGATCAGTATAAAGAACTGAGCATATCGCTGGCATCCTTCCGCATAGCTGGTTTCAGTAAGTCGCTCGCAGCCATTGAAGATAAAGAACAGGTGCAACGTACCGAAAAATCAGGTATCGCAACGCAGATCGACACGCTGGAGGCATCGCTGCAGCAATCTAAACTGGATAGCCTTACCCGCGAAAAAAATCTGGCGGCACAGCAAAAAGCAAGCAATGAATTCACGGCTAAGATTCGCGCTTACGAAAGTGAAAAGCGTATCAAGAATGAGCAGCTAAAGCATCAGCAGGATAAAGAAACACGTTTAAAAGACGAGCTGGAACGCGACGGAAACCAGTTTAAGCATGTTCAGTATAATATTAAACGCCTTAACGAAGAAAAACTGCAGGAAGAGGAAAACCTGCAAACCCTTACGCAGCGCGTTGCCGAACTGAAGGATGCTGTTGATGAACTGAGATGGTCACAGGCCGATGCACGCAACGAATTAAACGAACTGAACAGTGTTACCAACCGGCTGCAAAATCAGGCTTATAAGGCCGAGAAAGATATGGAGATCCTGCATATCCAGCAGCAGGCGTTGGAGCAGGAAAGCCAGCGCAACATGGAAGACGCCAGCAATAAAGAAGCCGAGCTAAGCCATTTTAACGTAGCTGTTGCCGAACTGGAGAACCGTGCCGAAACCCTTAAAGGTGAACATGAATTTGCGGTGGATGCAGAAGCAAAGTTGCAGGAGCAAATCACCACGACCGACGAAGAACTAAAAACTGTAACCAACCAAATTGCAGTCGACAGCCGTAAACTGGATGCCCGGCAAAACGAATATAATCTTACAAAAAGCCTGGTTGATAACCTGGAAGGTTTCCCGGAGTCGATACGGTTTTTAAAGAAGAATACCAACTGGGCTAAAACAGTTACCCTGTTTAGCGATATATTATTTTGCAAAGAAGATTACCGCGTTGCGATAGAAAATTACCTGGAGCCCTTAATGAACCACTATGTGGTGAACAATTATGAAGAAGCCATTGCAGCCATAAACCTGCTAAGTAACTCTGCTAAAGGCCGGGCGCAATTTTTCATTTTAGATAATTACGAATCGATACCCCAAAAGCCTATCGTTTTTGATCAGGGAACCCCGGCCCTATCTGTGGTTGAAGTTGATGACCGTTACAGGGCTTTATGTACAAATTTGTTGCAGCATGTTTACCTGGTGAATGACCAGTCGGAAACGGATATTAACGCGGCGCAATTGCCTGATGGTATTGTGTTGATAGGCAAAAGCGGTAAATTCAATAAATCCCGGCATACCATGGCGGGTGGTTCGGTAGGGTTATTTGAAGGGAAGCGGATAGGCAGGGCCAAAAACCTGGACAACCTGTTAAAGGAGATCAAGCAAGCCGAAACCCGCATTGCAGCTTTACGGAAACAAGGAGATGAATTGCAAAGCAAACTTGCAGCTTTAAAAGCATCTACCCGTGCCGATGAAATAAGGCAAAAGCAAGTAGCGCTTAATCAACTGAATACAGAATTGATCACTGTTAAAACCAAACAGGAACAATACCAGGCGTTTATCGAGAACAGCCTGAACCGAAAACAGGATATCGCCAATAAGATCACCAGCATTCAGCAGGAAATTCAAAACCTGGGCCCGCTACTGGCCGAACTTAAAACACAGCGGCAGATCCAAAGCGACCTGATGCTGGATAAACAGCAGGCCTTTAACGAACTGAATGAAATGGTAACGGTGCAATCGAACACCTGCAATCAGGAAAATATCCGGTACCATCAACAGCAAAACAAGGTTTCCGGGTTGGCTAAAGATCTGGATTACCGCGAAACACAGTTAGAGCACCTGGAAACCCGGATCCGGCAAAACACTGCCGAAATGGAAAAGGTAAAAGCTGCTATACTGGAAAACCTGCAGCAAACCGGCGATAGTGATGAAAGCCTGCTGGAAATGTATGAGCAAAAAGAATCGCTTGAAAAAGGCACGCAAGAAGCCGAGCAGGAATATTATGCATGGCGCGCAAAGATCACGGAAGGCGAAAATGAGATATCCAGGTTAAGGCAACAAAAAGACCGCGTGGAACTGGTAGAAAATGAACTAAAAGACCAGCGTAATAATTTAAAGCTGGAATTGAACGCACTTAAAGAGCGCCTTTCGGTTGAATTTAATGTAGATATTAACAATCTGCTTGACGCTGAACAAAGCGACACAGCGAACGAAGACGAGATACGCGATAAGACTGAAAAGATGAAACGCCAGCTCGATGACTTTGGCGCCATAAACCCAATGGCTGTTGAAGCTTATAATGAAATGAGCGAGCGCCATACGTTTATCAATTCGCAGAAAAAAGATCTGGCCGAAGCCAAGGCCTCGTTACTGGCAACCATACAGGAGATTGACGATACCGCCCGCGAAAAGTTTATGGCTGCATTCATAATGGTACGCGAGAACTTTATCAAGGTATTCCGCTCCTTGTTTAAT
>NZ_CAXVWK010000026.1:0-22779 GCF_964263795.1 Mucilaginibacter sp.
GTTTGGCAGCCAAACAATGCCGATTTCCACTTCAGCTATCGCGAAATGTCCTTACGCTGGGCTATGGGCAAATCGGTAAATTCAATAACAGCGCAGGTAACCGAGCAGGTTGGCTGGGATAAGATTGTGCAGTACGCGCACAAAATAGGTATCGAAAGTCCGCTTAAATCGGTGCCCTCAGTATCGTTAGGGTCAAATGACGTATCCGTATTTGAAATGGTACGTGCATACAGCACATTCCTTAATAAAGGCGAAAAGGTAGACCCCTTACTGGTTACCAAAATAACCGATCAGAAAGGCAATATTATTGAGGAATTTACACTTAAGGCCGAAAGGGTATTGAGCGAGGAAACTGCCTGGCTGATGCTGTATATGTTCCGCGGAGGTATGGAAGAACCGGGCGGTACATCGCAGGCGCTTTGGGAATATCCTGGCCTTTGGAAAAAGAACAACCAGATCGGTGGGAAAACCGGCACCTCAAGCGATTATGTAGATGGCTGGTACATGGGTATAACCAAGGACCTGGTGACCGGTATCTGGGTAGGTGCCGATGACCGCAGCGTTCACTTTACTACCTCAGAAACAGGTGAAGGATCGCACACTGCATTACCTATTTTTGGTGCGTTCATGGAGAAAGTTTATGCCGACCCAAATTCGGGTTACACTTACGGGCCGTTCCCTAAACCGTGGAGCAAGATCTCTAAAACTTATATGTGCCCGTCGCCACAGATCCGCGAGGATACCACATCTACCGACAGCGTTACCATGCCTATCGATACGACAGGCGGGTTTGTTGTGCCACCACCGGCACCGGCAGAAGAAAATCCGGAAAATAAAACACCGCCACCCGGGCGATAATCAGATAGTTAAATGCTTGCTTAGGCAGGCATTTTTTATTTAAATTAGCTTATTGTTTAAACCGCATATATGAATAAACGTTACCCACTTAACAAGTTAGTAAAGTATCCATTTATATTATTATGTATTGTTGGCTCATTGCTTTTTAATCAGCAAGCCAAAGCGCAGTACTTTGGGCAAAACAAGGTGCGCTACAAAAACCTCAAGTTCAAGGTTTTTAAAACTCCGCATTTTGAGATCTACTACTACATCAACAACGATAGCACTATTAAGCGCTTCGCCCAGGAAAGCGAATTGTGGTATACGCTGCATCAGCAGGTATTCCGCGATACCTTCAGCAAACCTAACCCGATCATCTTGTACGCCAATCACCCCGATTTTCAGCAAACTACAGCTATCGACGGCGAAATAAGCGTTGGTACCGGCGGTATTACCGAAGGCCTTAAAAACCGGGTGGTAATGCCTTTTATGGAAACCAACCAAACCACGCGCCACGTACTGGGCCATGAGCTGGTTCACGCTTTTCAATACCATACATTACTGGGTAAAGACTCTGCAAATTTCGCGAATATCGGCAACCTGCCCCTTTGGATGATAGAGGGTATGGCCGAATATCTATCCATAGGTAAAAAGGATGCTTACACTGCTATGTGGATGCGGGATGCTTATTTGAACAAGGACATACCTACAGTGCGCGACCTTACAGAAACCAATAAATATTTCCCCTACCGGTATGGCGAGGCATTCTGGTCCTTCCTCGGGTCTACGTACGGAGATACTATTGTTGTTCCCTTTTTTAAAAACGTTGCCCGGTTCGGGCTGGAATACGGTATAAGGCGAACCTTTGGGTATGACGACAAGACCCTGTCCCGATTATGGAAAAATTCTATTGAGCAAACTTATAAGCCTTATTTGAAGGATACCACTCAAAGGCCGGTAGGCAAACTCATTATTGACGATAAGATAGGCGGCGACCTTACCGTTGCACCATCCGTTAGTCCCGACGGCAGATATGTAGCTTTCCTATCATCCAAAAGCTTGTTCAGTATCGATCTTTACCTGGCCGATGCACAAACGGGGCGAATAATTAAACGGCTCACCAGTAAGGTGTCTAATACCCATATCGATGAATTTAACTTTATAGAATCGGCGGGCGCATGGTCGCCCGATGGCAAAAAATTTGCATTTAGCGTATTTAACAAGGGTCGTAACCGCTTACTTGTAGTGGCCGTTCCCAGCGGGCGGGTACTTAACGACGTTTCGTTAGGCAAAGCCGAGCAGTTTAGTAATGTCAGCTGGTCGCCGGATGGCAAAAGTGTGGTGGCGCAGGGCTTGTCTGAAGGACAGGGCGATTTGTACCTGTACAATTTTGATACGAAGAAAGTAACACAGCTCACCAACGATAAGTATTCTGATTACCAGCCAAGCTTTTCAAAAGACGGTAAAAAGATCATCTACGCAAGCGACAGAGCTACGTATGATACCCATACGGCACAGGATATTTCATTCAACCTTGCAGAGCTGGATCTGGCTACCGGTAAGGTAGCTGATATTAAGGTATTTAATGGTGCCAATAATTTAAATCCTGTTTACTCCGGCGATGGTACACAGGTTTATTTTCTGAGCAACCGTGACGGGTTCCGCAACCTGTACCGTTACACGCTAAGCAGCGGCAAGGTAGAGCAAATGACCGAATTGTTTACCGGCATCAGCGGTATTACCGAATTTTCGCCGGCATTGAGTATCTCCGACAAAGATGACGTGGTTTATTCTTACTATCGCAAGCAAAAATACAGCATCTACAATGCTAAAGCTACCGACTTTAAACCGGTTGTTGTTGACGGCGGCGTAACTAATTTCGATGCAGCTATGCTGCCGCCGCCCCGCGCAGTGGGTGTCGACCTGATCAACAATAACCTTAACAATTACCTTGCTTACCCGCGTATCCCTACAGATTCTATCCGTTCTATTGCCTACAAGCCAAAGTTCAAGCTGGATTACTTGGCCAGCAATGGCGTAGGGGCCTCGGTAGGCACTTATGGAACCGGACTTTCCAGCGGTATACAGGGGGTATTTAGTGATATATTGGGCCGCAACCAGATCTATGCGGGTGCCGCGGTAAATGGCGAGATCTACGATTTTGGCGGGCAGGTAGTTTACATTAACCAGCAGGGCCGTTGGAATTTCGGTATTGGTGGTTCGCATATTCCCTATCAATCGGGTACATTCAGCTCCGCGTTTACTACAATCGATTACGATAGCAAACAAGTGCCGGTTTATGAAGAACGTACCGATATCATCCGTACATTTGAGGATGCGGTAAAGGCATTTGCCTCATACCCTATCTCCCGTTCGATGCGAGCAGAGGTAGGCACAGGTGCTGCCAGGTACTCGTACCGGGTAGACAGATACAGCACCTACTACCCTTACACCAATGTTAGTAATCAGCTGGTGATTGGTAACGCCATCGATTTTAAAAAACATAAGATTGGCCGTGACCAATTCAAAAGCGAAACCGGGTATGACCTGCGGCCGTTCGAAATCTACAACATTAATACAGCCTTGGTTGGCGATAATTCTTACTTCGGGATAGCCGCCCCGCTGAACGGTTACCGCTACCGTTTAGATGCTACTTACAACATGGGCACATACACGTTCTTTTCGCCCACTATCGACCTGCGTAAGTATGTACGCGCGGCACCAGTTACCTTTGCAGCCCGTTTTTATGGCTACGGTCGCTTTGGTGACAATGCCACTAACCTGTACCCGCTGTTTATTGGCTACCCCTTTCTTATTCGTGGCTATGAGGCTCAATCTTTTTACAATTCTCAAAAAGCTGCAACCAATAATTTCAACATCGACCAGCTATCGGGTAACAGGATAGCTGTAGCTAATTTTGAAGTACGGCTTCCGTTTACCGGCCCGGAAAAATTGGCTGTGATCAAGTCAAAGTTCCTGTTTAGCGATTTGAACTTATTCTTTGATGCCGGTTTAGCCTGGAACAAGGGCGACCAGGTGAAGTTCCAAACCAATCCGGAATTGCTGCGTACCGTACCAACGCTCGATCAAAGCGGCCAGCCGGTGCTTGACCCTACCAGTGGGAAACCGCTTAGCACATCGGTATACACTCGTGTACCGGCCCTAAGCGCAGGAATATCGTTAAGGGTTAACTTTTTTGGTTACTTTGTACTTGAGCCTTACTATGCCATACCCTTTAACCGTACGGATATTAAAAAGCCTGTATTTGGGTTAACGTTTGCACCGGGATGGTAGGTGATCCGAAGTCAAAGACTTCGAGTAACTTGAGAAATATGAAATTAGTAGATGATAGTTATTTCCAGTCAATTTTAAATCATTATAAAAATGTTTGGAATGCAGACCCCAAATTACATAAATGGGAGCCTGGACCAAACGACGAATTGCCAACAAGTTTTCGAGTCGCTGAGTTTTCTCCCTCCGACAATAAATCAATGTGGACCTATGCAACGTGTAATTTATCTGTAACTTCTGATATAGAGGGAATTGAATTGCACATGTTCTCTGAAAAAAAAGACCCGATGCTAATTGAATTACTTACGACTGTTTCCTATTATCACAGAAATATAAGCAAATTAAATCTAAATCATACGGTAAATTTTGGACGACCCTGGCAAGATTCTTCTCTATGCACATATGGACTGATATCATTACCTTATTTAGATGGGCCAATACTTGAAAATTTAGATATTCCGGAGCTAAATAAAAATGTTAAATTTTTGTGGCTAATACCAATTACTTTGGAAGAGTGTAACTATAAAAAAGACCACGGCATCGAGCGTTTAGAACAAAAATTTGAGGAATACAACTTTAATTATCTATTGCCGGGCAGAAAGAGTGTTGTTTAACTTGTATTATAGTTTAGACTTTGATAGCGAAGTATAGTCCATACATCATTCTTAGTCACCAATTTCCACTAAACTACCCTTTCATGACAATCTTTGTGGCACAGTTTTCGTAAATTTAGGTATTATGAAAAAATCAATTTTAGCCGTAATGATCGTCAGCATTTTAGCTGCTTTCGGCTGCGATAATACAAACGGACAAACAAAAAAGGTACAGGAAAACAGGCGCCTGGCTAAACCGGCCGTAGAGTGGAAAAAGAAACTCACCCCTAACCAATACGAAATTATGGTTAACCGGGGTACCGAACCGCCCTATAAAAACGCATATTACAACAACCACGAAAAAGGCTTGTATGTAAGCGCCGCAACCGGCGAAGTATTATTTAGCTCGGCCGATAAATTTGATAGCGGCACCGGCTGGCCAAGCTTTGTAAAGGCAGTGGATGCCGGCAAAGTAGAGGTTGTAAAAGATAACAGCTACGGCATGAGCCGTGACGAAGTTGTTGAAAAAAGCACAGGCTTGCACTTAGGCCATGTGTTTGACGACGGCCCTGCAGACCGGGGCGGCAAACGCTTTTGCATGAACAGCGGCGCATTAAAGTTTATTAAACAGTAACCGCCCTGCGTGCTGATGGGATTGAAGGCCGGCCATAAGTGGTTGGCCTTACTCTTATCCCGCTCTCAAAATTTAAGCCGGCCGTAAGGTCTATCCAATCCGGGTTTACCGGGCGTATCATCTTTTCCTTTTGCATCCGGGTGTAAGTGCTCACCTGCTGAAAACGGGCCATTGCCTGCTCTTCGGTATTGATTTCTTCAAAATATACCAACCGGTTTAGCTGCTGTGCGCTATCAAAGAACAATGTAGGCATATCGCTGTAAAACTTGATGGTTTTTAACAGGTCTGTGCACATTCCTACGTGTAAATTTTTCCTGTTTCTGTCGGTGACTATATAAACGAACCTCTTCATTTGATAAAAAAATTTGCCGGTTAAAAAATAATTACTAATTTTATGAGCATAAAAATACTAACAATTTTAGCAATTCCAAATTTTTATGTCAAAAATTTCATCAAATATTAAATTCCTTAGAAAAAAAAAGGGGTTAACACAGCAACAGTTTGCAGATCAAGTAGGGATAAAACGCTCTTTAGTAGGCGCTTATGAAGAAGAACGTGCCGAACCAAAATACGAACTACTAAAAAATTTAGCATTGTTTTTTGATGTGTCTATTGATGATTTTATAAATGAAACCATTAATGAGAAGTGGGCACCAAAGCCCAAAGGAGATCCTGCAAACCTAAGGGTGTTGAGTATTACCACCGATAAGGACGATAACGAGAATATCGAACTGGTTCCTTTAAAAGCCAGCGCAGGTTACCTTAACGGTTACGCCGACCCGGAATATGTGGTGCAGTTACCTAAACTATACTTGCCGATGTTTAAGCAGGGCACCTACCGCGCTTTCGAGATAAAAGGCGATTCGATGTTGCCGCTGATATCGGGTACTATTATTATTGGCGAGTACCAGGAGAACTGGGGCGATGTTAAAACCGGCGAAACTTATGTGATCATTTCAAAAAGCGATGGCATAGTATATAAACGTGCGGGCAACAAATTTAAAGAAAACAAAAAACTGAAGCTGATATCCGATAACCCGGTTTACGAGCCTTATGACATTAATGGCGAGGACGTGTTAGAGATTTGGAAAGCAAAGGCATATATATCAACCCATATGCCTTTACCTACGCCAGAGCCTACTATGGAAAGCTTAACCAGCATGATGGCCCAGATGCAGCGCTCGATAGCTAACTTGCAAGGCAACAATTAAGTTACAGAGGTAGAATTAAACTATAGCTCCTTATCTTTATCATAACATCATTAAAAAACTAAATTAAATAAAATGAAAAAAATTATGTTGATCTGCATGTTCCTGATCGGGATCTCTGCAGTGAGCCGTGCACAAGGCGGACAAAGGATGAGTGCTGCCGATAGGGTTAAGCAAATGAAAACTGATTTGAAGTTAACTGACGACCAGGCAGCCAAGATCACCGCTGTTTATGAAGCACAAACCAAATCAATGGACAGCCTGCGTAACGCCGGTGGCGACAGAAGCGCTATGCGCCCAATGATGCAGGCAAGCAATGACAAGATCAAAGCGATTTTAACTGCTGATCAGCAAGCTGCGTGGCAAAAAATGATGGATGAAAGACGCGCCCGCATGCAAAATGGCGGTGGCGGCGGTACCCCTCCTCCAAACAAATAATATTGCTAAATAAATAACAAAAGCGGCCTTACAGCCGCTTTTGTTATTTTTATCCAAATTTTGATCATTGGCAACTGCAGAAGAATATTTAATTGAAAAATTAGCCGACCGTAAGCAGGCCGGAACTTATCGATCGCTTAAACCTGAAAACAGGCTGGTAGATTTTTGCTCAAACGACTACCTGGGCTTTGCACGATCGCAGGTATTGAAAGATGCTATTGCAAAGGAACTTACGTTACATACGGGGCAAAATAACGGGTCTACAGGTTCAAGGCTCATTTCAGGTAATTTAATTTACACCGAAGATCTGGAGCAATCAATTGCGGCTTACCACAATGCAGAAAAAGGATTGCTTTTTAATTCCGGTTACGATGCCAACGTGGGTCTTTTTTCGTCGCTGCCGCAAAAGGGTGATACAATAATTCACGACGAGCTGATCCACGCGTCTATTATCGATGGTGCGCGGTTAAGCCATGCCAACCGGTACACTTTCCGACACAACGATCTGGAAAGCCTGGAGGCCAAATTAAAGCAAGCCAAAGGTATTTGTTATGTAGTAATAGAAAGTGTCTACTCAATGGACGGCGACAGCCCTCCTATCGTCGATATCTTAAATCTAACGGAGCGTTATGGCGCTTACCTGATAGCTGATGAAGCACATGCGGTGGGTTTATATCCTGCCGGTTTGATTAGCCATTTAGGGCTTGCAGATAAAGTATTTGCCCGCGTGGTAACATTTGGTAAAGCGCTGGGCTGCCACGGCGCAATAGTTTTAGGCAGTGATGCGCTCCGCAACTACCTTATCAATTTTGCCCGGTCGTTTATTTATACAACCGCGGCGTCATTTCATCAGTTGGCTGCTATAAAAATGGCTTACCAACTTTTAGCTGCCGCTAAGCAAGACATCGACCAATTAAAACAAGTGATCGGTTGGTTTAAAGAAGGCACCGATGTTAATGCTGCACAGCCATTGATTGCAAGTGACAGCGCTATTCAATGCATCTTGCTATACAGTAATGGAAAGGCAATGGAACTGGCCGCACTGTTGCAGGATAAAGGTTTGGATGTACGGGCAATACTTAGCCCGACTGTAGCAAAAGGTGCCGAAAGGATAAGAATTTGCCTGCATAGCTATAACACTTATCAGGAAATTGACAGCCTGACGTGCACAATTAATACATTTGCCCATGCAAAATAAGCCACTGTTTGTAACCGGTATTGGAACCGGCATAGGTAAAACATTAATATCCGCAATTTTAGCCGAAAAACTAAAAGCAGATTACTGGAAACCGGTACAGGCCGGTGATCTGGACAATTCAGATACGATCAAGGTACAACAGTTGGTAAGCAATACTAAGACCATGTTTCACCCGGAAACTTACAGGCTTAAACAGCCATTTTCTCCGCACAAGGCTGCAGTATTGGATAACATTGAGATAAAAGAGAAAAACATTACCTTACCTGTAACCGCCAATAATTTGATAATAGAAGGTGCCGGGGGATTAATGGTGCCTTTAAACGATCATTTTTTGATGATCGACCTGATACAACATTTGGATGCTGAGGTTATACTGGTGTCCCAAAACTATCTGGGCAGCATTAACCATACATTACTATCTGCAGAAGCGCTGAAAAGCCGCGGTATAACTGTAAGGGGAATGATTTTTAATGGCGAGCCCAACGCCTCGACAGAGGATTACATTTTATCCTACACCAAAATAAATTTACTCGGACGGGTACCGGAGCTTTCAAATATAAACAGAGAATCTATCCAACACGCCGGAAACAGTATTAATTTGTAGATAACCACGCTACAAAACATTGTAGTACCCCACAAACTTTGCCAGGTCGCCATCCGTTTTAAAATTTAAGCTGGCCGAGACGGCGTAACTATTCAGCTGCTCCTGCTTATCGCCAATCGCAGCGATCAGGCTGTTCTTATCCATTTTAACCGGGGTGGCCTTATCGCCTTTCACAATGTAGTATTTACTGTTGTCCCTAAAACTTTTAAGGGTAGTTGCCGAATTGTATGATTTTACATCAGCAATGGTTCGGGTGGTTTTTTTGATCAGCTGCACTTTACCATCCGCAATTACTTCGTAAAATGTGTTTGGGCTACTTTTGCTGATGCCCTGGTAGCCGCTGCGAAACGTTTTGATAACAGGTTGATCCTTTTCGGCATAATTGATAGTAAATTGCCTCACAGGTTCAACAAACGCAAGTGTATCTTTGCCGGTATAAGTGAAAAACAGCTGATCAGTATAAAGGTTATACATCAGCTTGATATCGTCTTTAAATTCTTTGCCGTTAACCGTTTTAGCCATGCCTGACGACCACCCGTCGACCAGATAAGCGGTACCTTCAATATTAGCGTAATCCTGCCCTTTAAGCTGGTTGCCCTCCCGGTTGTAAATATACTGGGCATTTGCCAGGGTTGTGATACCCAGGCTGCAAATGATAATTAATGTTGCCAACAAATTTTTCATAAATGCAATTTAATAAAATTAACATAAAATAATGAGGTGACCGGTCCGTCTTACGTTAGTTTATTTTAAAGATTGGTTCATAAACATGGTGGGTAAATATTAAGTTTGTGATGATTAGGCAGCCGCCCAAGTGCAGCCACATAAACCTCAAAAACATGAAGAATATTACCGTAATAGGATCGGGAACTATGGGAAACGGCATTGCACATACCTTTGCGCAAAACGGTTACAACGTATCATTAGTTGATATTAACGATGCCGCACTGCAAAAAGCACTGCAAACCATAGCGGGCAACCTAGATCGCCAGATAAAAAAAGGAACTATTGATGAAGCCGCAAAGACAGCTACGCTAAATAATATTAAAACTTATACCGACGCTTACGAAGGCGCTTCGGATGCGGACCTTGTGGTAGAAGCAGCTACAGAAAACCGTGAGATCAAGTTGAAATTATTTAAACAACTGAGCGATGTTTGCAAACCCGGGGCTATACTGGCATCTAATACATCATCTATTTCCATTACAGAAATTGCTGCTGTAACCAAAGAACCCGGCAACGTTATCGGCATGCATTTTATGAACCCCGTGCCGGTAATGAAACTGGTTGAAGTGATACGTGGTTATGCTACCACAGATGCAACGACACAAACCATCATGGAGTTATCGACAAACCTGGGCAAAGAACCTGTTGAGGTAAACGATTACCCCGGCTTTGTGGCCAACCGGATTTTGATGCCCATGATTAACGAGGCTGTTTGCACCTTATTTGAAGGCGTAGCCGGTGTAAGCGAAATTGATACCGTTATGAAACTGGGTATGGCCCACCCGATGGGGCCGCTGCAACTGGCCGATTTTATTGGGTTGGACGTTTGCCTGGCCATATTAAAAGTATTGCACAATGGCTTTGGTAACCCTAAATATGCGCCTTGCCCGCTATTGGTAAATATGGTAACTGCCGGCCACCTCGGCGTAAAATCAGGCAGTGGTTTTTATAAATATACTGCCGGTAGTAAAGATTTGGTAGTGGCAGAAAAATTTGCTTAAATACAATTTTAACGATAAACCATCTACGATTTGATATTTAAACCTTTTTAATATGCATCTGTCAGTATTAATTACAAAATATATAACAGATGAAAACATTATCAAAATTGGGAATGGTTGCAGCGATAGCAGGATCGCTGTTCCTATCATCATGCGCTACTGATAGCTATGTAGTTGAGCGACCCGCAGAGCCCGTTTATGTAAGGCCTGTATCGCCATATGCCAACGCTTATTGGGTACCAGGCGAATGGGTATATCGTGGCAACCGTTATGTCTACCGCAATGGCTATTACGTCCGCCCCCGTGCCAACCGGGTTTATGTTCAGGGCAATTGGTACCGCGGACCGCGTGGCTACTCTTGGCGCAAGGGGCACTGGCGGTAATTTTATAGAACAATATTGAGTGCATCAATGATACATTCCGACAATGCAAAGCCCTTTAATGTTGTTAAAGGGCTTTGCTGATTAATGCCTATAAATCTTTTCTCCGGTTTTCAAGACTACATGCGCTCGGGCACTTCTATACCCATGAGGCCCATTCCCCTGCTAATCAAACTGGCCGACGCGGCGGATAGCTGCAGTCGGAATTGTTTCTGGCGCTCTTCATCTGCTTGCATAATCGGTTTTTCGTGGTAAAACTTATTGTAGGTTTTAGCCAGATCGTAAACATAGTTAGCAATTAAAGCCGGACTGTGGCTTAGTGCAGCCTCGGCTATCACCTCAGGAAATTTGCTTAAGCTAACAATAAGGTCGCGTTCTATACCATCCAGTTCTGTAGTATCATTTTGGCTGCCTAACAGCGTATAACCGGCCTTGCTGAGTACCGATTTGATCCGCGCATGAGTATATTGAATGAACGGACCAGTATGCCCCTGAAAATCAACAGATTCATTAGGGTCAAATAACAAGCGTTTCTTCGGGTCGACTTTAAGTAAAAAGTATTTTAAAGCTCCCATACCTATCGTATGGTATAACTTATTTTTATCTTCTTCGGCAAAGCCGTCCACTTTGCCCATGGCTTCAGTAGTTTCGGCAGCGGTTTTGAACATATCGGCCATTAGGTCGTCCGCATCAACTACGGTTCCCTCGCGCGATTTCATCTTACCAGATGGCAGGTCGACCATCCCGTAAGACAGGTGGTACAAGCCTTGCGCCCAGGTTTTGCCTAATTTTTTTAAAATGAGGAAGAGCACCTTAAAATGATAGTCCTGCTCGTTACCAACTACATATATGGACTCGTCCATTTTATAGTCGTCGTATTTAAGCTGCGCTGTACCCAAATCTTGGGTGATGTATACAGATGTACCATCAGCACGCAATACCAGTTTTTCGTCGAGCCCTTCATCGGTCAGGTTAATCCATACGGAGCCATCCGGTTTCTTAAAAAATACCTCTTTGGCAAGGCCGTCTTCAACAATATCTTTTCCTAATAAGTAGGTGTTGCTTTCATAATAGTATTTATCGAAGCTTACGCCGAGGGTTTTATAGGTAACATCAAAACCGTCATAAACCCAGCCGTTCATGGTTTTCCACAGGTCTATCACCTCCGGGTCATTTGCTTCCCATTTCAGCAGCATTTGCTGTGCTTCTTTAATCAGTGGGGCATTTTTTTTGGCATCGTCTTCAGTCTGGCCTTCTTCTACCAGTTCCTGTATCTGCTGTTTGTAAGCTTTATCAAACCATACATAATATTTACCGGCAAGATGATCGCCTTTCAAGCCTGACGATTCCGGCGTTTCGCCATTACCGAACTCGCGCCAGGCTAACATACTTTTACAAATGTGTATCCCCCTATCGTTAACCAGGTTGGCTTTCACCACGTCGTAACCTGCTGCTGTCAGTATCTCGGCTAGCGAAAACCCTAAAAGGTTATTACGGATATGCCCAAGATGCAGGGGCTTATTGGTATTGGGCGACGAATACTCCACCATTACCCTTTTACCGTTCGGTTCGGCTACAGCAAAGTTATCATCCAATATCTCTGTTTGTAATTTATCAATCCAGTAGCTGTCTTTTATAGAAATATTAAGAAAGCCTTTTACAATGTTAAAGGCAGCAACTTCCGGCAGGTGGATTTTTAAGTAATCGCCAATTTCGCCGCCGGTTTGTTCCGGGCCTTTACGCGACACTTTAGTATAAGGGAAAGTAACCAATGTTACCTGGCCTTCAAATTCTTTACGTGTATCCTGCAGGTTGATGCTCTCTGCCGTGATTTCGGTTTGGTATAAGTCTTTTACGGCTTTAACAACAGCCTCTTTAATAAAATCCATTGCGCAAAAATACTTAATTAGTCCGAAAGTCGGGAAAGACTGATGAGTGTAAAATCTATCGGTAACAAACACTTTGGTAAACCATCTCTGTATTTACCGACTTTCGAACTTTACGGACTAATCTGCTACCTTTGCTAACTACTTGATACCTTTTATGACTTTAACCAATGATGAATTTAAGTTAGATGTAACATCAGAAATTGGCAGCCTGCGGGCATTGCTGGTACACAGCCCGGATAGTGGTTTGGGCAAGGTAGTACCCTCAAAAGCGCAGGACTGGCTTTTTGAAGATATTGTGCACCTGGACACCATGCGCCGTAAGGAGTACGATTATTACATTAAACTATTGATGTACTTTTTAGATCCTGCAAAGATAAATGGTAAATTAAACCAGATAGATTCGGCAGAGGGCAACCGGGATTTTTTTAAGCCTGATAATACAGGTTTTCATCATTCGGAAAAGGTGATAGAGATCCAAACCCTGCTGAGCGATATTTTGCAGCAAACGGATATCCGAAAAAAACTTGTTGCAGCGGTTTGTGCTATAGAAAGCTGTAACTACCGTATGCAATTGCAGCTGATAGATACCGAACCGGTAGCGTTAGCGAAAATATTTATTTCCGGATCATTAGCGGATGATACCATGATCTTTGCCCCTATACCCAACCTTATCTTCTCGCGCGACCTAGGGATTACCATCAACAACCACATTTTACTGAATAAGCCGGCAAAAAAAGCACGCTCGCGCGAAACGCTTTTGATGCGTTACATCTTTTTCAACCACCCAATGTTTGCTGCCTACAAGGATAACGTGATCGAAATTCCCGAGAACAAACAGCATTTTTTACGCCCCGGCGAAGTAAACGAAGAAAAAACCACTTTAGAAGGCGGGGATGTAATGATGGTTAGTCCGCAGCATTTAATTATAGGGTGCAGTGAGCGCACATCAGTGAGCGGGGCAAACGAGGCCATTAAACTATTATTTGAACATAGTGTGGTAAGTAAGATCACTATCGTTAAAATTCCGCACAAGCGGGATTATATGCACATAGATACCGTATTTACGCAGGTAAAGCGCAATGTTTGGGTATTGCTGCGATCGCTTACCATTGCCGAGGCAGAGCAATCTGAAAAGGAACCGATTGCCTGGTTCGCCGATAAAAAGAACAAGGATAAGCCAGAGATTGTACAGTTCCGGAAAAACAAAGAACCAAGGATGTTTGCTACGTTGGAGGACCTGCTGGATAATATTAGCCAAAAAGACCTGAATAGTACCGAGCCCACCAAGTTTATCTATTCCGGTAATGATGAGTTTCCTTTTGATGCCCGTGAACAATGGACGGATAGCTGCAACCTGCTTGCCCTTACCGACGGCGTGGTGTTGGGCTATGACCGCAACGACAAAACCGTTGAGGCTTTTAAACAAAGCGGATTTGAAGTTATACACGTAACTGATCTGCTGCCTAAACTGGAAAGCGGCGAAATGACTGCCGGGCTAATGAAAGATACGCTTATACTGATGCCATCTGCCGAGTTATCCCGTGCGCGCGGCGGTTTTCACTGTATGAGTATGCCTTTGCAAAGAGACAGCGTCTGAATCAGAATTTTCAGGATTTAAGAATGAACAGAATTCTGATCTTATCGCTATTTATATGACCATTTAATATTCTGAAAATTAATTAATTCTGTAAATCCTGATTCGGACAAAGACAATGAGCCAATCTACACATAACATTCTTATGATCCGCCCGGTTGCGTTTGGCTATAACGTGCAAACGGCTGATAGTAATGCTTTCCAGGTTCAACAAGATAACCAGCAGCTGGTACAGCAAAAAGCACAGCAGGAATTTGACGGCTTTGTAAATGTGCTGCGCAACAATGGTGTAAATGTCACCGTGATCGACGATACTGTTGAGCCACATACGCCGGATTCAGTCTTTCCAAACAACTGGGTATCGTTTCATGAAAATGGTGATGTTTTTTTATATCCCATGAAGGCGCAAAACCGCAGGTTGGAACGAAGGGAAGACATCATTCGCCAGTTAGAGGAAAATTTTAAGGCTAACCATGTGATCGACCTGAGCCGTTTTGAGCTGCATGAGCAGTTTTTAGAAGGTACGGGGAGCATGGTGCTGGACAGGGGAAATAAGATAGCCTATGCCTGTATTTCGCCGCGTACAAACGCCGATGTGTTAAAAGCGTTCTGTGATTATACCGGCTACGCTGCAATAACTTTCGATGCTTTTGACCAGCAAGGGCAAGCCATTTACCATACTAACGTGCTGATGGCCATTGGCAGCGGATTTGCGGTTATTTGCATGGAAAGTATTACCAACGCTCATGAAAGAGAAAAGGTGACCACCTCCCTTCGGTTGACCGGAAAAGAAATCATTGATATAACTTTTGACCAGATGAACCACTTTGCAGGTAACATGCTGGAAGTTAAAAATAATAAAGGTGAAACTCTGATCGTAATGTCGCAAACGGCTTACAATTCGCTAACGGCCGGTCAGCAAAACACCTTGCAAAAACACGGCAAGCTGATTTATGCCGATATCAACACTATAGAAACCAACGGCGGTGGCAGCGCCAGGTGCATGATGGCTGAGGTGCATTTACAGCGATTGTAAACTTAAATTTAATTGTACTGTTTCATTACCTGATGTTGCAACGTATACTTGATATGAAAAACTACCAAATCTTAGCTGTTGCTTTATTAGCCTTAACCTCTTGCAGTGTGCGCCCCGGCGATCAGTCGGCAGTGCAAAAATCAGATACTGCTGAGGCTGTCAACGATACCGCGTCGGCGGCAAAAACGCTTACCGCAACCATGCGCGTGAAGGAAACTATTGCAAAAGGCGACTCGGTTATACTTACGTTTACTGTTAAAAACAATGCTACAGACAGTCTTCGCTTTTGCAAATGGCATACACCGTTTGAACCGCTGATGAGTAAATACCTGAGTATAAAAGATGAGAGCGGTACTGAAGCCGCCTATAAAGGACCAATGGCTAAACGCATTATGCCACCGCCAGCAAGCAGTTACATCACCCTAAAGCCTAACGACAGTGTAACCGTTAACGTGGATGTTTTGAAAGCCTACGCTATTGACAAACCTGAAGCGTACACCGTAACGTACGAAGGAAAAGAGATAAGCGGCCTTGAGGTTAAACAAAATGCCACTTTCAAATACACTAAATAACTAATAACCGGCAGAGCAAAGTAAAATTCGCCCTGCCGGTTGTTAAATTATTTTTTAGCGATTTTGTAAAGTTTTCCACCATCGGTAGCAGCGTAAATAGCTCCGTCTTTACCGGTAGTTATGCAACGCCACCTTTCGTTCTTATCGGTTAGCAAGCGTTCTTCGCCAACAACTTTATTATTTTTAATTACCAGCCTAATGATGTGCTGCCCGCTAAGCGCCCCTACAAAAATGTTATTTTTCCACTCGGTAATATTTCCGGTGTAAAACATCATACATCCCGGCGATATAACAGGGTCCCAATAGTAAACGGGTTGTACGGTGCCCGGCTTTTGCTGTATACCATCATAAACCTTGCCGCCACTATATTCAATGCCATAAGTAACAACAGGCCAGCCGTAATTGCCGCCTTTAGTGATCAGGTTAAGTTCATCGCCACCGCGTGGCCCAAACTCAACTTCCCAAAGGCCACCGGTAACCGGGTTTATGGCAAGCCCATCCTGGTTGCGGAAACCATAAGCATAAATCTCGGGCTTAGCGTCGGCTGTACCAATAAATGGATTACCGGCAACAGGTTTACCATCCTTGGTAATGTGGATGATCTTACCTGTTGTTGCACTAAGGTCCTGCGCTTTCACGCGGATATCATTAGCCTGGCGGTCGCCTGACGTTACAAAGATGTTTCCCTGTTTGTCGAACACCAGCCTCGAGCCGAACTGACCGCCTCCTTTATAGCGTGGATAGGCTTCCCATATCACTTTAACATTCTCCAGTTTGGTCTCATCGGCAGATAATTTACCTTTTGCAACCGCAAGTGTCGCGCCCCGATCGCCGGGTTGCGCGTAAGTCCAGTAGATCATACGATTGGTTGCAAAATCCGGGTCGATGTTAACATCCAGCAAACCACCCTGATTTTGATACTGCACAGCCGGGAACCCGGTAATCGTTTTCACGATCTTGCCGTTTGTTGTAAGTATTTGCATTGTGCCCGGTTTACCGCTTATCAACAGGCGGCCATCGGGCAAGGAATGCATCCCCCAAGGGCCTTTCAACTCCGAATTGATCACAGTAACCGTGTAAGGAGTAACGGTTTTAACGCTGCCAATGCGTGTTTGGCCTGCAAATGCGGGTTTATAAGTTGTATTTGCCTGGTTTGTTTCTACCGATTTACCGGTTTGAGCCGTAGTTGCGGTAATTGTTAGCGCAAGGGCGGCTGTAGATAAGGCTAATGACTTAGCTGCTTTGTAAAAAATCATAATAGCGTATAGTTTTGTAATACAGATTACAATGATAAAAGCCATATGTTTAACTACAACATATTTTTTACATTGAGGGTGACTATGAGTTGCCAGATGCTGTTTACATTTTGATAGTTGCATGAGCCTTAAAGCATCAATTGCAAACAATTACAATGCAACTATAATTTCTCCCAACAATTTTGATAAATAATCCGTTTTAAAATTACACTTTTGCCAAAAATTTAATTAATGCAGAGTTACCAGGAATTTCTTGATCTTAGTGTAGGTTTCCCACAGGATGGTTTCGAGATCATCGAAGATGAACTATACTTTCAGGACCTTAATTTGATGGAAATGATTGAAACGTACGGTACCCCCCTACGCTTCACTTATCTGCCCATGATATCTAAAAAGATCCAGCAGGCAAAGCTGTTGTTTCAGCAGGCGATCATTAAAAATAATTATCGCGGTACTTATAAGTATTGTTACTGTACCAAAAGCTCGCACTTTAAACACATTGTTGAAGAGGCGCTAAAAAACGAGATCCACCTGGAAACATCATCGGCTTTCGACATGCCGATGATTGAGGCATTGGAGAAAAAAGGTGCCCTTACAAAAGATATGACCGTTATTTGCAACGGCTTCAAAACGTTCCAGTACAAGCAGTACATTATTGATATGCTGCATGATGGATTCATCAACATCATCCCCGTACTCGATAACAAGGAAGAATTTAACCTTTACGATGATGAGGTAGAACTGGATACACCTTGTAACCTGGGTATCCGGATAGCTGCGGAAGAGCAGCCTGACTCACAA
Organism: Mucilaginibacter sp.; assembly: GCF_964263795.1. Classification (GTDB taxonomy): domain Bacteria; phylum Bacteroidota; class Bacteroidia; order Sphingobacteriales; family Sphingobacteriaceae; genus Mucilaginibacter. The sequence goes on from NZ_CAXVWK010000026.1 coordinate 18,059, forward strand.
TTCTACACTTCTCGCCTGGGTGTGCGCATGGAAGATGTAATTGATTTTTACCATAACAAGATCGAGAAAAACCCGAATTTCCAGGTTAAGCTGCTGCACTTTTTCATCAACTCCGGTATTTCTGATACTCCTTATTACTGGAACGAGCTGGAGAAATATGTTACGCTTTACTGCAAGTTTAAAAAGGTAAACCCGCATTTGGATACCCTGGATATTGGCGGCGGAATGCCTTTTAAAGATTCACTGGTATTTGATTTTGATTACGAGTACATGATCAATGAGATCGTGAGCCGGATCAAAGAGATTTGTGCCGAGCACGATACCATGGAACCGGATATTATTACCGAATTTGGTAAATATACCGTGGCCGAAGCTTCGGGGATCTTATATAAAGTACTTGGCCGGAAACAGCAAAACGACCGTGAACGCTGGCTGATGCTCGATGGCAGCTTTATCACTAACCTGCCCGATGTTTGGGCGCTTAACCAAAAATACATCCTGCTGCCAATTAATAATTGGGATAGCGAGTACGAGCGCGTAAACCTTGGCGGCATTACCTGCGATGGTCAGGATTATTATAACCAGGAAGCGCACATGAACAGTGTGTTTATGCCAAAAACCCGTAAGGTGCAGTACCTTGGCTTCTTTAACACAGGCGCATATCAGGAAGTATTGAGCGGTTATGGTGGTATTCACCACTGCCTGCTTCCGTCACCCAAGCATGTCATCATTCGCCGCAACAGGGACGAGACATTTAACTTTGAGGTGTTTGGCGAAGAGCAAAACAGCAAACAGGTTTTAAAGATTCTGGGTTATACTACCTAGTATTGCAGACAATTATATTCAAAGCACCGCCAAAAGCGGTGCTTTTCTGTTTGGTTAAATTAGCATAAACCACAAAGGATTTGGTAGTTCTTGTGAGCTATGTAACGCTACGGTTTTCTATGTAAATGTTGCAGTTAAAACAAGAGTCGGTATTTTTTCAAATAAATTCTACTATTCCCCTATACTATATATATATTTGGGTCATTAGAATATGAAACAGACACACATCATCTTTAACCATGCCCTTATTTATTGCTGTATGTACAGTAATACCGTGTGGTTGTAAGCAGAGTGTAACTAAAAATACATGCCCCTTCAGCCACAGCGAAGGGGCTTTTTTTTAAAACGTTACTAACTAAATACCAATATGCAAAGCTTCAGGACCGAACTGGAGAACCCGATAGTTGAACAGGACATTATTGACCTGGAACGAAAGATCCGCGCGTTTCGTGAGGGGAAGATCCATGACGAGAAGTTTCGCAGCCTGCGTTTGGCACGTGGTGTTTATGGCCAGCGGCAGCCCGGTGTTCAAATGGTTCGTATCAAATTGCCGTTTGGTAAAGTAACTTTTCAGCAACTGTTAAAGATAGCTGATATTGCCGACGAGTACGGCAGCGGTAATCTACACCTTACCACCCGTCAGGATATCCAGATCCATTATGTTAGCCTTGACCGTACACCGCAGCTTTGGGCCGAACTGGAGCGGGACGATATTACCCTGCGGGAAGCTTGCGGCAACACGGTAAGGAATGTTACATCGTCCCCTACCTCGGGCATCGACCCTAAAGAACCGTTCGATGTATCACCTTATGCACAAGCCGTATTTGAATATTTTTTACGTAACCCCATTTGCCAGGACATGGGCCGCAAGTTTAAAATGTCGTTCTCGGCCAATGAAGATGATACGGCGTTCAGCTACATTCACGATCTTGGATTTATACCCAAAGTTACCGGTGCCGGCGAACGCGGATTTAAAGTGCTTTTAGGAGGCGGTCTAGGTGCGCAACCATTACTGGCCAGCCCTGTAGAAGAGTTCTTGCCCGAAGATCAGCTGATCCCTTATATAGAGGCTATCATCCGTGTGTTCGACCGTTATGGCGAGCGCAACAACCGGAACAAGGCCCGTATGAAGTATTTAATACAAAAGATCGGGCTTGACAAAGTATTGCGCCTTGCAAAGGAAGAATACAAAGCACTTAAAGTAAAAACCTACCAGATAAACCGCAACAGCATCCCTACTCCAGCTTTGCCAGATAGTACGGCATATCTGCAGGTTGAAATTTCAAATCCCTTACGATACGAACAATGGCGGTTAACTAACGTGTTCGAACAAAAGCAGGCAGGCTTTCATGGCGTATACGTAAAAGTGCCGGTTGGCGATATCCCATCAAATAGTGCCCGGGCCTTTGTTGCCGGTATCCGCCCCTTTGTTGGTGATGAGATCCGCATAACGCAAAACCAGGGGCTGCTGTTAAAATATGTACGCGCTGAAGCGTTACCAGGGTTATATGAAGCGTTACTTTCTCTTGATATGGCCGCCCCGGGTTTTGATAGCATTGCCGATGTAACTACCTGCCCGGGTACCGATACCTGTAACCTGGGCATCAGCAATAGCATGACCATGGCGCGTGTGCTGGAAGATGTTATCTACAACGAATATGAAGACCTGATCTATAATCGCGAAATCAAGATCAAAATAAGTGGCTGTATGAACAGCTGCGGTCAGCACGGCCTGGCGCATATTGGTTTTCATGGCAGCTCGCTTAAAGCCGGCACCAAAGTACTGCCATCAGTGCAGGTAATGCTGGGCGGCGGAACGGTTGGCAATGGTGTTGGCCGCGCTGCGGAACGGGTGATCAAAGTGCCGTCTAAACGTGCAACTGGCGTATTACGCGCCGTGCTGGATGATTATAAGCGCGCATCGGATCAGGGTGAAACCTTCCACGCTTATTATGACAGGCAGGGTAAAGATTATTTTTACCGGATGCTTAAGCCGCTGGCCGATCTGACTACCCTGACAGACGATGAGTTTGTAGATTGGGGCCACCAGGAAACTTATGTAAGTGCTATTGGCGTTGGTGAGTGTGCCGGCGTTATCATCGACCTGGTAGCAACCCTGCTATACGAAAGCGACGAAAAGCTTAGCTGGGCGAACGGTGCATTTGAAAAAGGCCTCTGGGCCGATGCGATCTACCACTCTTATAACACCATGATCAGTAGCGCCAAGGCATTATTGCTGGATAAAGGTGTAAACAGTAGCACCCAGGCAGGTATTATGAAAGAATTCGATACGAATTATATCGAAACAGGCGAAATAGCACTCGACGGCAGCTTTAGCGACCTGGTTTTACAAATCAATAAAAATGAACCTACACAAGAATTTGCAGCTGCTTACAAACAGCAGGCAACAGACTTTTTGCAATCGGTAAAAAATAAAAGAGAGGCAGTGTTATCATGATACAAACCCAAATAAAAACAACGGTTAAAGAACCGCGCATCACGCTTGTAGGCGCAGGCCCCGGCGATGCAGAACTCATCACTATAAAAGGGATCAAAGCCCTGCAAACTGCAGATGTGGTTTTGTACGACGCATTAGTGAATGAAGAGTTGTTGACATTTGCCCCGGGCGATGCTACAAAAGTTTATGTGGGCAAACGTTCCGGTGATCATTCTTTTTCGCAGGAGAACATCAATAAGCTGATGATTGATTACGCACTAAACTACGGCCATGTAGTGCGCTTGAAAGGTGGCGACCCATTTGTATTCGGTCGCGGGTTTGAAGAGTTGGATTATGCAGCAGACTACAGCATCCCGGCACAGGTAATACCCGGTATATCCAGCTCTATCGGTGTGCCCGGCTTGCAGGGTATACCGGTAACCCACCGTGGCTTAAGTGAAAGCTTTTGGGTGGTCACAGGCACTACCAGTGACGGAAAGATCTCTGCCGATCTTTATGCTGCTGCTAAAACCAATGCTACGGTAGTAGTGCTGATGGGCATCCATAAACTGGCCGAGATCGCCAAAATATTTAGTGCCGAAGGTAAAGGCAGATTGCCTGTTGCGGTTATACAAAGCGGCAGTACTGAGAACGAAAAAGTGGTTGTTGGTGTGGCCGATACCATTGCCGAGGTTGCCGAAGAAAATAAGATAGCTTCACCGGCCATGATGGTGTTTGGCGATGTGGTGTCCCTACATCCCAAATTCCAGCCTATACGCGAATTTTATGACATTGTTGCCCAGGAATAACGTAACCGATCTGCAGCCGAAAAAGGCACAGGGCAACCAGTTATTTCCGGTGTTTTTAAAGCTGGACGAACTGCATACCGTGGTGGTTGGCGGTGGTAATGTTGGTTTAGAGAAACTAACGGCCATTTTGAACAACAGCCAGGCGGCGGTAGTTACTGTTATTTCTAAAATTTTCCTGCCGGATGTGCATATTCTTGGCGCGCAGTATCCGCAACTCAAAATTGTTCAAAAGGCATTTGCTGATACCGACCTTGACAGTGCCGATCTGGTCATAGCCGCTACTAACGATAGCGAATTGAATCATTTCATCCGCCAGTCTGCACATGACCGCAAATTGCTGATAAACGTTGCAGACAAGCCCGACCTTTGCGATTTTTACCTGGGTTCTGTAGTTCAAAAAGGCGATCTAAAGATCGGGATCTCTACCAACGGCAAATCGCCTACTATTGCCAAACGGTTAAAAGAGGTTTTAAATGAATCGCTGCCAGCCGAACTGGATACCACCCTGCAGCAAATGAGCGAGATCCGCAATAACTTATCCGGCGATTTTACGTACAAGGTAAAAGAATTGAACCGGGTAACAGCCATATTGGTTGGTGCCAGAAAAACGCCAAGTAACACTAACCTTAAATTATTGGTTTGGGGTGCAT
>NZ_CAXVWK010000027.1:0-22833 GCF_964263795.1 Mucilaginibacter sp.
CTTAAAGCATTTAAGGCTGCGTTGGCCAGGTAATTAGTTTGTAACGGTAACAATTTGCGTATCGAACCTGATTGGCGCATTAGATGGGATTGCCCCTGTGCTGCTGCCGCTACGGCCATAAGCCAATCTTGATGGTACAAGCATCGATAGTGAACTGCCTGTGCCGCCGTACGTTGTCAATATCTCACGGATGCCGGTTGTAAGTTCGGCCACGCCACTACCGCTGCCGGGTGCAAATGTAAACGCAGTAGTTGCCGATTGATTATCAACCTGTGTATTGTTTAGTATATAGGTAATATAGGTAGCTGATACGGTTGAATTATCATTTATAAAACTGCCCGCCACTTTGTCTTTTATGATCTTGTAATAAATACCCGATGCGGTTTTACTGTAGCCGGTAAGGCTGTTGGCTGTCATATAATTACGCATAACCAGGTCATCATATACCTGCTGATCATCTATCACGTGTACATAGTAATCAAGACTTTGGTTACCTGCTATGTTGGTATTAATGTTGGTGACACTTCCCTTTTGGATCCCAGCACGGCCGTAAGCCAAACGTGATGGTATCAGCAGGCGCATACTGCCATCCTTGTATTTCAAAATGGTTTTTATGCCAAGCTGTAAGCCCAGGGGCAGGTTAGCCGATGTTGTAACACCTTTTGACGGTGCCAGGTGGCCCAGGTAATTATAAATGTGGTTAGTGATGGTATCTGTAGATACATACTTACCATCAAACGTTTTAATAGTGAACACCAGCGAAACCAGGTCAGAGTACTCCAATGGTGTACCGGTACCTTTATTAATGATCTTGTAATGAATGCCGGTTGTATCGCCGCCGGTGGTATCCCTTTTAAAATCGGTAAGGCCGTTGGCGGTCATATAGCCTTGTATCTGTAGTTCGTCGTATTGTTTAATATTCGGGTCGGCATCCTGGCTTTTACGGCATGCGGTAAAGCTTGCGGCTGCTATCAATAAAAAAGTAAAGATTCTTTGTTTCATCTAAATCAGTTCGTTACATCTAAAAGTTTGAGATCAAAATCCACCACAGAGTTTGCCGGCAGGTTAATTTCGGGCTGGTCATAAGCGCCGTATGCATAACGTGATGGGGATAGTATTCGTATTTGCCCGCCTTTTTTTATGAGCGGGATGGCCAGTTTCCAGGCCCTTATTACCGATCCTAATTGAAAGGACGGATGGAAATTGTTACTATTAGTAAACGTAGCGCCGGTAGTTAATATCTTGCCGGTAAAATCTACAGTGACATTGGTTGAGTTGGTAAATAACGCGTTGCCGCTGCCCGGTGCCACTACCACATAATAAATACCCGTTGCCACACCACTGCTGTCTATTTGCTTAACCTTAGTGCTTAGTCCGTTAGCCATAATGTAATCTGTGATGATCTTGTCATCAACCGTGGCCTGCGCGTTGATCTTGTCCAGCTCACTTTCTGATTTTTTACAGGAAGCAAAACCTACAACACACAACAATAAAATTAGCAATACCCTGTTCATTCCGTTTTTCAAAGGGCAAATTTATTGTTTTATAATTCAAAAACGGCAGCTTAACACTTTTTAACATTTTAGGGGGTTAAAAAAGCATAGGGTTAGGGTTTATAGTTAACGGTAAGCTGGTTTATTTTTTTGAGCATATCCGTTAAATACTGCTTATCGGCATCGCTGATATGGGCGTTCAGGTAATTATTAAATTGCTTCACCACGTTTTTGGCAAGCTGGCGCTTTTCCTTACCCAGATCTGTAAGGTAAATTTTAACCGAACGTTTATCGCCCTGGTTACTTTTGCGATAAATTAGGCCGGTCTCCTCCAGTTGGTTCAGCATGCGCGAAAGGCTGGTAGATTTTAACCCCAGTAAGGCCGCCGCCTGCGAAACGGTGGTGCCCTCTTCATCTATATTGATGAGCAGGTACCCTATTGACTGCGTAATACCAAACTCGGTAACCAGCTGATTATAGCGGTTGGCCACAGTTTGCCAAACGATCTTTAAAAAGTAATCAATAGTTTCCTGGTGTTTTACACTGCTTCGCATAGTTAGCAAACATAATAATTTTTAGTCGAGTTCATGACCGGTCTTATTTGCATTTGTTGGGCGTTGCCTGCGGTTTAAATTACTCTTCGCCTGTTCAAGCTACAAGCTTGAACACAAATCTAATTTAAGCGTGTCGCTTAAATAAACAAAGGCTACCGTATCGCTATTTATAAGCGGGACGCTTAAATTTTATTCAGCCAAGCTACAAGCTTGGCTGGGCAGGGTACCTTATCGATTTTTTCAGCGTCCTACTGCGCTAAAAACTGCAAGCTGCTTATTATTAAAACAACATCGGCAACCTTGGTAAAAAGGCCCTTCGCCTGTTCAAGCTTGTAGCTTGAACACAAATTTTATTTAAGCGTCTCGCTTAAATTAGTAGAGCACTTGTAAAGGGCTTTCCGCATTAGCGCTGCTATACCAATATTCATGAGCCGCGCCAACAAAACCAGCCCTAACCGGATTTAGGTGAATATAATCTATCTTTTGTTGTATTATTTCGTTCGAGTACAGCGATACCGGGTAGTTTCCATTTTGCCAAAATTGATGATCGTCATTTAAAGGATTATATTTTCCTGCTTGTTTAAATGCTTTGACCATCCAATCACGTCTACTTTCCTGCGGGTTATTGGCTATCATTTCAAATAACCTTTTAGATGTATGGCTTTTAAACCTGCCCAAGACATTACCAAGACTGCCGTCACTAACATTGGCGACTAAATGCAAGTGGTTGGTCATGATAACGTAGGCATATATATTTAGATTGAGATGTTGCTGACAGTACCGTAAATTTTCTATTAAAAAATCGTTGTAATAGCGTCTCGTGAACACGTCTATCCAGTTAACAACAGTTAACGTAACAAAATACAACTCGTCTGTAGAAGCGTTTCGGGACATAGGCAAGATTATGGTTTCCTGAATTTACAAATGTTCATTTAATTTAAGCGTCCAGCTTAAAATTTTATTCAGCCAAGCTACAAGCTTGGCTGGGCGGGGACGCTTAAATTTTATTCAGCCAAGCTACAAGCATCGGCAACTTAGTAATATGAGCTTTTTTTATGTTAACCCACGTTTTTTACAACTATTTGATTTAAAGCTTTTTAAATTAATAAAACGCAAATAGTGTAAACCTTTGTTAATAGTTAAACCATTTTTTCAAGCTCGATTCAAACTACAGCTGCTCTTCTACCAGCCCATCTTGGTGTCGTCACCACGCGGGTCGGCGCCGCCTTCATAGTAGCCCCATTTGGTCTTCAGGATACCGTCTACCCGCCCTATCGGTCCGCGGGTGGTTATCTTGTACCCTTTCTGTTTTAGCTTTTCGGTAGTCAGGCTGTCCAGCGCGTCTTGCTCTACATAAACCAAATCGGGCATCCACTGTGAATGGAAACGCTTTGCCGATACCGCCCCCTGGATGCTTTTGTCAAACTCTATCACGTTGAGCACTGTCTGGAAAACGGAAGTGATAATCGTCGACCCGCCGGGGGTGCCTACAACCATAAACAGTTTGCCGTTTTTCTCCACAATGGTAGGTGTCATGGCCGATAGCATGCGTTTGTTAGGCTGTATGCTGTTGGCCTTGCCGCCCAGAAGGCCATACATATTGGGTACGCCCGGTTTCGAGCTAAAGTCGTCCATTTCATTATTCAGCAAAAAGCCCGCGCCCTTTACAAAAATATGTGAGCCGAAAGTATCATTCAGGGTAGTGGTAATAGAAACAGCATTACCATCTCTGTCCACTATCGAAAAATGGGTAGTTTGCTCACTTTCATAACCGGCAATAGCTCCCGGCTGGATGCTGGCGCTTGGGGTAGCTGCATCCCAGCTAAAGTTTTCCATGCGGCTCATGATATACTTGGTATCGAGCAGATTTTCGGCCGGTACTTTATAAAAGTCAGGGTCACCCAGGTATTTGGAACGATCGGCATACACCCGACGCTCGGCCTCAACCATCAGGCGCACGGTTGAATCCTGGTTGTAGCCCCATCGGTGCAGCGGGTACTTCTCTACCGCCTTAAGCAGCTGCAGCAGCGCTATCCCCCCGCTTGATGGTGGCGGCATGGTTATGAACTTATACTCTTTGTAATTCCCTGTAACCGGTTTACGCCAAACGGCATGGTAGCTTTTCAGATCGGCTTTGGTGATCAACCCGCTGCCCTGCTGCATTTCGGCCACTATCTTATCAGCAACCGGGCCTTCGTAAAAGCCTGCACGGCCTTTATCACGGATCTGCTCCAGCGTGTGGCCAAGATCCTCCTGTACCAGTACATCTCCTTCCTGCCATTCTTTGGTGGTTAAGTATGTACTTCCCGGATTGTTCTTTTTAAACTGGCCGGCATTGCGGTTAATATCGCTTGCCAGCCGTTTGGTCATCTTAAAACCGTTAAGGGCAAGGTTTACGGCGGGTTCTACCAGGTCGGCCCATTTTAACTTACCGTATTTTTTGTGCGCCTCGATCATCCCGTCGACAGAGCCGGGCACACCCGATGCCTTATGGGTGTAAAGACTCATATTGGATATAACGTTACCGGCAGAATCGAGGTACATATCGGTGCTGGCCATTGCAGGCGCCTTTTCCCTAAAATCCAAGCTGCTGGTACTTCCTGCTGCCGAGCGGTAAACCATAAAACCGCCGCCGCCAATATTCCCCGCCTGCGGATGTGTTACTGCCAGCGCAAACTGCACCGCCACAGCAGCATCAACAGCATTACCGCCTTTTTGTAATATCTCGACGCCTATTTTGGCGGCATCGGGATAGGCGCAAACCACCATTCCGTTTTGATAATGGCCGCTTACATTTTGGCCAAGCTGCCCTTTTACGCATCCTACCATAAAGAAGGAGATAGCGGCAACAGATAATACCTTAATATATAAACCGGATGGATTTTTCATGAATGATTGAAGCTTATAATTTGGCAGCAATTTAAAGTATTTACCGGCACAAATGCAAAGCCCGGAAAAACGGCACGCCGTTTTTTCATAAGGATCATTGAATTTTAAACACCAAGGGCATAAATTCCATTTTCGGTCGTTAATGATTGTAAACAACTTTTGTTAACCCTTGACTTTTGAATAACAGGGTACGCCTGCGCAAGGTTATGCCCAAACCATCTCCCAATATGAAAAAATTAACTTTTATCGCCTTACTGTTAAGCTGTTTTTTATTAACTGCAAAATCATCTTTTGCCCAGGATGTGACACCCGACTATAAAATTGCCGCAGGTTTAAAATTCGGCGGGTATGAAAACGGACTTTCTGTAAAATACTTTATGAATTCAACTACGGCCCTTGAGGGGATCCTTGGTATCCGCAACCATGGCGCGGTTGTAACGGGATTGTACGAATTGCATCAGCAGATATTCAACGCCGAAGGTTTAAGGCTTTACTATGGTGCAGGCGCACACATCGGCGCAGTTGGTCGGGGCGAATTCAAAACCTTTGGCGACGATAAATATTACAACAGCAACCGCATCCTTATTGGCGCCGACGGCGTCTTAGGCCTGGAATACAAAATCCCCGAAGCCCCTATTGCTATAAGCCTGGACATTAACCCAAGGCTGGAACTGGCCACCGGCCCTTTCTTTGACCTTGCGCCGGGCCTTGGTTTAAAATATACATTCTAACTCACCTACCGGCCTTATGTGCAGGGTTTTATTTAGCGCTATTTAGCGATAATGATCTTTTTTGAATACGACTTTTTGCCAAGCGTTACCTTTAATAAGTATGTACCAGGCAACTGATTACTCACGTTAATCGCTGTGCTAAAATTGCCCGGGAGGATAGCCTGCTGCTGCGAAAACACGGCCTGCCCTGCGGTATTGATCAGCGATACGATAAGGTTGTCAGCCACTGTAGAAACAAAGACCACATTCAGGTTATCAACAGCCGGTATCGGGAATATAGCCAGGCCAATATCTGTAGACTTATCAGGATTTTTTGCGATCAGCGCATAATTGAACACGTCCGATTTGGTTATACAGCCTGTCGGTAGCGTTACGCCTACCTGATATTTGCCGCTTCGCAGCGGTGAGTAGCTTTGGCCGGTTGCGCCTTCAACCGGCTGGTCATTAAGGTACCATTGATTGCCCGCGTTGAAGCTGGAATTGAGCACCTCACCATTCTGAGTGATCACAGGCTTATTCACCACAACAGCCTGCCTGGCAGCCGACGGGCAACCGGTGCTCTTCACATGAATATCGTACAAGTAATAGTAAAAGTTACGGTAATAGGTAGTATCGCTTTCAGACGTTGGCGAGGTTGCGGTATTACCATAGATATTAAAAATGTCGCCTAATTTAAACGGATAGCCACTTACTCCGCCATTGTTGCGGTACAGTGTTGCACCATTCTCGTAAGTTGGGGTGATGGTATAATTACCGGCAGCAGGCAGCGTTAAGTTTAGCGTGTAAACCCGGCCGGGGTCGGTAGGGTCGTCGGCCAGGGCACCGGCAGCTGGATTAGCACGTGTGGCAGCAACATTCAGCGTTACCGATGATACCGCTTGCCCGTTATCGGCCTTAACCGTAAATGTAACCTTACCTGGGTTGCCAATGTACAACCGGGCCGTTTCTATTACTATCGGGATATTGGTATGTACCTTGATATCCGGTGTAAACTGGTTGTACCCACCTGCCGAAAACGTATTTTTAGTTGCAGGGCCGATATTGCCGCTGAAATCGTTAAGCCCGGCATAAAAGGTGTTGTTGACCGGGGCACCCGTTACCGAAACGTTGTTTCCATACGCAAAGGGCAAGGCATCGGCAGGCGATCTGTACCAAAGCAACTGCCCGTCGCCATTGCCGGATAACTGGTAACTATTGTTATTACTACACAGAAAGGCAGCAAGGTCATTTGCAACCGGCGGCTGACTGATAATTATAGATCCCGTAGCACTGTTGTTAGAACTTATCGGATCACCAGTCAACACCGTTTGTGCCGCTATGGTGTAAGTGGCGCCCGCAATGGTATTGAACTTGCCGCTTAATGTAAAATCTGTTTCTTCCTGCGGATCAAGCGTACCTGTGTACACATCGTTAAAGGTGGTTACCGTGCCACCGGGCAGCGTAACCAATACGTTGACAGGCACATTAGTAATAGATGCCCCACCATAGTTTTTTATCCGCACCGTTATTGCAGTTGCAACGGCGCATGACGAACCGCCCGAGCCGTTTACAACGCTGGTAATACCGGCATCGGCTGTGGGTTTAGAGAATTGTACGCGATAATCCTGCGTTTCGCCCTTAATATAATTACCGCAAGGGGTGATCGTCGCAGCATCGGCCGTTTCCGTCATTACCACCCGCAGCAACCCGAAGTTACCCGGTGTAACCGTAAGCGGCACCGTGATGCTGCCTGTATAAGTGCCCGTCCCGCTTATCACGTTTGTGGTAGCGGCCAGTTCGTCCGCATCAAAAGTACCGTTGCCGTTCCAATCTACATAAACCCTGGCGGCCTTATTGAAATTAGCCCCGCAAGTTCCAAGGGTAAGGCTGAAAGGATAATTGCGTGCCTGCTGAAATTGTATAGTACTGCCCCTGTTATCGGTATAGCCTGTACAACCCGACGGTGAGGTGTAGTTGATGTTCGATATGGTAAAGTTGTTGATCTTTGAATCGGCTGTAGACGCCGGCGCAGAGGCGCAATAGGCCGAACCACCCACCCCGGTAGCTATAACCGAATATGCCTGACTGCCGGAGTTCAGTGTACCTTTATGTGATATCGTAACCGTGTATCTCTTACCGGGAATGGCATTGGCGATATACACTTGCTCCATATTATCGCGGATGTTATCGCCGTTAATGGCTGCTGCCGACGGATTATCGGGCGTTAACACCCAGGGCAAAAAAGTAGTTGAACCATCGCTCACGCGGATGTCCAGATCATTGACCAGTTTAGGCGTGCGGCTATTGATGGTTCCGTCAGCTGTGATCGTACCGGCAGGGTCGGTCCAGCTGATGCTGATAGCCAGCGGCCCCGTGCCCGATGCTGTAACGTCGAAAGTGCGCAACTGTCCCTGGGCCAGTGTTGCTTCGTTAATTATGCTGGTGGCACCGTTATTGGTGATTGCCTGAGCGGCAGCGCGCATATTTAGCAAACCCCATCCGTAAATGTAGTCAGGCCCTGCGTTACCGGCGTCGAACGCTGTATGACATGCCAGGCCCTTCAAAGTCGCAGCCCGCATAAATGTCCCCGCATTTTTTTGTGCGTAGTACTCCTGCAGCAAATACAACGACCCGGTGACGTTTGGCGACGACATGGAAGTGCCTGATAAAGTAAGATAAGCATTGGTTGCGGTAACACCGGTCGAGAGCACGCTTACCCCATCACCCACAATATCTGGTTTGATACGGCCGTCGTCTGTCGGTCCCCAACTGCTAAAAAAAGCTATAGAAACATCATTACGGTTGACAGGGCCGTTGGGCAAGGCATTAACCGCGCCCACGGTTAAAATATTTTTAGCATTGCCCGTTGTGCTGATAACATCATAGCCATCATTATTACTGATGCCGGCCGGCCGCGAGCCTTTGCTAATAATAGTTGGATTAGTACGGCTGGTGAATCCAAAATAGGGGCTGCCTACCGCCGGCCCGTTGCTGCTGCGGCTGTTACCGGCCGATTCTACTATCAAATAATACGGCGCATTATAAGCTATCCTATCCCATGATTGTACGCGCTCGTCGTAAAAACCAAAGTTATAATCTACCGAGTCGCCGGGAAGGCCATACCACTCCCACCGGGTAGTACCGCTGTCATATTCCCAACCGGCAACATCACCATACGAGTGATTAGATAACAGCAAGCCAGAAGCTGCAGCGCCCATTTCGGCAACGTCGTTATTGAAATCCCAGGCAGATAAAGTTGATGTATTAAAAGCCATCCCTTTTGCAGGCGCGTATACCCCTTTCGCTATCATGGTACCGGCAACATGCGTGGCGTGGTCAAGTATCGAGGCGTTGTCTCTAGCAGTAATTGTTTTACCGGCAAATTCCTGGTGCTGCTGGTAAACCTGGCCGCCATCCCAGATGCCTAACTTATTATTTAATACCGAACTGGCACCGGAAAGGTTGAGGCCCAACACACCGCCCGGCTGCACCGTGTTTGTACTGGTAGTTGCCGCGGCAATGACGTTATTGTGCGTAGTTAAATAAACCGGGAAGCCCGATCTATTTACCCCTTGTAGGGCAACGAGATTACCGGCCCGGGTGCGCCGGCTAACCGGCCAGCCATGCGATGGTGCAAGTGATAATGCTTTCTGAAAACCGGCAGTGAAATCGCGCGAAGCTGCAACAGAGATTTGGTCGAGCTCGCGCTTTTTGGCTGCGTCGACCAATTCGCGCTGTGCAAAGGCGGAAGAAATGCCGAAAAAAATTGAAATGGAAATTAAAAAAGCCTTGTAAAGTTTACCCATATATGCTGCTAAGAAAGCCCTCTAGCAAGTTCAGTAAATAATTGTGAAAATAAAAATCATGGAGCTCCGATTTATTTATCGGCTTGATGATTGCCCTATAGATAAGGATTTAACGATTATGAAATGAAACCTGCCATGAAAGTTAAAATGTGGGGAAAAATAACTTTAAAAACAAAAATGGTTGTTGCAATTAATCCCCAAGTGGGGAAATAATTTCACACCCCAAATAGGAGTAAAAACTGCTAATATTAAATCTATAAGCTTGATACTTACGTATTTGTAAAATAAAGCATAATTAAGTCGCCACGGCGGGTTTGCATCATTTTTGCTAAATTTGCCGATCAATAAAACATCTAAAAAATTGAATACACATATACCTAAATTTATATTTTCATTATTGTTTTTAAGCCTTTTGATTGTGGAGAACGGATTTGGGCAAAGCAACAATACAGAAGATTTTGAACGTACTGCTATTTTTTCAGGTGCGGCACCCACTACATGGACTTCGAATCAATCTACCGGCGGATATGCAACTACAGGCACCTTGCCGATCAACGGATCAAGGTCATTGACTTATACTTATCCGGCAACTGGAGTGACTAATCCCTACATGTCGGCTGTTTTAGCAGGCTCAACTTTTACAATGTCATCAAGTGATAATTGGGAATGGACATTCATCTATCAAGCGCCGGCCTCGCCCACAACTGCTGAAGCAGTTGGTAAAGTTTCAGGAAACAGATGGCGATTTTACGTTAATGCTAACGGTACAGATCCAACGCAATCAGGTTTTTTCGGTTATTATGTTACACAAGATGGAAATGCTTTAAAGTTTTACCAATATGGATATGGAAGCTTAAGTCAAACCAATAATAGTATCACCCCTTCTGCCACATCACTTACGGTAACGCCTGGTAATAAATATATAATTAGGATTATTCACCAGGGCAGTAATCAAAATTATTTGTTTTATGCTAAACAATATACAAGTCCAACATCTTTTCCAAGCAGTTCAGACTATTTAGGTTCTATTTATGATCAATTGAACAATGCTTACTCTCGAAGTTTTTTTGAAACATCAGTTACTAATTCTGGAGCTCTTACGTTTAAATGGGATGATCTCAAGATGTATAAATCTTCAATAGTTGTAAGTCCACTTACTACCGCCACTTATGGTATAAAAACTACTATCTTTCCAGGTGATATAAATCACGCTTACTTTGGTTTTTCAATTACCGCCAATGGACAAGCTACAATTAATCAAATCAATATCGATTTTCCTGCCGGAAATAACGGTACTTACTTTTCAAACGCAAGAATTTATGAATCATCAACTAATAATGTTTATGGCCCAAATGCAGATGATACGCCTATTGGCACTGGTGTACTAAATGGAAATTTTGTAGGGTTTACAAGTTTAAATAGTGGCAACGGACTTGTTATTACAAATGAAGTTCGTAATTATTTTTTGGTTCTTGACGTTAAAGCATTTGACAATACATCATCCCCTTCTTCTGTTTATTTTCGGCTTGAGCCATCTGGTAGTTCTACATCTCAGCAAATACCGATGGTAACTACAACACCTTACACGGCTTATAACACTATTAATTTCGATGGATCTCCGTTAACTATGCCGCCAGCCACAACGTTTATATGGGCTGGTAGAAATAGTACAAATCCTACTGACAATGCTAATTGGTCAAACTATCAATTTCCCGGCAACACATCCGATATAGTTATCCCCGGCGGGCTAACTTTTTATCCGATAGTACCTGCTGGAGGATACTCTTCTAATAATCTTACTTTTACAGGCACCGGGTCAACTATAGATCTTGGTGTTTCTACCAATAATGCTACAATTAGTGGCAGTGTAACGATTGAGGATAACGCAACCGCAACCATTAAAAATGGAAACATAATAACAGCAAATGCATTAAATATTGGTACAGGTGCTACCTTAAACTCGCAATCAGAGGCCAACTTTACTACTTTGACAAATAATGGAATATTAACTACAGCCTCAAAAAACACAACCTTTACTGGAGGATCAACAAACTCAGGCTCAATTAACCTGACAGGAGCCGGAAGTATAACTTTTCAAGCTACGATGAACAATTCCGGTACTGTTAATAAAACCGGTAGTGGTGCATTAACATTTGGTGCGGTTGTTACAAACACCGCTACAGGAACTATAACCCAGGCGGCTTCGGCAGGTGAATTAAAATTGGCGGCAGCACAACAGGGTGTAAACGGAAACAATGGTACAATAAATCATACCGGAGCAGCACCTTTAAACTTTTCGGCTGCACTTGATAATAACAAAGTTATCAATCAATCTGGAACAGGTGTACTTACTATAAGTAGCGTATTTACAAATTTAGCGGGTGCGTCTGTCAATCAAACCGGTACGGGTACATTAGCTTATAATTCAATCACAAACACCGGCACTATTGCTCAAACAAGTACCGGTATCCTTAATACCACCGGAGCAGTTACAAATAACAATGGAGGCATTATTACATTAGGTGGTGGAAATAGTACTTTTGGTGGTGATATTTCCAATGCCTCCGGCGCGACCTTTAATCTTGGGTCTGGTGGTTTAAAGGATTTTAACGGTACAAACTTTACTAATACCGGTACAGCTACTATGACGGGCGGTACAGCTAACATTGCGGCCGCTACATTTACCAACTCGGCAACCACAGGCTCATTCAGGGCAACAGGTGGTACCATAAATTTCGACCTGGCAGGTGCTCAAAATATTAACAATGCCAACACCAGCACAACCATGCCGATATTATTTAATAACCTAACATTAAGTGGCACCGGTGCAAAAACCTTAAATGGCAGCGGTGGCGCTAATACCGGCCTATTTAAAATTGGAAGCACTGGGATACTTACCGTAGGTAGCGGCATACCTTTCGCAGTAGGCACCCTAAATTTAACCTTAAATTCTGATGCTAACGGCTCTGCCACAGTTGGTATTGTTCCAACTAATGCATCTGTTACTGGTACTTTAAATGTAGAACGCTTTTATAAAGGCAGCCCCACGTCACTCGATAAACGTGGCTATCGTTTAATATCGTCACCTGTTTATACACCTAATGGAACGGCAAAAGTAATCAGCTTAAATTATTTAGCTGCATCCATGCCCGTCACGGGCTATTTGGGTACTACAAATGGCTTTATCGCTTCCCCTCTTAACAACCCATCGATATGGTTGTACAGAGATGATATTATTCAAACCGGCACCTCTTTTGTGTCTGGTGCATTTAAGGGTATTTCTAAAATAAATAACGGTACGCTATATCAATACAGCACACAAAAGAAAGCAACCTTAACAAACACTGCCGACACAGTTACTTATATACCTGTAGGTAATGGGGTGCTATTTTATTTTAGAGGTGATAAAACAAACAATTTAACCAATAAAACGGTGGCGCCTTTCGCTTTTCCGGAAGATGTAACTGCAGTACAATCAGGCACATTAACAGTTGGTACGGTTGATGTACAGATTTGGTACAAAACAACATCACTTACTACCTTATCATATTCAAACGTAACGACCGGTAAAACTAACGCTAATACACGAGGATACAACTTGTTAGGCAACCCGTATGCAAGCACTATTAATTTCGAGAAGTTTAACAGGGCGGCTACTGTAGCTAATTCACCTCTTTACTCGGCCAATTACCCGGCCATAACGGCTACAACCGCGCCTACTATTTACATTTTTAACCCTGTCAACAAACAGTACGAAACGTATATGCAGAAATTAGGTGCTATTACTACTGCAGATACAACAACCAATGTTAACCCGGGCACAGCAGTTGGGGCGGCAAGTAATATGATAGCCAGCGGTCAGGGCTTCTTTTTAAGGGCCACTAATGGTACTCAAACATTTAAGTTCAGGGAAAATTCTAAAAGTTTAATACAGCCCGCAGCTGCCAACCTGATCAAGATCTTCTCAACTAATCAAACATCAATGGCTGCTACGCCAGCGCCGGCTAGCGGTTCCGAGCCACTTATCCGCCTTAAGTTAATAGCCGATGAAATTAATGATGACGAAATTGTAGTGGTATTAAACTCGGCAGCTAAGATTAACTACATTCAGAATGAAGATGCTGAAGACATTGGCGGTAGCGGTGCCGTAGTGAGTTTATCATCGTTATCTGATGATAAAACCAACCTAAGCATCAACCGCCTGCCTGCTCCTCAAAAAGAAGATCGCATTATCCCGTTACTGGTTGATGCAACAGCAGCAAAAGGCTTATACTCGTTAAATTTAAAAGAAGCAAGGGATTTACCTGCACTATACCAGGTATGGCTTAAGGATGCGTTCACTAAAGACTCGCTGAACCTAAGCATTCACCCTACTTATAATTTTAATATCGACAGAACTAACACGGCTACTTTCGGTACTAACCGTTTTACCCTTGTGATTCGACAAAACCCGGCAATGCAATTGCGCCTGCTTGATTTTAGCGGCACTAAAGCAAACCAAAGCGCTAGACTTACCTGGATAACCGAAAACGAAAGCACTTATACTAGCTTCAGTGTAGAAAGAAGCGTTGATAATGGTAAAACATTTACAGAAATAGGCACCTTACAATCGAGCCAGCTGGGTAACTATAGCCTGTTGGATAATGCGCCCGCCAAAGGCCTTAACCAATATCGCTTAAAACAAACTGACTTTAACGGTACAATTACTTATTCGAAAGTTGTTAATCTGACGTACTCAGATAATTCAAACAGCGTTATAGTAAGTAACATGAGTGTTTTTCCTAATCCCACCACCAATGTGGTGAATGTAAGCATTGCCGTATCGCAGGGCAATAACGTATCTTATAACATCATTATAACTGATGGTGCCGGTGTAGTGGTTAGAAGGGCAACATCAACACAGCCTACATGGCAGGATAATGTAAGCAACTTAAAACCGGGCTCTTACTTTGTACAGGTAATTAACAACACTAACAAAGCAATAGTAGGTAACAGTAAATTTATTAAGAATTGATGCAGCGATTGAAAAGGGCGAATTTTAAACAAGTACTGGGTATAATTGTGTTAACAGTTTTATTTAACATACATGCCATTGCGCAGGATTGTGACGAAGGGCCAACTTTACCAGGCGATAACCCCGATGTAGGTAACCCTTGCTCCGTCCCCCTCGATACCTGGGTATATATTTTGGTGTTTGCGGCGATAATTTTCGGGGTGTACCAATTGCATAAAAAAGATAAAAAAGGTTCAATTTCTGCTAATTAATTTTTTAGAAGAAATCATTATCTATACTGATAAACTGTAGATAATTAATTCTATCAAATTTTTGTTACACATTCTCATTTCGTAAGTTACTTATTACTAAACGCTTATATAGTGTTCACGGTGTTCATGCGGCGTGAACGTGAACACAACCGCCCTCTACCACCAAAAAACTTACCGGCATAGGTAAATTTTAAGCAGTAAATTCATCCAACCATATTCAACAAAAAGGCTTCCGGAATTTACCCGGAAGCCTTTCATTATTTGTTCCAATTTAACCGGTTTATGATTTTTTTGCAACAGGGGCTAGTTCCAGTTGTTTAATGATACCGTCTACTACCTTAGGTATATCGTTCATGGTTTGTTTAGGATTGTGAAGTTCGCCTACACCATAACCACGCCATACAATTGTGTTAGTTTTGGTATCTATCAGGTCAATAATAATAGTGCCTTCTTTATAGGAAACCTTTTGGCCGTAACCGTAACCGCCCCAGCCGCCACCGTATCCATAGCCCCAGCCGCCGTAGCCACCCCAGCCCCACGGGCGGTAAAAACCACCATAGCCCCAGCCGCCAAAACCGCCCCAGCCATAGCCGTAATAAGGCGAGTTAAATTGAAGTTTAGTACCACGGCCTGTTACCGTTGCATACCTAACCAACAGATCTGGATTTTGCTGCTCAAGCACTAGCCCTTTCTGAATGAGGGCTACCTTGGTAGCTTCCTGCAATTTGCCGTTCCCGATCTCATCGAGCGGGCGCCATTGCTTGTTTGGGTTTTGTCTTTGGGCCGCCCAGGCAAAGGTGCGGTACTGCGATAAATTTGTTTTGTTAGCTGCAGCTGTGTAGTAATTGTAGCTGCTACAGGCCGACAGTGCCGAAACACAGATCACCGCCAGCATTAAGTTGATATATTTTTTCATTACGTGAGGTATAAATTATAATTGTTAGACAAACATTTTTGCAAAGGTTTAACCGCTTTTAACTCAAATACAAAATATATTTTATGACAGGTATTTACCGACTATCGGCATACGCCTGCCCATACCAAAAGCCTTTGGTGATACCCGCAAAATTGGCGGCGTTTGATAACGCTTATGCTCGGCCAGGTTCACCAGTCTTATCACGCGCTGAACAGTAGGCTCATCATAACCTAACTTAACAATTTCTGCCGATGAGCAACGGTGCTCCACATACTCCTGTATAATTTTATCGAGAATATCATACTCAGGCAAGGAGTCGCTATCCTTTTGTCCGGGTCGCAGCTCGGCAGATGGCGGCTTAATAATTGAATTAATCGGGATGATCTCTTTGTCCTTATTAATATGCCTGGCTAGTTCAAAAACCTGCGTTTTATAAACATCACCCAAAACAGAGATCCCGCCGCACATATCTCCGTAAAGGGTACCGTAACCAACTGCAGCTTCACTTTTATTTGAGGTATTGAGTAGTATATAGCCAAATTTGTTGCACATGGCCATTAGTACCACCGCCCGGCTCCGCGACTGAATATTCTCTTCGGTGATGTTGAATGGCAGGTTTTGAAATTGAGGGTATAGCTGTTCTTCAACCGCATCTGTAATTTTGGCGATATTTACGGTTTGGCTCATGCAGCCCAAATTACTCACCAGGTCTTCGGCATCCTTTATCGAATGATCGCTCGAAAATTTCGAAGGCAGCAAAACTGCCATCACGTTTTCGGCACCGAGTGCTTCTGCAGCAAGGGCACATACCACAGCAGAGTCGATACCACCTGATAAACCTAAAACCGCTTGTTTAAATCCGGATTTATAAAAATAATCACGAATGCCCAATATCAACCCCTGATGAATTTGATGAATATCACTTTCGCGCTGAGCTTTTTGGGTAGTTGGGTGATCGAAGCTAACCTGCCTGTCGTCAGATAGCGTATAGTACGCTAATTGCTCCGTAAAGTACGGCAACTCATCGGCTACCTTGCCCGCATTATCAAACACCAACGACCCGCCATCGAATATCAGTTCAGTTTGTGCGCCCACGTGGTTTACATAAAAAAGCGGCAACTGGTACCGGCTTGCGTTATCGCTCAGTATCGCTATCCGCTCTTCATCATGATTGTAAGCAAACGGCGATGCAGCGATGTTGATCATTACGTCCGGCTGTTGTTTGATCAGAACATCCATTGGCCGGGTAACATATAACGGATTTTCGATGGTGTTCCACAAGTCCTCACAAATAGTGAGGGCAATACGCTTACCCTTAAAATCGATACAGTTAAAAGTGGTAGAGGGTTCAAAATACCGGTATTCGTCAAACACGTCGTAGTTTGGCAGCAGGGCTTTGTTAACAACAGCTTTTACTTTACCATCCTCGATAAAATAAGCCGAGTTATTCAGGTCCTTGCCTTCCGGGTTGTTGTTAGGCGTAGGTAAGCCGATGATACAGGCAATACCAACGCACTGGGCTGCTATCTCTTGCGCGGCTTCTTCACAACGACTGATAAACTCGCGAAATTCTAGAAAATCGCGTGCGGGATAACCGCACACGCAAAGTTCAGAAAATACGATAAGGTCGGCACCATGGTCTTTTGCCTGACGGATACCTGCAATGATCTTACTGGTGTTCGACTCGAAATTGCCGATATGATAATTAAACTGTGCTAATGCAATCTTCATAAGGTGTGTACAGTAAAGCCTGCGCTTATTGCAAATAAAAAAATTATTTTTGCTAAAACATTATAAATGATGCCTTATTCCTTAAAAACACGATTTATCTTTTTAAGTTTTTGCGGTGCAATGATTTTTGGAGCCTGCAGCCGTACAAAAAAGGTAGACGTTAGCAATATCCCCCTGGATGTTAAGGTAGAACGTTTTGACCATGACTTTGACCTGTTAAAAACAAAACCGCTAACTCCGCAGGTAGCCCAACTCCAAAAAAAATACGGTGTTTTTTATACAGATTTTATTGAGCGGATACTAAAATTAGGTAGCACGGCAGATACCAGTTATTATAAGAACCTACGTGATGTATTTGCTGGCCAGGCCTATAACGATCTTAAACACGATGCCGACGCTGCTTATCCTAACATGGATAAACAAAATACCGAACTGACCGATGCATTCCGCAGGATAAAGTATTATTTCCCGCAAAAAGAACTACCGAAAGTGTATGCGTACATCTCGGGATTCCAGGCGCAAACTTCTATTGGGGATGGTTATTTCGCCATCGGGCTCGACCTGTTCCTTGGAGCTAACTCCAGGTTTTATCAATCGCAGGCGCTGGTCGAGGCCTTTCCGCTTTATATTTCCAGAAGGTTTACACCCGACTATATTACTCCACGGGTAATAGAAGGAATTGCCCGCGAGGACATGTTCCCTGAGCCGGATTCGAACACCACATTACTATCCAAAATGATATACAATGGTAAGATCATGTACTTTATGGACCAAACCCTGCCTGACTTTGCCGACTCGACCAAGATAGGTTTTACCGGCAAACAAACTAAGTGGTGCCATGATTACAAAGGCAACATCTGGCGCTACTTTTTAGAAGAAAACCTATTGTACGAAACCGATTACCAGAAAATTCAAAAATACCTGAATGAAGCACCGTTTACCCCAGGCTTGGGCGAAGACAATGATTCGGCACCAAAGCTGGCCGTTTGGACAGGCTGGCAAATTGTAAAACAATATATGGACAAGCACCCCGACGTCACCTTGCCTCAGTTAATGGCTGATAACAATCCCCAAAAGATACTGAATGAATCTAAATATCGGCCAAAAGATGCGGGGGAGTAAATGATCCGCTTAAAGACACGATCAAAGCAATCGCAAAATATCAGGACAATAAAAAAGCGCTCGTGCAAACACATGAGCGCTTTTTAATTATATCGTTTTTGATTTTACTTCAGGATACCAAATACAGCTCTTAAGCATACCATAGATGCGATAAACAAAATGATGTTTGAAACTAAGGTAGCATGAGGGAATTCTGCAAAGCGCAGGTAAACACCTACTAAACCTACCATAACTGTTAAAACTAAAAATATGTAGTGGCCTTCTGAATTTGCGTTTTTAGTTGATGATTCCATTATTCTGTTTATTTGAAGCAAAAATATAAATGTTTGGTGAAAAAGCCATACGTTTTTCTGATAATAATATAATTACCGGCCATCGTTTTGAGCCATTACGGCCGCAGCCTGTAAAAACCATGCAGCATGCGGAATCCACTGTTCGGTCCACCGCCATTCGTTGCCCTCTGCCTCGGTTTTGAAATCGATACCGCTGCCATCAGCATGGCCGTCTTTACCGGTTACGCCGTTGCTGATGCCGCCTTTTTCAGACCCGTGCCCAAAACTGGAATGCATGTAAGGCACATTGTTTTTGCCGAAACCATAAACGAAACACCTGCTGTAAGGGTTGCCACCCATAATCCAGGTCAGCTGATCATTAGCAAACTTAGCCAGTGCAGGCTTTACGCCCCAGTTGCCTTTTGCCGGATATACCAGCCTGCCGCCCACAATTGCAGCTGTACTTAACGACCCTAAACGGGCATTTTCCCCTTGCCACCACCAGCCCGTTTCATTATCATGCGGAATAAAAAATCCATCTCGCACTTTACCCTTAAACATAAAACTTTGCCGGGCGTAACCAAATGGGTTGCTTACCCTGTTCGTAACCGACAAGTTATAATCCAAAGCCTTTTTTATGGTCGCCAATGCACTAACACGGTAACTATTATCCTTCTCTGCATCCAGGTAGCGTGTTAAAGCTACAACCGGCAGGCCTGCATCTGCAGCGTGCCAGTAAGGGCGGCCTGCGTCGTTAGCGTAAAAGTAGCCGGCACCGCTCATTCGGTTCGATAGCTTTGCCGCCCTGGAGCGTGCAGCATCCTTGTATTGCTCCTTATCGGTTGTTATCCAAAGCTCGGTTGCAGCCATCAGCGCACAATAATCATCTATAATGTTTTCCTTTCCGTCATCATCATATCGCAGGTTGTTTTTTTGCAGATGGTCAAAAGCGCGCTCCGCACCTTCCAGGTATTGTGCCGATGTAAATTCACCGTTCTGCTTCCAGCGGGCTATGCGGGCCAACGCGGCAATGCCCATCCCCCCTCCTTCACGGTAAGCACACTGGTAATCATTAGTGGTTTTACTATCAGCAAGCAACCCTACTACACGGCGGGCGTTTGGGTCTTTATTAAAGTAGCTAAACACGATCATATAAAAGTACCCTTCCCTACTCAGTGCCCGCATCATGTAATCGGCACCATAAAGCGCCTCGGCATCCAGCGAGTCCTTTACTCCCCACTTTGTAAGTAAGCCGGGGATAGCCTCTGAAGCGCTTACCATGGACCAGGTTACTAAAGGCGTTTGCTGAGGCGACATGTAATTAGCATACGCCAGATGCGAAAAGTACTTACTGATATCGCCGGAAGCATCGCACCAGCCGCCGCGCATATCAACCGTTTGGTTGCTGCCAAACAACTGTAATTTCGCGTCGGCAGTTAACTCTTGGGGTGTATTGGCGCGCTGCTTGTGATAATAGTGAATGATCGATGCGATGGTTTGCTTCGCGATGGCATATTCGCCGATCTCGAAAACGTAAGAGTTAAATTGCTCACCGCCTGAAGTAAGGTTTAGGATATATTTACCCGGCTTGTTGAACGCCGAGAAATCGGCCTGATAATAGATTTTTCCGGGAAACCAAGCGGCAATGGCTTGCGGGTTGGTCAAAACACCTTTAAAAGCGGCCTTGTGGGTTACTGCATCACTGACAGCAAAATTCAGCTTGCCTCCCTGCAACCCATCAAATTGCACCACGGCTGTTTTTGGGGCATTGCTGTCAAAAGCTATTTGGTTTACGTAGATAACCGGCTTAGCCGATGCTGCAATGTTTGTTATTAAAAAGCCAAACAACAGCAATCGCTTAATAAAAGCATTCCCAATAAAGTGGTTCAAAAAACGCATAAAGGTTAACAAAGGTTTACACTTTTTCCTAAAAAATAGCCTAAATAGTTGACTATCAAATACTTGTGAAAATAGTGGGTTAACACTCAAAATAGGAATAATGCCTTTAAATTGCAACCCGTATTTCCAGATCAGCTTGCATAATCGTCACTATTTTTTAACCGCCCAAACGGATACCGAACCCGGGCGGCAGTAAAATTCGGCCCAGCCCTCTTCATTGATCGTTACCTCGGCATCATGCTTGCCCAGGTAATCAACAAAAACTTTACCGGCATGCACCTGGCCTACCTCCATATTTTTTAAACCTTCATCTCCATTAGACATTATAACGGCGCAGCCCGAATGCTCATGATCACCATCGCCTTCTCGTGTCCACCCGATGCAGTTAGGATGATCAAAATAATCGCGCTGCAAACCATAAGCCAGGTGCTTGCGCACATGCAGCATCGGTTCTATTTCTTCCACTTTAGCCAGGATGATCTCCTGGTCGTTACCGTCCGATCCTTTATCTGTATAGGTAGATCCATACATATCCGGGTAAAACACGCAGGGGTAACCGCCCTCGCGTAGCAAAATCAACGCGTAGCCCAGGGGCTTAAACCAGTAATCAACCGGCTGCTCTAAAGATTGCAGGGGTTGTGTATCATGGTTTTCAACAATGGTTACCGCCAGCGCAGGATTTGCCGCCACCAGACTGTTATTAAAAATGGTGGTCAGGTCGTAATCCTTACCCTGAATTGATGCCTGGTGGAAATTGTTATGCAGCGGCGCGTCAAATAACGACATGCGGCCATTAGTAGCTTCGATATACTGCAGCAGGCTATCTACCTCAAAACTCCAGAATTCGCCTACCGTAAACAGTTCCCGTTGCAGTTCGGTACGGAGGTGGTCCAGCCAGTCGTTATAAAACTCAAATGACATATGCTTTATCGCGTCAAGGCGCATCCCATCAAACTGCACAGTTTCGGCATACCATTTACCCCAGCGTTTAAGCTCGTCGCGCACGGCAGGGTTGCGGGTGTCAATATCATCCAGCATCAGGTAGTCAAAGTTGCCATTCTCATCGCCAACTACATCTTCCCACGCTTCGCCCGATTCATTCTGGATGCTATAAATCGCTGTCTCTTTTGTACGGTTATCAAAGTCGACCCCAGAGAAACATTGCCAGTCCCATACGAACTGCGAATACTGCCCATTGCGGCCCGGAAACGTAAATTTGGTGTAAGCCTCAATCTCAAACGGATCGCTGATAAATTCATTCCGGTCATCCGGGTTTACCTTGCGCACGGTTACCTTTTCTGCTTCGTCGGCACCGCCCATATGGTTTAAAACAATATCGGCCAGCACGGTAAGGCCCGCTTCCTTTGCCGCCTTTACTGCATTAATGTATTGCTCCTTTGTACCATATTTGGTACGTACAGATCCTTTTTGTTCAAACTCGCCCAGGTCATAAATATCGTAAACATCATAACCAACGGAATAGCCGCCTGCAGCGCCTTTGTAAGCCGGCGGCAGCCATACCGCATCTATTCCAACCCCTTTTAACCGCCCTGATTCATTTCTTAAATATTCCCACCAGTTGCCATCGCCATTGGTGTACCATTCAAAAAACTGCAGCATTGTAAAATTTTCCATAACTATAAATATGTTCGCTAAACCGCCTATTGGCGTTAAGGTTTGGTTAACAATAATAAATCGCCGTAAAAAATCGCCATGCAACATTTGTTATCGGCATGGTTAACTTTACAAGCCCTAAAAACGCGCAGCCGGTTGTAAACTATTGGCATTAAAGTTGTATTCAACATGTTATACATTTACCATTAAAACTTAAACATCATGGGACTTTTAAAATTTATAGCTGTTGGCGCTGCCATCGGTTACGGCATAAATTACATTACTAAAAAAGGCGAAAACGGCCGCTCGATATTAGACGATCTTACTGAAGACGCCCCGGAATGGTTTGAAAAAGCCAAGCAATACGCTACCGAAAAAGTTGACCTTGCTGTTGATCAGGTACAGCAAAAACGAAACGAGACTAATTATTAGTAGTTGATTAAAAAAACGCCCGCTGTAACAGCGGGCGTTTTTTTTTGCGGGTTATTAAACAAGCTTAGCTTTAAAAATCAATGCTGACTGGGTGTAGCCACCTAACGATACATCTAAAAAATGGATGTGG